>NZ_BAYD01000139.1 GCF_000685075.1 Paraburkholderia oxyphila NBRC 105797
AAGGCCGACAATTACGCATCAATCCTGTCTCGGGAACCTGATCCCAAGGAGTACGGAAAAAATCCGGATCAAAGAAAAATTTTTTCTACAGTCGATACGAGTGCCGCTTTCCGGTACGTAGCAGGCGAAGCTGTTGACCACTGGCCTGTGCCGGTGATCATTCTGGGCCCCCCGAAGGATAAAGACAGTCCGTACCGAGCTGCTTTCGAAATCTCAGCAGCACGACAGAATGCAGGACTGGGGGTTACGGAGTTTTTGTGGATCGATGACCACAACATCAGCAGCGCAGCGCCGGCGCTAACGGAGCTTTTCGATTTTTTCGACAAACACCCCGATGTGCCCGCTGCGCTGATCGTGAGCCAGGACGGGATGCAGTACCGCTGGGGACTGCATACGCCCGGTATGCCCAAAGATCCGCCGGGCGCGTTTATACCACCGGTGCCGGACAGCATGGGAGGGCTGCTGGTTGCCCGCACGGATCGCGTGGACCGTCTCGTGCGTCCCTATGCGGTCCCGGTTCCCGGCGACATCGACAAGACCAAGACGCAATATGACATCATCAAGCTATGGAATTTCTATTGGGCTGAGGACGATAAATATCAGGACGAGGTGAATAAGGCTGCAGGTCAAATAAATGGCATCAGCACAATGAAAACCGACTGGTGGATATCGAAGCTGCCCGAACTCTGGAAGCAGATCGATAACAAGGGTCCGGGCGATTTCAAGCCGAGTCCGTTCCTGCCTGTGCGATGGGCAAACTGGCAGCTCGAGGAATTCGATGAAGCGCCGTTGCTTGGCTATCTGCATCGCCCGGTGAATATCAAACTGACGGACGATCAGGGCAAGCAGCTCAAGCGGGCGGATCAGGTCAAGATGTTGCAGGTGGGCTGGAAGGACGCCATGGCGACGTTGCCGGCAGGCGCGAAACCCACCCGCGTGTTCTATGACACGACGCTCAGCCGGGAATGGATCATTCCACTGACACAGGCGTTGCATGGAAACGCACAAGGCATCGATATCGGCGAAGTCAAGGAGGGTTACGACATCGGCCGCCGGATTGGCAACACGGGTGTGAGTTCGGCGCTGGTGCAGATCTGTCTGGCGACCATCGCGAATTATCAGGAGGGCGGGGCAAGTGCGACGGTGAACCTGATGGAGAACGGCACGGCCAGCATCGTGATGGTGAGTCCGCCGGACGAAGCGAGCAAGGCGGACAACGCAAAGCACCGCGGTACTGACCCCTTCAAATACCGCTCGCCCTGACGATGGCATAACAGCCGAGCGGGTAATGAGTGCAGTTGGTGCGAAAAAAATCGTGCGTGGTGCGATTTGGGCGAGAAATGTGGCCAGCCACTGCGGTGGAGTTGCCGGACGCGAATTATTGCGATATTCGCAACTGGAATTCACCGTGATCGCCATATATCCGGAGCCCGCGCTTGCCTAGAATCCAATCGACGCCTGCGGTGCGCGACGCGATGCACCATGCCAGGCGATTCGAACAATTCTGGAGGTAACCGTCATGAAGTCGATCATTCAAGCCGTTGTCATTGCTACCGCCTGTGCCGCGCCGCTGGCCGCTTTCGCCCAGTCCGACCAGGGCCTCACGCGCGACCAGGTGCGCGCCCAGCTCATCGAGTTCCAGCAGACCCAGCGCAATCAGAACGTCGCCACGACGGCCGTGAACGCGCCCGTGACCCAGGGCGACAGCTCGTACGGCGGCGTGAGCAACTCGTCGTCGATGGCCGGCGGGATGTACGTCTCCGAAGCCGCCCGCAAGGGTCCGCAGTCGGTGTATTTCGGCGGCGAATAACGCCGTTCACCGGGACGCTTGACACCCCGGCACCACAAAAGGCAATCGGCCCGCGATGTGAAGTCGCGGGCCGGTTGCTTTCTTGTCGTTTGGGACGGGCGCCAGCGCGGGCTATAAAAGCTCCGCGTCGGGCACGTCGAGCACGAGATCCGTGCGTGCCACCGCGACGCACGTCAGCACATACCCTTCGGCCTTTTCTTCGCGCGACAGCCCCGGCCATTCGATCGTGAAGCTCGCCTCGCCGCTCACGACGCGGCATAGACAGGTGCGGCACGTGCCGTTGCGGCACAGGCGCGGCAGGCGGATGCCGGCAAATCCGGCCGCCTCGAGCAGCGTGAGTTCAGGCGGCGCTTCGAACGTGCGGCCAAGCGGCTCCACGCGCACGAGCGGCACCGATGGTGGCGATTGCACCGATTGCACCGACGGCACCGACGGCACCGACGGCACCGATGGCACCGATGGCACCGATGGCACCGATGGCACCGATGGCACCGATGGCACCGATGGCACCGATGGCACCGATGGCACCGACGGCACCGACGGCACCGATGGCACCGATGGCACCGATGGGCCGTCCGCAGCGCTGGCCTCGGGCACGTTGACACGCTCGCCGCTGTTGCCGCTCTCGCGGGTTGCATTGGCCGCGCGCTGGCGGGCTTCGTCGACATTCATGAAACCGATACTCCAAGCAGGTGGCCCGCACCCGCGGTGAACGCGGCAGCGGCGAGGCCGATGGTGATCTGCCGGAACGCCGAGAACGCCGCGCTGCGTCCGTTAAACAGCGACGTGAATACGCCGACGGCTGCGAGACCCAGCGTGCTCAGCGCGACGCATTGCACGATGGCCGCCGTGCCGTGCGCCCACAGGAAGGCCGCTGTGGGAAACACCGCGCCCAGCGCAAACAGGCAGAACGACACGGCCGCGGCCGTCCACGGATTGCCGCCCAGCTCTTTCGGATCGATGCCTAGCTCTTCGCGCGCGAGCGTGGCGAGCGCCTCGTCCTTGTCGCGCATGATCTGCGCGGCCACGCGGCGGGCTTCGTCGGCGTCGATGCCCTTCGCCTGGTAGATGAGCGCGAGCTCGTGGCGTTCGGCGTCCGGCGTGTGCTCGAGCTCGTCGGCTTCCTTGGCGAGCTGCGTGCGCGCGAGCTCGCGCGCGTTGGTCACCGAGAGCCATTCGCCGAGCGCCATCGAGCACGCGCCCGCGATGAGCCCGGCGAGGCCGGTCAGCAGGATCGCACGGTTGCCGCTGCCGGCGCCGGCCACGCCCATGATCAGGCAGAAGTTCGAGACCAGCCCGTCATTGGCGCCGAGCACGGCCGCGCGCAGGTCGTTGCCCGAGGTCGCGCCCTTGTGCCACGACTCGGCGCCGGCGATCTGCGCGCCCTTCGACTGGCCGTGCGCGCGCTTGCTCGCCACGATCGACTGCACGATGGCGGCGTGCTGCTGCTCCTGCGCCGAGAGCTTCTCCGCACCGGGTTCGTGCGCGTAGCGGTCGCGGTCCGCGTACTCGGCGGCGGCCACGGTGGGCAGCACGAGCGAGGGGCCGAAGAAACGCGTGAGTGTCTGCAACAGGCGCGTCTTCGCGCTGCGCCGGTGCGGCCGCACGCGCACGCCGTTGGCGGCGAGCTTGTCGTGCCACACCTGGGCGTGCTCACGCTCCGACGCCGCGAGTTCGGCGAAGATCTGGCGCCGGTCCACGTCCTTCTCGACTGCGCTGAGCGTGTCGTAGACGGCGGCGCTGTCGAGTTCGTCGGCAAGATTGCGCCGGTAGCGGTGGAGTTCCTGGGCGGAGGCCATGATGCGCGTGCGAGATGCGTTTTACGCGAAGCTTAACCTGGCGGTACGCATCCGGCGGCGCGGCGCACCTCAACGTCGCCGCAGATGCCGATACACCGTGTTGCGCGCCAGACCCAGCTCGCGTGCCGCCGCCGAGACGTTGCCGTCGTGGCGCGCGAGCGCGTCGTCGATCAGGCGCGCCTGCCAGTCCGAAAGACGGGCCGGGCGCGAGGCGTGAGCGCTTTCCTTAGGCGCGCACGGGGCGACGGGCGTCTGCGGGGCAGCGGTGTCGCGGGCTTCGATACCATCGTCACTTTCAGCCGGTGCGCAGTCGTGCGCGAGATCCTCGGGCAGATGCACGACGTCGATGGCGTTCTCGCCTTCGGCCATGATCGCGGCGGTGCGCAAAACGTTCGCGAGCTGACGCAGATTGCCGGGCCAGCGGCAGCGCCCGAAGTATTCGCGCACCTCGGGCGTGATTCTCGTGGGCGCGTCGTGGATTTCACGCCGCACATAGGCCAGCACGCGCACCACGAGCGCGTCGAGATCGGTGCGCTCGGCCAGCGGCGGCAGCGTGACCGCGAGCCCGTTGATGCGGTAGTACAGGTCTTCGCGGAAGCTGCCTTCGGCAATCATCGCGCGCAGGTCGCGGTGCGTCGCGCAGACGATGCGCAAGTCGACCGGCACCGCGCGCGCCCCGCCGAGCGGCACGACGGCGCGCTCTTGCAGCACGCGCATGAGCCGCACTTGCTGGGCGAGCGGCATGTCGCCGATCTCGTCGAGAAAGAGCGTGCCGCCGTGCGCCTGCACGATCTTGCCGGCGCTGCCGCGGCGCTTGGCGCCCGTAAACGCGCCGTCCTCGTAGCCGAACAACTCGGCTTCGATCAGCGTATCGGGTAGCGCCGCGCAATTGAGCGCGACGAACGGCGCGTCGCGGCGCGGCGAATCCTGATGCAGCGCCCGCGCGAGCCATTCCTTGCCGGTGCCGGTGCGGCCGAGCACGAGCACGGGGATGTCGCGTCCGCGCACGCGTGCGACGCGCTCGAGCACGCCGGCCACGCGCGCGTCGCCGGTGTCGAGGTCGGCGAGCGTGGGTTGCCAGGCGGCCGTGGGTGCGCGCGTACTCGCCGTTGGGGCGGCGCCCACCGGGTCTTTCTCGCGCTCGCGGGCGGCGCGTTCGGGCCAGGCCGGCTGCGCGCCCACGACCGCCGCGCCCGGCGTGCCGCGCGCAAGCACGCGCACACCGCTCGGCAGCGTGAGTGAGACGAATTCCCCGCGCGCACGCATGAGCTGCTGCATGAAGGCCGGAAACGGCTGCCCGAACAGCGCTTCGAAGCCGCGCTGCTGCAGCGCAGCGAGTGTGGAACCGAACTGGAACAGCGCGCTGCGGTTGGCGCACAGCAGAGTGCCGTCCGCGGCGAACGCGGCCAGTCCTTCGTACAGCGTACCGATGAACTCCGCGCGCGCATGGAACTGCAGGCGGATGGCCTCGGCGAATTCGGTGTTGAACAGATGGTTCTCGATCATCTGCGCCGACATGCGCACGAGCGCGAGCGTGTGCTTGTGAAAGCCGTGCGATTCACCGCTCACGTCGAGCGCGCCCAGCGTGCGGCCCCACGGATCGGCAATCGGCGCGCATGAGCAGGTGAGGATGTGGTTCGCGTGCAGGAAGTGCTCGCCCGCGTGGATGGTGGTGGGCTGGCCGTCGACGAGCGCCGTGCCGATCGCATTCGTGCCGCGGTCGCGCTCGGCCCACGAGACGCCGGGACGCAGCGCCACGCGCCGCGCTTTCTCGACGAAGTCGGTGTCGCCGAGGCTGTGCAGGATCACGCCGTTGCGGTCGGTGAGCAGCACCATGCTCTCCGTATCGACGATCTGCGCGTGCAGCGCATCCATCACGGGCCGCGCCTCGGCGTAGAGCGTGTGATTCACGTCGATCAGACCGCGCAGATCGGTGCGGCCGAGCGGCTGGAAATCCGGCGCCTCGGAGACGCGCAAGCCGATGGCGCGCGAGCGCGCATGCGCCTGGGCGATCATGTCCGCGCGGGCCGCTTCGGGTGGCTTGACGGTGGCGGAGGGGTGTCGGGTCACGCGTGTCTCCAATCTTGTTTGACGCTGCGCTGGCGCTTCGCGGCACCGCAGCATGGCGGTGCGCGGTGGCCGCGCTCCGGCAGCGATATCTGACGGGCCATGGTACAGGAAGGTCGGCGCGCGCCACATCCGGGCGATTCCGGGCCAATCCGCCCGTTTGGGGACAGTGGCGCATGGGGCGCCGCCGCGTGCGCGCTGCGTGCGTGATCGTGCGCTCAATGTGCGGCTTGCCTTTGCGCGCGCGAATGCCAGGATGAAGACAGGGGCGCACGCGTGTGGCGTCCCGGCGGCGGCGCACTGGGTATGACGGGGTCGTTGGCGCCGCCGCGGCTCCTTGCGGAGGGCCGTCATGGTCCAAGGCGAATTGAGGATCCTGGTGGCGGCACTCGCCGTCTTTGTTGCGCTGGGTGGGCTCGCGGTCGCGATTCACGGTCTGCTCTTCGACGAGCAACAAGTCGTGCTCTACGGCATGGTGATCGTGTCGAGCGGCATCGTCGCGTTCGTGGCGATGCTCACGGTGCACCCGAAGGACATCGAAATCGAGCATCGCCAGCATCGCGAGTCGTGAGTTCGCGCATTCGGGTCCGCCAGGCTGGATGCCTGTTGCGCCGTCCGTGCGTGCGGCCGGCGCATGCAATGTTGCAGTGCGCCATGCCGGGTGCGGGAGTATCTGTTTGCGCGCGCAACGGCCAGTTCGCAGAACGCTGAAAAATGCCGGATACGAAGATCTTTTCGTGCGTGTGACAAAGTCGGGCTTGCAGCTAGCCGGAAGTGTCCTAAAGTGAATCCAGACGGCCGCCGCAATCGTGTCGAGCGTAGCGACACTTGCGGCGGTCGGTTTTTAAACCGCGCGTATGTCGTGGAGGAGCATCGAAAGGCGCGGCCCGCTCACTCTCAACCTAAGGCCACTTCCATGCAGATCCTGTTTCCGAACGAGGTGCCCGAATACTCGGGACCCGACCTGACCTTGGCGTTTCCGGCAATGATCGATGGAGAGCGGGTGGAATGTACGATCACGGCGGCGGCGCTCGAGGACCATTTCGGCGCGGCATCGACCCGTGCCGAGGACATGCTCGACGCATTCGATCACCATCGCGAGCGCATCGAGGCGGTCGCGCGCCGGCTGCTTTCCGAAACGCGCGCGCAGTGCCTCACGCTGCGCAGCGGCTATGTGCGCTTCGTGCAGGCGCATGCCGTGGCGTCCTGAGCGGCTTATTGCTGATTTGTCACGGGTAGCTTGAGATCGCCCCGCGGCCTGCCTGAGGCCGCGGGGCGTTTTCGTTTGGCTCACGCCAGGCGTGCGTCGAGCCTGGCGCGCGAGCCCGGCTCAGGTCATGCGCCGCAGCGTATTGTCGCGGAACACCAGATGGTGCCCGATGGCCGCGAGCGCGTGGATGCCGATGATCCAGTAGAACGCATTGCCGATGAGCTCGTGCGCGTCCTTGATGACCTTGCGCGCGAGCGGGTCGGCGCCCACCAGCATGATCTGCAGGTCGATGCCCGCGAGCGTGACCGGCTTGCCGCCGGTATTGATCGTCAGGATGCCGAGCAGCGGCTGCACGAAGATGAACACGTAAAGCGCCAGATGCGCGAGCCGCGAGAGGAACGTGAGCACGCGGTTCGAGTCGATGTCCTGCGGCGAGCCCTGCCACATGCGCCACAAGAGCCGCAGCACGGCGAGCACGAGCACGAGCGTGCCAGCCCAGTAATGCACGTTGTTCCAGAACACGCGGCTGTCGGTACCTTTGGGGCCGCGCACTTCAATGGCGAGATAGGCGAGCGCGACGAGCAGAAAGATGACCCAATGAAAGAAGATCGCGGGCTTCGAGTAGCGTTCTGCGGAGGCGGGGTACGTGGCCACGGGGCGGTTCCTTTTTGTGCGGCGTTAGCGTCGATAGCGTGAGGTATCCGTATGATAAGGACGTCGCAGCGCACCGGGCGTCTGCGCGGCCGGAATACTTGACCTGGCTTGCGCCGGATCGTGGCCGCAGCGCGTGATGCAGCGCATCAATGAAAACGGGCGGCCCGCAGTCCACACTGCAAGCCGCCCGTTTGTGCATCGGGCGAACGCCGCCGTGGCGTCCGCGCGCAAAGGCTGGATGCGCTTACTCCGAGCCGAGGTAGAAATAGCGGAACAGGAACACCGCCGCGATGATCCAGACGATCGGGCGCACCTGGCGGGCGCGGCCCGTCAGCAGCTTCAGGCCCGCATACGAGATGAAGCCGAAGGCCACGCCGTTCGCGATCGAATACGTGAACGGCATCAAGAGCGCCGTGAGCGCGGCGGGCACGACTTCCGTGGCGTCGTCCCAGGGCAGGCCCGAGAGTTCGCGCAGCATCAGGCACGACACGTAGAGCAGCGCCGGCGCGGTTGCGTAGGCGGGCACCACGCCCGCGAGTGGCGCGACAAAGAGGCTTGCGAGGAACAGCACGGCCACGGTGAGTGCCGTCACACCCGTGCGCCCGCCCGCCTGCACGCCCGAGGCGCTTTCGATATAGGCGGTGGTCGACGAGGTGCCGAGGATCGAGCCTGCGAGAATCGCGGTGCTGTCGGCGAGCAGCGCGCGGTTCAGACGGTGCATCTTGCCGTGCACGAGCAGGCCCGCGCGGTTGGCCACGCCCATCAGCGTGCCGGTCGCGTCGAACAGCTCGACGAGGAAGAACACCAGCACCACGTTCAGGATGCCGGTCGAGAGCGCGGCCTTGATATCGAGATGCGCGAAGGTCGGCGCGATCGAGGGCGGCGCCGAAAAGACGCCGTGGAACTGGTTGCCGCCGAAGAAGAACGAGAGGATGGTCACGCCCACGATGCCGATCAGGATCGCGCCGCGCACCTTGAGCACGTCGAGCGTGACGATGGCGAAGAAGCCGATGATCGCGAGGATCGTGTGCGGGTCGTGCAGGTTGCCGAGCTGGACGAGCGTGGCGGGGCTGCCGACGATCACGCCCGAGGTCTTGAGCGAGATGATCGCGAGAAACAGGCCGATGCCCGAGGTGATCGAGACGCGCAGCGAATGCGGAATCCCGTTGATGATCGCCTCGCGCACGCGCAGCAGCGTGACCACGAAGAACAGGCACCCGGAGATGAACACCGCGCCGAGCGCCGCTTCCCACGTGAAGCCCATGCCCTTGACCACGGCGTACGCGAAGTAGGCGTTCAGGCCCATGCCGGGCGCGAGTGCGATAGGGTAGTTCGCGTAGAGGCCCATGATGATCGAAGCCAGCGCCGAGACGAGGCAAGTGGCGACGAAGACGGACTCCTTCGGCATGCCGGCGTCGCCGAGAATCGCCGGGTTCACGAAGATGATGTAGGCCATCGTGAGGAAGGTGGTGAAACCGGCAAGCACTTCGGTGCGCAGGTTCGTTCCTGCTTCTTCGAATCCGAAATAGCGTTTGATGGCGTCCATGAAGGTCGGGCCCTTGAGAGTCGTGCGGATTTGTTGTGGGAAGGGGCGCCGGCGGGCGACGGGCGCGTCGCTCGAGGCCGGTTCGCGCGGCTTGTGGGCGGGATTTTAAACAATTGTCCGGTAAGTGCAGAAAAGCCGGAGCGAACGTGGAACGGCCGCAACAGTTTGCGGTGCGTCAAATGCGGGTGGGGGAGGGGCGTGGGCGCGGCAAAAAACACAAAGCGGGAGCATCGGTCCGTCCTGACAGACGGATCGACGCTCCCGCCGAGGGGAGAGTCTTCAGCGTGACCCGCTTACTGCACCGATGGCTGCATCGCAGCCGCGGCGCGTCGCTGCGCGACGATTGCGCCGGCGTGCTGGGCGTTTTCGGGATAGTTGATCCAGTCGAGCGGATCGTAGCCCGCCGCACGCCATTCAGCCAGGTCCGCGCGCACCTGGGCGCGCGTCAACGGAGCGGATGGGTTGTACGGTTGGGCCAGTGCGCTCGTCGAAGCGACGCAGCATGCTGCGGTCAGCAGGCCAAGCGCTACACGCGAAAGAGTGTCCATGGCAATGCCTTTCGTATTAGGGATAACCCTAAAATTATAGGTCTTATCTCGATAACTGAAAGGTTTGCAACAAGAAAAATGCGCGTGTCGTGCGCGGGTTTGCGCGCCGCGGTCAGCGCATCCTCAACCGACCCTCAACGGACCCTCACCGCGCTTTCGAAGCGGGACGTTCGCGCATCCGCCGGTACTCCGCGGGGCACCGGCCCGTCCACTTGCGGAACGCGCGATGGAACGCACTTGGCTCGGCGAAGCCCACAGCGGCCGCGACGTCGGCGACCGAGCGCGCGGGATCGAGCAAGGCCTCGAGCGCGAGGTCGCGGCGCAGCTCGTCCTTGATTGACTGGCAACTGTGCCCTTCCTGGTGCAGGCGTCGGCGCAGCGTCGCGGGCGCGACGTTCAGGCGCTGCGCGATGGCGTCGGCGTCCGGCCAGGCGTTTGCGGGCAGGGCGCGCAGCGCGCGGCGCACGCGCGCCGCGAACGAGCCCGGATTGCGATACTTCACGACGAAATTGCCGGGCGCGTTGCGCAGGAACGCACGCGCCGAGGCGGCGGTCTGGATCACGGGCAAGTCGAGGAACGCGGGCGCGAGATCGAACCACGAGTCGGGCTGATCGAAGCTCATGTCCTCGCAGATCATGAGCTGGTACTCGTGCGCGTCGGGCGGCGCCGGGCACTGAAAGCGCGCCGCGATCACCGGAATGCGCCGCCCCACGAGCCAGCTTAGCAACCCGTAGACGAGGATGAACCAGGTGGCGTAGGCGAACATCACCGGCACGGGCGTGCCCGCGCGCTGGCGGAACGCGATGCGCACGCGCGTGGCGTCGATGTCGATCCCGGCCGCCAAGTCGTCGAGCACGAGGCGCATGAAGTGCACCGTGCGCTGCAGCGCCTGGCGGCCCGTCTGGGCGCCGAGCGCCGCGTGCGTCATGGCGATGAAGCTCCCGCTCTTCATGGCGTGCGAGTCCTGGCCGAGGAATTCGTCGTCGAGCGCGCGGGCGACGCCCGACCATATCGCGCCGTACTGCGCTGCGCTCACGCGTACATGGGGCGCAGCGAGCGCGCTCGCCGCGATGCCCGCCGCTTCGACGATGGGCGCCACGTCGATGCCGTGCGCCCGCGCGAGCGTCTCGTGCACGAGGCTCATCGCGATCGTGCCTTTTTCGCTCACCTTGCTGGTTTGCTCTGGCTGCAAGGATCGGCCTCCGGTGGGGTTGTCGGCGATATTATGGCAAATCCGCTCATCGATTTTGATCGTGGCGGGCATCGAATGCCGGTGCGCGGATGCCTAAACTTTTCGTAGACCTTGCGGCAGCGGCCGCGTGGAGTGACAGTTCAAGCACAGGCGTTCGCGTTTCGTGGCGCGAGCGCGCAGGCAAGACAGGAAGGGGACACAGATGGACGAGTTCTATACCGACGATCAACGCATGATCCGCGACGCCGCGCGCGACTTCGCGACCGAACGCCTCGCGCCCAACGCGGCGCAATGGGACCGCGACAGCAAGCTACCCGACGAGGTGGTCGCGCAACTGGGCGAGCTGGGCTTTCTCGGCATGATCGTGCCGCAGGAGCAGGGCGGCTCCTATACCGACTACGTGGCCTATGCGCTGGCGATGGAGGAGATCGCCGCGGGCTGCGCCTCGTGCGCGACGCTCGTGAGCGTGCACAACTCGGTGGGCTGCGGGCCGATCCTCCAGTACGGCACCGACGCGCAGAAGGACCGCTGGCTCGCGAAGCTCGCGAGCGGCGAGATGATCGGCGCGTTCTGCCTGACCGAGCCGCAGGCCGGCTCCGAGGCCAACAACCTGCGCACGCGCGCCGAGCTGCGCGACGGCAAGTGGGTGCTCAACGGCAACAAGCAATTCGTCACGAACGGCTCGCGCGCGAGCCTCGCGATCGTGTTCGCGGTGACCGATCCCGACGCGGGCAAGCGCGGCATCTCGGCCTTCGTCGTGCCCACCAGCACGCCGGGCTTCAACGTGGGGCCGCACGAGAAGAAGATGGGCATTCGCGCCTCGGACACCTGCCCGATCTCGCTCGTCGATTGCGCGATTCCCGAGGAGAACCTGCTCGGCCAGCGCGGCGAGGGCCTCAAGATCGCCTTGTCGAATCTCGAAGGCGGGCGCATCGGCATCGCGGCGCAGGCGCTCGGCATCGCGCGCGCGGCGTTCGACGCGGCGCGCACCTACGCGCACGAGCGCGTGCAGTTCGGCGAGCCGCTGATCCGGCATCAGAGCGTGGCGAACATGCTCGCCGACATGCACACGCGCATCAACGCCGCGCGCCATCTCGTGCATCATGCGGCGAAGCTGCGCACGCTCGGCAAGCCCTGTCTTTCCGAGGCCTCGCAGGCCAAGCTCTTTGCTTCCGAAATGGCCGAGGAAGTGTGCTCGCACGCGATCCAGATTCACGGCGGCTATGGCTTCCTCAACGACTATCCGGTGGAGCGCCATTACCGCGACGCGCGCATCACGCAGATCTACGAAGGCACGAGCGAAGTGCAGCGCATGGTGATCGCGCGACAGCTATAAGAAAGGATGACGAAGTATTCGATGCATCGATAAATGAGCGCGCACACGCGCCTTGGGACTGGAGACGACGATGACCGGGTTCACCCCTTCCGCACAGGCTTTCATCGACGCACGCGAGCTGCTGCTGCGTCACCGCACCGATTACGCGCGTGCGTATGAGGAATTTGCGTGGCCGCAGCTCGATACTTTCAACTGGGCGCTCGATTATTTCGACGTGATGGCGCGCGGCAACGACAACCCGGCACTGTGGATCGTCGACGATCTCGCGAACGGTGGCACGCGCTATTCGTTTGCGCAGATGTCCGAGCGCTCCTCGCGCATGGCGAATTTCCTGCGCTCGGCAGGCGTGGGCCGCGGCGATCGTCTGCTGCTGATGCTGCCCAACCGCGTCGAGCTCTGGGACGTGATGCTGGCGGCGATGAAGCTGGGCGCCGTGGTGCTGCCCGCGACCACGCAGCTCTCGCCCGACGACGTGCGCGAGCGTGTGGAGGCGGGCGGCGCGCGCTTCGTGGTGGTGGATGCGGCCGAGCTCGCGAAATTCGACGCGCTCGATGCGAGCGTGAAGCGCATCGCGGTGGGCGCGTCGCGCGAAGGCTGGGTGGATCTCTCTCGTGCTTACGAAGCGAGCGCGGCCTTAGAGCCCGACGGCCCGACACGCGCGAGCGACCCGATGCTGCTCTATTTCACCTCGGGCACCACGTCCAAGCCCAAGCTCGTCGAGCACACGCATCAGAGCTATCCCGTGGGGCACCTCTCCACGATGTACTGGATCGGCCTCATGCCCGGCGACGTGCACTGGAACATCAGCTCGCCGGGCTGGGCCAAGCACGCGTGGAGCTGCTTCTTCGCGCCGTGGAATGCGCAGGCCTGCGTGTTCGTCTACAACTACGTGCGCTTCGTGCCGAAAGACACCCTCAACGCGCTCGTGCAATGCGGCGTGACCACGCTGTGTGCGCCGCCCACCGTGTGGCGCATGCTCGTGCAGGAGCCGCTCGCGAGCTACGCGGTCAAGCTGCGCGAGATCGTGGGCGCGGGCGAGCCGCTCAATCCCGAGATCATCGAGCGCGTGCGTCACGCGTGGGATATCACGATCCGCGACGGCTACGGCCAGACCGAGACCACCTGCCAGATCGGCAATTCGCCGGGCCAACCTGTGATGGCGGGCTCGATGGGCCGGCCGCTGCCGGGCTACCGCGTCGAGCTCGTCGACCCCGACGATCAAGCCGTGAGCGAAGGCGAAATCGCCTTGCCGCTCGAGCAGCGTCCGCTTGGCCTGATGACGGGCTACGCGAACAACGCGAAGGCCACTGGGCAGGCGATGCGCAACGGCTACTATCACACGTCCGACGTGGCGCTGCGCCGCGACGACGGCTACTACGTCTACGTGGGCCGCGCCGACGACGTGTTCAAGTCGTCCGACTATCGCCTGAGCCCGTTCGAGCTCGAGAGCGTGCTGATCGAGCACGAGGCGATTGCCGAGGCGGCCGTGGTGCCGAGCCCCGACCCATTGCGGCTTTCGGTGCCGAAGGCATTCGTTAGCGTGCGCCAGGGCTACGAGGCCGGCCCCGATCTCGCGCGCGAGGTGTTCCGCTTCTCGCGCGAAAAGCTCGCCCCGTACAAGCGCATTCGCCGGCTACAGTTCAGCGAGTTGCCGAAGACCATCTCGGGCAAGATCCGCCGCGTCGAGCTGCGCCGCCGGGAAATGGAGCGCACGGACGATACCGCGCGCCAGCCCGACGAATACTGGGAAGAAGATTTCCCGGAGCTGCGTTGAAATCCAGACGGAGTCCGAAATGATCGAATTCGAATACGCGCATGACGGCGCGGTGGCTCTCATCACGCTCGCGCGCCCGTCCGCGAATGCGTTTACCGTCGATGGCCTGGGCCAGCTTCAGGAGGTGATCGAGGCGTTCAATCGCGAGGCGAAAGTGCGCGCCATCGTCATCACCGGCAGCGGCCCGAAGTTCTTCAGCGCGGGCGCGGACCTGAACGCATTCGCCACGGGCGATCACGAAGTGGCGCGCACGGCGGCCTCGGCATTCGGCGCCGCGTTCGAGACATTGCAGAACGCGCGGCCCGTGGTGATTGCCGCGATCAACGGCTACGCGATGGGCGGCGGGCTCGAATGCGCGCTCGCCTGCGATATCCGCATCGCCGAGGAACACGCGCAGCTCGCGCTGCCCGAGCCGGCCGTCGGCCTGCTGCCGTGCGGCTGCGGCACACAGACGCTGCCCTGGCTCGTCGGCGAGGGCTGGGCCAAGCGCATCATCCTGACCGGCGAGCGCGTGGATGCCGCCACGGCGCTGCGCATCGGCCTCGTCGAAGAAGTGGTCCCGCAGGGCGGGGCGCGCGAGGCCGCACTTACCATGGCCGCACGCGTGGCGTCGCTCAGCCCGCAGGCCGTGACGTCCAGCAAGTCGCTCATTCATCAGGCGCGCAACGGCGTGCCGCGCGGCGCGGCGCTCGCGGTGGAGCGCGAGCGCTTCGTCGACCTGTTCGATTCGCCCAACCAGCGCGAGGGCGTGAACGCCTTCCTCGAGAAGCGCAAGCCGCGCTGGCATATTGAAATGGAGAACTAAACAATGAATGCAATACCCGCTTCCGCCAGGACCATAACTCAGCCGGCCACATCAGAGCTGGCCGCACCGGAAGCCGGACAGGAGGTGTTGTTCCGCGTGGTCAATCGCGTCGCGATCGTCACGCTAAACCGTCCCGCCGCGCTCAATGCGCTCTCGCACGCGATGGTGCGCGAGATCGCCGCGCTGCTCGAACGCGTGCGCCACGACGACACCATCGTCGCGCTCGTGCTCGAAGGCGCGGGCCCGAAGGGCTTTTGCGCGGGCGGCGACGTGCGCGCGATCGACCGTCTCGCGCGCGCGGGCGAGCGGCTTGGCGAAAACGGCTGGCAGCAGTTCTTCGTCGACGAATACCGGCTCGACTACGCGCTGCATACGTTCGAGAAGCCGCTCGTCGCGCTGCTCGACGGCGTGACGATGGGCGGCGGCATGGGCCTGGGTCAGGCGGCGGCGCTGCGCGTGGCGACCACGCGCACGAAGATCGCCATGCCGGAGACGCGCATCGGCATGTTGCCCGACGTGGGCGCCACGCATTTCCTCGCGAAGATGCCGGTGGAAACCGAGCTCTATGTGGGGCTGACCGGCGTGCTGCTCACGGGCGCCGACGCGCTCCACTGTCATCTCGCGGACCTCTGCGTGCCGGGCGAATGGCTCGATAGCTATGAGGCGCGCCTCGCGCAGGCCAGCTTCGAAGGCGGCGTGCTCGAAGCGCTGCGCGGCGTGTTCGGCGCGCTGTCTTACCAACCGGAGGCAAGCACGCTTGCCGGGCATGCGGCGCTGATTGCGCGGCACTTCGAGCGTCGCACGCCCGTCGAGCAGATCGTGCGCACGTTGCGCGCCGATCTCGAGCGCGAGCAGCCCGAGGCCGTGCGCGCATGGCTCGAAGCCACGCTCGAAGCGCTCACGCACTACTCGCCGACCATGCTCGAAGTCGCGCGCGAGGCGCTGCTGCGCGGCCGCCAGATGACGCTGGCCGAGAGCTTCCGCATGGAGCTCGGGATCGTTGCGCGCGCGATCGAAGAGGGCGACTTCTGCGAAGGCGTGCGTGCGCATCTCGTCGACAAGGACCGCAAGCCGCGTTGGGCGCCTGCGACACTCGCCGAATTGCGCGACGAGCGCGTGCAGCATTTCCTGTGCTCGCCGTGGCGCGCGGGCACGCATCCGCTCGCCGATCTGGGCGCGTGATTCGATTCCTGCGCTGAACCCTCGCGGCGCGCGCGAATCGGCGCGCCGCGTCTCACCTCATCTCCGGCGCTCCACGCGCCGCGATCTCCCGCAGCACGCCCCATGAATAAACAAACGCCCGCCGTGCGCGAAGCAGGGCGGGCGTGGGCGTATTGCCACGGGCGCGTGCGCGCCCGGCGCTTTACAGATAGCTGCAGCAGTAGTCGAGCGTCTCGATGACGTCGATGTCGAAGCGGCTCTTGCCCGGCACCGAGAACGACTCGCCTGCGCCGTAGGTCTTCCACTCGTCGCTGCCGTCGAGGCGGATGCGGCACTTGCCGCCTTGCACTTCCATCAGCTCGGGCGCGTCGGTGCCGAAGTTCAGCTGGCCCGGCAGGATCACGCCTAGCGTCTTGCGCGAGCCGTCGGCGAACAGCACGGTGTGCGAGACGCACTTGCCGTCGAAGTAGACATTGGCTTTGCGGACTACGGAAACCTGGTCGAATTGTGTTGCGGCCGTCATGGCGGTCTTCCTCTGAGTCGTCGTGAATGGATGCGTTGGCGCCAGGCGGGCGCGGTTCTGCGCGCCCGAAGCGGGACCGACATGATACCCGGCACTCGACGCGCGCGGCGAAGCGGCCACGCTGATTCGGCCGGACCGGCCGCCGGGAATCTGTGAGTGAAAGCCTGCGAAATGCGTAGCGAGTGTTTACATAAACATAACGCTTAATTACAATTGCGACAGCAAATGAGAATCATACGCATTCTCAAAAAATGACTCAACACAGGATTTCGCTGATGCAGGCGGCGCGTGACGCCCTGCTCGGACGTGTCCGCCTTCGACCCAACCGCTCACCATGTCCGTCCTCTTCCCGACGCGGATGCGCGCTGTCGCGTCCGTCGCTGCCTTGTATTGCTCCGGCTTTTTCGCATCGGCCGTTCACGCCCAGGCCGCCCACACGGCGCCGGCGACGCCTGGAGCCTCCGCCGCTGCGTCTCCGGCCACCGGATCGCCGGCAACCTCCGCCCCGTCTGCAGCCGCGCCCACGGCCAATGCCACCGATGCCGGCACCAGCGCGACCAGCAGCGCGACCAACAGCGCTGCCGCCGAAGCCACGCTGCCCGCCGTGAAGGTCATGTCGGCGCCTTCCGAGATGCAGGCGAAGACGCTCGACTCGTACAAGTTCACCTCGCCGCTCATCGACACGCCGCGCTCGGTCACGGTGATCCCGCAAGAAGTCCTCAAGGAAAAGAACGTCACGACCTTTCAGGACGCGCTGCGCACGGTGCCCGGCATCACGTTCCTCGGCGGCGACGCGGCCGCGAACCCCTCGGCGGACCGTCCCGTGATACGCGGATTCGAGTCGCGCAACTCGATCTTCGTGGACGGCATGCGCGACTCGGGCGTGCAGAACCGCGAGACCTTCGACGTGGAGAACATCAGCGTCGTGAAGGGCCCGGACTCGGTGTACGCGGGGCGCGGCTCGGTGGGCGGCAGCATCGACATCACCACGAAGACGCCGCTAAACGAGAACTTCATCAACGGCAGCGTCGGCCTCGGCACCGACAGCTACCGCCGCGCGACCGTCGACTGGAACCAGAAGCTCAACGACACCACGGCGATCCGCCTGAACGCGATGGGCCACGACGCCGACCAGCCGGGCCGCACCGACATCTACAGCAAGCGCTGGGGCGTGGCGCCCTCGATCGCGTTCGGCCTGAACACGCCGACCACGGTCACGCTGAGCTACTACCACCTGAACACCTACGACATGCCCGACTTCAGCGTGCCGTTCCGCTCCACGGGCGGCACACCGGTGCCCACCAACCGCGGGCAGTTCTACGGCCTGAACGCGCGCGACTACCGGCGCGGGCAGAACGACACGGGTGAAGTGAAAGTCGAGCACCGCATCAACGACGCGTGGAAGCTCAAGAACACGACGATGTTCGGCCGCTCGACGCTCGACTACATCGCGACGAACCCGCAGCTCACGAGCGCGACCTCGAACATCCTGAGCCTGCAGGCGAAGAGCGGCAAGTACGCGACCAACAGCGTCGCGAACCAGACCGAGGCGAACGGCAAATTCGATCTCTACGGCATGCGCCACACGCTCACGGCGGGCGTGGAGTTCAGCCACGAGCAGGATCTCTACGAGGGCTATCTCGTGACCGACTCGAAGGGCAACAACATCCGCTCGGGCGGCCCGTGCTCGGTGGCCTACAACTGCACGCCGCTCGCGTACTGGAACCCGAACAATCCGTGGACCGGCAGCGTGCTGCTCAACGGCGACAAGAGCTTCCCGGGCCCGGCCACGCATACGCAGACCAACATCGCCTCGGCCTACCTGTTCGACAGCGTGCAGCTTTCCGAGCGCTGGATCTTCAACGCGGGCCTGCGCTTCGACCGCTTCGACGTCACGGCGCAGCAGGCGGGCGTGCCCGATCTGTCGAACACCTCGAATCTCTTCAGCTACCAGTTCGGCCTCGTGTTCAAGCCGGTGCAGACGCTGAGCCTGTACACGTCGTACGGCACCTCGGCGAATCCGCCGGGCTCGAACTCGGGCCTGGGCGGCGGCACCGACCAGATCACGGCGGCCAACCAGAATCTCGCGCCCGAGCGCTCGCGCAATATCGAAGTGGGCGCGAAGTGGGACGTGCTCCACGAGCGTCTCTCGCTCACCACGGCGCTGTTCCAGACCGACAAGACCAACGCGCGTGTGAGCGATGGCCTCGGCGGCACGATCAACGCGGGCTCGCAGCGCGTGCGCGGCTTCGAGTTCGGCTTTGCCGGCAACGTGACGAACCAGTGGGCCGTGTTCGGCGGCTATTCGTATCTCGATGCGATCACGACCAACGCCGGCCCGACCAGCCCGCAGAACTCCGGCTTGCCGATGGTGATGGTGCCCAAGCACAACTTCACGCTGTGGACGAGCTACGACGTGATGCCGAAGCTCACGCTGGGCGCGGGCGCGACGGTGTCGAGCGAGACGTACGCGTCGGTTTCGTCGACCACGCGCAAGTGGATCCCGGGCTACGCGCGCTTCGACGCCTCGGCGACGTGGCGCGTTTCGAAGAAGGTCGATCTGCAGTTGAACGTGAACAACATCTTCGACCGACAGTACTACCAGAGCGCGTATCCGATCTACGCGACCTGGGCGCCGGGCCGCTCGGCCATGGTCACGCTGAACTTCTATCAGTGATGCCTGGCGGCGCTAACGCCGCGACGTAAACGAAGCAGGGGGCGCCCGTGATACCACCGGGCGCCCCCCGCTTTTTTGCATGCGTGCCATGCGGCCGCGCGCTTATTCCGCCGTGACCGTGACCGAAGCCTCGGACGTGAGCATCATGAACGTGAAGCTCTCCTGCAGATACAGGCGCACGGTGTTCTCGTCGTGCGACGCGTAGCCGATCGAGACGTCCTGGCCCAGGTGGAGCGCAAAGTCGCCGCCGCGCGTGGTGAGGATGCTGCCGCCTTCGAGCGCTGGCGCCCAGATGATCTCGCCTTTCACGAGGCGGCGGATGTGCTCGAGGATCGGGTAGCCCGAGTCGCTTGCCTCGCTCACGGCCGTGTAGGCGTCGGAGCCGAGCAGCACCGCGTACGGGCCGTCCACGCCTTGCAGGCGCAGCTGTTCGAGCGCTTTCGCGATCACCGCCGGGTAATCGGCCACGTTGGCGGGCATCTGCAGCAGCGGGTTCGACGTGCCTTCGCGAATGCCGGTGATCTGCGCGGCCTTGTAGCCGTCGAAGATCGCGCGGTCTTCGGCGAACGCGAGGCGCGTGGCCGCGTCCTTGGCCGGCTGCCAGTCGGAGTCCTCCGCGCCGCGCTCGACGTCGTCGATGGCTTCGCGCGAAAGCTCGAACGGCACGCGCAGCTCGACCAGCGCCTTCACTTCGCGCTGGCGCGCGCGGATGCCTTCCAGCGGCGCCTCGATGCCGCTCTGGTGCCCGGTGCCGACGCCGGCGAGGTCCACGCCGCCGGGGCCCTTCACATCGACGACACGGCGTCCCGCGAGCGAGCGCTTGAAGGTGCGCGCGACTTCTTCTTCGATTTGCGACCACGCGTCCGAGGAAATGGGCGCCAGCTCGCGATGGAGATTATTCATACCGGGGTGCTCCTTTGAGGGATCCAATGGCGAGCGAGCCGTCCGCGCCTGGCGCGGCGGCGGGCTCGGATTCGGGTTGATCGTCGAGGTTCGTATCCACGCTGCCTGCGAGGCCCGGCTCGCGCTCGGCGAGCGCCTCGAGCAGCGGCTGCGAAGGCACGAAGAAGAGGCTGCCCGTGACGGCGCGGCTGTAGTCGAGCAGACGGTCGTAGTTGCCGGGCGGCCGGCCGACGAACATGTTCTCCAGCATCTGCTCGATGGGCGCGGGCGAACGCGCGTAGCCGATGAAGTAGGTGCCGAATTCGCCCGAGCCGGGCCGGCCGAACGGCATGTTGTCGCGCAGGATCTTGACCTCGTCGCCGTCGGCGTCCGTGAGCGTGGTGAGCGAGCTGTGCGAGCAGCTTGGCTTCACGTCCGCGTCGAGCTCGATGTCCTGCAGCTTGGTGCGCCCGATGATGCGCTCCTGCGCCTCCACGTTCAGCGCGTTCCAGCCTTTCATGTCGTGCAGGTACTTCTGCACCAGCACGTAGCTGCCGCCGGCGAACTCGGGGTCCTGGTCCGCGCCGATCACCGTGAAATGCACGGCTTCGTTGCCTTCGGGGTTCTCGGTGCCGTCGACGAAGCCGATCATCGCGCGCATGTCGAAATTGCGGAAGCCGTGCACTTCGTCCACGGTCGTGACCGCGCCTTCGAGGCGGTTCATCAGCTGGGTGGCCAGCTCGAAGCACAGGTCGGTCTGGTCGGCGCGGATGTGCAGGAGCAGGTCGCCGGGCGTGGCGACGGCCACGCGCTCGCCCGAGCCGAATTCGCGGAACGGGTGCAGTTCGGCCGGACGCGGGTCGCCGAACAGGCGGTCCCATGCGTCGGACGAAAAGCCCACTACGCAGGACAGGTTGCCGCTGGGCACGCGCTTGCCGACCGCGCGCGCGAGGTTGGCGACGTCGGCGCACCAGGCGCGCACGGCGGCGCGGCTCGCGGCGCCTTCGTTGAGGGTCGCGACGATGAAGATGGCGTTGCGGGTGACGGAGGTGGAGACGGACTGCGGATCGGGCGTTGGGGTGGAGGGCGTCATGGTGTGGGGTATCGCTCGGCTTGGTTCGGCTTGGTTCGGCGTAGTTCGGTGCCAGGTCGGGGCGGATGGCGCTTCGCATGGTGCGGCTCGCGGCGGGGGCATGGGGCGCCGCGCGAGCGCGCTGCCCGCATAGTTTAGCCAAACTCGCGAAAAAGGGCGGTTTGCAGGCGAGTGGCTTGACGTGCGACGATAGGCGTCGTCACGGCTCATGAGAGACACACCATGTGGGATCACACCGAGCATGAAGGCTTCGAGATCTGGGTGTTGCCGATTCCGGCGTTCGGGCCGCGCTCGCCCGAGCCGCTCTTCCACTACAGCGGCTACATCTGCCGCCATGGGGCGGACGCGCATGTGGAAGGGCGCAGCATCCGCTTCCACGATCTGATGCGCAACTACGTCGGCCCCGACGCCGCGCTCGACGCGGCCTATGCCGACGCGCGCGAGCGCATCGACCGCTTTCGCGCCACGGGAAGCTGGGCCGAAAGCCACAGCGGCTAGCGCGCCTGCGGCCTGACGGCGGGGCGGCGGTGGGCCTGGCGCGTTCGGCGCGGGCTCAGTGGGCTCTTCAGTGGGCTTAGTGGGTGCCGGAAACGATCAGCGTCACGGACCGGCCTTCGCACCCCTCGCTGCCGGGCATGGTGACCGCGTGCCAGCCTGAGGGCTGGCCTGGCGCGGCCAGATCGGGGCCGGCGTTGCGCGCGTTGCCGGCGTGCCCCGCATTGCCGTCGCCGCTGGCAATGTTCGCGGCGGCGATGTAGTCGGCGTTGTCGATGTAGGTGGTCAGCACGTTGAACGGCCAGGATGCGCGCCGCAAGCGCTCGTGCACGAGCGAGCCCACCCAGATCGGCGTGAGATCCGGGCCGCCGGCCGATGGTGCCGGCGTCGTCGCGCCTGCGGGCCCCCCCATGCCCATCGTTGCGCGCGTTGCTCCGCTCGCGGCAGCGGTCTCGCTTGCGCCCGTTGCTTCGCTCGTGCCCATCTGCGCATCGGCTGCCGCACCCGCGCGCCGCTCGATTGCGTAGCCCGTCGGCCAGAAGCGCAGCACGTCGCGGCGGCTGCCGGGCCGCGCGGGGTTCTCAGGCAGATGCGCGCGCTCGAACACGAGCGGCGAAGGCAGGCCATTGTTCAGCTTGGGCAGGAGCGGCAGCGAAAGCACATCCACGTTCGGCGCGACGAGCGAGAGCACGCTCTTCAGCGAGAACTGCGCGCCCTCGCTCCACCCGGCGTCGCGCAGCGCCGCGCGCAGGTCGCTCGCGCTGGCGGCCCACTGGATCGTCATCGGCTCGCGCCGCTCGCCCTTCATGTCGATGCGATAGCAGGCTAAGGTCCTCCACAGCGAATCGGTCCATGCGAGCTGCGTGACGACCACCGGCGGCACGGTGGCGCGCGATGCGAGCGCGGCCTCGCGCTCTGCCGCGCCGCGCTGCAGCACGAAGGCCAGCGCGAGCACGGCAAGCACGATGGATGGCATGAAGTTGCGATCGGCGGGCCGCTGCGGATAGCGCCATAGCGAGAGCAGCACGACCGCCCACACCCAGATCGAGGCGAAGGCTGCGCCGCCGATGGCGTCGGAGAACAGAAAGCGCTCGAAATAGAGCCCCGCGAACGTGACCGCGACCACGATTGCGTTGCCCACCGTCGCGACAGCAGCCGCCTGCGCCATGTTCACGCGCCGCACGAGCAGGAACATGGCGAAGCCGTAGACGATCACCATCGAGGCCACGCGGTCGCTCGGGAACACATAGGCGCCCACGTGCGCCGCGCCGGCCGCGTTGTGGTGGATCGCGAAGCGCAGCACGAGGATGAGCGCTTGCGAGACGCCGGCGGCGAGCGCCCAGTAGCCGATGGTGCGCCAGCGCCGCTCGAGCGCCATCCAGGCCGAGACGGTGACCACGAGCGCGGCGAGCGTGTCATTGCTGCCGAGCGTTTCGACGTGGGCGAGGACGTCGTCGGCCCAGGTGGTGTGAATCGAATGAAAGAACTGGCGCACCGACTGGTCGATCTGCACGAGCAGCGCGCCGTGCAGCAGATTGCTGAGCACATAGGAGAACACCGCAGCGCACACGGGCACGAGCGCTGTGACGGCGAGCAGGGCGCCGAGTGCCGGCTGCTGCGGATCGAGTGCGCGCGCGAGACGGCGCGCCGCCTGACCCCGGTGGCCCGCGGCCCAGCGCGCGGCGGCGCGGCGCGAGGCGCTCGCCCAGGCATCCACGTGCCCGAGCACCATGTGCGTGACGCGCCAGACCAGCCAGCCGGCGAGCACGAACATCGCGAGCGCGACCACGAGCCGGAACGACACGGCACCCGCCAGTTGCAGCGACGCGCCGAACACCACGCCCGGCACGATGTGCGCGGGCGCCCAGACGAGCGCCGAGATCACGTTCATGACGAAGAAGCGCATTGGCGACATGCCTGCCATGCCCGCGACCAGGGGCACCACCGCGCGCAGCGGCGCGACGAAGCGCGCGAGGATGACGCTGCGCGTGCCGTGGCTTTCGAAGTAGGACTGTGCTTTTTCGAGGATGGCGGGGTAATGGCTGAACGGCCAGATCTGGGCGATGGAGTCGCGATAGCGGTGGCCGAGCCAGAAGCTCAGGGCGTCGCCGGCCACGGCGCCTGCGATGGCGCAGGCGAAGAGCCAGCCCAGATTGAGCGTGCCCGTGCCCGCGAAGGCGCCTGCGATGAACATGGCCGTGCTGCCGGGGAAAAACGTGCCGACGAGCGCGAGCGATTCGATGAAGGCGGCGAAGACCACGAACGCCAGCGTCCAGCCCGGATAGTCGGCAAGCAGGTGCAGCAGCTGGACGTAGGCGTGCTCCATTGAGAGGGCGGCTGGGTGCTGCAGTGGCAGCGGTTAAATGGGAGGGGGGAACTGCGTGAGCAGTTGGTTGCTGTTCGTTGCGTTCCGCTGTGGTTGATTGCGCGTGGCGCTCCATGCGAAATATAACCGGGTGGGCGGATATGCGCCCGGAGGCGGCGCAGAGGCGCTAGTAGGGCGGCGTGCGACTGGATGGTCTAGTGCGTTCGCAGGTTGCCGGCCGTTGGCCTTAACTTGTTTTCG
>NZ_BAYD01000138.1 GCF_000685075.1 Paraburkholderia oxyphila NBRC 105797
CCGCGAATACAAGTTAAGGCCAAAGGCTCGGAGAGCCACAACAAACCCGATCTGAAACAGGCCCTTAGCGCGAGCTAGTTGCGCTCAAAGCGCTCTCAGAGCCACCGGCACGCTGCATATCAGCGGCCACCTCCCGCACGGTATCGAGAAATGCCCGCAACACGGGCGAACCATCATCCGCACGATACCTCGCATGCAACGACACTTCAAGCTCAGGCTCGTCGAGCCTGACAAACGCGACCCCTCCCGTAGAAATCTGCTGCGCAGAGGCCGGCACCAGCGCCACGCCAATCCCCTCCCTAACGAGCGACAGCAGCGTATGCACCTCAACAACCTCATACTCGATGCGAGGCGTAAACCGCGCCCTAACACAAGCATCCTGCAAAAACCTCGCAAGCTGCGACTGCCGCAAGCCAAACGAAATAAAGCGCTCGTCCGCCAGCTCGCTCAAAGCAATGGCCTCCCGCCCCGCCAACCGATGATCGGCCGGCAGCGCTGCAATAGCCGTATCCCGCCCGATCGCCTCGCTACGAATCTCAGGATCGTCCTGATACAACCGAAAGAAGCACACATCGAGCCGCTTCTCCTTTAGCGCCGCAATCTGCTCCGCAGGCGTCATCTCATGCAGCGTCCAGCGCACCTGCGGATGCCGGCTCGCAAACGTGCGCAGCGCACGCGGAATAGGCGCCACCATCGCCGAGCTGATGATCCCCACCGCCAGATTCCCCACCTCGCCACGCCCCGCGCAACGCGTCAAATCGATCGCGCGCTCGAACTGCGCAAAGATCAGCGGCACCTGCTTGCTCAGTGTTTTCCCTGCCTCGGTGAGCTCGACCCGGTGCTGCGAGCGAATGAACAGCGCCGTGCCCAACTCCTCCTCGAGCAGGCGGATCTGCTGGCTCAGCGGAGGCTGCGAAATGTGCAGCCGCGCGGCTGCGCGGCCGAAATGGAGTTCGTCGGCAAGCACCGCGAAGTAACGCAAAAGACGCAGATCCATGGGGTGTCCATATCGGAAACGTATCAAGATCGAGGGCAAAAAATATTGTACAGAGCACTTGTGTCTTGTGAAACTGCGTCGCAAGCAGCAGTGCACGTGTAGGTGTCACTCGATGCCGGCGAGGGGAAGGCGCAATTGCAGCAATGGTTTCCATTGTGCGCCTTGCAAAGGGCCGCATGATCCGACCGGATCCCGTCGATTCGGCCGTGTTCGGCGACGTGCCTGCCCGCGACCCGGCAACTGGCTTCACCAGTTCCTCTCAAGGAGATCGAGTCCATGATCATCGACACCAGCTGTTATCCGACGAATCTCGTCGACCTCGCATGGCGCCACGACGGGCCCCCGTTCACGGGCGAGCGCCTCATTCAAACCATGAACGGCCCGTTCCTCATCAACGGCAAGCCGCGCCGCGTCGACAAGGCTTTCATTCAGCCGCCGCAAGGCAACACCATCTACACCTGGACCGACGGCGTGCAGTCGGGCTCCGAGTCGATCGACGCCTATATGGCCTACACGGTCGAGATGGTCCAGAAGTACCCGGACCGCTTCATCGGCTGCTTCGTGTACAACCCGCGCTGCGGGGTGCAAAACGGCGTCAACGCCATCGACCACTACGTGCGCAAGCTCGGCTTCAAGATGGTCCAGTTCCAGGCCAACATGCACGCGTACCGCCCCGACCGCGCGCTCGACTGGCTGCGCCCCGCGCTGCAAAAGTGCGCCGAGCTCGGCGTGCTCGTCAAGCTGCACACCGGCGACGGCCCGTACAGCATTCCCACCGAGTGGGTGCCGATGATCAAGGAGTTTCCCACCGTCAACTTCATCATGGCGCATTTCGGCGTGCAAACCGGTGGCGTGTACTGCTTCGAGCCGTTCCAGCTCGCCATGGACCTGCCCAATGTCTATTGCGAGTCGGGCTGGTGCCTGCAGTCGCGCATCGTGGAGTTCGCCAAGGTGCTGCCCAAGCACAAGATCCTGTTCGGCTCCGATACCCCGCCCAACGAGCCCGGCATGTGGCTGCGCCTGCTCGAGGTGCTCTGCTTCGAGCCGCCGCAAGGTCTCAATCTCGACGAGGACACGCTCGAAGACTATCTGGGCAACAACACCGCCCGCATGATCGGCCTCGAGCCCACGCCCGCCCCGCGCAGCGTGGCCGAAGCGCAGGCGCGTCTCGCCGCCTGAGCGAAGCGACATCAACACGCGCCCCGACATTCCGAACACGGAGCACCGCATGATCATCGATACGCATCTGCATCCGACCAATCTCGTCGACGAAGCCTGGCGCCACACCGGTGAGCCCTTCACCGGCGAGCGTCTGCTCAAGATGATGGACGGCCCCTACATCATCAACGGCAAGCCGCGCCGCATCGACATGGGCTTCATCCAGCCGCCGCCCGGCAACACCGGCTATCGCGACGGCAACCGGCGCGGCCGCGAAGGCATTCGCGACTACATGGCCTATATCGCCGAGCTCACGCAGAAGTACCCGGACCGCTTCATCGGCAACTTCACCTACAACCCGCGCTGGGGCCCGGAAAACGGCGCCGCCGAGCTGGAGTTCCACATTCGCGAGTACGGCTTCAAGATGGTGAAGCTGCACGCGAACATGCACGGCTACCGGCCCGACCGCGCGCTCGACTGGCTGCGCCCGGCCATGAAGGTCTGCGCGAAGTACAACACGGTCGTGCTGATCCACACGGGCGACGGTCCGTACACGATCCCGACGATGTTCTACCCGATCATCCGCGAATTCCCGATGGTGAACTTCATCATCGGACATTTCGGAATCCAGACGGGTGGCAACTACTCGTTCGAGGCCTTCTGGATGGCGATGGACACGCCCAACGTCTATTGCGAATCGGGCTGGTGCTATCAGGCGCGCATCGTCGAGTTCGCACGCGAGCTGCCGCGCAACAAGATCGTGTTCGGCACCGATTCGCCGCCCAACGAGCCCGGCATGTGGCTGCGCGAGCTGGAAATGCTCTGCGGTCCGGCGCCGCAAGGCATGGATCTGGACGAGGACGGGCTCGAGGACTACATGGGCAACAACATCGCCCGCCTCGTAGGCATCGATCCCACGCGGCCGCCGAAGGATCTCGCGGAGGCCGAAAAGCGGCTCAAGTCCACCTATCTGTGACACCGCGCCAGTACCTGGTAACAACGTAGCAACAACGTGTGAACCGCGCGGCCCGCCCGCGCGGTTCAACCCGCCCTCGACGGAGTGCCTCATGACCGCCCGCTCTCTTTGCGCGACCCAGGACTTCCACGGCTTCGCGCAAGCCTATCGCGAACGCTATCCCGACGACGTGTTCGTGCCGGCGCAGCCGTTGTCCGCGGACCAGGACGTGACCGCGCTCGTGGTCGCGCTCGCCGCGCGCGGCCGCCACGACATGCTCTTTTGCGAGCGCGTCGAAGGACTCGCCACGCCGCTCGTGACCAATGTGTTTGCCTCGCGCACGCGCATCGGGCGCCTCTTCGGCGTCGCGCCCACCGAACTGTTCGATGCCTGGCAGCGGCGCGCGAATGCGCCGCTCGCACCGCGCATCGTCTCGCACGGCCCCATCCTCGATAACGTGACGGAAGGCGACGCCGTCGATCTCGCCACGGTGCCCATGATCCGCCACTTCGAGACCGATCGCGGCCCGTACGTCACGAACGCCGTGATCGTGGCCGAAGACCCGGTGACGGGCGTGGCCAACATGAGCTACCACCGCTCGATGCCACATGCGAGGAACGCGCTCGCCACGAGCCTGCATTCGCGCGGCCATCTCTGGCGCATGCTGCAGACGGCGCAGGCGCGTGGGGATACGCTCAAGGTCGCGATGGTGATCGGCGCGCATCCGCTCTTCATGCTCGCCGCCGCCGCGCGCCTGCCCTACGGCGTAGACGAGCGCGCCCTCGCGGGTGGCCTCTTCGGCGCGCCGCTCGAGCTCGTGCGCACGCCGCGCTATGGCATTGGCGTGCCGGCCGCCGCAGAGTTCGTGATCGAAGGCACGATCGACGCGAACGAGCATGCCGAAGAAGGCCCGTTTGGCGAATTCACCGGCTATTCGTCGGACCGCTCGACCAATAACGTGCTGCGCGTGGAGACGATGCTGCGCCGCGACGACGCCTGGCTCATCGACGTGGTAGGCGGACCTTACGCGGAGCACCTCACGCTCGCGCGGTTGCCGCGCGAAGCCGAGATGAGCGAGAAGCTCAAGGCGCGCTTTCCGGCCGTGACCGCGATTCACTACCCGAATTCAGGCACCCACTTTCACTGCTACGTCGCGCTGATTCAGTCGCGCGACGGCGAGGCCCGCCAGGTCATGCTCGCGCTGCTCGGCTGGGACCCGTATCTGAAGAACGTCGTTGCCGTGGACGCCGACGTCGACATCACGGACGACGCCCAGGTCCTCTGGGCCATCGCCACGCATTTCCAGCCGCATCGCGACCTGTTCGTCGTCGACGGCTTGCCGGGCAGCGCGCTCGATCCGTCGTCGGCATCGGACGGCACCACCTCGCGCATGGGCATCGACGCCACGCGCGGCTCGCGCTTCGACGGCGTGCGCGCACGCGTGAGCGAAGACGCGATGCGGCACGCGGAGCAGCTCGTCGCGAACCTCGCCGGAGCGGCACGATGAGCACCATGGGCACGCGGCGCATCGTAGTGGGCATCAGCGGGGCCTCGGGCTTCGTCTATGGCATGCGCCTGC
The DNA here is from genome assembly GCF_000685075.1 of Paraburkholderia oxyphila NBRC 105797. Taxonomy (GTDB): domain Bacteria; phylum Pseudomonadota; class Gammaproteobacteria; order Burkholderiales; family Burkholderiaceae; genus Paraburkholderia; species Paraburkholderia oxyphila. The sequence goes on from NZ_BAYD01000138.1 coordinate 4,690, forward strand.
TCGCGCTCTTGCGCGAGCTCGAGATCGAAACGCACGCGATCGTCTCGCGCGGCGCGCTGCTGACGATGGCGCACGAGACCGACTACAAGCTCGCCGACGTGGCCGCGCTCGCGAGCGCGCTCTACCGCTGCGACGACCTCGCCGCGCCCATCTCGAGCGGCTCGTTTCGCACGCTGGGCATGATCGTGGCGCCCTGCTCGATGAAGTCGCTCGCGGAGATCGCCACGGGTCTCTCCTCGGGGCTCATCGCGCGTGCCGCCGACGTCACGCTCAAGGAGCGCCGCCGCCTCGTGCTGCTCGCGCGCGAAACGCCCTACACACTCACGCATTTGCGCAACATGGCCGCCGTGACCGAGATGGGCGCGATCGTCGCGCCGCCGGTGCCCGCGTTCTACGCGCAGCCCGCCACGCTCGACGAGATGGTCGCGCACACGCTCGGACGCGTGCTCGACCTGTTCGACCTCGACAGCCGCACCGTGCACCGCTGGAAGGAGCCCGCCGTGGCGAGCGCCTGACCCCGACCCTGATCCTGGCCTAATCGCATTTATCACGTTCATCACGCTAAACGGAGACGCACCATGACGCACATTCACACGACCCATCACGACGTGGAAAAGATTCCGGTCACCGTGCTGACCGGCTTCCTCGGCGCGGGCAAGACCACGCTGCTCAACTACATCCTGCGCGAGAAGCATGGCCGCAAGATTGCGGTGATCGAAAACGAGTTCGGCGAGATCGGCATCGACGGCGGCCTCGTGCTCGAATCCACCGAGGAAATCTACGAGATGACGAACGGCTGCGTCTGCTGCGTGGGCGCGGTGCGCGAGGATCTCGTGCGCATCGTGCGCATGCTGGTCGAGCGGCCCGAGCGCCTCGACCACATCATCGTGGAGACGAGCGGACTCGCCGACCCGTATCCGGTCGCGCAAACCTTCTTCCTCGACGATCCGATCGCGAAGCAGGTCGCGCTCGACGCGGTCGTGACGATGGTCGACGCGAAGCATATTGGCGCGCATCTGGACGACCTCGTGCTCGATGGCAGCGACAACCAGGCCGTCGACCAGATCGTCTGCGCGGACCGCATCGTCATCAACAAGGTCGATCTCGTGGACGAGGCCGCCGTCGATGCGCTCACGCAGCGCCTGCGCAGCCTGAACGAGACCGCCGGCATCGTCACGTCGAGCTATGCGCAGATCGATCTGGGCAAGATTCTGGGCGTGGGCGCGAGCGACTTCGCACAGATCCTCGTGGAAAGCGACGGCCTGCACGCCGATGATCACGGGCACGAAAGCCACGACGCACACGAGCATGACCACGATGGGCACGAGGAGCACGACGGGCACGACGGCGATGCGCTCCATGCACACGACGATCACCGCCACGACGAGACGGTTTCCTCGGTCGGCATCGAAGTCGAAGCGGATGTCGATCTCGACGTGCTCGAAGGCTGGCTGGCCACCCTGCGCGAGCATAACGCCACGAACCTCTTCCGCATGAAAGGCATTCTCGCGGTGCAAGACCGCGCACAGCGCTACGTGCTGCAAGGCGTGCACGGCGTGATCGAGTTGAGCGCCGCGCAAGCGTGGGGCAGCGAGCCGCGCACCTCGCGCATCGTCTTCATTGGCCGCGACCTCGACCGCACTGCGCTGACCGCGGGTTTCCACGCGTGCCTGGCCACGCCAGTCGAGGTGTGAAACCGCAAGCGAGCACGTAGCAGAGTCGGCAACACAACGCAGCCTTGAACAGATGCCTGAATAGAAGTCCGCAGTAACCGGCCGGCACAGCACCGGCCGGACACGATAATCAGGAGACACGTCATGAACACTGCCTCACACCCCGTCGATCGGGTCCTGCCCTGGCGCCAGATGCTCACGCTCGGCATGCAGCACATGCTGGTGGCCTATATCGGCGCGATTGCCGTGCCGTTGATCGTCGCCTCGGCGCTCAAGATGTCGCCCGCGGACACCACGGTGCTCATCAGCACCGCGCTGTTCTGCTCCGGCATCTCGACGATCTTTCAAACCGTGGGCGTCTGGAAGCTCGGCGTGCGGCTGCCGATCCTGCAGGGCGTCGCGTTCAGCAGCGTCGGGCCGGTGATCGCCATCGGCCTCACGCCGGGCATCGGCTTCACGGGCGTGTGCGGCGCCGTGATCGGTGCGGGTGTGTTCACGGCGTTCGCGGCGCCGCTCGTCGGCCGGCTGCGCCGCTTCTTCCCGCCCGTCGTGACCGGCTGCATCGTCACCGTGATCGGGCTGCAACTTTTTCCGGTCGCGTATCAATGGGTGGGCGGCGGTGACGTCGCCAAGCACGAGTTCGGCTCGCTGCCGTTTCTCGGCGTCACGCTGCTCGTCGCGGCCGTGATTCTCGGCGTCAACCGCTTCGGCACACCGTTCGTGCGCAACCTCTCGGTGCTGATCGGGCTCGTCGTGGGTACCGGACTCGCCATCGCGCTAGGCATGGGGCATTACACCAATGTCGCCGCCACGCCCTGGTTCACGCTGCCCGTGCCGTTCTACTTCGGCACGCCCGTGTTCTCGATCGTGGCCATCGCCACCATGGCCGTCGTGATGATCGTGCAGATGGTCGAATCGATGGGCCTGTTCGTGGCGATCGGCGACATCGTCGACAAGGAGGTGAGCGAGGAAGACGTCGTGCGCGGCCTGCGCGCCAACGGCGTGGCCAGCGCGATTGCCGGCATGTTCGCCGCGTTCCCGTTCATCGCGTTCATGGAGAACGTGGGGCTCGTGATCCTCACCGGCGTGCGCAGCCGCTGGATCGTCGCGGTGAGCGGCGTGCTGATGTGCGCCGTGGCGCTCGTGCCCAAGTTCGGCGCCATCGTGGCCGCAACGCCTTCGGCTGCGCTCGGCGGCGCGGGTATCGCGATGTTCGGCGTGGTGGTCGCGGCAGGCGTGCAGACGCTCGCGAAAGTCGATTTCGAAGGCAATCGCTACAACGTGCTGATCGTGGGCTTCACGATTGCAACGGCGCTGATCCCGGTCATGGCGCCTCAGGTGTTCGGGCATATGCCCGCGTGGACGCAGCCCTTCCTGCACAGCGGCGTCGTGCTCGCGTGCCTCGTTTCGGTCGTGCTCAACGCGCTGCTGAACGGCGTGCGCCCCGCCGAGCGCGTTCAGGAGGATCACGCCGACGCGGCCTGCGCGACGATGGCGCGCGACTGACGCGCGCCGGTTCGAGATTCACCTGCATTTCCCTTCATTGAAACTATTGAGGATGCCTGATCGTGAACGAGCCAACCCAATCGATACTGATCCGCAATCCCGCTGCCGTCATGAGCGGCCGCGCGGGTGAGCATGCGCGCCTCGGCCAGGTCGATCTGCGGATCGCGAACGGCCGGATCGAGTCGATCGCGCCCAATCTCGCGCCCCGGCCCAACGAACGCGTGATCGATGCGCGCGACTGCGTCGTCTATCCGGGGTGGGTCAACACGCACCATCACCTGTTCCAGAACCTGCTCAAGGCCGTGCCTTCCGGCATCAATGCCGATCTGCAGGACTGGCTCGCCGCTGTGCCTTATCCACGTCTCGCGCGCTTCACGCCCGAGCTCGCGCGCACGGCGGCGCGGCTCGGCCTCGCTGAAATGCTGCTCTCGGGCGTGACCACGTGCGCCGATCATCACTATCTGTACCACGCGCACGGCAGCGTCGAGACCGGCGATCTGCTGTTCGAGGAAGCCGCCGCATTCGGCTTGCGCTTCGTGCTGTGCCGTGGCGGCGCGCTGCAAGCCGCGGGCGATCATCCCGGCTTCTCGAAGACGGCGCTCGAGCCGGAGACGCTCGACCAGATGCTCGCCGACATCGAGCGCCTCAAGGCGCGCTATCACGATAGCGGCGCCGCTTCGATGCGGCGCGTGGTGGTCGCGCCCACCACGCCGACGTTCTCTCTGCCGCCCGAACTGCTGCCGGAACTGGCGCGCGCCGCGCGTGGCCTCGGGCTGCGGCTGCATACGCACCTCTCGGAAACCTCGCGCTATGTCGACTTCTGCCGCGAGCGCTTCGGCAAGCTGCCGGTGGAGTTCGTGGCCGACCACGGCTGGCTCGGCCCCGACGTCTGGTTCGCGCATCTCGTGCATCTCGAACCATCGGAGATCGCCATGCTGGCCGAGACCGGCACGGGCTGCGCGCATTGCCCGGTCAGCAACGCGCGCCTCGGCAGCGGCATCGCGCCCGCACGGCGCATGGCCGATGCGGGCGTGCCGGTGTCGCTGGCCGTCGACGGCGTGGCGTCCAACGAATCGGGCAGCATGACCCACGAGGCGAACTTCGCGTGGCTCGTGCATCGGGCCGCGCACGGCGCCGCGGCCACTACCGTCGAAGAAGTCATCCATTGGGGCACGGCCGGCGGCGCCCGCGTGCTCGGGCTGGGCGACGTAGGCACGCTCGCGCCCGGCCAGGCCGCCGACCTCGTGCTCTACGACCTCAACGCACTGCGCTTCGACGGCTTCCACGACCTCGCGGTCGCGCCCGTTGCGGCGGGCGAGCCGGTGCGCGTGCGCTACAGCATCGTCAATGGGCGCGTGGTGGTGGAGGACGGCGAGATTCCCGGCCTCGACCTGGAGGCGCTGCGCCGCGCCGCTGCCCAGGGCGTCAGGGAACTACTGGAGTGAGCGCTCGGCGGCTGTGCGCGGAATCGCCTGCGCCGCGCATAGCCGCCTGCGCAGCCAGCGATTGAGCGGCTCGGCATAGCAGCGCGCGACGGTCGCACTCAGCACGGCAGACAGCGCCAGGAAGCCGGCAAGCAACAGCAGCTTGCCGTCGCCCGCTGTGCCTTGCGGCGGCCATGCCGTGCGCAGCCAGCCGAGCACCACGAGATGAAACAGATAAAGCTCATAGCTCAGGCATCCGAACCATTCGATGCCCTTCCCCCATCGACGCCCCACTGGCGCGCCCTGCCGCTGGTTCGCGGCCAGCAGCAGGAAAGCCGTACCGAGCGCCATCGCGGTGACGCCGAAAACGTGCGTCTCGCCAATCGGCCGATAGAGATAGAGCCAGGCCATCGCGCCGACAACGAGCACTGGTAACCACGCGGCCACGCGCCCGCCCAGCGCGACGCGCTTTGCAATCAGCGCCGTGGCGCAGCCGATCGCGATGCCGTCGAAGCACGCGAAATACGCATAGAGGAAGCCGCCTTCGTCGTCCTGATGCGTGAAGCGATACCACGGCCCCAGGGCGACCATGACGGCCAGCAACACGAACAGCCGCGATTCGCGGCGCAGCACGACACAGAGGACAGGAAACGACAGATAAAACACTTCCTCGACCGAGAGCGACCACAGCACGCCGAGCGGATAGTTCACCCAGCCGAATTTGCCGATCAGCACATTCATCCAGAACGTGAGCGAGGCGAGGTTCACGCTCCAGAACGAAACGGCCACGCCAGCCGGGGCGCGGTTCTGGAAGATCGCCACGCCCATCGCGGCAAACAGATTGACCAGGGCGAGCAGCAAGAGCAGGCAAGGCGCGATGCGCGCGAATCGCATCGCATAGAACGCGCGGCAATTCACGTGTGCGATGGAGGACCAGCGCCGCTCGGCATTCGACGTGATCAAAAATCCCGAGATCACGAAGAACATCGTCACGCCGTAATTGCCGTTGCGGGCGAGCGCGTGCACGGCGTCCCAGCCGAATAGCGCCGCAAGGCTCGTGTCGTTCAGGCGGTAGGCAATGTTGAAGTGATGAAACAGCACGAGAAGGATCGAGATGCCGCGCATCAGATCGATCCGCGCATTGCGCTGCCCCTGCTGTACGTGCTGTACGTGCTGCATCACGCGCTCGTGCTCGCCCACTTCACGAACTCGACACCGGCATCGCGCAAGACGTCCTCGCGGCGCGCCATATCACGGCCCGGCGCGTCGTAATACGCCGCGACGACGAGCGGCGCGCGGCCAGGCGGGCGCACGATCGTGTAGTCGTTCGTTTCGCGTTCGACGCTCGTGCCGGGACGGTCACCCGCGCGCCAGTCGGCGGGCAAGGCGGCGCGGATGCGTGCGCGCCCCGGCGTCGACGCGATCATCCAGTCTTCGAGCTGCTGGCGCGACTGCATGCTCAGCACGTTGCCAAGCAGGATCTTGCGGGCCGATTGCGCGATCGCGCGCGGCGTCGTGGTGTCGAGCGCGCCGCTGTACTGGTTCGAGTGGGGCTCGTAGCGATCGGAACGGGTCACGCTGTCGCCAAGACCGCGCACGAATTGCGTGAGGCCCTCCGGGCCGCCCGCGCTGCGCATGAGCAGGATGGCCGCGGTGTTGTCGCTCACCTCCACGGCGGCCTCGCACAGCGCACCCACCGTCATCGCGCCGTGCGCGACATGCGCCTTGGTCACCGGCGACGTGAAGATCAGGTCCTGCTCCGTATAGCGCACCTGCCGGTCCGCCCGCTCTTGCCCGGCATCGATGCGCGCGAGGATCTGCGCCGCGAGCAAACCCTTGAACGTGCTGCACATGAGAAAGCGCTCATCGGCGCGCCAGGCCAGCGTGCGGCCCGATCCGGTGTCGATGGCGAAGACGCCGAGGCGGCCGCCGTTGCGGCGCTCGAGGTCGGCAAAGGGCGATTCGGCTGCCCTTGCCGGGCGGGTCATGGCGCTCATGCCAGCCATGCCCAGCAGAAGGGGGAATCCAAGAGTCAGGTTGCGGCGCGTTCTGGAGATCGGCACGATTTCTTTGGCGTTTTTTTTGGCGTTTGTTTGGGGCTTCTGCCTGCCCGCTTTCATGCGAGTCGGTAGACACCCTCCTCGTCCATCTTGACCCGGCCAGCGGCCACAAGTTCAGCCAGATGCTGCGAAATGGTCCGCGTCTCGGCCGAGACCACCCACGGGTTCTCATAGCCGCGCGGATATAGCAGCCGTTGCTCGACCAGTTGCTCCAGCGTCTTGGGCGACTCCTTCAGCCATGCCAGCAAGCGCTGTTCGCGTTCGTCGATCCTGGCGGCAAACACGGCGAGATCGCGCAAGAAATGCTCGCGGTCGGTGTACACGCCCCGGTGGTGCGAGGTGACCCAGACCTTCGCCGGAATATCGGGCAGCCTTGCGAGACTCTGGCGAAAATCGTGCAGGCTCGAACAGCTGTCGCCATAGTAAGGCCCAAAGCCGGTGAGATCGATGTCACCGGTGAAGGCCACGCCCTCGGGCTCGACCAGCAGGACACAGTGGCCGGCAGTATGGCCCGGCAGGTGGAAGGCGCGAATGCGCGACTGGCCGAGCTCCCAGCACGCGCCGTCCACGTAGCCTTGCGCGTCCGGCCTTGGCGCATAGAAGAAGTCGCGCTCGAGCATGGCCTGCAAGGCCCCAGGATCCTTCACGCCCGTGCCATAGGCGGCAAACATGCCCTCCCAGCTTTGGATGGCGGGCAAATCGGCTTCATGCACGTGAACGGCGGCGCGAGGAATGCGGTGCAGGCCAGCCATATGATCTTCATGCACGTGCCCCATGACCACCAGTTCAGTCGCGTCGAACTCGGCGCCGATATGGTTCGAGACCAGCGGCGTATCGAAGGCCGCGCGCGTGTCCGAGCCGCGAATGAGCACCTGGTTACCGTCAGGGTATTTGCCGTTCTTCGCGCCGAACAAAACCGAAACGCGGCCGAAGTCGGCGCGCGCGATGGCTACGCGAGAAGCGGCTTGTCCGGGAACGTGACTCATCTCGATCCATCCTTTTGCAAATGGTGATTGCCACAGTTGCGACCGGAAAACCCGAACGCCGGTCACGCCTTTTTGACGAACTCCGATTTCAGGCTCATTGCACCAAAGCCATCCACCTTGCAGTCGATGTCGTGATCGCTATCGACGAGGCGAATGTTCTTCACCTTGGTGCCCATTTTGATCACGCCGCCTGAGCCCTTTAATTTCAGGTCCTTGATGACGGTGACCGTATCGCCGTCCTGCAAAATATTGCCCGCCGAATCGCGATACACCTTTGCGGCAGGCTCTGCCGTCGCTCCCTCGGCACCCACGGCCCATTCGTGGCCGCATTCCGGGCAAATATAGACGGCGCCATCTTCATACACGAATTCGGAATGGCATTGCGGGCACGGCGGTATTGCGTTCATGGTCAATTCTCACGCCTGTTGAAGGCGGTTGTTACGGTGATTGTCGACGGATGGTCCGGCACGCCGTGTGTGCGTCGCGGCCGCGGCATCCGGTGGTCCAGCTTCAGCAAGCCGCGATGCGGACTTGAGCGGACTTACCGGCGCGTGCGCGTGCCAACGGTGCTCTTCGTCTTGTAGGTCACGCCATGCTGCGCGAGGTAATCGCGAATCAATTGACGGACGACCTGTGAAGAGGTCAGATCCTGTGCGGCGCACAGCTCTTCAAATGCCGCCTTCTTTGCGGGGTCGATCAGAATCGTCAGTCGGGCGCTTTTGGTTTCCATCACGCAGGTCTTTCGGGTCCGGACAAGTTAATCAAATTATACAAGCGCGCTGGCAAGGAAGTCGGCTAGCGATGCGTCCCAGCCGGCTTCTCGCGCGCTTATCGTGACCGTCTCCATGCATGTCATGTGCCGGTCGAAACGCTTGACGCGCAGCGCCTGAGGCGGCAATGCATGGCCGAAGAACAGCCCGGCCATGTCGAGCAGGAGGCAAGGCTTGCCCCTGTAGCGCGCGGCAAGGGCGGAAAGGGGATCCTGAACGTGGCGGGCGGATTGCGACGGATAGACGAAGACGAGGTTCACGCCCGCGGCATCGAGCTGGTCGCCCAGCGCCGCAAAGCGGTCAAGCAACTGGAACCCGCGCCCGCCTGCCGGGCCAACGCCCACGGCAACGAGCCCGCGCTCACCGCACGCGTCGCGCAAGCGTATCCACTTGCTTTCGTGCGTCAGCAATGGAACATCCACGTCAATCATGCCCCTTCCCCCGCTATACCCGTCACCCAGCACGACGAGCCTCCAGCCCGGTCAAGGTGTAATTATATGTTAATCATCTTAGAATTCTGTGTAAACGCGGTGGGAGTGACGCAGGGGCCGTGCGATTGCACGCGCCATGGCGGCGCGCGCGCGATCATCGCGCCTCCAAACACATGCAGAATCAGGACGCGGGGTGACTTATCGCTTCACGCCCGCCGAAGCCGTGACGCTCGACTACACGCATTCACGCATGGGCTGCGACCATTGGAACACGATCGAGGCGGGCAATCTGTATTCGCTCTCCAAGCACACCCAGGTTCAGGTCACGCTCACGTATCAGGAGGCGCCGGGCACCGGTGCGTCGGCAGCGACCTACCCGAACAGCAATTCGTCGACGCAGTCGCAGTTGCTTGCGCACGTCGGCATCACGCATTCGTTCTGAGGGAGGCCGCGCCAGCGGGGTTGGCTGGCGCGGCTTGCTTTGACTGACCCGAGCTAAAACAGGCGGGCAGAGTCCGCTATCAATCCAACAGTGAGATACCCCATCAGTAGTGCAATTGCCGCGTCAAGCCAACGCCACGCACTCGGGTGTTTGAATAGCCCCGACAATTTGCGACTACCAGAGGCAAGCAGCATGAACCACAGACATGAGGCGACAATTGTGCCAATCAAAAATGACGACCGCTGTCCGTTCGGCTTGGTTGCCGCTATCGAGCCAATGAGGACCACCGTATCCAGCCACGCATAAGGATTGGCAAAACTTAGTGCGGCAGCCTTTCGTAGCGGACTATATCGAGTATTCGCTTTACTGTTCATGTCAGGCATCGACTCATTCCGGATACACGCCCAAATACGCTGCCCGCCGAACCAGACAAGATAGCCGGCGCCAGCAAGCAACAGGATGGAAACCATTCGGGGGTGATCGCTCAATAGCCTCCCCACGCCGGCCGTCCCGATAACGATAAGAATGGCGTCAGCGACAACGCAAATCGCGGCGACACCCCATACTGCACCGCCGCTGACACCCTGGCGGATAACCAGCGTGTCTTTGGGGCCGGGCGCAGAGAACAGAGCGATTCCCAACAGAAACCCTTCAAGAAACAGCGACGGCGGTGATCCGTTCATTGCGCCCTCGCCTCAAGCTTTCTCCGGTTGGTGAGCTATCGGCCTGTTGCCGAAGCCGGTGTGGTGATCGTTCATCGTCGTGGACAAGTCGACCCGCTGCCCCCGGCGCAACCCAACGAACGTTTCTGTGCGGTCGGGATTTACGAAATAAATAAGCGAGCTGCGCTTGCGAGGGCGATGGGCGTTTAAAACCGCGTGATAAATCGCGGGAATTGCACAATCCGATAGCTGCGTCAGAAGGGAACCCGAAAGGACCGCTAGCTCATTCTCAAGCAAGCGCACGGGTTCTACTGACCGACCACGCAAGATAACGAGCCCGTCGAGATTTGGACGAATAAAGGTCAGCAGATGACCGTCTTCGTGAGGATCTTGGGCGAATTGTCGCTGGTTGCCCAATTGCGACGGACTGTAAACGCATAGTTGCAGGTAAGAGCTGTCTCGTATGGATGGAAATGACGGCGCACCGAACTCCTGACAAACGCCGTCAATAGTGCCCTGAGCGAGACTGCTAATTTCGCGTTCGTACGCCATAGCGACACTCAGATAGCAATCCTTACTGAATGCATGAGATTGACGCCTCGACACATGTGAATGCCAGTAGCAAAATCGCTCACATAGATCGGGGTTGGTTTTGACATGAGCGTATTCCGATCCGAAGGGGAGAAATCCATCAGTATCATCGACGAAACAATAACTCTGCTTCGTTTCCTCGGATATAGCGGAGAAGCCACCAACTAGCAACGCATAGCTTTCCATCATCGTTGCGGTCATCGGGATCGTTCCAAATCCCGTTCGGGCAATACTCCCTGCGCAGTCCTGGATGCTTGACATCGTCACCTCCAATTCACGTTGAATTGAGCGACGGCCAACGTCCGCCCGGTAAATTCTCGCGTCCGCGAAATGCTTCGAACACGCTCTCAATCAACATCTACCGTCCGGATCGATCGCCACTCGGGTTGTATTCTGCGAACGTCCTGGTTTATCGTGGCAATCACAGTGTCTTTTTTGGCGAACAATCGATGTAACCGCATGTCATTGCGCAAGGGGATCAAGTGCGATTGAAGAAAGAAACACTGCGTGCCTTGATTGCCCGGAGGGGCCGCGAGCTAGGCAAGTCGATGACGGCTATCGCAAGGCAAGCCGGCTTGTCAAGAACTTATCTGTATGGTCTTGCAGGCGGGGCTGCTCAAGATCCGTCAGTGCGCACCCTGGTGAAGCTGGCGAAGGCCATTGAAGTGTCGCCGCTGTTGCTGTTCCGGTACTACGCGGATCTTGGCGGAGCGCCGGCGTCAGGCGCACCAGTGGCACCTACGAATCGGGCAACGGGCCTGCTCGACCCGGAAGATGTCGCAGTCTTCAATGCCGATGTCACCACCCCGGACCATGCGGTTGTCTTGCCCGGAGAAGTGTTTCAGAAAGTGTGGGAGATTCAGAATTTAGGCGAGCGCCCCTGGTATGGGCGGCGTCTGGTACGGGTTGACGGCGAGTATGTGATGGCGCGGCGCGTCCCGCACAAAACCGAACTCGAGATCGTGCTCGACGCATATCTGGCGAGCTTGCACCGGGAGATCGCGATTCCGGATACGCAACCGGGACAGCCCGTCCGTCTCTCTGTCGATTTCGCAGCCCCCAAGGAAAGCTGCACGGTCGCCTCGATCTGGCGCATCGAGGATAGCGAAGGACGCCCGTGTTATGGACCTTCGTTCATCCTGCACGTGGTAGTCACCGTCATGGCGCGGTAGGTGATATCTTCTCCGGTCGTGCATGGAGACCAAGCTGCTGCCGTGAAGATGCGCCAGGCCGAAACCTGCAGGCCTGCGTTACTGCGCTTCGCCCACCGCATCATACGCCCGCTTCATTCGACGCGCGCCTTCCCTGATCGCTTCCACATCAGGGGCGGCAAACGAGAGCCGCAACGCGGCACGATCCGCGGCATCGGCGTAAAACGCCTTGCCCGGCACAAAAATGACCTTCTGCTCGATCGCGCGCGCGAGCAAGTCCGATGCATCGATTCCCGGCAGCCGGGCCCACACGAACATGCCGCCCTCAGGCTGCTGAAACTCGATGGCGTCCCCCAACTGCTCGCGCAACGCCGAGCACAGTTCGCGGCATTTCACGCCATAGGCCGCCGTGATTTTCGGCAGATGCTGTTCGAGCGCGCCAGCCGCGAGGTATTCAGCCGCGACCGCCTGGGTCCAGGGCGAGCTGCACAGATCGACCGTCTGCTTGGCGATCACACAGCGCCGCGTGATTTCGCGCGGACCGACCATCCAGCCCACGCGCAGACCAGGCGCCACGATCTTGGAAAGGCTCGCGAAATGCACGACCCAGTTGCGCGCGCCGTCCACTTGCTCCGCCTCTGCGAGCAGCGAACGCAACGGCTCGCCCGCAAAGCGCAAGTCGCCGTAGGGATCGTCCTCGATCACCACAAAACGGTGTTTGACCGCCAGCGCGAGCAGCGCGCGACGGCGTTCGGCGGCCAGCGTCGCACCGGTGGGATTGGCAAAGGTCGGCACCGTGTACAACAGCTTCGGCTTGCCGCACGCACCCGATTCCAGCAGCGCCGCAAGCTCGTCCACCCGAATCCCGTGCGCGTCGGTGGGAACGGCCACGATGCGCGCGCGCTGCAATCTGAGCGCCTGCAGCGTTGCCGGGTAGGCCGGCTCCTCGGTGAGCACGACGTCGCCCGGTTCGACGAGCACACGCAGCAGCAAATCGAGCCCTTGCTGCGAACCCGTGGTCGCCACGACCTCGTCGGCTTCGCACGATGCGCCGCGCCGGCCCATCAGCTCGACGATTTGACGCTTCAATGTCGCGAGGCCGTCGGTCGGCCCATATTGGAGGCACTGAACCGCGCTCGCATAAGCGCGCTCCCCTGCGAGGCGCAGCCCCTCGACATCGAACAGATCGCTGGCCGGGTATCCGCCCGCGAACGAAATCATCCCCGGCTCGCTGAGATACTTGAATAGCTCGCGAATCGGGGAGCCCGAGGGCTGCTGAAACGGGGAAGTGAACTCGTACATGGCGTCGCTCGAGAAAGGTCGGAAAGCGCAGTGGGTCGAAACAGGGCCGTGCGCCGTCCGGCGCAACACATCCGGACGGCGTGAACTTCAACAATAAAGGAATGCCTGGCGATTTCAGTCGATATTGAAATCGATGCCCTGCGCGAGCGGCAATGCCGACGAGTAGTTCACCGTGTTGGTCGCGCGGCGCATATAGCCCTTCCACGCATCGGAGCCCGATTCGCGACCGCCGCCCGTTTCCTTTTCGCCGCCGAACGCGCCACCGATCTCGGCGCCGCTCGGGCCGATGTTCACGTTCGCAATACCGCAATCGCTGCCGCTGGCCGAGAGGAAGCGCTCGCTTTCACGCAGGTCGGTCGTGAACACGCACGACGAAAGACCGTGGTGAGCGGCGTTGTTGGCCTCGATGGCCGCGTCGAAATCGCTGTACTTGAGCACGTAGAGGATCGGCGCGAAGGTTTCCGTGAGCACGATCTCCGTTTGCGACGGCATCTCGACAATCGCGGGACGCACGTAAAAGCCGTGCTCGCTGCCGCTCACGATGTGACGCTCGCCGCCGAACACCTTGCCGCCTTCGGCCTTCGCCCGCGCGAGCGCGGCCTGCATGCGGCCGAACGACTGCTCGTCGATGAGCGGGCCCATCAGCGTGCCCTGCTCCAGCGGATTGCCGATCGACACCTTGCCGTAGAGCGTCTTGAGACGCTCGACCGTCTTGTCGTAAATGCTCTCGTGCACGAACAGCCGGCGCAACGTCGTGCAGCGCTGGCCTGCCGTGCCCACGGCCGAGAAGAGAATGCCGCGCAGCGCGAGCTCGAGGTTCGCGGTATTGGAAACGATGCCGGCATTGTTGCCACCGAGCTCGAGAATCGAGCGGCCGAAACGGCGCGCCACTTCGATGCCGACGGCGCGGCCCATTTCCGTGCTGCCGGTCGCGCTGACGATGTTCGAGCGCGGATCGGAGACGAGCTTCTCGCCGACTTCGCGCCGGCCATTGATCAGAATCGTCAGCCCTTCGGGTGCGTCGCCGAACGCCTTGAGCGCTTCCTGGAGGATGCCTTCAACCGCGAGCGCGGTGAGCGGCGTCTTTTCCGAAGGCTTCCAGATCACGGCATTGCCGCAAATGAGCGCGAGCGCCGCATTCCACGACCACACCGCCGCAGGGAAATTGAATGCGGAGATGACCGTGCACACGCCCATCGGGTGCCACGTTTCCGCCATGCGATGGCCGGGCCGCTCCGATGCAATCGTCAGGCCGTAAAGCTGGCGCGAGAGACCCACGGCGAAATCGCAGATATCGATCATTTCCTGGACTTCGCCCAGGCCTTCCTGAAGGATCTTGCCGGTTTCGAGCGTGATGATGCTGCCGAGCGCCTGCTTCTTCTCGCGCAGCTTGTTGCCGAGGATGCGCACGAGTTCGCCGCGGCGCGGCGCCGGCACGTTGCGCCAGACCTTGAACGCGGCCTGCGCCTTGTCGAGCAGCGCATCGACGTTGGCGACCGGCTCGCTCGAAACGCGGCCAATCAGTGCGCCGTCGATCGGCGAGTGAACGGCGATATCGCCGGCTTCCGCCAGATGGGCGATGCCGAGTTCCTTGAGTATGCTCGATGCTTTCATGCTATGACCTCTTGATAATGCTGATTCGAAAATTTGACGTTACCGAATGCCTGACTCGATCGGCGGCGCTTACGCCGTTGCCTCTGCACACGCAGGCTCACGTTCGAGTTGCCCCGTTTTCCCTTGCGCAAGCGCGCGCAATGCAAGCTCCGCGATATGCAGCGTATGACGTCCGGCGCCCTGCGCGATCTGCTCGCGGCAACTGAAGCCATTGGTCACGACCAGCGTCTCGCGCGACGCCTGGCGCACGAGCGGCAAAAGCTTGTCCTCGCCGATCTTCATCGACAAATCGTAGTGATCGGCGTTGAAGCCGAATGAGCCGGCCATGCCGCAACAACCGGTGTCGAGCAGCGTCCAGCGCACGCCCAGCTTGCCCAGCAAGGCGGCTTCGCCCTTCATGCCGAACAGCGACTTCTGATGGCAATGCCCGTGCACCAACACATCCGCATCGAGCGCCGGCCATTCGAATTGCGCTTGCGCGACGAAATCCGAAAAGAGGAAGCTCTGTTGCGAAAGTCGCCGTGCAATGTCGTTGTTCGGGAGTTGCTTGAGCAACTCGTCCTTGAACACCGAGAGACAGCCCGGCTCGAGCCCGACCACGGGCACGCCGCTGCGGACTTCATCGGCGAGCGCTTCGACGATGCCGGACAGCAGCGCCCGCGCCTCATCGAGCAGGCCGTAATCGTAGAGCGGCCGTCCGCAGCACAGACGCTTGCGCGGCAGCACCACGTCATAGCCGATGCGCTCCAGCACCTCCATCGCGGCCGCCGCAACCTGCGGCGAGAAATGATCGTTGAAGGTGTCGACCCAGAGGATCACCTTCTGGCGAGCCGCCTTCCTCACGGCGCCCGGTGCCGCACGCCTTTTACCGTGCGATGCCCTGAACGTCTTGGGCGCGAAAGCCGGCAGTTCGCGCTGCGCGGCCACGCCCGCGACCCATTTGCCGATGCGGGCCAGCGGCGGCGCGGACATCGCAAAGTTCGCCAACCGCGGGAAACGGCTCGCCCAGGGCGCCCATTGGCCGATTCTCCCCATGAACATCGCCTGGCGCGGCCGGCGATGATTTTCATAGTAGTGCGACAGAAACTCGGCCTTGTACGAGGCCATGTCGGTATGCGTGGGGCAATCGGACTTGCAGCCCTTGCAGGCGAGACACGCGTCGAGCGCCTCCTTGACTTCCTGGCTATTCCAGCCGTCCTTGATGACCTCGCCCTGCAGCATTTCCCAGAACAGATGCGCGCGGCCGCGAGTGGAGAAGCGCTCCTCGCGCGTGGCGCGAAAGCTCGGGCACATCGTGCCGCCGTCGAGCGACCGGCACTTGCCCATGCCGATGCAGCGCTCGACCGCGCGCTGCATCCCGTCGCCCTCGGGGCTTTCGAAGGTCAGCTTCGTCGTGAGCTTGACGGGCTTGTACGACGGACCCATGCGAAGATTCTCGTCGGCCCGGTAGGCGTTGACGACCTTGCCGGGGTTCAGGCGATTCGCCGGGTCCCAGATCGCCTTGAACTCCTCCATCGCCTGCATGATCTCGGGGCCGTACATGATCGGCAGGAATTCCGCCTTGGCTTGCCCGTCGCCATGTTCGCCCGAGAGCGAACCGCCGAAGTCCACGACGAGCTGCGCCGCTTCGCGCAGGAATCCTCTCCATTTGAGGATGCCTTCGGCAGTGCGGATATCGAAGGTAATGCGCGCGTGAACGCAGCCATCGCCGAAATGGCCGTACAGGCAGGTCTCATAGCCGTAGCGGTCCACGAGAGCCTGAAAATTGCGCAGATAGTCGCCCAGCCGCTCGGGATCGACGGCGGCGTCTTCCCAGCCCACCATCGGGTCGGGCTTGCCGGGATCGATCGAGAGCGCGACCGCCGATGCGCCCGTCTCGCGAATCGACCAGATCTTCTGCTGCTGCACTTTCTCGGTGACGACGAAGCCCGTCACGTCCGGGCCGGCCTCGCCCGTGAGGAAATGGCGCTCCGCCGCTTTGGCCTGACGTGTCGCGTCCTCCATCGAATCCGCGCCGAACTCGAGCACGACCCACGCGTCGCCTCGCGGCAGCAGCGCGATTTCCTCGCTCTTGAGGCCGCGCGCCTGCAGACCGCGCACGATGCCGCGATCCAGTCCCTCGATGGCGATGGGATTGAAGCGCGTGAAGTGCGGCACGGCATCGGCCGCCACGTAGATGTCCTTGAAGCCGAGCAGGAGCAACACGCGGCATGCCGGGCTATACACGAGCCGGACCTTGGCCTGCAGCGTGATCGCGCACGTGCCTTCGGTGCCCACGAGCGCACGCGCGACGTTAAAGCCGTTCTCCGGTAGCAACTGATCGAGATTGAAGCCCGAGACGCGGCGCTTGATTTGCGGAAACTCGCGGCGAATGTAGTCTGCGTAGCGATCGCGCAGTTCGCGCAGGCGCCGATAAATCTCGCCGCGACGGCCGCCTTCGGCGATGATGGCGTCCAGCTCGCCCTCGCTGGTGGGGCCGGCCCAGAAGCGCGCGCCGTCGTAGGTCAGGACCTCCAGCGCCTCGACGTTCTCGGCCGTCTTGCCCGCCATGACCGAATGCGCGCCACACGAGTTATTCGCGATCATGCCGCCGAGCGTGCAGCGGCTGTGCGTGGCCGGATCTGGCGCAAACGTGAGACCGTGGACCTCGGCGGCATCGCGCAGCGAGTCGCAGATGACACCAGGCTCCACGATCGCGGTCCTCGCGACCGGGTCCACGGAAACCACGCGGTTCACATACTTGCTGGCGTCCGCCACCACCGCCACGTTCACGCACTGACCGTTTTGCGAGGTACCGCCGCCACGCGTCAGGAACGGCACGTCGTGGCGCTGGCACACGGCCACCGCGGCAACGAGATCCTCCACGTCGGCGGGAACCACGACGCCCAGCGGGATTTGCCGGTAGTTCGAAGCATCCGAGGCGTAAAGCGCCTTCGAACCGGCGTCGAACCGGACTTCGCCGCGCAGCGTGCGGTGGAGATCGGCTTGAACGCCTTGCAGCAACGGCTCGCTGGCCTGAAACGGTGTGGCGGCTTTCACATTACTTCCCGGCCGCAGCGGTATTGGCGGTGTTGGCGGTCATCTTGAAGATGCCGGTGGCGTTGCCGGCGTCGAAGCGCAGATCGGTTTCCCACTGGCGCGTGGCCTGATTGAAGGTGCGCTTGCGCGTGATGAATTCGTAGAACGAGCCCGGCACCTCACGCATCACGATGGCGCCATCGTTCTGGCGCAGCTCACGCAGCACGATATCGGCGCGATAGGCGGTCTGGAACACGCGGCCCGAGCGCGAGCGCTCGACGTCGGGCTTCATCGGCCGGCCCTTGGCCTTCTCGTCGTCGGAGAGCTTGAACACATCGGCGACGCGGTCGGTCGCATGGTTGAACGCATTGCCTTCCGTCGAAATCCACGCCATTTCGGCCGATTCGGCCAGCAGCGTCTCGTAGTCGTTGACGCTGGGCGCATCATGCTGACGCGAAAACGCGCCGACGATCACGGGCAGCAACTCGCGTGCGGTTTCGATCGGCAGATAGCCATCGCGTGCGAGCTCGGCAAGCTGCGAGACGGCGAGCGGCGTAAGCGGATCGCGCGAGGAGCTCAGCACGTTGGACACCGCCTGCTGAAACGCCTTCGAGAAGCGCTCCGGATGCAGCTCGCTCACGAAGAACTGCGCGATCTCGTCCGGCGCATCTTCATGGACATAGGCGCGGCCCGTCATGCCGAGCTTGTCCAGCGGATAGCGGCCATTGAGCTTGAAGCCGAGCGGCAACAGGATGCGCGTGAACGCCGCCTCGCCGGGGGGCAGCGCACCGCTTTGCGCCCAGCGGACCGTACGCAGCGCGCCGTGGTCGAAGTACACCGACCCACCCTGCGCGATTGCGTCGTTGGTGTAGTTGCGGCCGTTGGGCGAACGCTCGAGCAGGTCCTCGAACAATGCCATGTTCATTGCCTGGGCCAGCTCGGCGCGCGTGACGACGCCCTCTTCCCATTCCTGCAGCAGCGCGGGGGTATTGAGGGTCGCAAAGAGACGATCGGTCTTTTGCGCACCGAGCAAACCCTGCAACAGGCTTTCAACATTCGAATTTCTCATTGCCATCTCCCTGATCACAGCGAATTCCAGCTAATTGGGGCATGGGACGGAATCGATCCCATACAGCGCATAGATAAATTATTCAAAACGCCACGCCCGCCGTAAAGTGACATAAAATTGGCAGTCGATGAGTTTTTGGAACTACCATGCGCAAATTCAGGATCCCCAACATGAGCGCGCTGATTGCCTTCGAAGCAGCCGCGCGGCATGAGAGTTTCACCCAGGCGGCCAAGGAGCTCTTTCTCACGGAGAGCGCCGTGTCCCGGCAGATCGCCACGCTCGAATCGGGCCTTGGCGTGCGGCTGTTCGTGCGTGCCAAGCAGCGCGTGGTGCTGACGCGCGCGGGCAAGCTTTACGGCATGCAGGTGCGCCGCTCGCTGGAGAATCTCGACAAGGACACGCTCTCGATCGTCGCGCATGGCAGCGGCGGCGGCTATCTCGAGCTGGCGGTCTTGCCGACTTTCGCTTCCGAGTGGTTAATTCCGCGCATGAAGGACTTCAACGACCGTAACCCCGATGTGCGGATCAATATGGGCGTGCGGACGGATACTTTCTCGTTCGATGAGTCGCATTTTGAGGCGGCGATTCATTATGGGAAGCCTACCTGGCCTGGGACGACTTCCGATTATCTGTTTGGTGAGGAAGTGGTGCCGATTTGCTCGCCTGCGCTGCTGAAGAAGCCGATCAAGAAGGCGCATGAGTTGCTTGCTTATCCGCTGCTTCATTCGACTACGCGGCCTCATGGCTGGACCCAATGGTTTGCTGCGCTAGGGGTTGAGGATAATGCGACGATGCAGGGGGTTCGGTATGAGCTGCATACCATGCTGACTGCCGGGGCGGCGGCTGGGATCGGGGTCGCGCTCGTGCCGAGGTTTCTTGTTGAGGGGCAGCTCAAGCATCTGGGGCTCGTGATTCCCTTTGAATCGCCCGCTGCCGCGCTTAATGGCAGTTCGGATGCGGCTTACTATCTCGTCTATCCTACGGAGTTTAGTCACGGGAAACCGCTCGAGGCTTTTCGAACCTGGCTGCTCGAGCAGGCTGGCGCTTATGCTGGTGTGGAACCGTAAACGCGGTTCGTAGCGCTTTCGTGCGGGTCTTGGGCCG
>NZ_BAYD01000137.1 GCF_000685075.1 Paraburkholderia oxyphila NBRC 105797
CCAAGTTAAGGCCAACGCCGCCCAAGGCGACGCCAACCAAAGGCGACGCCAACCAAAGGCGCGGCGAAGTCCGCATAGAGGCTACCACCCCATGCTCCCCATCGCGATCGCCAGCCTCGCCCCCACTTCGGCATTATGTTTCACGATTGCAATATTCGTGGCGAGGCTACGCCCACCGGTCAGCGCCTTGATCCGGGCCAGCAAAAAAGGAGTGACGGCCTTGCCGTTAACACCACGCTCCGCGGCATCATCCAGCGCCTGCCGCGTCAACGCATCGATCTCTTCAGCCGGCATCGCCGCCGCCCCCGGAACCGGTGTGCTCAACACCACCCCACCCACAAGCCCCAGATCCCATTTGGTACGGATAAATCGCGCCTGGTCCGCCGCATCATCAAGCCTGAAATCGGCGCGATACCCGCTGTCCCGCGTATAAAACGCAGCAAAATTATCCTGCTCGCAACTGAGCACCGGCACGCCATGCGTTTCCAGATATTCCAGGGTAAGCCCGATATCGAGAATGGACTTCGCCCCGGCACAAACCACCGCCACCGAGGTCCTGGCCAACTCCTGAAGATCCGCGGAGATATCGAAAGTCTCCTGCGCCCCCCGATGCACGCCGCCAATACCTCCGGTGACAAAGACCTCGATGCCGGCCAGCGCCGCACATATCATCGTGCCAGCCACCGTCGTGGCGCCGAGGCCGCCGTTCGCCAGCACGGCCGGCAGGTCGCGCCGGCTGACTTTGTGGACCTGATCCGAGCGGCCGAGCAGCTCCAACTCGTCGTCGGAAAGGCCAATACGGATTCGCCCACCGATCAGCGCTATCGTCGCGGGTTCGGCGCCAAGCTCGCGTATCAGCGCTTCCACTTCGCGCGCGGTGCGAACGTTCTCGGGGTACGGCATGCCGTGGGCAATGATGGTCGACTCCAGCGCCACGAGCGGACGGCCGGCGGCCTTTGCCGCGGCTACAGGGGGGCTGAAGGTCAACCAGGAGCGTGCGAGGTCGGTAACCATGTCCGTGGGTCTTCGAGTATCCTGAACTTGACTTGAGTATGCCGCATGGGGCCGCTTCACGGCTCATTGTCGAGCGCCCGGCGCCTTGTGCCTCCCCATCATGAAATCCCGCTCCGTCCCGCCCCAGAGTGAACGCATCTACGTCCTCGATGCGAAGAACAGGCCCGTCGAGGTGTTCGACCGCAGCGAGTGGTCGCGCTGGATGGCCGAGAACGATTTGGTGTTTCGCCGCACGCTGCTCGAAGAGTCCGGCGTCACGGTCACGACCCGCTTTCGCGGTGTGGCCGACGCGAAGACTGGAGAACCCGCGCTCTTTGTGACCCGCATCACCGGAATGCAAGCGCCCGAGGAGAACGAGAGCTATGGCGCAAGCACGCTCGCCGAGGCGCTCGAACGGCACG
Source organism: Paraburkholderia oxyphila NBRC 105797 (assembly GCF_000685075.1). GTDB lineage: Bacteria > Pseudomonadota > Gammaproteobacteria > Burkholderiales > Burkholderiaceae > Paraburkholderia > Paraburkholderia oxyphila. The sequence goes on from NZ_BAYD01000137.1 coordinate 1,416, forward strand.
AATCCATCGTGCAGAAAATCCTTCGGATCCTGACCGGGCGGTGATCTCAAGCCGCAAGCGCCGCATCGACGGCGGCCAGGTAGTACCGAAAGCCCGCCTGCAGCAGCCCGGTTCGCACACGCTCGAGCTCGCATCGCACGGCTTCGTCCGTGGGCTGCTGCAGGGCGCGAGCAAGCGCGCGGCCGCGCGCCGCGAACAGCTCGGCCCAGGGCAGCGGTTCGTGCCGCGTGTAGTTCTCGAGGGCGCTCGCGTAGCGCAGCACGCCGGCCGGATCGCGGGCCGAGAGCATCGCTTCAATGGCGTCACGGTAGAACCACAGGTGGTTGTGGCCGACCGCGCCAAGGCGCAGGAGGTTCTCGCCTTCTGCCAGCAGCCGCGCGCGCTCGTCGTTCTCGTCGACTGCGCAGGCGAGGGCGCTCAAGGCTTTCGGCGCGCAGAACTGCGTGCCCACTTCGCGCGAGATCGCGAGCGCTTCGCGAAGCGCTTTCACGGCTTCGCCGCGGCGTCCGTCGGCAAGCCATACGCGTGCCTGCATTTCGCGGTTCTGCACTTCGAACCGCCGTGCGCCCAATTGCCGGATCACGCGCATTTCCTGCTCCAGATGGACCCGCGCACCCTGCGCATCGCCCAGCTCGCAGCAGGCGAACACGCCCAGCGTCTCGCACAGCAATTGCGCGCGCGGCTGCCCGATCAACTCGGCGGCGCGTGCGGCGGCAACAGCGTCTTCGCGCGCCTCGCGCGCATCGTTCAGGTAGATGCGGCTGAAGCCCTGCATCGGACGATTGGCAACTTCGATGCGGCCGAACCCGTGCTCGCGGCTCAACGCCACGCAATCGCTGAAATGGCGGAACGCGGTCCGCATCCGCCCCTGCGCATACGCGGCATCGGCGAGGCCGCCAAGCGCGCGCGCCTCGGCCTCCGGCAAGCCCAGGCGCCGGGCGAACGCGAGCCCGCGCTCGTGCTCGGCGCCGCAGGCATCGATCTTCCCGAGCGGAAAGAAGATGTTGCCGCGCAGGTAGTGTAGGCTCGCGAGCTCGGCCACCAGGTCGTCGCGCTCCGCGATCCGCTGCGCGGCCTCGAGCAGGTCTAGCGCTTCGTCGAGCCCTTCGCTCACGCGCAGGCCTTCCGCCAGCCCGAGCTGGCAGCGGCACAGACTGGCGTCGTCGGGGGCGGCCGCGAGCGCCGCGCGCCAGGTGGCAATCGATCCCGCGATGTCGCCCAGGTCGCGCTGAAGCTCGCCCTTGCAGCAGCGCAGGGCGTGGCGGTCCGCGTCGGTCTGCGCGATCTCGAGGCCCCGCTCGGCGAGGCGCAGCGCGGCTTCGACCAGGTGGGCCTCGCATTGGGCGGCCGCGGCGGCCAGATAGGCACGCGGAGCGCGTTCGTCCTCGGCGCGGTCGAGATGCTGGGCGTGCAGCGTGGGGTCGCCGTGCGCGAACCAGTCGGCCGCGCAGCGGTGCAACTCGCGCCGGCGCGCGCGCAGCAGCGTCGAGTACGCACTCTCCTGAATCAGCGCATGAGCGAACAGGAAGTCCTCGCCCTCCGGCAGCACGAGCGCGTTGGCGAGCAGGCCGTCGCAGACGTAGCCGGGATCGTCGATTAGCCGCCGCAGCAAGGCGATGTCGAAGCGCTGGCCGATCACGGCGGCCGCCTGGAAGGCCAGGCGGTCGTGCGGCGCGAGCCGGTCCATCCGCGCGAGCACGAGGCTGCGGATCGAGGCGGGCACCGCGCCGCCGCTGCCTTCCTCGGCGTTGCGCAATAGCTGCTCGAGGAACAGTGGGTTGCCGCCCGCGCGCTCGATGCAGGCGAGGGCGACGCGCTGCGTTGCGTCGATGAAGTTGCCAGCAAGACTTAGCGCCTCGTCCTTGCGCAGCGGCCCGAGGTCGATCGTCGCGAACGGGATGTCCCGGCAGCGCGCGCGCCAGGCCGCATCGACCGGATCGCCTTCCACGCGCGAGGTCGTCACGAGCAGGCCCGGGCCGTTCGCAATGCCCGAGGCGAAGGCCGAGAGATAGGCCAGCACTTCGGGATCGGCCCAATGCAGGTCTTCGACGACGATCAGTGTCGCCGCCTGCCGGCACGCGTCGTCGACCAGTCTCGCAGCGAGCGCCTGTTTGCCGCGCTTGCGCGCGCCGTGGTCCATCGCGTCATAGAGGGCCCGCCATTCGTCGGCGAGCGGCAGGCCGAGGAGGTCGTGGAGGAACGCCTGCTGCTCGGCCTTGACGACGCCCTCGGCGGCCAGGCGCGCGGCGGCGGCCTCGCGCGCGTCGCTCGACGCGCCGGCGGGCAGGCCGAGCAGGCTGCCGATGATCGCGTGCACGGGATCCTGCCCCTTGCCCACGCCGAAATCGAGCACGAGGCCCCGATGGATCGCGAAGCCCTGCGCCTGCGCGTAGCGGCGCATCTCGTCGACCAGCCGCGTCTTGCCGATGCCCGCTTCGCCGCGCACATGGACGACGTGGCCGGCCTGCCTCGCGACGCACGCGTGGACGATGCCGTGAAACTGCTCGAGCTCGGCCTGGCGTCCAACGAACAGGCTCTGCCTCGCCTTCGCCGCTTCAATGGCCGATTCGCTCTCGATGGCACGCAGACGCCACACCCGCACCGGCATGTCGATGCCCTTGAAGCGCTGCTCGCCGAGCGCGTCGCAAACGGCGGCGTCGCCGAGCGCGCGCGCCACGTCATCGGAAACCCAGGTCTCACCGGGCGCCGCCGTGGCCTGCAGCCGCGCGGCCAGGTTCACCGGCGTGCCAGTCACGGTGTAGTCGCGCGCGTCGACGCAGCCGAGCGCGCCCGCAACCACCTCGCCGCTCGCGATGCCGATATGCGCCTGCAACGTGCGCGCGGCCTGCGCGCTCAACTGCGTCAGCGCCTCATGGATATCGAGCGCCGCGCGGGCCGCGCGCAGCGTGTCCGTCTCGTGCGCGCGGGGTGCGCCGAACAGCGCCATCACCGCATCGCCGATGTGCCTGTCGGTGGTGCCGCCCCAGGCGAGCACGATGCCGTCGACGAGTGCCGTGTAGCGGCCGATCAATGCGCGCAGCTCTTCCGGATCGAGCGTGCGCGAGAGCGCCGTGAAGCCGCAGAGATCGGCGAAGAGGATCGTGACTTGCCTGCGCTCGTCCGCGGGGGCGTCCTGGGCGCTGGGCGCGTGCGCCGCCGGCCCGGCGGCGGTCGCGGCCGCCGAGTCCTGCGCGGCAGCGAGAATGCGTTTGCGATGGCCAAGCGACTGCACCCCGAGCTCTTTCAGGTCGGCGTCGGTGAGCTGCGCGAGCAGCGACAGATCGATATCGTTTGCCGCGAACGCCTGCGCGTACTGCTCGAGCCCCAGCACGTGCAGCCACTGCTCAATATCCATGTTCGCCGCCTGCATCCAATGCCGGGGGCACGCGCCGCTGTGCCGCCCGGGTCCGCTTCCGGTTGCTTGCCATAGACTCAAAGCGCAGACGAAAAGCGCGCCGGTTGCCGTTGCGAACGGCCCGAGCCTCTCGGGCAAACGTGCCGATGAATACCCAGTGTAGGCGCCCGCCAGGGGCGGCGTATGGCGTTTGACAGCCTTTCGGGCACGGACGGATACTGAGCCGTTCCCCATCGCACCGCTGCATTCCACCGGGAATTCACGTGAAGCCGGGAAAGACCGTTTCCGTCTCCGACGTCCTGCCGCGCCTACGCTCGCGCGTCGCGGGGCTGCCCGGGGATCTGGCCGCTGGGGCGGTATCGGCGCTCGTCATGCTGTGCTACGCGATGAGCCTCGGCACGATGATCTTCAGCGCCGATCTCGCCCGCTACGCGATGCTCGGCGTGCCCACCGCGCTCGTCAGCTGTGTCGTCACGGCGCTCGTGATTGCGTTGACGAGCTCGATGCGCCTGAACATCGGCGGCCCCGACAGCAATGCGGCGGCGTTTCTCGCGGGTGTGGCCGCGGGCGTCGCGAGCAGCGTGCGCGCGGACGGCGGCTCCCCACAGACGCTGCTCCTGACCGTGCTGATTGCGATCGCGCTCTGTTCGCTCGTGACCGGCATCGTGCTCTACGCGATCGGTTCGTCGAAGCGCAGCCGCTCGCTGCAATTCCTGCCATACCCGGTGCTCGGCGGATTTCTCGCCGGCACGGGCTATCTGCTCCTCGCCGGCGCATTCCGCGTGATGACGGGCGAGCCGCTGCAATGGCACACGCTCGTGGTGTTGACGCATCTTCACTGGCTCGCGTGGCTCCCCGCGCTGGTCGTTGGCGTCGTGGCCACCGTCCTGATGCGGACCTGGAAGCACGTCGCCGCGCTGCCGCTCACGCTGGCCTTCGGAATCGTCCTGTTTTACGTGCTGCTGCGCGCCGCGGGCCTGTCGATCGACGAGGCGCGCGGCATGGGGCTGCTGCTGCCGCGCGCGGCGCTGCGGCTCGGCGGGCTTCCGGAGCTGCACCTGAGCGCGCAGCTCGCGCACGGCGGCGTCGACTGGCCGGCGATCGCCGCGCATCTTCCGGAAAGCCTCGTGGTCACGTCGGCCTCGGCGGTCACCATCCTGATGAATTCGACGGCCATCGGCGCGGCGACGGGCGAGGAGGTCGATCTCAATCGCGAGATGCGGGCCGCGGGTCTCGCCAATCTCGCGAGCGGGCTGTTGGGCGGCATGGTCGGCTATCAGTCGTTCAACCGCTCGATGCTCAACGCGCGCGTGGGCGCGACAAGCCGGCTGGCGGGCGTGTTCGCGGCGCTCGCGTGCCTTGTCGCGCTGGCCGCGTCGCCCGGCCTCGTCGCGCTCTTTCCCGTGCCGGTGCTCGTCGGCCTGCAGCTGTTCATGGGGTTGCGCCTGCTCGTGCAGTGGCTCGTAGGCGCCTGGGCAAAGCTCAGCTGGTACGAGTACCTGCTCGTGCCCGTCATTCTCGGCACGATCGCGGCCTGGGGGGTGATCATCGGCGTGGTTGCAGGCGTCGTCGCCGCGTGCGTGATGTTCACGCTGCTCTACGGCCGGGTCAGTTGCATCCGGATGGAGTTTGACCTGCGCAGCCGGACCTCGAATGTCGAGCGGAATATTGAGGAAACCGAAGCGCTGCGCGGGCTCGGCGCACAGGTGTGCGGCATGTCCCTGCAAGGGTTTCTCTTCTTCGGCACGGCCAATTCGATCCTTCAGCGCTTGCGCGAGCGGCTCGCCGCGCGCCATGCGGCGCCGGTCCGCTTCGTCGTGCTCGACTTCGCGTCGACCCAGGGTATAGACGCGTCGGTGTCGATCAGCTTCGTCAAGCTGCGGCAGCTCTGTGCGGCCATGGACGCGGACTTGATCTTGACCGCGCTGCCGCTGCGCTCGCGCGATCTGCTGACTAAAACCGGCACGCTCAATCTGCGGATTCGTGAATTCGACACGCTCGATGCGGGCCTGGAATGGGTCGAGGACCAACTGCTCGCGTCATGCACGAGCGCGCCGAAGCGTGGTGACGACCTGCACGCTATGCTCGCGCCACACTTCACGGCCAGTGCGCTGAAGACACTTTTCACGCGGCTTGAAGTGCGTGACCTGATTGCGGGCCAGCCGCTGTTCCTGCGCGGGGAGCCGGGCGATGCGCTGTACCTCATCGAGTGCGGGCGGGTGGCGGTCTTGTTGCCGCTGGGAAAAGGGCGCTCGGTAAGGCTGCGCGCCTGCCTGCCGGGCACGGTGGTGGGGGAAATGGCCATGTACACGCAGCATCCGCGCAGCGCCGACGTGTTCGCCGAGATGCCGACACGCGTGCGCAGGCTGTCGCTGGCCGCGCTTGCGGCTCTAGAGCAAGACGACCCCGCAGCCGCGCAGCAATTTCATCGATTCATGGTGAAGGTCATCGCGTCGCGGCTTGCCCTTGCCAGCGAGGCGCTGCGCGCCGCCTACTGAGCGGCGGGCGGAAGGGGCCTTTGTCCTTGGCTCGCCCCGGCTCCGCACCAAAAAAAAAGCGCCGCAGACATTCAGCCTGCGGCGCCTTTTCGTGGCACTACGACGCGGATCTACAACCAGAACACCGCGCCCTAGCCCGACAGCTCGCTTACATCGTCACGGTGTCGGCCACTTCCTTGAAGTCTTCGATCTGGTCGAAGTTCATGTACTTGTAGATCTTGTCGCCGTTGGCGCTGAGCACGCCCATGTCGGCCATGTACTCGTCCTTGGTCGGGATCTTGCCCAGACGCGAGCAGATCGCCGCCAGTTCCGCCGAGCCGAGGTACACGTTCGTGTTCTTGCCCAGACGGTTCGGGAAGTTACGGGTCGAGGTCGACATGACCGTCGCGCCTTCGCGCACCTGTGCCTGGTTACCCATGCACAGCGAGCAGCCCGGCATTTCGGTACGGGCGCCGGCCGTGCCAAAGACGCCGTAGTGGCCTTCTTCGGTCAGCTGCTTCTGGTCCATCTTGGTCGGCGGAGCGACCCACAGCTTGACCGGAATGTCGCGCTTGCCTTCGAGCAGCTTCGACGCGGCACGGAAGTGACCGATGTTGGTCATGCACGAGCCGATGAACACTTCGTCGATCTTGGCACCCGCGACGTCGGAGAGCGTCTTCACGTCGTCCGGATCGTTCGGGCAGGCGACGATCGGCTCATGCACGTCGGCGAGGTCGATCTCGATGACGGCCGCGTATTCGGCGTCCGCATCCGGTTGCAGCAGTTGCGGGTCGGCCAGCCACGCTTCCATCGCCTTGATACGGCGTTGCAGGCTGCGCGGGTCCTGGTAGCCCTGGGCGATCATCCACTTCAGCAGCGTGATGTTGCTGTTGAGGTATTCGATGATCGGTTCCTTGTTCAGGTGCACCGTGCAACCGGCGGCCGAACGCTCAGCCGATGCATCCGAGAGTTCGAACGCTTGCTCGACCTTCAGGTCGGGCAGGCCTTCGATTTCGAGAATGCGGCCCGAGAAGATGTTCTTCTTGCCTTGCTTGGCCACCGTCAGCATGCCTTGCTTGATGGCGTACAGCGGGATCGCGTTGACGAGGTCACGCAGCGTGACGCCCGGCTGCATCTTGCCCTTGAAGCGGACCAGCACCGATTCCGGCATGTCCAGCGGCATCGTGCCGGTGGCGGCCGCGAAGGCAACGAGGCCCGAGCCGGCCGGGAAGCTGATGCCGATCGGGAAGCGCGTGTGCGAGTCGCCGCCGGTGCCCACGGTGTCGGGCAGCAGCATGCGGTTCAGCCACGAGTGGATCACGCCGTCGCCCGGGCGCAGCGCGATGCCGCCACGCGTGCTGATGAAGTTCGGCAGCGTCTGGTGCGTCTTCACGTCCACCGGCTTCGGATAGGCGGCGGTGTGGCAGAACGACTGCATGACGAGGTCGGACGAGAAGCCCAGGCACGCCAGGTCCTTCAGTTCGTCGCGGGTCATCGGGCCCGTGGTGTCCTGCGAGCCCACCGAGGTCATCTTCGGTTCGCAGTACGTGCCCGGACGCACGCCCTGGCCTTCCGGCAGGCCGCACGCGCGGCCGACCATCTTTTGCGCCAGCGAGAAGCCCTTGCCGCTGTTGGCCGGCTGTTGCGGCAGGCGGAACAGCGTCGACGGGGCGAGGCCCAGCGCTTCACGCGCCTTGGCGGTCAGGCCGCGGCCGATGATCAGCGGAATGCGGCCGCCGGCGCGCACTTCGTCGAACAGCACGTCGGACTTGACCTGGAACTCGGCGATCACTGCGCCGTTCTTCAGCGCCTTGCCTTCGTACGGGCGCAGTTCGACCACGTCGCCCATTTCCATCTGCGACACGTCGAGCTCGATCGGCAGGGCGCCAGCGTCTTCCATCGTGTTGTAGAAGATCGGAGCGATCTTGCCGCCCAGGCACACGCCGCCGAAGCGCTTGTTCGGGATGAAGGGGATGTCTTCACCCGTGAACCACAGCACCGAGTTGGTGGCCGACTTGCGCGAGGAGCCGGTGCCGACCACGTCGCCCACGTAGGCGACCAGGTGACCCTTTTCCTTCAGCGACTCGATGAACTTGACCGGGCCGCGCTTGCCGTCTTCTTCCGGGGTGATGCCGGGACGCGCGTTCTTCAGCATGGCCAGCGCGTGCAGCGGGATGTCCGGGCGGGTGGTGGCGTCCGGGGCCGGCGAGAGGTCGTCGGTGTTGGTTTCGCCCGTCACCTTGAACACGGTGATGGTCAGGCTTTCCGGCACTTCCGGACGGCTCGTGAACCATTCCGCGTCGGCCCAGCTTTGCAGGACGGCCTTGGCGTTGGCGTTGCCCTTGTCGGCCAGTTCCTTGACGTCATGGAACTGGTCGAACATCAGCAGGGTCTTCTTCAGCGCGTCGGCGGCCACGGTGCCCACTTCGGCGTCGGACAGCAGCTCGATCAGCGGCTCGATGTTGTAGCCACCCAGCATCGTGCCGAGGAGTTCGGTGGCGCGGGCGCGCGAGATCAGCGCGCAGGCCGTCTGGCCCTTGGCCACGGCGGCCAGGAAGCCGGCCTTCACGCGGGCGGCTTCGTCCACGCCGGCGGGCACGCGGTTCGTGATGAGGTCGAGCAGCGTCTGCTCTTCGCCCGCGGGCGGATTCGTCAGCAGTTCCACCAGCTCGGCGGTCTGCTGGGCGGTCAGGGGCAGGGGGGGGATGCCGAGCGCGGCGCGTGCGGCTACGTGAGCACGAAAGTTTTCAAGCATGGGGGGACCTGCTGATATCGCGTTTAGGGGAAGGCTTTCCCGGCGCGCCGAGGCTATGCCGGGCACTGCTTTGAACGCGATTTTAGTGGCAATGGCCTCTAACGTCAAATGTCTTATGTCTTATATAAGAGTTGATGGCCGTAAAAACTTCCAGAATCAAGGTTGGGGCACGGCATCTATCCAGAATTGGATGAATCAAATCCTCTTTGAGCGGCTGGCGTCAGGCGGCTTCAGTCTCCATACTGGATGGAGGCATCGCACCCGAGAGGAGGGTCAAATGGCTGATTCCAGAAAGCCGCGCGCCATCGGCTTCAACCACGTCGCGCTGGAAGTGGGCGATATTGAGGAAGCGCTGGCGTTCTATGGCGACGCCGGTGACGTACGAACTGTCGTCGGAGGCGAGAAACAGCGCGACCTTCGCCACTTCTTCCGGCTTGCCCAGGCGCCCCAGCAGCGTCTTGTTGAGCATGTAGCCGGACCACTCCGGGTTTTTCAGCTGCTCGCGCGTCTGGTTCGTTTCGATCACGCCCGGTGAAATGGAGTTGGCGCGAATCCCGTGCTGCCGCCCCTCCATCGCCAACTGGCGCGTCATGCCGATGATGCCGGCCTTGGCGGTCGTGTGCGCCAGCGAGCCAAGATCCCTGAAGCTCATGAGCGCGGTGAGCGAAGCCATGTTCACGACCACGCCGCGGCTTGCCTTCAGATAAGGCCATGCCGCGCGCGTGAGATAGAACACGAGGTCGACCTCTTCGCGCTGATTGCGCGCCCATTCCTTGTCGGAGATGTCTTCGATCCAGTTGAAGTAGGCCATTGCCGCGTTATTGACCAGTACGTCGATGCGGCCGAATTTTTCAACGGCGAGCTCGACAAGCGCCTGGCAGTCCGATGGTTTCGTGAGGTCGCAGGGGTGCAAGGAGACCATCTGCCCACCTGCGGCCTGAACCGCCTCCACGGTTGCCTCGCTGTCGTCGGCGCGTAGACCGCAACCGACGATCAGCGCACCTTCCCGTGCGAACGTGACCGCGATCTCGCGCCCGACGCTCCCGCCGGTGCCAGTGATCACGCAAACCTTACCCTCGAGCCGCATCGACATGAAAAACCCTCCTGTTAGGGCATCACGACAGTCTTGACGCGATCACGCAGCGCCAAGGATCATGCCCGCGGCCTTGGCGCCGATCATGTGGCTGGCGGCACTGGTCGGGCCCGTCACGATGCTCGGCATGATGGACGAATCGCAGACCCGCAATCCCTCTACGCCATGGACGCGCAATTGCGGATCCACTACCGCCATTGCATCGACGCCCATCTTGCAGGTGCCAACCGGATGGCCGAAGCTGATCGTCGCATTGCGGGCGAAGTCCCGCAGCGCCGCCTTGTCGAGCGAGCGGCCCGGGATCGCCTCTGCCGCGCGCACGGGATCGAATGCCCGTTGCTGCCCGAGCTCCCTGCATAGTTCGATGCAGCGCACGGTCGTTTCGAGGTCGTGGTCCGTCGACAAAAAGCCGGCGTCGAGTTGGCCCGGCTGCCGCCAGTCGGCACTCGTGAGCTGGAAGCGGCCGCGGCTCGTCGGACGCACGAGGGCCGGGGAAATAACAAAGCCGTTCTCCGGAGGGGCGCCGAACGCCGCGCGTATCTCCGGCGTGACCACCGAGACCTGTTGAAGGACCATGGCGACATCGGGGTCGCGCAGCGAGGCATCGCTACGCACATAGGCCGCTGCCTCGACCGCATTGCTCGTCATCGAGCGCGGCGGAAACGCGCCTTTGTAGCCGAGCGTGACGCCAAACAGCAGCGGGTGGTCCTGGAAATTGCGCCCGACGCCTTTCAGATCGACGACGGGAGCAATGCCGTGCCGGCGCGCGTCCTCCGCGTCGCCAATGCCGGACAGCAGGAGCAGCTTCGCACTCGCGATGCCGCCGGCGGTCACGATGACCTCGCGCCTCGCGCGAACGTTGCGCACGCCGTCCGCGCCGCTGATCGTAATCCCCGTGCACCGGGTCCCCATGAAACGCAAGCGGACGCCGTCCGTGTTGAGCAGCAGCGTCAGATTCGGGCGTCCGAGCGCCGGACGCAGAAAGGCACGCGCGGCGCTTGCACGACTGCCGTCGCGGTTGATGCTCATATTCACGTAGCCTGCGCCTTCGCGCATCGGGCCGTTCATGTCGTCGAGGATGGGCACGCCCATCTGACGCGCGGCTCCAACAAAGGCTGTCGCGGTAGGGTGAGGGGAATGTGTCGTGCAGACGTGCAATGGGCCACCCACGCCGCGCCACTGGTTGGCCCCGCCTTCCCAGTCCTCGAGTTGCCTGTAGATGGGCAGCACATCGGAAAAGCCCCAGCCATCGCAGCCTTGCTCGGCCCAGCCGTCGTAGTCCTGCTTCAACCCGCGTACCCAGAGCATGGCGTTGATGCTCGTGCCTCCTCCGAGAACATGGCCCATGGCCACGGGCACGGCCCGGTTATTGACGTAGGGTGACGGGGCCGCCTTGACTTTCCAGTCGAGCGGACCGCCGATATTGGTGAACCACAAGCCTGGCGTGGTCACCTGGGGCAGGTTGTCTGAGCCGCCGGACTCGACGAGCAGCACTTCAGCCCCCGCGTCCGCCAGGCGTGCGGCCATGATGCAGCCCGCAGCGCCCGCACCCGCGATCACATAGTCGTAGCTATCCTTGATGGCCTGCCGGTTGGCGCGCTGCGTCTCGCCGGCGGCCAACGCCTGTTGCGTCTGCGCGGGATCGAGCACGGCGGCAATACCCATCGCAGTGGCCAGTTTCATGAAGCCTCGGCGACTCAGTGTGCCGCGCGCCATCCGATCCAGAAGTTGTTGTGCCGCTTCGGCACGCGCTTCAATCACTCTCGTGTCTCCACCATCTATTTTTACGTGAGAATTTTCCACAGCCACCAACTACGCCGATAAAAATCCGGATAACTAATGGTTTTCTTATCCATGTCGATGCATGGATTAAGAGAAACCATTCACGCGAGATTTACAGCGACGATCATGCACGGTCGCGTCCCATCTGAACAGCAGCAAATTTCCGATTGGACGCATCGATGATGGAGATAGATCCGCGGCTCTCGCACACGGAGCAGGGCAAACCCGCTTCTCTGGCAGCGCAAGCGCATGCGTTGCTTCGGTGGCTCGATTTCGATTGCATTTACTTGGTACTACTCGGGAAAGTACCGACCACGTAAACTGCGCACTCGGAAAATTTATCGCTAATCTTGCTCCACTAACCAACACAGTGCGATTGCATCGCATCAGACAAGTGGAGACCTCGAAGCATGAAACGATCGATATTGGCGGTTGCGTTGCTTGGGATTGCGCCTGTTATTCACGCTCAAAGCAGCGTTACGCTGTATGGCGTCATTGATGCATCGCTGTTGTTCACGAGCAAGACCCCCAACGCGCAAGGCCAGAACGCCGGCCGAACGTTCGCCCTTGCCGATGGGGGCTTATCGCCATCGCTATTTGGCTTTTCCGGCGTGGAAGACCTGGGCGGGGGACTAAAGGCCAAGTTCAAAATCGAAAGCGGATTCAATACCGGCACCGGAGGCATTAACGATTCGAACGGGAATTTCTTCGGCCGTCAGGCGTGGGTCGCGCTGGAGGGCAACTACGGGGAGGTCAGGGCGGGGCTGCAGTTCTCGCCGTTCGTAAATACGATCTACGATTCCGACACAAGGGGTTTTGCGAACTTCGGCGATGTACAAAGCATCTACGGCAACAACGTCTTCCTGACGGGCGTACACAACTCCAATGCGATCTCCTATACCAGCCCCAAGATCGCCGGACTCGAAGGCAGCGTCATGCTCGCGCTTGGCGGGGAAGCCGGTGATTTCCAGGCGGGCCGGCAATATGCCGCGAGCCTCAAATATGACAATGGCACTGTAATGCTCAATGGGGCCATTTACGACGGCAACAGCGGCGGGACCGTCAACACGCCGATTCCCAGCACCGTCGCATTCGTCGGCCGTACGCTCGGTGCGGCATACCGGATCGGGTCGTTAACGGCGAAGGCTGTATTCATCAATTACAAAGTGGCGGGCGCCGCCAATAACTATGTCTATGGTGGCGGACTTGACTACATCATGGCATCACAGTTCGACTTTAACGGTGGTATCTGGCTAACGCGCGATCGCAACAATTCCGATAATCACTCGCTCCTCGCGTCTGTGGGCGCGGCGTATTTCCTGAGCAGACGGACAACGCTTTACACGCAGGTCGGCGTAGTCAACAACCATGGTGCGGCGAATACCGGCCTGTCCGTGTCTTATCCCAATGTATTTTTCGAAGTGCAGGGAACCACGGTTGGGGTGAACGTCGGGATCAGACACACTTTCTGATCTCGACGCGGGCGGCCGGGTCCGAGAAGTCATGGAGCAGGTTATGGATGTGGGTCACTCTCGGCGTTTGCATGGAGAGCCGATAGGGCGGCGTGCTGCCGCCATGTGATGAAATCGAACTTAGCGCCCGTCCTTCAATTGCGACCAAAGACGCGTTTCCAGGCGCTTGATTGCCGCGGGCAGCGGTTGTTGCATGAACAGCGTTGCGAGCACCTCGGGCTTCGGATAAACCATGGGGTCGTCGAGCAACTCGGGCTTGACGAACTTCGAAGCGGCGCTGTCGGCGTTGGGATAGAAGACGGTGTTGGTAATCGCCGCATGGACTTCCGGCTGCTCGATGTAGTTGATCCACTTGAGCGCGGCTTCCGGATGCGGCGCGTCTTTCGGGATCGCCATCATCTGGAACGATACCGGCGCGCCGCCCTTCGGGATGAAGTACGCCAGCTGGAAGTTCTTGTGTGCCTCATGCACGCGGCTGGCCGCCATCTTCACGTCGCCCGACCAACTCACGCCGAAACAGACGTCGCCGCCGGCGAGGTCGTTGATCCATGAATAAAGGGCGAATTGCGTCACATAAGGGCGGATGCTCTTGAGCAATTCATAGGCGGCCTGATAGTCGGCCGGATTGTGACTGTTGGGATCCTTGCCGAGATAGTGCAGGGCGATCGAAAACATGTCGGTTGGCGAGTCGAGCAGCGAGACACCGCAGCTCTTCAGCTTGGTCAGGTATTCCGGCTTGAACAGGATGTCCCAGTTGTCGAGCGCCACTGAGGGGCCGAGCACCTTGCGAACCTGGTCGAGGTTGTAGGCGAGGCCGGTCGTGCCCCATGCCCACGGCACGCCGTATTGATGGCCCGGATCGGCTGCGTCGGTCAGTTTCACCAGTTGCGGATCGAGGTTGGCAAGGTTCGGCAGCTTGGACTTGTCCAGCTTCATGTAGATCCCCGCGGCCGCCTGCGCACCGAGGTAGCTCGACGAGGGCACGACAATGTCATAACCCGACGAGCCGGTAAGCAGCTTCGCCTGCAAGGTGTCGTCGCTATCGAACACGTCGTAGCGGACATGGATGCCGGTCTCCTTCTCGAAGTTTGGTACGGTATCCTTAGCGATAAAGTCGTCCCAGTTATAGACGTTGAGCGCGTTATCGCCGGCGAGCGCTGCTGTCGCGAATGCGCAGCCGGCGAGCAAGGCAAGTGTAGTCCGCAAATACGGTGCTGGCATGATGTCTCCGAATGTGTTTGTGGTCGTTGTAGGGCATTGGCGCGTTCAGGATGCGCTGATCGGCCGTTGATGGCGCATGAGGTACAGAATGTCGGCCGCGAGATGGGCGGCCGCGAGCGCCGTGATGTCGCTGTGATCGTACGAAGGCGCGACTTCCACGACGTCGGCGCCGACAAGCTGGATACCGTCCAGCGCGCGCACGATCTCGAGCGCCTGCGCCGACGAAAGTCCGCCCGAGACTGGCGTGCCGGTGCCTGGGGCGAAGGCAGGGTCGAGGCAGTCGATATCGAAGGTCAGATAGGTGGGGCGGTCGCGCACTACCGAGAGAATCTCCTCGACCGTAGCCGCGGTGCCGTGACGATGGACCCAGGGCGCGTCGAGTACGCGCACCCCCATGAAATCGCTGTTCCAGGTCCGGATGCCGACCTGCACCGACCGTGCCGGATCGATCAGGCCTTCGCGGATCGCCTTGTAGAACATCGTGCCGTGATTGAGTGAATCGGCGTGCTCGTCGGGCCACGTGTCGCAATGCGCATCGAAATGAATCAGGCTGAGGGGGCGGCCGTAACGTTCGACGTGTGCGATCAGCAGCGGGTACGTGATGTAGTGGTCGCCGCCCAGCGTGAGCATCTTTGCGCCTGAGGCGAGGATGGTGCGGGCGTGGGCCGCGATGGCATCGCGGATCGTCCACGGCCGGTGCGCATCGAACCAGCAATCGCCGTAATCGATCACGTTCAGTGCGTCGAGCGGCGCGAGCCCCCACGGGTAGACGCCCAGCTCGGCGAGCTGCACCGAGGCCGCACGCACGGCGGCCGGGCCCAGGCGGGCGCCAGGACGATAGGTGGTCGCAAGATCGAGCGGCACACCCGATACGGCGACGTCGACGCCGGTGAGATCGCGGCCATAGGGGCGTCGCATGAACGACAGCGGCCCGGCGTAGGTCGGCGAAGCGGGTTCGGATTGCTGCGGCGAGTGATGGCCTGCTTGCGAGGAACCGGCGGTGAGGTTGTCTTGCTGAAAGGTGGATGTCATGGTCGATCGGTGAGTCAGGAGCCAGAAAATTGATTCATACGAGTTGTCGCGTCGTTCAGCGTGAATCCCATGTACGCTATGATTTGCCAGAAAAGGCGGATAAAAAAGCGAAGGATTTTTCTGGAACTATCGATATCGCTCATACCTCGATGCGCAGACTCCCACCTCTCCAGGCATTACTGGCCTTCGATTCGGCTGCCCGATTGGGCTCGTTCACACGCGCGGCTCAGGAGCTGTCGCTGACCCAGTCGGCGATCAGCCACCAGATTCTTCAACTCGAGGAGTGGACGGGGCAGTCGCTCTTCCTGCGCATGGGCCGTGGCGTCGTATTGACCGCGGCCGGCAAGCTGTTCGCGCAGACGGTGGCCGACGCGCTCGCGCTGCTGAGCGACGGGCGCGAGAGGATCGAGCCTTATGGCAACCCCGCTTCGGTGCTGCTCTATTGCCCGCCGGAGTTCGCCTCGGGCTGGCTGATTCCGCGCATGGGCGAACTGACCGCCGCGATGCCGGACGTCGAAATCTGGCTCGTGACCGACATGGAGGTGACCGAAATCGACCGCGTCGACATCGATCTCGTCGTATCGGCCAAGCCAATCAAGTCGCCGGATGTCGAATGCCGGTTGCTGATGGAACAAGAGAAAGTGGCGATCTGCGGACCCGAGACAGCGAGCCGGCTGCGCGCGGTGCCGTTTCCCGACGTGCTGGCGCGCGCACCGCTGCTCGTGCACGAACAGTCTCAGGAATGGGCGCCATGGTTGCCCGAGCTGCGGCGCAGCGGCTTGCGAACCCGGCGCGTGATGACGAGTGTCGATCCGCATCTGCTGGTGGCGGCTGCAGAGCGGGAGGCGGGCATTGCCATGGTCTCGCGGCTATTTGCGAGCGAGGCGCTGGAGCAACAGCGGGTGTGTCGGCTGCCGCAGGTGCCGGGGGTTGCAATGCCGCCGCTGTGGCTCATGAAATCGACGCTGCCGGCACGCTCGGCGGCGGTTGAGCCCGCCTTTCAATGGATCACATCGGCGTGCGGTGGCGGCACCGACGAGGGCGCCACCTCGATGAAATGATTCATCTGCGTGAAGCTGGCGTGATGGCGCGTATTTTCGCTGACCGTTCAGGCTCAGCAAGCAATTGAATCTAGTTGGTTGCGCGCACAACTTTAGTCGTCGCCTTCCTGCTGACCGGTGGCGCCAGCGCGGTACCCGAGCCGCTCCGACGCAAGCGCGGCGCAATCGAGTAACGATTTGATCTGCGCCGACTCCCCTGAGAGCGGCAAATCATGTTCCCGCCCGAGCAGCCCGATCACGACCGTGACGTTGCCTTTGTAATCATGGACCGGGGCGGCGACGGCGTTCACGCCAGGCACGCTCGATCCCGCGACCCCCGCATAGCCATTCGCGCGTGTTTCCTGATGGAGCTCGCGCGCCTGGCCGGAAGTCAACTTCTCGACGGGAGTCGAAAGCGCGTGCTCCTGAAGTTTGACGACTCGCTTGATGAGTTCCTCGGGCAAGTGAGCGGCGAATACGCGGCCCGCCGCACTCTGGTAGACGGGCAGTAGCGCACCCACGCGCACGTTCATGTAAATCGGCCGGTCGGATTCCTCCAGCAAGCAGACAGTGGGACCCATGTCGGTCCAGATCGCACCGAACGTCGTTTCCTGAGTGGCGTCTCTCAACTGTGCTATTGCACGGGCGGCCTCCTTGACGGGCGAGCACGCCCAAAGTCCGGAGAGCCCAATCGCGATGGCGCTCCTGCCCACTCCGTAATGCCCGCTCATCGCGTCCTGCTCGACAAGCCCCGAGCGCGTCAGGCTCACCAGATAGCGATGTACCTTTCCCACCGGCATCCCGCATTTCGCCGCAAGCGAGCGCAAAGGCACGGGTCTGCCGAAAGTCGCCAGCGCGCTCAATATTTCGGCGCCGATTTCAACGGACTGAATGCCGGGACGCTGGTCATCTGTCTGGTCGGCCTGCTCGACGTCTTCAGTCTTCTTTTGCACGGTCATCGCCTTCCTTGTGTGGACTGATGCGAAGCGTATCAGCGGCGTGCCCTACCATCAACTTGCCCTGTCCCCCAAACGCCCGGGGGCCGCCGTCAAACACCGGCTTGACAGCCAATTTTTCATCTTATATTGTGTGATGCATCATACAGTGTATGATTAACCCGTAGCAGACAAGGAGGGACATCACCATGCAACATGAACAATCCAGCGTGCGCACCACACTCTCGCGCGACGCATCCGCGCTCAACCTCGTGGAGTTCTGGAAGGAACGCGCGGACATCGAAATCCAGGAACCGCGCAAGACCGCCGTGCCGCATCTGTGGCAGTGGTCCGAGATCAGCCCTCGGCTCGCGGTGGCGTCGAAGACCGTGCCAATCGAGGAATGCGAGCGGCGCGCCCTGGTGTTCGCCAATCCGGGCTTGGGCGGCAAGCCCTACATCACGTCGACATTGTTCGCCGCCTACTCGCTGTACAACCCGGGGGAGAGCGCGTCAGTCCATCGGCACACGCCGTGCGCCAGCCGTTTCGTGCTGCAGGGCAACGGCGGGTTCACCACGGTGGCGGGCGAGAAGATTCCGATGTCACGCGGCGACCTCGTGCTAACGCCTCATGGGTGCTGGCACGATCACGGCAACGACGGCACGGAGCCGGTCGTCTGGGTGGACGTGCTCGACGTCCCGCTGATCGAGGCGCTCAACTCAACGGTGTTCGAGTTCGACTACGCCGAAGAAGGGCAAGCGAAAACGACCCAGTCGATCACCCGGCCCTCGGGATACTCCACGCGCCTTTACTCGTATGGCGGCATTACGCCAACCTTCGTCGACCACCAAAGAGGCAGCGTCGATCATTCCCCGATGTTCGTCTATCGCTGGGAGGATACGCGCGAGGCGCTCAAAGCCATGGCCAATCTGCCTGGTAGTCCTTATGACGCCATTACGGTCGAATATACCAACCCAGTGAGCGGCGGGTCGGTCATGCCGACCATGTCGCACAGGAGTACGTTGCTTCGAGCCGGAGAGAAAACGCTGTCGCAGCGCAGAACCGCTTCATCGGTCTTTGTCGTGCTCGAAGGCAGCGGGACGACCGAGATCGACGGCGTGCGTTTCAACTGGAAGCCGAATGACGTGTTTTGCGTGCCTGCATGGGTGTGGCATCACCACGAAGCGCCTGGCGGTGAGGCCGTGCTCTACTCAGTGACCGACGCGCCGTCACTCACCAAATTGGGGCTCACGCGCAAGCAGGGCCGCACGAACGACGGTGCGATCGTCGAACTGGAGGCAGCATGAATACCGCACAGTTCCCGTTGGGCTGGCACACGGTCGATCAAGACCGAGACATTGAAGCGTTCTGCGTGGGACCGACCGAAGGCGAGCACGACGCGCCGCGCGGCACGGTGTTGCTGCTTCAGGAAATCTTCGGCGTCAATGCGGCCATCCGGACCATCGCAACGAAGTTGAGCGAGAAGGGCTACCGGGTCGTGTGCGCAGACGTATTCGGTCATGTTGAGCGCCGCGTGGACCTGGGCTATGGCGAGGCAGACCGCAAACGCGGCTTTGCGCTGATGCAGGCCTACGATCCGGAAACGGCGCTCGATCATTGCAACGCCATTGCGCAGTGGGCGCGTCACTTGCCGGGCTCCAACGGCAAGCTGGCCGTAGTGGGGTTCTGCATTGGCGGCTTGCTCGCACTGCGGTACGCGGCCCGGTTTCAATGTGACGCTGCGGTTTCCTTCTACGGTGTACGGGTTCACGAGCATCTGGACGAGTTACGCGCTATCGACTGCCCGCTGCAGTATCACGTTGGCGAAGAAGACACGCACATCCTTCCCGAGCACCGGAACATCGTTGCGCAGGCGGCCAGCGGGATGGCAAACGCCACCGTATTCACGTACCCGGGCGCCAGGCATGGGTTCTTCAATCCTTTGCGCGAAGAGGCCTTCAACCGGGATGCCTTCCTGGCCGCAGACGAGCGCATGTTGAGCCTGCTCGCACGAAGCCTCCGGTAACGCTTGCCGGAACCGGGTTTCTATACGGAAAACTCGTCGAAGATGAGCTGGCGCAGCCATTGGTTGCCCGGCTCACGATGATTCTTGGCATGCCACAGGACGTTGATGAGGATATCCGGAATCTTGACCGGGCAGGGCGCTGATTCAAGTCCGAAGGGTTCGAGCGTTCCCGTTGCGAACGCTTGCGGCACGACGGCGATGAGATCCGTCGTCTGGAGGATATGGCCCACGGCAACGAAATGCGGCACGCGCAAGCGCAAGTTTCGCGTGATGCCAGCGCGCGCGATCACCTCGTCCACGATCCCATGACCGGTGCCCTCGGCCACGATCGACACATGCTCCGCTTCACGGAATGCGGCGAGCGTCATGCCTGTTTTGCCTAGCGGGTGCCCCTTGCGGAAGAGGCAAACATAGCGCTGGCGAAAAAGACGCCGCTGGAAGATCCCCGTCTTCAGATCGGGGATAAAGCCAATGGCCAGATCGACGCGCCCCGCCTCCATTTCGTCCTGCAACGTTGCGGAAGCGTCGTGCGCCGTGCTGATCAACACGTTTGGCGCAACCTGGCCGAGCCGTTTCATGAGCGCGGGAAGGAAATAGATCTCGCCGATGTCCGTCATCGCGAGGGTGAAAGTGCGTGTGCTCGATGCAGGGTCGAACGTCGGCTTCGCATTGAGCGTGTCATGGATGGCGCTGAGCGCGAAAGCGATGGGTTCCGCGAGCGTCTCGGCGAAGGGAGTGGGCACCATGCCTCTGGACGTGCGCAGGAACAACTCGTCTCCGAGCAGGCGGCGCAGACGGTTGAGGGCGTTGCTGATGCCGGGCTGCGATATGCCCAGCGTCCCGGCAACGGCCGACACCCGGCGCTGGCGCAGCAGTTCGTTGAAAACCACCAGCAGGTTCAGGTCGATGTCGTGCAGTTCCATGGCTAGTCTCTCCGCGTTGCGCTGCCATATTATCACTCGTGGTGATGAGATGTATTAGCCATCTTCTGTTCATTTATAAACTGGGCTCTGGCAACATGAATCCATCCAAAATCAACGCGGAGACACCGGTACCATGGAACTGTCCATCCTGCCGCTTCAGCAGACACTGGACGTGCGTGCTGGAGACAACCTGCTCGACGTGCTGCGTGCAAACCAGATTCCTGTTTCGTATAGCTGCATGTCGGGGCGCTGCGGAACATGCCGCTGCCAGGTAGCGGCCGGGCGCGTGCTCGTGAGCGGTAGCGGCGAATCGAATGTGCCCATGCACGAAGGCGGAACCGTGCTGGCATGCCAGACGACGCTCATCGACGATTGTGCGATTGAAATACCCGAGGTAGACGAGATCGTCGTTCATCCGGCAAAGATCATCAGGACAACTGTGTTGTCCATCGACGATCTGACGCACGACATCAAGCGTCTGCGCCTGAAGCTGCCGAAGCCGTTCGGGTTTTCTCCGGGCCAGTACGCGAATCTTCAGTTCACCCCCGAGCATATCCGGCCGTATTCGATGGCCGTTACGGCCAACCCCGATGAAATCGAGTTTCATATCCGCCTCGTGCCCGATGGCCGCGTGACGTCTTACGTCGCCAGCGAATTGAAGGTGGGCGACAGTGTGCGTGTGAGCGGGCCGCTGGGTACCGCGTATCTGCGCCGCAAGACCGAAGGTCCGATCGTGTGCATCGCCGGGGGAACCGGCCTCGCACCGGTCCTTTCGATCCTGCGCGGCATGGCCGAGGTCGAGATGGACAACGACGTGCATGTCTATTTCGGCGTGCGTGCCAAAGAGGACGTCTACGGCGAACCGTGGCTCCGGGAACTGCAGGGGCAACTGCCGCGCATGAGGTTTCACACTGTGGTTGCCTCGGGCGAGGAGGAGGACGGCTACCGCAATGGCGTGGTGACACAGGCCGTCGCCAATGACTGGCGCGACATGAGCGGCTGGACCGCCTATGTCGCGGGCGCGCCCGTCATGGTGGACGCGGCTGCGATGCTGCTGCGTGAACGCGGTGTCGCGCCCGGGCGCATCTACGCCGACGCATTCTATTCGAGCGGGGTCCGCTAGCGCGGCGTCGCCACATAACCCGATCCTCGGAGACATAGCATGAATGAGGTCCCAGTCGTTTTCACGAAACCTGCCTGGAAGGACGAAGGCAGCAGCCGGATTCCGTTTTCGGCCTATACAGACGAAGCTATCTACAAGCGAGAACTCGAGCGCTTCTTCTATTCCGGACATTGGTGCTACGTCGCGCTGGAGGCGGAGATACCGAATCCCGGCGATTTCAAGCGTACCGTGGTGGGCGAGCGCTCGGTTATCGTAAGCCGCGCAGCCGACGGCGAGATCTATGCCGTCGAGAATGTCTGCGCGCATCGAGGCGTTCGCTTTTGCCGCGAGAAGTTCGGCAACCGCAAGGATTTCACCTGCCCCTATCACCAGTGGAACTACGATCTGAAGGGCAATCTCGTTGGCGTGCCTTTCCGCCGCGGCGTGAAACTCGACGGCAAGGTCAACGGCGGCATGCCCGCGGACTTCGATCCGAAGGATCACGGCCTCACGAAGCTCAAAATCGCCACGCGCAATGGCGTGGTATTCGCATCGTTCGATCATGATCTGCCCTCGCTCGAGGACTATCTGGGACCGACGATCCTCGCTTATTTCGACCGCGTATTCAACGGCCGCAAGCTGACGATCCTGGGCTACAACCGGCAGCGCATCCCCGGCAACTGGAAGCTGATGCAGGAGAACATCAAGGACCCGTATCACCCCGGCCTGCTTCACACCTGGTTCGTGACCTTCGGTCTCTGGCGCGCCGACAACAAGTCCGAGATGAAGATGGACGAGCATTTCCGCCACGCCGCGATGATTTCAACGCGTGGCGCGGGCGGCAAGAACGATGTGACGAAGGGCGTCTCCAGCTTCAAGGAGCAAATGAGCCTGAATGACGAGCGCATCCTGGACGTGGTGAAGGAGCCCTGGTGGGGCGAGCCGACGGCCGTGATGTTGACGCTTTTTCCGAGCGTGATCATCCAGCAGCAGGTCAATTCCCTATCGACACGCCATATTCAGCCCACGGGCAACGGGTCGTTTGACTTCGTGTGGACGCACTTCGGCTTCGAAGAAGACACCGATGAAATGACGCGCCGACGCCTTCGCCAGGCGAATCTCTTCGGACCGGCCGGCTTCGTATCGGCGGACGACGGCGAAGTGATCGAGTTCTCGCAGGAAGGATTCGAGCAGAAGCCGTTCCATCGGACGATCGCGGAACTGGGCGGGCGCGAAGTGGCCGACGCCGATCACATGGTGACGGAGACACTGATCCGCGGCATGTACAAATACTGGCGCCAGATGATGGAGATCTGAAATGCTCGACTTCGAAACATATCAACAGTTGCTCGCGCTCTATGCCGACTATGCAGCGGCGCTAGACGAGAATCAGCTCGACAAGTGGCCTGAATTCTTTACTGAGGAATGCCTGTACAAGGTGCAGCCCCGCGAGAATTTCGAGCGCGGCTATCCGCTCGCCACATTAGCCTTCGAGAGCCGGGGCATGTTGCAGGATCGCGTCTATGGCACGACCGAGACCATCTTCCACGACCCGTATTACCAGAGGCACGTCGTGGGCGCTCCGCGCATTCTCGGCGTCGACACGGAGCGCATCCGCGCGGAGGCGAACTATGCGGTGTTCCGCACCAAGCCCGATGAAATATCCACGGTGTTCAACGTGGGGCGCTACGTCGACACGATCCGACGCACCGATGCGGGCTTGAAGTTCGAATCGCGGGTGTGCGTGTTCGACAGCGAGATGATCCCCAACTCGCTCATTTATCCCATTTGAGGTTTGATCATGACGCGACAATGGACAAGGATTATCGAGCTGGTCGAGGTTCCCGCCGATGATGTGGTGGCGGTGCAGGCGGGCGGCAAGGAGCTGGCTGTGTACGGTGTGGACGGCGAGGTATTCGCCACCGACAACATCTGCACGCATGGGCACGCCAGGCTGTGCGACGGCTTTCTCGAAGGACACGAAATCGAGTGCCCGTTGCATCAGGGGCGTTTCGATATCCGCAACGGCCAGGCCATGTGCGAGCCGCTCACGAACGGCATTCAGACCTATCCGGTCAAGATCGAGGATGGTGGAGTCTTCGTCGAAATCTGAAACCCGTTGCAGGAGACGCATAGGAACGCGAAACCGCAACTCCGCGCTGAATCTCTTGCACGAAGAGCACATCTGAAACGTTACCCAGGGGGCGTCGTCGCATCACGTGCCGTATGCGTGTCGTCCCCCGCGAGCATTCTTCAATAGCGAG
>NZ_BAYD01000136.1 GCF_000685075.1 Paraburkholderia oxyphila NBRC 105797
CGGCAAGCTTACGATGAACTCGAAGCGGACATTTGAACTTGGCTAAAAGCGGACACCCATTAGCCGGCCTGAGTCAAGGACAAAATCATAACCTCGCAAACCATTTGCGTTAAAGAAACAACGCCGGGCCAGCTTCAGTCCTGCTCATACTTATCGCGCCCGTTTTCTCATTGCTTGGTTGCGAACTGAATCGCACCAGACACCCGTCGGGATCAAGCTTGTCGCGATGTTCTGCGACAGCCCTGGCGGCCAGTTGCCGCCCCAGAGAAACTTTGGTGCCGGGCCGTGTCCAGGAGGTGTTTGCATTGCCTGTGGCTGTCGTCGTGATGACGACGCCAGTTCTCTAGTGGCTCACGGTCCGGGCGATTCAGCATTTCGCAGTCCTTTAGATGGCACAAGGGTGGTGTCCAAATCATTACATTGGCTTCACACCAGTCCGCTTCCCTGGCTCACCGCCCCTGGCCAAACCGTTATCCGAAACATAGCTTCGCATCGAAAGGCTTCTGGTCGCGCAACATGTAGTAGCACGCGCGCGCCAGCTTGTGCGCGAGGGCCTTGGTTGCCAGTGCGCGGTTCGTCTTGCTCTTTTTGCGATCGTAAAAGCTTCTGGCCTGCGGGGAGTAACGGATGGCGAAGTTGGCCGCTTCCACAAACGCCCATGCGAGATATTTGTTGCCGTTTCTGGTGTTGCCTTCACCTTTTTTCTTGCCGTTACTTTCCCTTCGGCTATCTACGCACCGGCAGTAGGAACTGAAATTGCCGACTTGGGCAAAGCGGCTGATTGATCCGGTCTCGAGCATGATCGTGGTCGCCAGCGTCTCGCCAATGCCTGGTACCGTCTTGAGCAGATGGTACTCGGGGCGCAAGCTGACCCGTTTATGAAGTCGCTTCTCCAGTACTTCAATCTGCTGCCCCAGCGTCTCGCTGACCACGCGGTTGGCTTCCATGGCCAGCGCCACATCGGGCACAAACGCCAACGCGTTGACCTGCTCGGCGGTCAGCTGTTTGACTGCCTCGCCCTTCATTCGGCTTCCGGTCTGTCGCACCATGATGCCCTCGATCGACAGAATTTGCGCGGTACGATAGCGCACCAGTTGCATGCGCTTGCGCGCCAAGTCTCGTGCCCCGCGTTCCTCGCGCGGGCAGACATAGCCCTCTGGCAGCAAGCCCAGCCGCAGCAACTGCGCCAGATAGGCAGCATCGGCGAAATCCCCGCTGTGCTTGAGTCCATCGTATTTCCTGATGGCAGCGGGATGGGCCAGATGCACGTGATAGCCTGCATCAGTAAGTCCATCCACCAGCCAGTACCAGTTGTACGTGCTCTCGACGACCACCCCGGACAATTCCTCGCGGTAGGGTCCGAGCACGGCCTGTATCTGCGCCAGATCGTTCGGCAAGCGCTTCTGGTGCAGGATCCGATCGTTCTCATCGCTGACGACCACAACGCAGTTGTTCGAGTGCAGGTCTATGCCACAATGGTTCATGTCGGCCTCCGCAGGGTCAAAGTGCGTTTCGCAAACTGACTTTAACCCCGCCGCTTCGCCGCGGCGAGGAGGCCGGCTACATGATCATCACATAATGAAATGGCCAGCCCGATCCCAGCGACCGTTCTACGATAGGTAGTTCGGTCCACGGTAGAGGAGAGCGCCATGAACGAAGTCACGCTGATCGGCATCGATCTGGGCAAGCATGTCTTTCATCTGCACGCACAGGATGCAAAGGGACATGAGGTGTTCCGCAAGAAGCTTTCTCGCGCGCAACTGCTTCCGTTCTTCAGCAATCTCAAGGCGGTGACCGTGGTCATGGAAGCATGTGCGGGCTCGCACTGGCTGGCGCGCAAGCTCAACGAACTGGGGCACGTTGCCCGGCTGGTTTCGCCTCAATACGTACGGCCTTTCGTGAAGAGCAACAAGAACGACTACATCGACGCCGAAGCGATCTGCGAGGCGGCATCGCGACCGGCGATGCGTTTCGTTGAACCGCGCACGGAAGCGCAACAGCTTCTGGCCGCACTGCACCGTGCACGCGAAGGACTGGTCACCGAACGCACGGCCACCATCAACCGGATCCACGGCATCCTACTCGAGTTCGGCATCGTCGTTCCTCTGTCGAGAGCCACGCTACGCCGACTGCCCGATGTGCTTGCGGTGCACGATCTGCCACCAAGGCTGGTTCAGCTTATCCACCGGCTCCACGCTCACTATCGTTACCTCGACCAGCAGGTTGACGATATCGAGCGGGATCTGACGTTACAGCTTCGGGAAGACGAGAACGCAGCGCGACTGCTGTCGATTCCCGGCATCGGCCCCATTACGGCAAGCCTGTTGGCATCCGAGGTCGGAAATGTTGCACAGTTTGAGGGCGGCCGCAACTTCGCGGCGTCGATCGGACTGGTGCCCCGGCAACACAGTACGGGCGGACGTAGTGTCCTGTGCGGAATCAGCAAGCGGGGTGACAAGCATTTACGCCACTTGCTCGTCCAAGGCGCCCGCGCGGTCATCCAGCGTGCAGAGCAGCGTACCGACAAGCTCGGCGCCTGGATCCGGTCCATGCTGACGCGACGGCACGCGAATGTGGTGGCCTGTGCTGTTGCCAACAAGCTCGCGCGGATCGCCTGGGCGGTGCTCACCAAACATACGGCATACGACGCTGCGCACCTGAAGCTCGCGAACTGATTCACCGTTTCACCCAACAAGGTTTTGCGACTGCTGGAAGTTTGATGGTCCAACGGCACAGCGACCGGACGAAGAACCTGACAAGTTGTACAGCTCGCAGCAGCTGCCGACATTTTGAGGGGGGCGAACAAGGTAAGCACAATTTCCTATCATAGGCGTCCAAGTTATTATGACCTGGTCAAATCGCCGAAAATTGGCATATATGCCGGGCGTGCCATGTGGGCTCAGAGTTCATCCCAGATTTGCGGAAATAGTGCAGCAGGCCCGGCCAGGGAGGCTAAGACTTGGGTTGCCACAAATACCCCGCTTTTTGCAGCCTGGTAAGCCAGGCTCCCCGCTTGCCGTGACTCGACATCAATTCCGCCAGACGACGCCGGAATACGGCATCCCGCCTGGCGTGTGTATATGCTTCGGCGAGATCCTGCAACTTCTGGAATGCCTGATCGTAGGCGCTGCCCGTTGTGCGTCGCAGTTGTGCATCGATGCCTGACCACGCCGTGTCTTCCTGCTCGAGAAGTGATGTGAGGTACCGTGTGCGTTCCTCACGACGACGGGCCTCGGCCGCCTGGCGTGCTTGCTGCTCCCTTTTTTCACGGATGGCACGATGAGAGGCGACCCTTGATTCGATTTCGGATATTCGACGGCGCCTGGGCAAATTCAATTGCTTGGCATTCCTACCATTCTCCCATCTGAGAAAAGCATTTCGAAGCGTTCGCTCCGCTTCACGGCTGCGTCCCTGTAGCAGCATGCGCAGTTTCGCCCGCATTTCCTCAGCCGGCAACTCACGTAACCATGGATCAAAGCGACTGTCTTCGCTCCCGCTCGATTCTGGGGCCAATAATGACGGGCTGGCCTCGGCGGCGGCGGCGAGCCAATCCGCATCCAGCATCAGAAACTCAGCCAGTGCTACCTGTGCGGGTGTCAACGCCTGTAATCCCGCAGGCACCGGTGGTTCGATTTCGTTATCGTGTAACTCATCATTCGCGAGGCGGGCAAGCCACCCAAGATAAAGCGGGCGAGCGTCGCCGCCGAGCAGCTCGTCGCGTACTGGTAGCAGACGCGTCATCCACCCCGCACCATCCATCTCCTCCGAGAAGCGGACGTGTTCGCCCGAGTCATCGTTGAACGACCAATCGAGGAGGCACCAGTCATCGACGTCCATGGCCTCGAACGCTTTCTCGAAACGGGAGCGCCTTTTTCGTTCGGTCTTGACGTAATCGCGGATGGTCGCCGCGTCAAAGGCCCCGCGCGGCAGGCGAAGCAGCAGGCGGCAGCTCCCCCAGTTGGAGGAGTAGACGTGGGCATCGAAATATTGCTGTACCCACTCGAGCGGGTCGCCCTTGAGGTTTCCCCAGTGATATTCGTTGACGAAGCTCGAGGCGGTAATCGTGGCCCGCGTGGAGAAACTGCGCAACTCTGCCTGCTGGGTCGCCGTAAGCAGCTGGTCGACGCAGGCAAACTCGTAGTATTGGTATTCGCTCATGCCAGATTCCCGTAGCGAAGCGCATGGAAGAGAAGAAGGAGAATGTGCTGGCGCACAACCCGGCAGAGCCATGAGACTCCGGGCCGACGCGAAAGCCGGAATGCTTCATGGCCAGCGCCGGAAGGCGTGCGCGTTGCCATTGTGACGTCCTTTCGGCACGCGATGCGATGCTTTCAGCCAGCCGCGTCCGCGCCGCCCAGCCGCATCCGGTAGTCCACCAGGAGCTGCTGCTGTGCTTCGAGCTGCGCGGCCAGCTTCGTGAGGTCCGCGCGGAGCGAGTCGCGAGCCTCGCGTAACTGGAAAAGCTCAGCTGCCCGCGCATCGGCTGCCGACTGCGCTGCGTCGCGCTCGGCCTCGGCGCGCGCCCGATCGGTGAGCGCTCGATTGAGGGCGGACTGCAGCGCCTCGCCATGTGCCTGCTGATCGCGTGCGAGCCTGGTCGTGGCCGTCGCTTCTGCGACGAGCCGCGCGTTGTCCCGGTTCAGCTGTGTGATCTCGTTCTGCCGGACGATGGCCGTCTGGTTCGCCTGTCGTAGCTCAGCCTGCACCTGCTGGACCTGCTGCTCATGTCGGTGCGCTTCCTGTTCGCGCTGCTCGCGCGCGGCCGTACGGAAGTGCTCAAGGGAATCGCGCGCATGCACGAGCTTTGCCTCAAGCGACAGGCGGAAGCCTTCCTGCTCGGCAAGGCGCTCGGTCTGATCGCCTACCTGCTGCGTGAGCCGCTCGACGTCCAGGTCGCGCTGATGCAGCGCCACGCGAGTCCCGGCGTGCGCCTCCTGCTCCGCGGAAAGGGCGGCGGTCGCGCCAGAGAGCTGCTCCCGCACCGTGGCCAGCTCAGCGCCGAGCCTTGCGATTTCGGACTGCGCCTGCTGGCGCTGCGCGGCCGCAGCGGCGGCCTGCTGGTCGACGAGGGCTTGTGCTTCTTCATGCAGGCGGGCCGCGAGCCGGGCCACCAGATCCTGGATCGCGTCCGAGAGCGACCCGGCGCGTGTGAGTGACGCGCCCTCATCTTCCTCCAGTTCCTTCAGGTACCGGTGGATCGTGGTTTTCGAGCCCGTGTTGCCGAGCGCGATACGTATCGCGTCGATCGACGCGTGCTGCCCCTGCGCGAGCAACGCCTCGCGGGCGCGCTTTACGTCCATGCGCGTAAGACCGGTGCGGGCCATCTGTTTCCTCGCTCGAATATCGTACTGTATTACGTACCATGTATATACGTATCACAGCACGCGGTCAAGAGCGGCATGCTGTTGGCATTACTGGCCTGCGATAAAGGAGGATTATCAAATGTGAGAGCCGAAGAGTGACCTCCGGCAGCCGGGAATGGTACGGAATACGGATTCGCTGCCCGATTTCAGGCGAGCGCCAGCTGGAGATCTTCTCCGGGCGTGCGGACCTGATAGCCCATCGCCCGGTAGCCGCGCTGGCGTTTCTCCCACATGCGCTGCAGCACCGGGTGGCCGCCATCCACATAATCGATCACCCGTACGCCGGTCTTGCCCGCATGCTCGCGATGCAGCCGGCCGGCGTACTGCTGCAGCGTGCCCCTCCACGCAACCGGCATGGCCAGCACCAGGGTGTCCAGCGCCGGATGGTCGAAGCCTTCGCCTACGAGCCTGCCAGTCGCCAGCACCACGCGGGGCGTGTCACCGGCCAGCGCGTCAAGGGCAGCCAGCTGCGCTACCCGCGCTTTCCTGCCGAGGCGACCGTGCAGCACGAACAGCGGTTGTACCGCGTCTTCCAGGGCTTGCTGCAGGCTTTCGAGATGGTCTGTGCGCTCGGTGAGCACCAGCACGTTGCGTCCCTGCGCGTATTGCTCACGGACGGCCGTCGCGATCATGTGCGTGCGCGATGCATCCTGGGCGAGACGCGCGAACACTTCCTGGATCGGCGCGTCGGCCGTAACGTCTACCGCAGAGGTGAGCCTTTGCGGGAACACCTCGAGCATCTGGGGCGCGCTGGCCGGGGATTTCGCCGCATGCCGGATTGGCCCGCACAGCATGAACATCACCGGTTGCTGGCTGTCGCGCCGCACCGGCGTCGCCGTCAGGCCGAGCACGTAGCGTGCATTGACGCCCTTGAGCACGGCCTCGAAGGAATCCGCGGAAACGTGATGACATTCATCGACGATGACATGGCCGTAACGCCGCAACAGCTCGCCGCGGGCACCATCGGGTGCCACGGATTGAAGCATCGCGACATCGATCCGGCCCGTCGCCTTCGACTTGCCGCCGCCGATCGTGCCGATCTCGCGCGCGTCGAGTGCGAGAAACGACTGCAGGCGCTCGCGCCACTGGTCAAGCAGTTCCCGGCGGTGCACGAGCACGAGCGTGTTGACGCCACGCTGCGCGATCATCGCGGCCGCCGTCACGGTCTTGCCGAACGCCGTCGGCGCATGCAGGATGCCGGTGTCGTGTCGCAGCAGATCGGTAACGGCCACCTGCTGGTCATCGCGCAACGCGCCGGCAAACGGAACTGCAAGCGGCTCGCCGGTGCAGCGCTCGTCGCGGATGTCGCAGGCGATGTCGTTATCGCGCAGTAGCGTCATGACCTCGTCAAGGCATCCACGCGGCAATGCAATGTGGCGCGGGCAGTTCTCGGCGCGCCCAATGATGCGTGGCTTGTCCCATACGCTGAAGCCGCGCGCCTGGGCCCGGTAGAACTCCGGATTCTGGAAGGCGGCCAGCCGGATGAGCCGGTTGAGCAGCGCCTGTGGAAGCTGCGCCTTTTCAAGATAGAGCTGGTTCGCCAGCGTCAGTGTGAGCGACGCCGGCATCGTTCCGGCCAGCCGCTTCGGCTGCGCGGGTGGCGGCTTCCACGGTTCGGCCTGGTCCTCTTCGGCGATGAACGCAACGTCGAGCGGGTGCGCACCGCCCGTGGCGCGAAAGATCACCCCCTCGATGTCGCGGCTGTCCATGGTTTGCACGGACGCGAGATACGACCACTGGTCAGCGTACGGCTGAAAGCCGTCATCGACAAACACGCTCCAGCCATGCTCGCGCGGCTGCTTCTGCAGCGGCAGGGCAATGAGGTTACCGAAGCCGCCTTTGGGCAGCACATCCTGGTTCGGGAAGAGCCGGTCGTAGGACGTCAGTTCGAGCTGACGGGTCCGGGCACAGGTGTGGCTGATGATGGCTGAGCCCATCCGTCGCGCGTCACGTGCAGCAACGGCCGACGAGAAGAAGATCCACGCGTGCGCGCCATTGCCTGAACGCGAGATTTCGAGCGATACGGGCACGCTCATCTCGAGGCAGGATTGCCGGAACGCCTGCGCATCCTCACGCCAGCCTTCGTCGTCGAAATCGACAGCGAGCAGGTAGCAGGTGCCGTCCGGCATCAGTGGATAGAGGCCCACCGTGCGATCGCCGGCCAGGTGCGTATAGACGACCTGGTCGTCCAGCGTCAGCAGTACACGATGCCCGCAGTCGGCGCACCGGATGCGGGGCTTTTCGCAGATCCCGGCGCGCCATTCGTTGGCGCACGCCGGCGCGTAGCCGGATTTTCCGGAATTGCGGCTTTCCCAGCGTAGCGGATAGACATCGGTGCGGCCGCGAAACAGCCGCCGGAAGAGCTTTACCTTCTGCTCGGGCGAAAGTACGGGGGCGCCCGTGTTTCGCACTGCTGGCGATGGTTCGTTCCGGGTCACCCGCCCGGGCTTTGCCTGCGCCTGCAGCGTTGCCGGCAGCAAGGCGGTGAGCCGCGCGATTTCAGCCTGCAGGCGGGTGAGCTCCGCGAGCAGCTCCTCGCGTGTGAAATTTTCCCAGTCTGCCTGTAGCAGCTTGCCTTCGTTCATCGCTTCACCGGCCGAAACCCTGGCTCCCATCGGGCACGCCGGCTGGCGCACACGTTCGTTGTTGCATATCATCGTCTCCGATACAGATCACCTGATTTTACCCACGAGCCATGTCTGCCATCGATCGCTACGTCGAAGCCGCGACGCGCGAAAACACCCGGCGCAGTTACCAGTCGGCGCTTCGGCATTTCGAGGTTGAATGGGGCGGCTTTCTGCCCGCGAGCGCTGACATGATTGCGCGGTACCTTGCCGATCACGCAGAAACCCTGTCGGTCAATACCCTGCGCTCGCGGCTTGCAGCGCTCGCGCAATGGCATCAGACGCAGGGTTTTCCGGATCCGACGAAGGCCCCGCATGTGCGCAAGGTCCTCAAAGGTATCGTCACGCTGCATCCCGCAAGCGAGAAGCGGGCGAAGCCCATCCAGCTCGCGCAGCTCGAAAAGCTCACGGCCTGGCTCGATCAGCAGATCGCCAGGGAAGCCGACGGGCGCGAGCGCCTCGCGTGCGTTCGCAACCGGGCGCTGGTGCTGCTGGGTTTCTGGCGCGGCTTTCGCTCGGACGAACTCAGTCGGCTGCGAATCGAGCACGTAGCCGTTGAGGCGGGCCGCGGCATGACGTTGTACCTGCCGCGCACGAAAGGCGACCGCGCGCAGCTGGGCACGACCTTCAAGGCCCCGGTACTTTCACGCCTGTGTCCGGTGGCGGCTTACGAGGCGTGGATTGCGGCGTCTGACCTGACGGACGGGCCCGTGTTCCGTAGCATAGACCGCTGGGGAAACATCAGCGACGAGGGACTGAATGCGGGCAGCTTCGTGCCGCTGTTGCGTGCGCTTTTCCATGCAGCAGGCCTGGCCGCGCCGGACAGCTACAGCAGCCATTCGCTACGGCGGGGCTTTGCAACGTGGGCCAACTCGAACGGTTGGGATCTGAAGATGCTGATGCAGTACGTTGGCTGGAAAGACGTGCGTTCCGCGATGCGCTACATCGATGCGGCCGATCCGTTCGCGCAACACCGCATCGAATCGGCACTCGCTACACCAGGCACGGCCATGCAGGAACGACCAGTCATCGCATTGCGTGCGCCATAACCGCTAATCGAGGCATCACTCCACATCCCGTGACGGATACGTGTCGGCGAAGATCCGCTGCAAGCTCAATCGCGATCCGGACCAGCCAGATCTTCATGGCGGAGCGCTTCGAGCGGCCGCAGCACATCATGGATCGATAAAAGTCCGGTGACATAGTGATCGATCTGGTCAAGCACGCCCTCGATCTGTTCGACAATCGACACGTTCCGGGTTGTTGCTGCCCGTTTCCGGCAGGCCGACTATCGCGCAGTATTCGGGCAACTGCTGCTCACACTGTCGCCATGGGATCAGGTGGTCGCGATAGTCGGCGTAGGCATAGGACCCGGACACGCACAGATCGCCGACGCGCAGTTCCTCCGCCATGTACGAGAACACGCACAGCTCAAGATAGCGCCGGTTGGTCGGCGCCCCTTCACCGTGGGAGCGCCGCACAAGCTTGCGCCAGCGCGCCGCTGCGAAACTCAGGTCCACATCGGCATTGACCCATTCGCGGCGTAACGTCTCCTTCTCAGCCATAACTGATCATCTCCGGAAAGACGATTTTGGCAAATTTTGCCAAAATCTGATAGACTCGTTCGCATGGGCACGATGAACATTTCCCTCCCCGATTCGCTGAAGGAATACGTCGACGAGCAGGTCGGCGAGTGCGGCTATGGCACGAGCAGCGAATACGTCCGCGAACTTATCCGTAAGGATCAGGATCGCAAGCGCCTGCGCACGATGATCCTGCAGGGAGCGACTTCGGGTCTCGCGGATCCGGCTGATTCCGACTACTTCGAATCGCTGCGCGCCCGTGTGCGTATTTCGCGCAAATGACGGCCAAGCCCGTCATCCCGACCCGGCTGGCCAGGCAGGATGTAGAAGACGAGCTGACCCACTACCTCGTGGACGAAGGCTCGGAAAAAGCAGCGTTCGGGTTCATTGCGGAGCTCGAGCAGGCGTACGCGCATCTCGCAAAACACCCCAACATCGGCTCTCCCCGTTACGCGTATGAGCTGGACATACCAGGCCTGCGCTCATGGTCTCTCCATCGCTACCCGCATCTGATCTTCTACATTGAGCGCAAGGATCACGTCGAGGTCTGGCGCGTGCTCAACGGCAAGCGTGACATCCCGGCGTGGCTGTTGAGCGATGACAGCGAGTTCCATTGACACCATCTGCACGGCACAAAGCCCGCGAGCCATCTGGCATTTGCGGGCTTCTTCATTTTCAGACCATGACGAAAGCAAAAGCGTTTGACGCAGGACGCTCCCTGACCGACGAAGAAGCCATCCGGCGCTACCTCGCACAGTCGTTCGAAGCGGGCGACCCAGCGTTGTGCCTGCAAGCGCTCGGCAATGTTGCGCGGGCATTGGGGGGGAGGGACATCGCGCACAGCGCAGGGATGACGCGCAAGGCCTTCGAGCGGACTTTGACCGACAAGCATGTCGGGTTCGGTACCATCGCACGCATAGTCGGCGCGATGGGCTACAAGTTGACCGTCCAGCGAACCATGCAGCCGAAGGCGCCAGACATCTGGCAGATTTCAGGCGCACGCTACATCAGGAAAGCGGGGAAGCTGCGCGTCGAATTCGCGCTCGGAGTACGGTATCACATCCCGATCACCAGGTTTCCACAATTCGCCGCGCTTGATCGCGAGCCGACCGCGCGTGACCTGAAAGCGGTCAAAGTGTCGCCCAAGGGGCGCAGCGTGCAATTCCCCCGGCTCGGTGTAAAGGTTCGCATCGCAAACGTCCGACAGGCAATCAGCGGCGGGAGCGTTTGATGGGTCGCGAATATCGTGTCGATATCGACCGGGACCGATTCTTCTACGCGCTGGATGTCCTCCCGAAACATGATGGAGAGCATGATCGCCTGCATCTCACGTATGAGGACGGCAACGCTCGATACCCGATACCCAATTGCGAACGCGCGTTTGATTGCGTCCCATCCGCACAGGTCCCGGTTTCCAGTGTTGATTCGAGAAATCCAGGCATGCGTCGAACTGCACAAGATTGCCCACAAATCACGGCGTCAGGACAAGGTCAAGCCAGGATGGCGAATGCCTCCGGGCCGTGGCGGTTTTGCTGTTTTGTGGAGACCCAGTTTCCGCGAACTCGATCATTTTCAGCTCGTGGCCTCGCCCAATTTGATTAGTTATCCAATTTTACATACAAGCTCGGATTGCCATCGAAGAACTGACGTAACGAAGGCATTGCCATGCGCCACCGAAGGTGACATAAATGGTTGCAGACTTTGGTAGCTATGCTGCCCCCCTGCCAAGGTGCCGCGAAAGCTGTTTTTTGGCCCGGGACAGAATAGACTGTCTCGTCGCGACTCTCTCACCGCCCATCGCCACATCAAATCCAGAACGAACGTGATGCTCGCCTTCAAACGGTTCAGGAGCGCCGCGGCCACGATTTCAGGCATCGAGTTGGCGCATCGCGTTCGCAAGGGGCAGTTCGATCTCTCGAGGCTCGGCCTCAAGGGTGCCGCTGCGCCTGCCGTTGGAATGCTGCCTGTCTGATCGATAACGTATCCTGCCTATATCAAACCTCCCAACCGATTTTCCTATTTGCACCAAAGGCCTTCCACCGGCGTCGCCGCGAGCAGTGAAAAACCCGGCGTCCACGTTGGGATATCGACGAAAGCGGCGAGTTCAGCTAGATCTGATCGATGGTTGGCAGGTCGATCTCCAGCGACGGTGGCGCTTCGCGCATCTACTGTTACACGGCCAGGCCAATTAGTTTGGCTACACCGCGCAGCGCATATATCGGCTCGGCTCGTACGTTACGGCGACGCCCCACTCAAGTACCGCATGTTTTGAAAGTTGACGCTTTCATGTGGCGCGGGATGTGACACCTTACGGATTTCCGGCGATGGCAATGCGCGCTCCTGTACAGGAGCGCGCGGCGGGTAGCGGTCTCAGTTGAGTGCGGCCAACCGGCTTCGTCGCCAGAAATCCCTTCGTTTCCGGGCGCAACTGGCCTCACTCAACGAATGCGTGCACATGCGCTGTTGTTCACGACGCGTGCGCGACGCCATACTGGGAAGACAGATATCGCCGGATGTCGCCGGGCTCGTTAATGAAGCACATTCCATTGGACTCCTGTACATTCACGGAGGTGTCCTTCAGGGTCTGACCGCCACCGAGCACGATCACCGGTGCGGACTGGTTGCCTTCGCCGATCAAATCGACAATAGCGCCGCGAGGGCGTGGCGCGTCGATGTACTCGACGTCGACAGCTTCTCGAAGCTGGGGGAAAAAACTCAGCAAGCCTTCGACGGAAACCGCGTCGCCGCAGTAGAACGGTCCCTCTGAACCGCTGAAGAAGCCTGGACGGAGAATGAACAGCTTGTCTTTCATGGTTGCCTCACTGGGTGGATGATCGAAAGTTGAAGGTGTACTTAAGGTGGGTCAGACTTGCGCCTGCACCGGCGCGAAGGCGCGCAGCCGCGCGAATCCGGCTTCGAGGTCGGCGATCATGTCTTCGGGATGTTCAAGGCCCGCGTGGATGCGCAGCAGCGGACCTTCCCATGGCCATTGTGTCGCCGTGCGATAGCGTGCCGCGCTGGATCGAAGGATGAGACTCTCGAATCCTCCCCAGCTATAGCCCATGCCGAAGCAGGTCATGCCGTCGAGCATCGCGCGCATCGCGTCGTCGGATTGCGGGTGCAGCACGACGCCGAACAGGCCGCTTGCGCCGCTGAAATCGCGGCGCCACAACGCGTGTCCGGGCGACCCCGGCCGCGCGGGATAGAGAATCTGCGCGACTTCTGGCTGCTGTGCGAGCCATTGCGTCAGCTCATGGGCATTGCGCTGATGCCGCTCGAGCCGGACCGACAGCGTGCGCAGGCCGCGCAGCGCGAGATACGCGTCGTCGCCACTTACGGTCATCCCGAGCTGCCGGTAGAAGCGGTTGATCTTCGGAAACAACGTCTCGGTCGTGAGGATCACGCCCATCATCACATCGGAGTGTCCCGAGATGTACTTCGTCGCCGCGTGAATCGACACGTCGACACCGTGCTCGAACGAACGGAAATGCAGCGGTGTCGCCCAGGTGTTGTCCATCAGGACGATGGCACCGTTTCGATGCGCGACACTGCTGATCGCCGGAATGTCCTGCACCTCGAACGTCAATGAGCCGGGTGACTCGACGAACACCGCGCGCGTGTTGGGCTGCATCAACGTTTCGATGTCCGCGCCGATCGACGGATCGTAATACGTTGTTTCGATACCGAGACGCGCGAGCGTCTCCGCGCAGAACGAGCGGGTCGGATCGTAGACGGAGTCCGTCATCAGCAGATGATCGCCGGGCCCGAGAACCGCAAGTAGCGACGTCGTGATCGCGCTGAGCCCGCTGGGCGTAAGCATCGCGCGATACGCGCCTTCGAGGCGGGCCAGCGCGCTCTCGAGTGCGCGCGTAGTGGGGCTGCCGCCTCGCCCATACGCGTTGGGCGTGCCGCTCGCTGTCTTCAGCGCTTCGAGGCTATGAAACAGCAGCGTTGACTGCCGGTAGACCGGCGGATTGACCGGCGCGCCGAGCTGATTGTGCGTGCGGCCTTCATGGGCCAGGACGGTTTCGGTCGAATACGTGGCGTTCAAGATGCGGGTCCCTTTGTCGTCGGTTCAATCGGGGCGAATTGAGCGTCGCCGCATGGTGGCGGCAATCGCCTTGTGTGAAGACATGTTAATTGCGCAGCGACGAAAATTGTTTTTAAAGAATGTCGCCAATTACGATAGGATTGGAAAAAATTCCTAATTTGGAGACGATATGGATAAACGCGATGCGCAGATGCTCGCACTGCTTCAGGCTGATGCAACGATTGGGCTCAACGATCTGGCCAAGGCGGTGAATCTGTCGCCCACGCCATGCTGGCGAAGACTGCAGAAGCTGCGGGACGATGGCGTGATTTGCCGGCAGGTCGTGCTGTGCGATCCGACCAAGCTGAAACTGGGACTCACGGCGTTCGTGATGGTGCGTTCGAACCAGCACGGCGATGCGTGGACGACCCGTTTCATCGAAACGGTACGCGCGATTCCGGAAATCATCGAGATTTACCGGATGAGCGGCGAGATCGATTACCTGCTGAAGGTCGTCGTGCCGGATATCGCCGGTTATGACAGTGTCTACAGGCGGCTTATCAAAAGCGTCGAATTGATGGACGTGAGCTCGTCGTTTTCGATGGAGGTGATCAAGCGGACAACCGCACTGCCGCTTGACTATGTCGTGAAGGAATAAGGCAAACGTGCGAGGTGCCGACAAGTGTCGGCTCCTGGCACGCGATTTGTTGCCTACACAACGGCATGCCGTTGCGTGTCAATTGCTCATGCATGCATCGCGGTACGCGAATAGCGCCGGGGCGCCACCCGTGTGCAGAAACAACACCGGTCCGTCCCCTTCGATACGGCCGCGCGCGATGCCGTCGATCAGGCCGGCCATCGCCTTGCCCGTATAGACGGGATCGAGCAGAAGCCCCTCGGTCTGTGCGAGCAGGCGCACCGCGTCCATGCCGGCGCGATTGGGTTCGCCATAGCGCGGCGCAAAATAGTCATCCCACAGGTCGATGCGCAACCCGGCCGGCGCCGGGATGTCGAGCAGTTCGCTCGTGCGCTCGACGAGATCCTGGACCTTCGGTTGCTGTGCCGCCACCGTACGCGAGACAGTCACGCCGATCACGGGCGTCGATGGCAGCGCATGCGAGAGCGCGACCGCCAGGCCGGCATGCGTCCCTGCGCTGCCGGACGCAAGCAGGATGGCCGAAAAGTCCAGTCCCGCCGCACGAGCCTGCTGGGCAAGCTCGATGCCTGCGCGCACGTAGCCAAGCGCACCGAGCGCATTCGACCCGCCGACCGGAATCACGTAGGGATGACGGCCTTCGGCTCGCAGCCGCTGCGCGGCGGCATCGAGCTGCAGATCGGCGTCGTCGAGGCTGTCGACGTCGTGCACACGCACGCCCAACAGATCGAGCAGCAACCGGTTGCCATTGTGCAAATAGTCGTCGCATGCGGTAGCGATCGGGTTTTCGAGCAACGCAACGCAGTCGAGGCCGAGCCGCGCTGCGAGCGCGGCGGTTTGCCGGACGTGATTCGACTGTATGGCGCCCGCCGTCACGAGTACGTCTGCCTTGCGGCGCATGGCGTCCGCGCCGAGGTATTCGAGTTTGCGCAGCTTGTTGCCGCCCATCGCGAGCGGCGTGAAATCGTCGCGTTTGACATAGACCTCGCGGCCGACATGCGCGGACAGTCGCGGCAGCCGCTGCAGTGGGGTCGGCGTGTCAATCAGGTTCAGGCGCTCGAAAGTGTCGAGTCCCGTGGAGAGTGTCGTCGTCATGCCGGGAAAAGTGTTGGATTGAAGGCGCACCGCAGGGCGGCCGGTGCCACTTGCGGGATCAGTGCAGGATCTTGTCGAGGAACTCGCGCGCCCGTTCGGCGCGTGGCGTGTGAAAGAACGCATCGCTCGTGGCGTCTTCGACGATCACGCCCTGATCCATGAATAGCACACGATGCGCGACCTTGCGTGCGAAGCCCATCTCGTGCGTGACGCAGACCATCGTCATCCCCTCGCGTGCGAGCTCCACCATCACGTCGAGCACCTCGTTGATCATTTCGGGATCGAGCGCG
The DNA here is from genome assembly GCF_000685075.1 of Paraburkholderia oxyphila NBRC 105797. Lineage (GTDB taxonomy): Bacteria > Pseudomonadota > Gammaproteobacteria > Burkholderiales > Burkholderiaceae > Paraburkholderia > Paraburkholderia oxyphila. The sequence goes on from NZ_BAYD01000136.1 coordinate 15,641, forward strand.
GACGTCGGTTCGTCAAACAGCATGGCAACCGGATTCATCGACAGCGCGCGCGCAATTGCGACGCGCTGCTGCTGCCCGCCCGACATCTGGCCGGGAAACTTCTGCGCGTGCGCTTTCAGTCCGACCCGGTCGAGCAGCCGCAGCCCGATATCGTGCGCTTCGTCCTTCGTTCGGCGGAGCACCTTTGTCTGCGCGAGCGTGAGATTGTCGAGCACGGAAAGATGCGGGAACAGCTCGAAATGCTGGAACACCATGCCGACGCGCGCGCGCAACTGCGCGAGCTTCACCGATGGATCGTCGAGCCGGGAGCCGTCAACCGTGATGCAGCCTTTCTGGAACGGCTCGAGGCCGTTGATCGTCTTGATCAGTGTCGACTTGCCCGATCCGGACGGACCGCAAACGACGACCACTTCTCCCTTCGTGACCGCCGCGCTGCAGTCGCTGAGGACTTGATGCTTGCCATACCACTTCGATACGTTATCCAGAGTAATCATGTTCGGATTCTTCGTTGGTAGCGGGATGTGCGGCCGTGCATGATCCGGACGGCCGGCGGAAATTCAGTGCGTCGTCGGCAGCGCACAGCGCGATTCGATGCGAACCTGGAGCCGCGCGAGGAGGGTGCTCAGTACCCAGTAGATCGCCGCGGCCGCAAGGTACAGCGGAAGCGGCTGGAACGTGGACGCGATCACTTCCTGCGTCGAGCGCAACAGCTCGGTCACGGTAATCACAGAGACGAGCGACGTATCCTTGACCAGGCTGATCAGCGTGTTGCCGAGGCTTGGCACCGCGAGACGGAGCGCCTGGGGGCAGATCACATAGCGCAGCGTCTGCACGTGCGTGAAGCCGAGACTGTGCGATGCGGCCCACTGGCCACGGCCGATGCCGAGAATCGCGCCGCGCATGCTTTCGGACAGGTACGCGCCGGCGTTGAGCGTCAACGTGAGAATGCCGGCGGAAGTTGGATCGAGCGAGATTCCGATGCCTGGCAGCCCGTAGTAGACAACGAACATCTGCACGAGGAGCGGTGTGCCGCGCGTCAGGCTGACGTAACCCTGTGCGATTGCGGCGAGGCTCCGGTTGTTGCCAATGCGCACGATCGCGACCAGGAGGCCGACGATCAATCCCAGCACCATCGACGCAACGGCGAATTTGATCGTGAGTACCGCCCCTTTTGCGAGAGTGGGGAGGCTTTGAACGACCAGGTCGAACGCTTCCATGAACTTGTCTCCAGGTTGTGTCCGGGCGCGCCAGCGCGGGCACGGACTATGGCGGTCAATGTACGTTGGGGGTCGTCGTGTCAGTACCGAACCACTGCATCGAGATTTTCTTCAACGTGCCGTCCTCGCGCATCGCTGCGATCGCGTCGTCAATCGCCTTCTCAAACTTGGGATTGCCCTTGCGGAACGGAATGCCCATCTGCGTGTCGGCGCCCGCAATCATGCTGCCTGTGCGCAGTGGCAGGTGCGAGTTCTTGATCAGGTACGGAAGCATCAGGTGGTCGTTCACGACGGCGTCGATCCGGCCTGTCGCGAGATCGCCCAGCATCTCCGCGTCGCCGGGATAGGTCTGCGCGCCAACCGCGGGCACGGTCTTCACGAGATCCGCATAGTTGCTGCCGAGCACGACGCCCACCTTGTGGCCCTTCAGGTCGTCGAGCGACTTGAACGCGCGCGAATCCTTCTCGCGCTGCAGAAGCTGCGCACCCGAGTAGACGTACGGCTGGCTGAAGTCGAGCGCCTGTTTGCGAGCCGGCGTGATTGCAACCTGGTTGACGATCACATCGAACTTGCCAGCCTGCAGGCCGGCGAGAATCCCGCTCCATTCGGTCGTGATGAACTGCGGTTTCACGCCGAGGCGCGCCGCGACGGCCTTTGCGACGTCGACGTCGAAGCCTTCAAGCTGTCCGTCGCTGTTGCGGTAGTCGAACGGAGGGTAGGTGCCTTCGAGTGCGACCTTCAGCACACCGGCCTGCTTCACCGTGTCGAGCAGGTCGGCCGCATGCGCGGATGCGGTCGTGATACCGAGCAGTGCGGCGACCAGTGCTGACGTGAACAGCGGTTTGAACGACTTCATCTTTGTCTCCGTTGGTAAGAATAAGAATCGATGTAGCGATTTCATGCTTGAGCGACGATTGCTGGCTGAAAAGCGCAGGTTTCGCGCGTGGGTCGAGGCCGCACCGCTCACGGTTCCGAATGCGGCTCGACTGACGGCAAGCTTAGTTCTGTCAGAATGAAAAGTGTTTCCAAAAGCGTGCGCACATTGATCGTTTCCTGGAAGATTTTTCTAGTCTTGGGTCAGGTTGCGCAACCGGCCTGCTATCGGCGCGACCGGGGGCCGACACGGTCGCACCGGCGTGCGTCGCGGTTGCTCCAACGCCGGTCGCGAGCCCGTGTGCAACGCATGGCGCGCGTTCTTCGCGATCCAGCCGGGCGCGATAGCGATCATGACGGCGAAATCGAGTTGAGGTGTCGAGTGACGAGGCGATGCGACACGCGCCGAAACCCGGCCGCTGTCGCGAAGCTGAGCTGGATGGTTGCGATGGGCGGCGGCGTGCGTTGCAGCGCGATCCGATGCCACCTTGTACCGACGGGTGCGTTCGCCATCGGCGACGAGGCGACGATGCCGTATATCGAAACCTGCGTGGGCTTGCGCAGCATCGGTACGATGCCGAAGCCAGCACCGACTTCAGTGGGCCGGTATCAGGCCACGAGCGCACCCGGCAGAAGCGAAATCAGCATGGGGGAGTCAAGCGAGGGAAAGGTATCGTGCACGGCGGGCAGTCGGCCTGCGGTCCGCCGTGCGGTGGTGGGGCGCGTCGGCCATCGAACCATACGGGGCCGCGCGAGCGCCTCGCGAGCGCCTCGCGGCCCCTGAGCATCGCGCCATTGGCGGGCAGCACGCGTTCGTTCAGCAGCCACGCGTGCCGGGAGGGGCGTCTACCGTCGATCACCCAGTTCGGGAGCGTCGGCGTGACCTTGCCGCCAGAGAAGAACTCCGCGAGCGCGATGCGGGCAAGGGGTGATACCTCGACATCGCAGCGCGATTCTCGTCCCGGAGAGAACACGGCCCGGGTTTCAGGCCAGTGACGCTGCAATCACCTGATTACGCGAGGACGGCCCTGGCGAGCATGCCGAGGGCAACGCATACAAGGATAGCGGCAAATCCGGACTGCACGTGGTGAGCGGCCATGCGATGCGACATCAGGCGTCCTCCCAGCATCCCGGCGGCGGTAGCGATACTGAACCACAAGGCAACATCGAACGAAAATGCCGTGCCGTGCATGGCTGTCGCCAGTACTCCGCCACTGCCAACGAGCGCAATTACCATCAGCGATGTCGCCACAATGCCGTGCATCGACACATCGGTCAATTTGCGCATCATCGGGACGATGATGAAGCCACCGCCGACACCGAGAAGGCCCGTCATCAGGCCGGTGAGGGATCCGGTCGCCGCCAGTGCCAATGCCGCGGGCCAGGACCAGTCGAACCTGCCTGTCGCCGGATTGACGTGAGCGACACACAGCGGCGAGGCATACTGCGCCGGGGCGTTTCGCCTGAGCGTCTGACGAAGGATGCGCAACGCGACGAAGAGCATGACACAAGCGAACAGGCTGAGCAGCAGTCGCTGGGGCAGGGCGCGTGCGAGGCGTGCGCCCACTGCCGTAGCGGGGACGCCGAGTGCGGCCATGAACAGGGCAGCGCGATAGCGGACCAGGCGTTTGCGGAGGGCTTCGAATGCACCGACCGCCGCGCTACCCGCGACGGCAACCAGTGCGACGGGCGTTGCCTGCTGCATGGGCCATCCCATTCCAAATACGAGTGCGGGTACGGCGAGGATGCCGCCACCGGCTCCCGTCAGCCCCAGAATGGCGCCGACCATGGCACCCAGAAGAAGCGAGATCAGCATTGATCACCTCGAGAGACAACAAGTTGTGCGAGCATCAGTCGGCCATCTGCGGGCGTGCAAGCCACTCTCGCCCCTTGAGCATGCCGCTCCAGTAGAGCGGCGGAAGGATGCGCTCCTTGAGCAACCATGCGAGCCGCGATGGCTTCTTTCCGTTAATGAGCCAGGCAGGGAAAGTCGGCGCCACCTTGCCGCCGTAGAGAAACTCGGCGAGCACGATCTTCCCGCGCTCGACCGTAAGCGGGCATGAGCCGTAGCCGTCATAGGTGGCTGCCCCCATCGCTGTGCCGAGGGCGGCAAGCACATTGTGGGCGACAACCGGAGCCTGTTTGCGCGCCGCTGCCGCAGTCTTCGCATTGGGCGTATTGGTCGCGTCGCCGAGCCCGAAGATGTTTTCGTAGACCTTGTGCCGCAGGGTGCTCTGGTCGACGTCGACCCAGCCGGCGGCATCGGCCAGCGGACTGACGCGGATGAAATCCGGGGACTTCTGCGGGGGCACGACGTGAATCATGTCGAACGCGGTTTCGAACGTCTCGCTGTCGCCGCCAGCAAGCGCGCGCGTGAAGGTTGCACGCTTCGCTTCGCCATCGATGGCGGTGAGGTTGAAGCCGAAGTTGAGGTTGATCCCGTATCTCTCGACATAGCGCATGAGGGCGGGCACATAATCGGCCACGCCGAACAGCGCCGCACCGGCATTGAAGAATTCGACATGGATATGCCCGAGCCGGCCGGTGCGCTGCCAGTGGTTGGAAGAGAGGTACATTGCCTTCTGCGGCGCGCCCGCACATTTGATGGGCATGGGCGGTTGCGTGAATAGCGCGCGGCCACCCCTGAGTTGCTGAACCAGTTGCCAGGTATAGGGCGCGAGATCGTAGCGGTAGTTGGATGTGACGCCGTTACGGCCGAGTGTCCCCGGCAGTCCTTCAATGGCATTCCAGTCGAGCTTCAGGCCGGGGCACACGACGAGCTGACGATACTTCACGACCCGGCACCCTTCGAGGATGACGGCGTTATCCGCAGGTGCGAAGGCAGCCACTGCGGCCTTGAGCCAGTGGACCTTGCGCGGCAGAGCTTCCGCCATGAGGCGTGCCGTGGCTTGGGGCCGGAAAACGCCCGCTCCGACCATGGTCCAGCCGGGCTGGTAGTAATGGACATCGGCCGGATCGATGACGGCAATGTCCAGATCGGGAGCCCGGGCGAGCAGGCTCGACGCCGTGGCTATACCTGCCGCGCCAGCCCCGACGATAACGACATCGTGCTGCTCTTCGGCTGATCCAGCCCGCGGTGCGACGATGTCGCGCGCCAGTCCACTCAGGTCGAGGCCGGCATGTTTGCCGGCGGCAAGTATCTCGACAAGCGACATGCCCGATGCGCTGGAGCGTGCCCACAACGTCGCCGAGCGCATTCCGCTACGGCAGTAGGCCAGCACGGGGCGTGGCAGCGCCTTCAGGAAGGCACCGAATTGGGCGGCGTCGAGGTCATTGACCTTGCCAGACTCCACGGGAAGATAGTGTGACTCGATGCCGTGTTGTCGCGCTGCGTTGGCAATTTCGGCAAACGTGGGCTGGTCCGCGCCTTCGCCGTCGGGACGGTTGCAGATGATCGCCCGAAATCCCATGTCGCGCAGCGCGGGGAGATCCGTGCTGCGAATTTGGGGGGAGACGCTGAGCGCGTCCGTCAGTTTCCTGATGTCCATTCCTGCTCCTCTCGATTTTGACGTGACTGACGCGTGCTTAGAGGACATTGACCGGGATCTTGATGTATGAGACGCCATTGCTTTCGGGCTCCGGCAGGTGCCCGGCGCGCATGTTCACCTGGACCGAGGGCAGGATGAGAACCGGCATCTCGAGCGTGGCGTCGCGGGCCGTTCGCATGGTGACAAACGATGCCTCGTCGATGCCGTCATGCACATGGATGTTGAGCTCGCGTTGCTCTGCCACCGTGGTTTCGAATTTCACCGGGCGGCCTCCAGGCTGGTAGTCGTGGCACAGGTACAGACGTGTTTGCGGCGGCAGTTCGAGAACTCGCCGAACCGACCTGTAGAGGGTTGAGGCATCGCCGCCCGGGAAGTCGCAGCGCGCGGTGCCGTAGTCGGGCATGAAAAGCGTGTCGCCGACAAACGCGGCCTGCTGCGCGCCGTCGTCGACCACGTAGGTCACGCAGGCGGGCGTGTGGCCGGGCGTATGCATGACGCGAACCTGTAACGTCCCCACGCTGAAGGTGTCGCCGTCAGCAAACAGATGGTCGAACTGCGAGCCGTCGGTGCGAAAGTCCGGGCCCATATTGAACAGCTTGCCAAATACGCCCTGGACGCGCGTGACCTGATCGCCGATCGCGACCTTGCCGCCGAGCCTTGCCTTGAGGTACGGCGCAGCAGACAGGTGATCGGCATGAACATGGGTTTCGAGCAGCCAGTCCACGCGGGCGCCCAGTGACTCGACGCGCCCTGCAAGCCGGTCTGCCGTGGCAGTGCGCGTGCGCCCCGACTTCGGGTCGTAATCGAGCACGGTGTCGATCAGTGCGCAGTGGCGCGTCCCGGTATCCAGCAGCAGGTAGCTCACGGTCCACGTGGCTGGATCAAAGAATCCTTCAACGGCAAATCTGCAGGCAGGCATTCTGGTTATTCCTCGCGAATGACGGACTGTTGGTCCTTATGGGGAATACCCAATCAACTATCGTGCCAGCATGTGTCTACACAACGATGCAGATGGTAAGCATTTGATCTGTAAGGTATTTCTGTTAATCGTGATCGGACCGGTCGTCGCATTGGCAGCGGATGCGGGCGATGTGAATGACACGACGACTGCCAAGTGGCAGTCGTGGCAGAATTGGCGGTCTGAACGCAACGCCCGTAAGAGTGAGGACCGACGAGCATGGTTTCGACAGAGCTGCCAATACCGGGTACGCCATTGCCAGACGGCGCGCCGGACATCGCTGCGCTGGTGTCGTACCTGGAGTACGATCCCCTGCCTGCCATCGTGCTTGATCCGCAATACCAGATCCTGGCCGCCAACCAGGCGTATCAGCGGCAATTTGGCGTGAAGGGGCAGGCGCACGTTGGCCGCAGGTGCTATCAGGTGTCCCACCACTACGACGTGCCCTGCGACCAGGCGGGAGAGCACTGTCCGATGAAGCGCGCGGCCGCGAGCCGCGGCGCTGACCGCGTGCTGCACATTCATCACACGCCGCGCGGCCCGGAACACGTGGACGTCGAGTTGCGGCCGATCTTCGACGCCCGCCTGGAGATCATCGCGTACGTCGAACGCCTGGCAACAATCCGGAGCGCCTCGGCGAGGCCGAGTGCCGAAGGGCTTGTCGGTCGCGCACCGGCGTTCAATGAAGCGATTTCCGCCTTGCAGCGCGTGGCGCCGTCGATGCTGCCCGTCCTGCTGCTCGGCGAGTCTGGCACCGGCAAGGAACTGTTCGCCCACGCACTTCACGAAGCGAGCGACCGGGCCCAGCGGCCATTCGTTGTCGTCGACTGCTCCGGCATTACGGAAACACTTTTCGAAAGCGAACTGTTCGGATTCGAAAAAGGATCGTTTACCGGCGCCAGCAGCCGAAAACAGGGGCTGGTCGAAACGGCACAGGGCGGTACACTTTTTCTCGACGAAATCGGCGATGTCCCACTGTCGATTCAGGTCAAGCTGTTGCGTCTCATCGAGACCGGCACCTTCCGGCGTGTCGGCAGCACCGAGACCCAGCGCGCCGATTTCAGGCTTGTCGCCGCCACCCATAAACCGCTCGAGCAGATGATCGCGGCGGGCCAGTTTCGCGCTGATCTCTACTTCCGGATCAGTGCGTTTCCTGTTCGTCTGCCCGCCGTGCGCGAGCGTGTGGACGATATCCCGCTCCTGGCGGACTCCATTCTGGAGCGCATCGCTTCGGCGAGATACGGCTCATCGCGCAAGTGCCGGATTTCTCCGGACGCGCTTGCACTGCTGCGCGCATACCGCTGGCCGGGCAATATTCGCGAACTGCGCAATGTACTCGAGCGCGCAAGCCTTCTGGCGGACGACGGCGTGATTCGTCCCGACCAACTGCCAGCTGCGCTCCGAAGAGACGGCAAATCTCCACTCGAGGAACCATACACGACGGCTCATGCGTTGCCCCGCAAGGTGTCGGACGCAGAACTTGCACGTGCCGCGTCGGAATCTGGCGGCAAGCGAAGCGAACTCGCTGCACGGCTTGGAATGAGCGAGCGCACGCTTTACCGCCGCCTCAAGGCGCTCACAGTCGGTCGCAAAGGGTGACGCCGCTGTTTCCACGAGACGGCTGGCAACCGAGCGCTGTGACGGCGTCGGCAGGACGATTCAGGCACGCCAGTACGTGTGGCCGTTGACTGAGGAGCAGTACCGGATCCAGAACTCCGGACATATGAGGCCTCCAGTGTGTCTGTCGGCATTTAAGCCGGCGCGAATATCAATGAGAATGTTGGCCAGATGCAGTAGGTTCACGCGGTGCCAGCGTCAGCGGCGCAAGACGCTCGACGCCCGTTTGGCGCAGCTCGTCCCCAAAATACGGCAGGCGCTCACGGTCTCTGTCAAAATATCGGCATCCGTCCGCCGGTTCCCACGCACACCACTGCGGGTTCGTCGGGCTGCCTGTCCCCCCCAACGGCGCGAACTTTGCCGAAGACGGCAACCGGGATCTATCCTCCCGGCGATCGCAGGAAGAACCGTTACAACAGGCACACGACATGGCACATGAGCTATGTGAACAGTGCAGCAACACGACGCCACCCTGGGACAAACGTTACAACCCTATCGGAGTAGCTCGATGGTCGCAGTCAGGTACGATGATCTTTCTTTGGCTTTCGACTTCGTCAGCTACACGGCACCAACGGAGCATAACGCGTATGTCTCGCTCGATACGGGCAAGGTTTATTGGACTTCTGATTCGAGCGACGCGTTCGACGAGGAGCGTCCTGACGACCTTGAAACGTCAGATCGCTACCTTGCGATACCGCACAAAAACGAGCTCGATCTCGGAAGACGTCTCGCCTTGCGCTTTGTCGCTCAAGCGTTGCCGGCGCACTACGACCAGGTCGAAGGCTTCTTTCACCGACAGGGGGCTTACGCGCGTTTCAAGGATTTGCTGGAGCGTGAAGGCGTTCTCGAGCGCTGGTATGCGTTTGAAGCCGATGCTGTCGAAAGCGCGCTGAGGCAATGGTGTGCCGAAAACGGGCTTGAGCTCGTTCGGACGTGATGGACGCTGTCAGCTTTCGCAACGCCAGGGTCAAACGGGAGGTCGCTCTCGCGCGACAAGAAGAAGGGCTGCTCCGATTGGCCCGGCCCTTGACGCTCTGTAGCGCCGGATGCCCTCAGCGCCGGCACGCAGGACACGCCGACTCAGGGAGAATCGCGCGGGTCAATAAACATGCGTACACCTGGGTCGGTGATGCCGATATCGCCAACGACCCGCGCTGATTACGTTGAGCTAACACAGTGCTCCGCTACCCACCCCATGGCGCGTCCACGCACAAACGTCAAAGCCTCGTTCTCGTCGACGAAGTTCTCATCGAGGCACAGGTCGTACACATCGTCTTCGAATGAACCGTCTGATGCCGGAACGAAGAGTCGCGCATTCGCCACAATTCGGCCGTCCTCGATGCTTGCGCTCGTGCTGATGAAGCAAGACTGAAAAATGAATTGAGTTTTAGTTGCGCGAACGCTGGCGATGCTTGCGCAAGGCAAGTTGGGGCTAAATTGCTTCGGCGAGGTGAATCTCTTGATGGCTCGAAATTTACCTATACATAGATAATCAAGGGGCTTGCTAG
>NZ_BAYD01000135.1 GCF_000685075.1 Paraburkholderia oxyphila NBRC 105797
GCTTGCGGCCCACCGCGAAAACAAGTTAAGGCCAACTTAAACCGTCGCCCGCGACAGCGGCATTGTTGCGATAACCGTTCACTTGTAACAACCAAGCCAGCCACCGCCCCATCAATGGGCGGCCCGGTCCTTGTGACTCGAAACGAACTGACTGAATCGCGCCGAGCAAAGCCCATCGAACACTTCGCCAGGCGTCCCATCGACATCAACTTGCCCCTGATGCAAAAACATCACACGATTAGACACATGCCGCGCAAACCCCATCTCGTGCGTCACCACCAGCATCGTGCGGCCTTCCTCCGCTAGCGTTCTCATCACCCGCAGAACCTCGCCCACGAGTTCGGGGTCGAGCGCCGATGTCGGCTCATCGAACAGCATGACTTTGGGATGCATGGCAAGCGCACGCGCAATGGCCACTCGCTGTTGCTGCCCGCCCGACAAATGCGCGGGGTAGTGCGCCCGCTTTTCCGCGAGGCCGACTTTCGCAAGCAAGGCCTCGGCTTCTTCGATAGCCTCCGCGCGGCCGCGTTTCAGTACCCGCACCGGCCCCTCAATCAGGTTCTCGAGCACGGTCATATGGGACCACAGATTGAAGTTCTGAAACACCATGCCGATCTGCGAGCGAATCCGGTCGACCTGCTGACGATTGCCCGCATGCAGCTTGCCGTCACGCCGGCGGACGAGCGCCAGTGGCTCGCCGGCGAGCGCAATCGAGCCGTCGTCAGGCGTCTCGAGCAGGTTCATGCAACGCAGCAGCGTGCTTTTGCCCGATCCGCTCGCGCCCAGGATGGAGATCACATCGCCTTCGTGCGCATCGAGCGAAATACCATTCAGGACGCTATGTTTGCCGAACGATTTATGAATGTTGTTGACCGACAATGCAATGGGGAGCGGCTTGCTCATGGATATCTCCGAAGATAAATCGTGGGTCAGGATGCGATGCGTTGCGGGTCGGCGACAGCCGGATTCGGGCCAATTGGCTGGGACGACGAACGATTTGGCACGGGCCGAAGATGGTGCGACAGGCGCGACTCGAGCAAGCCAAAACACCGGACGATGATGAAATTCAGGAGCAGGTAAATGAGCGCGGCGCAGAGAAAGACCTCGCTGGTTCGATAAGTCTGCTGGATGATTTGCTGCGCGACGCCCGTGACTTCCCATACCGTGACGAGACTGGCGAGCGCGGTCGATTTCACCTGCAGGACCGCTTCGGTCGTATAGGCGGGCAGGCACTGGCGCAGCGCAATGGGACCGATGATCCGGCGCAGCAGCGTAAAGCCCGACATGCCGATGGAATAGCCGGCTTCGATCTGGCCGACCGGGACAGCCAGCAGCCCGCCTCTCACGATCTCGGCGGTGTAGCCTGCCGTGCACAGTGCGAGAGACAACACCGCGCACATATACGGTTCACGCAGGAGCGGCCAAAGAAAGCTCTGCCGGATGACGCCGAACTGCGCGAGTCCGTAGTAGACGAGAAACAGCTGGATCAGAATCGGGGAGCCGCGGAACACGAGGATATACGCGCGAGCCAGCCGATTCGGCAGCCAGTGCCGCGAGACGCGCATCGCCACGATCACGAGCGATAGCGTGCCGCCGAGCGCAATCGAGCAAAAGAACAGACCGAGCGTCGCAGGAACGGCGGCGAGCAGGCGAGTCAAGGTGTCGAACAGAAAATCGAATTCGGAATGCATGTGGAGCGTCTCCGTCAATTGCGGGCGAAATTGGTGCGAAAGGTTCGCCCGACGCGCGCCTCCGCATGATTGAAGACCCGGTTCGAAATCATCGTCATCAGCAAATAGAGCGTGCCGCCCACGATGAAGAACACGAAATACTGATGCGTAGAGCCCGCGGCTACCTGACTCGTGCGCAGCAGCTCCGCCAGACCGGTTACGGAAATGAGAGCGGAATCTTTCAGGCTCAATTGCCAGACGTTGCCAATGCCCGGCAGCGCGAAGCGAAGGACTTGCGGTATGAGGATGCGTCGCATCATCAGCAACGTGGGCATCCCGACCGCGCGCGCCGCTTCGAGCTCTCCCCGCGAGACGGCAAGCACGGCCGCGCGATAGACCTCGGCCTGGTAGGCACCGGAAATCAGGCCGACGGCCAGTGCGCCAATCAGGAAAGGCGGGACGCCGATGAAGCCCTGGGCACCGAACCATCGGCCCACGGTTGTGACGAAGGTCGACCCGCCGAAGTAAAACAGATAGATGACGAGAAGCTCGGGAACGCCACGAAACACGGTCGTATAGCAGTCACCCGCGACTCGCAAGATACGGAGTCCAGAGAGTTTTGCCGATGCGACGAGCGCGCCCAGCAATGCGCCTATGAGGAGCGCCGTCAACGTCACCGCAACCGTCATCGCGGCGGCCAGCAACAGTACGCCGCCCCAGCCATCGGCACCGAAACCGAGTAATTCAAGTATGGACATGCATCGTGCTCCTGTGGATTTGTCTATACAAGACTGCACATTTCAGAATCGCTGCGCAAGCCATTTCAGCGCGAATGTGCGTAGTCGTCGGGAAATCCCTATTCGCTGATCATCGTGGCACGAAAAAATAGGCTCCGCGTTTAGAAAAATTGAGCCGTTGCGTTAGATTTAATCGCTTGATCGATGCTCGTCTGCGTTCCTATTCTGTCCACCATCCGACAACGAACTACACATGGAAGAGGTGGCAATGTATTTGCGCAACGCGTGGTATGTGGCAGCCTGGAGCGATGAAATCGGCGAGCAGCCGGTGGGCCGTGTCATCCTCGGCGAGCCAGTCGTGTTTTATCGCAACGCGGATCGCGCCGTGGTTGCACTGGAGGACGCGTGTCCCCATCGAAAGCTGCCGCTTTCGATGGGCGAGGTGGTGGGTAACCATCTGCGCTGTGGCTATCACGGGCTCGAATTCGGAGCGAATGGCGCGTGCACCCGGGCGCCGGGTCTCTCGCGCACACCGCCGAATGCCTGCGTTAAGGCTTATCCGGTTGAGGAGCGCTATGGTCTGATCTGGATCTGGATGGGCCCCGCCGAGCTGGCCGATCCGGACGCGATCATTGCGGTTGCACACTACGATGACCCGGCATGGGGCATCAATCGTGGCCCGGCCATGGATGTCGACTGCAGCTATCTGTACATGACGGACAACCTGCTTGATCCCTCACATGTCACCTATGTGCACAAGACGTCGCTCGGCAACGTGGCGACGGCCGATGTGCCGGTCAAGATGTCGGTGCTGGAAAACGGGGTGCTCGCGGCGCGCTGGATGCTCGATTGCGACCTCGCGCCGTTCTTTTTACCGTACGTGAACTTCACGGGTCGCGCCGACCGTCTCCAGCATTACGAAGTGCAATATCCGTCTCACGCGATCATTCGCGACATCATTGCACCGGCGAATTCGGGTGCACCGCAAGGCACGCTGCATCCCAGCGTATTCCTGATGGACTCTTACAACTTCGTGACGCCGGTTACCGAAAATACCTGTCGATATTTCTGGTTCCAGGTGCGCAACTTCCGTCCCGATTGCACGGCGACCAGTCGCGCATTGACCAACGATTTCATCGCCGCATTCAAGGAAGATCTCGTGGTATTGGCCGCAGTCGATCGCGGCATGGCGAACAAGCGCTCGCCGAATACGGATATCGAAACCGACGCCGCTCCGTTGCGCTTTCGCCGAGTGCTGAAAAAGATGATCGATGCGGAGCAGGCATTGCAACCGGTCCTGTCATGACATCGGGGAGTGTGAAGGCATGAACGCTTGGGTCGAAACGATCGAGGTCGTTGTCCGTGAAGCCGCCGGCGGAACCGATGACACGCGCGTGTTGCGGCTGGCGCGCCAGGACGGCGCGCCGCTGCCGGCTTATCGGTCAGGTGCGCATGTCGACGTCTATCTTCCGAATGATCTGGTGCGCCAATATTCGCTTTGCGGGCCGAACCCGCAGGCGTCCGATTACCGGATTGCCGTCAAGCGATCGAGCGAATCGCGCGGTGGCTCCGCATGGCTCTGCGGCCATGCAGGCAACGGCACGCAATTGCGGATCGGTTTGCCGAGGCACGCTTTCGGTTTGGACGAGACGGCGGCGCATCACATTCTGGTGGCAGGCGGAATTGGCGTCACGCCGATTCTCTCGATGGCCTATGCGCTTCAGGCCGCGGGAAAGTCTTTCCAGTTCGAGTATTTCGTCCGCAGCGAAGCCGATACGGTCTTTCGGGACGAGATCATGCACTCGCCTCTGGCCGCGCATACGCGAATTCATCCGGCGCTTGCCCCGGATGCGGTGCGCGAGCGCGTGGCGGCGCTGCTGGCCGAAGCGAAAGCGCAGTCGCACCTGTACGTGTGCGGTCCCGCCGCGCTGATGCAGATGACCGCCGGGTTGGCTCGCGCCGCACTTGGCGACAGCAACGTTCATATGGAGGCGTTCGGGCCGATGGCGCCAGCGGAAACCGGCGAGCGCGAGTTTGTAGTCAAGCTCGACTCGTGCGGTGTGGCAGTCGCGGTGCCGCCGGCCAAATCCGTGCTCGCGTGCCTTCGCGACGCCGGGCATGAGATCGCGTCTTCGTGCGAGGTCGGTGTGTGCGGGTCATGCATGATGCGCGTGATCGAAGGGGAGCCGGATCATCGGGACAGCTATTTGACGGACGACGAGCGCATGGCGGGAACGCATTTTCTTCCCTGCGTCTCGCGCTCGAAGTCGCCGGTGCTCGTGCTTGCGCGCGACACATAATGGTGGATGTGCCGAAATTCAATTTCAACAGCGACGGAGGAGATATGCATAGGACGATGAATAAACGGCGCCTCGTGAAGGCGATAACAGGCGCGATGGCTTTCGCAGCCATCGTGGCAATCGCGCCGGCGCAGGCTGCGCAGGAGAAGACGGTCAGCATCGCCCTCGAAGGCAGTTACGAGCCATGGAACCTGACGCGGCCCGATGGCACGCTCGACGGTTTCGAGCCGGAACTGGCCCAGAATCTTTGTCAGCGCATGCACGTGCAATGCAAACTCGTGGCCCAGGATTGGGACGGACTGATTCCGGGCCTTAACGCAGGCAAGTTCGACGTGATCATGGACGCGCTGTCCATCAGCGATGAGCGCAAGAAGGCCATTGCGTTCTCGCAGCCTTACGCGAACACGCCAGCGGTTTTCGTCTCGTCATGCCCTGGATTGCTTTCGAAGGCGCCGTCCAATGGGGCCTTGCTGAAATTGTCCGGCAATGCGGCGCAGGACAAGCCGACGGTCGACCTGCTGAGAAAGAGTCTTAAAGGCAAAACGATCGGGATTGTCACGGGATCCGTCTACAGCAATTTCATCAATCAGAATTTCAAGGATATTGCGACGATTCGTGAATACAAGAACGCGCCCGATCACGATATCGATTTGACCTCCGGGCGCATCGACGTCGCGTTCGACGACGCGGCCTACTATGCATCCGCGCTGTCGAAACCGGGTAATTCGTCGCTATGCCTGACCGGTCCCAAGATCGGCGGAGCGATCTGGGGCGATGGCGAAGCGCTCGGCCTGCGCAAGAGCGACACCGACCTGAAGACGATGTTCGACAAGGCCATCGCTGGCGCGCTCGCGGATGGAACGGTCAAGCGCTTGAGCGAAAAATGGTTCAAGACGGACGTTGCGCCTTGAGCCTGCGGATCGAGACGTTGCCGTATCAATAACTTTGGGTAGTCTCCGGATTGCCGTCGTTCCACGTGGACGACGGCTTTTTTGCATCTGAAGCGCGCGAGCTCAAAGCAAACGGTGTGGGAAATGGCGTCCTGAACTGCGCTACAGACGCTATTCCCGCACCGTCGAGGTTGCGTTACCGCCGAGCCGCGGTTATTGCACGCGGCTTACGCGTGGAGCGTGCCCGCAATGCTCTCCGCAACACTGGTGAGATCGCCTTCAGCCACGAGCCGATGAATGGCGACCATGTCGGGATAGAAGTAGCGATCGTCGTCGACCTTCGCCGCGACCTGCCTGATGCGGGCGTAGACGGCCGCGGTGGCGGGCGAGGCGTCGGCGGGATCGAAGAACTCCAGCGCCTGGGCCGCGGTCATCAGTTCGATGGCGAGCACGTGCTGCAGCTTCTGCGAGACCGTGTAGGCCTTGCGCGCGGCGAGGTACGCGAAGCTCACAGGGTCTTCCTGGTTGCCGCTCGTGGAGACGCTGTCGACCGTCGCGGGATGGGAGAGGGCGCGCATTTCTCCCAGCAATCCGGCTGCCGTGTATTGCGTGATCATGTAGCCGCTATTCAGGCCCGGGCGCGCGACGAGGAAAGCCGGCAACTCGCTGAAGTGCGGGTTGACCATGCGATCGGTGCGGCGTTCGGAGATCTTCGCGAGATTGGTCATGGCAATGCACAGCAGGTCGCTCGCGATGCCCACGAAGGTGCCGTCGAAGTTCGCGCCCGAGATCGCGATCCCATCGCCGTCGCCCGGATGGATCATCGGGTTATCGCCCGATGAGCGCACCTCGTTCAAAATCGATGCGCGTGCATCGTCGATTGCGCGTTTCGACGCGCCGTGCACCTGCGCCATCGCTCTCAGGCTGTACGTGTCCTGCAGGCGGTAATCGACGAAACGTTCGGCCAGCGCGCTGCCGGCAAGCAGGCGCCTCAGGTTGTCGGCCGCGTGGATTTGGTCCGGGTGCTTCTTGTTCGCGTGGTAGCGCTCATCTAGCGAGCGCGTGGTGCCTTTGAGCGGCTGCAGGGACATCGCCGCGGCAATGTCCGCGACCCTGGAGGCGTCGAGCGCGTTGTAGAGCGCGAGCATCGCGATTGCCGTGACCGAGGTGGTCCCGTTGACCAGCGCGAGTCCCTCCTTGCAACGCAGCGTGTGGGGCTTGATGCCCGCGCCCTGCAGTGCCTGCAATCCGCTCATGCGCTCGCCGCGCCAGGTGGCCTCGCCTTCGCCGATCAGCACGAGCGCCATGTGCGCTTCCGGACCGAGATAGCCCACTGAACCGTCTCCCGGCGCAAAAGGCGTGATGTCATGGTTCAACAGATCGGCAATAGTCTGGAGCAACTCGAGGGTGACGCCGGAATAGCCTTTGCCCAGGCTAATCAGGATCATCAACTGGTTCGCGCGAACCACCTCGCGCGGCAGCGGCTCGCCCACCGAAACAGCGTGCGAGCGGACGATGTTGCACTGGAGTTGCTCCGCTTCTTCGGGGCGCACGAGGCGGGTCGAGTTGTCGCCGAATCCGGTTGTCACGCCATAGACGAGGCGATTCTCTTCAAGAAAGCGCTCGACCAGTGCGCGCGAGCGGCGCACACGTTCGCAATACGCGGGCGAAAAATGCACGCGCGCGCCGTACTTTGCGACCGCGATGAATTGTTCAATCGAAATATCGTCGTCGCCGAGCAGCACTTCCGTGATGTGCTGCGCGCGAACGCGAAATTCGGTGCGAGGTGTGTTCATGTCGTTGCGTCGATCCTGTAGGGAAGTGGAGGTGAGCGCCAAGCGTCAATGCCTGCAACGACGTGCATTGCAGGCGCACTTGAGCCACGTTCGAGAATAGGAGGACGCAACGAGACCGACAAACCATTTAATTTGTCGACCGTTTATAGATTATCTAAAACGCGGATGAAAGACGCTGATGGCCTGATCAGCCGAACATCGAATCGATTGCGCGATTCGTTTGCTCGGCCTCTGCAATGAGCCAGTCGATGAATGGCCGCGCGCCCGGTCTATCGAGCGAGCCCGGTTGCCAGATCAGATAGTACGGGCGCGGCATCGGCAGCGAGATTTTGAATGGCGCGATCAGGCGGCCGCTGTTGAGTTCGTCGATCGCAAACATTCCCTGGCCGAGCGAAATCCCCCTGCCGCGTGTCGCCGCGTCAATCGCCATCGACGAAAGCGAGTAGGTGAGCGGCGCGAGCGTATCGGGAACCGGAACGCCGGCCGCATGGAGCCAGTCGGCCCAGGTTGGCGGCGAGAGCTCGGCCCAGCCCCATTCGACGTGAACGAGCGGATAGTGCAGCAGATCGGCAGGCTGCCTGAGCGGCAGATCCGGCGTGGGCAGCGACGGGGCGCAAACGGGCGCGACGCGATCGGTAAACAGCACCCGATGCGGCGTGCCGTCGGTGGGCGGCACGCCATACATCAGGCGGATATCCGCGCGGTTTTCACCGCGTTTGGGCTCGCGGTCGATGGCCTCGACGTGGATGCGCACATCGGGCGACAGCGCGTGCCATTGGTCCAGCCGTGCGGCGAGCCAGTGCGTCGCCACCGAGGGATACGTGCTGAGGGTCAAATGCGGGCCGTGACGCGCGGCGATCAACGCGGCATGCGCGTTATGGAAGCACTCGAAGCCTTGCGCGACATGCTGATGGTAGATCTGGCCAAGCTCAGTGGGACGCAAGCCCGTGCTTTCCCGAACGAAGAGTGCCACCCCCAGCGTCTCTTCGAGCAACCGGATCTGCTGGCTCACCGCGCCTGGCGTCACGTGCAATGCTTCGGCGGCAGCGACCACATTGCCGTTGCGAACGACGGCGTCGAATGCTTGCAACGCGCGTAACGGGGGCAGGCGGCTCATTTCGATTTCCGTAACGGTAGGGATCGTCGGACCGGTGTGAAGACTGCGATTCTCCGTGGTTTTCGTGCGGATTGTCTAGCGCTGCCTGCGGCGCGTGCTGAGGGTTTTCAGCAATTCCAGGGCGATCGGTTTTGCTGGCCGTGCGCAGCGGCGCACGGCGTTACTTCGCTCAAAAAATGAAGTCCGTGTTGATGAACTTCGATTGATGCTCGCGCACGATGGCATTGAGCAAGGCCATGTTCGACTCGGTCTGTTTCGCGGCCACCATCGAGCGGATCGAAAACGCGCGCAGCGCGTCGCTGACCGACAGCGTGCCTTCGGCCGAGTCCTTGCGCCCGGCAAACGGGAACACGTCCGGCCCGCGCTGACACTGGCAGTTGAGGTTCACGCGGCAGACCTGGTTCACGAGCGGGTCCACCAGCGCGCCAATCTGCGCGGCGTCGTTGCCGAAGATGCTGACCTGTTGCCCATGATCCGAGGTGATCACGTAGTCGAGCGCCTCTTGCGCCGAATCGAAGCTCATCACCGGAACGACCGGGCCGAACTGCTCCTCGCGGTACAGCTTCATCCCCTCGCGCACGGGGTAGACCACGGCCGGGTTGAACAGCGTGCTGCAGAAGGCGCCGCCGCCCTCATTGACGACGCGTGCCCCTTTTGCCACGGCGTCTTCGATCGCTTCGGTCATATAGGCGCTACGATGCGGGCCGGGCAGGGGCGTGATCTGCACGCCGGCCTCCCAGGGCATGCCGATCTTGAGCCGCGCCAGTTCAGCCGTGAAGCGTTCGAGAAACGCATCGACGATACTGCTGTGCACGATCAGCATCTTGAGCGCGGTGCAGCGTTGCCCGTTGAACGACAGCGCACCGAGCAGGCATTCCTTGACGGCGAGGTCCAGGTCGGCGTCCGGCAGCACGATGGCCGCGTTCTTCGCGTCGAGACCCAGCACCGCGCGCAGGCGGTGCGATTTGGGATGCTGCTTTTTCAGGTGGTCCGCCACGCGGCTCGATCCGATCAGGGCCAGCACGTTCACCTTGCCCGTGGCCAGCATGCGTGGCACCACCAGTTGGCCCGGTGCGTAAATGGTGTTGACCACGCCGGGCGGAAACGCATCCCGAAACACTTCGAGCAGCGGCTCGAACAGCAGGGTGCCGTATTGCGGCGGCTTCAGGACCACGGTATTGCCCATGAGCAAGGCCGGGATCAGCGTGCAGAACGTTTCGTTGAGCGGATAGTTGTAAGGCCCCATGCACAACACAACGCCCAGCGGCGTGCGGCGGACCTGGCCAATGGTGCCTTCGACCACCATGAAGCGCGAATGGCCGTTGTCCATGTCCTTCAGCGCCTCGATGGTGGCTCGGATGTATTCGATGGTGCGGTCGAACTCCTTGCGCGAGTCGGCGAGGCTCTTGCCGATTTCCCACATGAGCAGGTTGACGATCGACTCGCGCCGCTCGACCATGCCTTTCACGAACGCTTGCATGCAGGCGATGCGGCCTGCGACCATCATCGTCGGCCAGGGGCCCCGGCCATTGTCGTACGCGGCAACCGCGGCGTCGAGCGCGGCGTCGCTCTGCGCCTCGCCCATCAACGGGTAACTGCCGATCTCGACCTGGCTCACCGCGCCGCTCGCCGGGTCGCGCGTGCAGACCGGTGACAGCACGGTTTTGCAGGGGCCGTCCCATACGTGCATCTGGCCACCAATCAGGTAGCCGCGCTGGTGAACGGGGGCGGCGAGACGCTGTTGCGCCGGAATCTCGTCGGGCGTGGGGAAAAACTGGGCGAGTCGTGAATTCTGGCCGGTCATCATGAGGACTCCAAAAGCGGGGGGCATTCAAACAGGAAAGGCAATCGCATCGTATTGCGTGGTCAGTTTTCCTCTTCCGGCCAGCAGGTGTTGTGGCGCGCGAGCAGCGCACTGGCTGCAGCCGGACCCCACGTACCGGACGCGTAAGGCTTGGGCGGGCTGGCGTGGCCGTCCCAGTCTTCGATGATCGGCGCGACCCAGCGCCATGCCGCCTCCTGTTCGTCGCGCCGCACGAACAGGGCAAGCCGGCCTCCGATCACGTCGAGCAACAAGCGCTGATAAGCCTCCATCCGGTCCTGCTGGAAGAACTGGTCGAAGGCCAGATCCAGGTGCACGCCTTGCAGGGTCATGCCCATGCCCGGCTGTTTGGCGAGGGCGCTCAGGCGAATCGATTCGTTCGGCTGCAGGCGGATCGTCAGGCGGTTCGAGCCTGGGCGCAGCGCTGTCGGACCCAGCGCCGAGTGCGGCACCGGCCGGAAGTTGACGACGATTTCAGCCACCCGGCCTGCGAGCCGTTTGCCGGTGCGCAGAAAAAACGGCACCCCGGCCCAGCGCCAGTTTTCCACTTCGGCTTTCAATGCAACGAACGTTTCGGTCGTGCTGCCTTGCCCGACACCTTGCTCCGCGTGATAGGCACAGACGGAGGCGCCCTTGATGGCACCCGCATGATACTGTCCACGCACCACGTTATGCCGGATCTCGTCGCCGAGCACCGGCTTGAGCGCGCGCAGCACGCGCAGCTTCTCGTCGCGCACCGCATCGGCGTCCATGGATCGCGGCGGCTCCATCGCGATGATCGAAAGCAGTTGCAGCAGGTGGTTCTGCACCATGTCGCGCAATGCGCCGGTCTGGTCGTAGAAGTTGCCGCGGGCTTCGACTCCCAGTTCCTCGGCTACCGTGATCTGGATGCTCTCGACCCATTCGCGGCGCCACAATGGTTCGAATAACGAATTACCGAAGCGCAGCGCGAGCAGGTTTTGCACCGCTTCCTTGCCGAGGTAGTGGTCGATCCGGTAGATCTGGTCTTCGTTGAAAATCTGGCCGACCGCATCGTTGATCGCATTGGACGATTCCAGGTCGTAGCCGAGCGGCTTTTCCAGCACGATGCGCGAGCCTTCCGTGAGCCCGGCCGATGCGAGTGCGCGGCAGATCGGCACGAATAGCGCGGGCCCGGTGGCCAGATAGAAAATGCGCCTGCCGCGTCCCGTGTCGAGCGTGTCGCGCAGCACGGAGAACGCTTCGGGCTGACTGGCGTCGAGCACGACGTAGGCAATGCGCTCGAGAAAGCTCCGCCACACGGAATCCTCGAGCGCGGCGCCTGAAATGTGCGGCTTCACGTGTTCGCCGACCCATCGCAGATAGCCGCCGGTAGCCAGCGCGGTATTCGCTACGGCGACGATACGGCCCTCGGGCGCGAGCAGGCCGTCGCGGTGCGCGGCATAGAGCGCGGGCAGGATCTTGCGCATCGCCAGATCGCCGGTGCCGCCGAACAGGACGAACGCGAAGGGAGGGTGATCCGGCTGGCGCGTGGAGGATTTCGTCATGGCATTCAGTGATCCTGAATATTGTGTCAAAAGCAAGTCAGCGGGGCAGGCCGCAACATGGCTCGCCTCGTGCGATCCGATGCCGGCGCCTTGAAACATTTCCACGCGCGACGCCACGATGACGCCGACGGCGGTGCTGGCCAGGTTGGCGAGCCGTCTAGACCGCGATTAATTAATTCACGTTGATTTATTTAAACCTGGGCGAACGCGTGTGTCAGCCCAGGGAAATCCCGCGCATCGTCGGGAGGCCAGGCATGGGGAAGGCCAGGCAGTCTAGCGCGGCGAGATGACAATCGCGGCCCGGCGGTTCTGTGCCCGCCCGGCTTCCGTGCGGTTGTCGCCCACCGGGTCGCGCTTGCCTTTCCCGATGGTCTCGATGTCCTTGGCAGGAATGCCGACGTCAACGAGCTCGATCGCCACGACCTCGGCACGGCGTTTGGACAATTCATAGTCGTAGTCGCTGGAGCCTTCGGAGTCGGCGTAGCCATACACGCGCACGCTGTTGAGCCCGACCGACACCAGCGTGTGGCCGATGCGCTCGACGATCCGGCGGGCGTCAGGCCGGAGGTTGTAACGGTCGAAGTCGAACAGGATCGGTCCGGTCGAGCCGAACTCGAAACCTTGCTCGGTCTCCTGGAATCCTGCCGTCTTGAGTGCCGTGACCTGCGTCTGCGTCAAGCCGCGGTAGAGCGGCGGCGCCTTGCAGCCCCCCAGCAGCAGGCACAGGAGCAATGCGCTCCCCATGCCCGTGCGCCTGATTTTTGCAGGAAACGCGTGTTTCTTCATTGCATACCCCTCGAGCGCGCTCGCCTCGCGCGCGTTATTTCGAATCCTTGTGACGGCCCCGGCTATTGGGCCAGGGCGGCCAGGCGACGCGCGTCAAGCGGGTCCGGCCACGCCTTCCGCAAACTGCCACGAGCCCGGCCGCGCGCGCTTGGCCCGGTACATCGCCGCATCCGCAGCGCGCAACAGGCCGATCGCGTCGACCGCGTGATCGGGGTACAGCGCAATCCCGATGCTGACCATTGCGCTCACCGTGCGGCCATCGGACAAGACGATCGACGGCGTCATGGCGCACAGTATGTCCTCGGCGATACGGGTGGCGCCAGCCGTTTCGCGCACCGGCGCCAGCATCACGGCGAATTCGTCGCCGCCGAGCCGCGCCACCAGATCGGCCTCGCGCAACTGCATGCGCAGCCGTGCCGCGATCCCGATCAGCACCGCGTCGCCCGCTTCATGGCCGAGGCAGTCGTTGATTTCCTTGAAACGGTCACAGTCGAGATAGAGCACGGCGACTTGCTGCTCCGGCACCGCTGCTTCGCCGAGCGCGCGCATGAGGCGGGCCTCGAATTGTCCGCGGTTGGGTAGGCCGGTGAGAGCATCGTGGGTGGCCTTGTGCTCGAGCGATGCGTTTTCGTGGCGCAGGGTGTTTTGCCAGTTTTCGAATTCGTCGAGCAAGGCGTTGAAGTCGTCGTTGAGCTCGTTGAGCTCCGCGATCGCCGCAGGCTCGACGCGCCGCTCGAACGCGCGCTCGCGCCGCACCGCGTGGGCGACGCCGGCCAGCGCGCGCAGCGGCGCGACGATGTTGCGCAGCACGCGCTTCGAGCTGACATAGGCGCCCAGCACGCTGACCGAGAGGCACGCGAGGATGCCGCCGATACCGCCGAGCAGGAACCCGAAGAACTGGTGCCCCTGACCACGCACGGTGACGTAGCCGACGTCGTTGCCATCGTGAACCACCCGTTCGGTCACGGGCCCAGGCAGCGCGAAGTCGGCGACTTCCCGCTCGAGTCTCGCGATCGTGCTGGTCGCGGGCAACTGCCATGCCGCGAACGGGCGGCCCTTGCTATCCGTGACGACGATCTCGGCCACGTCCTCATCTTTCGCGATCAGGCCGATCGCCTCGGTCGCCGCGATGCGGTCGCCGAACACGAGCGCCGCTTCGACCGTGTAGCCGAGCGAGCGGGCCAGCAGGTGCAGATTGTTGCCCGCGTAGGCACGCAAGGCGATCACGGCGACCACGATCAACGATACCGCGGCCATGGCGACCGCAACGAACGCCAGGCGCAGATGCGCGCGGCGCAAGACGTTCTGCAGCGTCGGGCGCGGCGTGCGAGGTGGGGAAGCGTGCGGCGCGGGATGCATCATGGCGTCACCGGTCGCCGCGCGAGATTGAGCACATTCGGATGAACCCGCACGCCGCTGCGCGCCACGGCGTCGAGATTGATGTCGAAGGTGACGCGATTGCCATCGACATTGAGGCAAAACATGGTGCCGGACGTGCAGGACTCGTCGTGTTCCGCGATCGTCAGAACCGGATGGCCGGCCACGGTGGCGCTGACTTGCTGCCGCTCGGCGTCAGTCAGGTTGCCGAGGTAGACGATTTCGCAGGCTTTGCCGAGGGCGGAATCATCGAAGGGCACGCGCTGCACGTCGAGCGGCGTGGAGCCGGCCTGCAGCGTGTCGACGAGCGCGTGCGCGTAGTCGGGCTGGCCCGTCACGCACAGATGCAGGCGTGTGGGCGGTGTCGGCCAGTGTGTGAAGCTGATGATGCCGAGCACGACCTGGCGCACCGCGGCGTCGCGTGGCGAAATGGCGGGATCGGTGTGGCTCGCGGTGGTGACGGCGCGCGCCGGGTTGGCTGGATCGACCGTATTGTCCGATGTGTCGGCGAGCACGGCCGACGCCCCACACAGCACGCAAGCCATCGCGAGCAGAACATGACTGAGCAAGGCATGCCGAAGCAAGGCCGCCCAGCCAGGCCGGGCGGACGTAGCCTGCGCGGCAATCGCCGCCGCGTCCCCTGGCGTCATGGCGACTGCACGACAAGCAATCGCTGCGCGCATTCTCGCATGCATGATGAAAACACTCGCTGGCATCCACCCGCGCGCTGCCTTTTGACTCCCGCCAGTCGCGAAGCGGCCCCACGTGATGTGCCCTGAAATTCATCTTATGCACAAAGTCGCACGATCAACCAGTCGGCAACAGCTGCTTTCGTTGTGGCCATCAAAGATGGCCACCTTGCGGCGAATTGATCTGCACATTGGCCGGTCGCAGCGCCGTGAGCGGCTCGACAGGCTTATCCGTCACACGCTGCGTGAAGCAGATTATGAACCGATCACTGGGTACAACTGTGGTGGATCGAACCAAGCATGCCGTTACGTCACCTTTATATCGGCTACCAAATGATATGTGCCCACCTGGTGCCCGGTGAACTGACCGCTCCCCAAAATGCGGGCGAGCTTGAACGTGCCTGCGAGTTCACCCATTGGGAAATGGATATTTGTAGTACTAAAGGATGGGGCGTTGCTCAACGACCGGAGCCGGAAGTGAGACGCTTCGGCGCGACCTCCGCGCCATCGGCACAGTGAAGAGCGGGGGGCAATCCGCATGCGGGGAAGCACGGGCGCAAAACCTATAATGAACTGGGCGGCGCCTGCCTCACGCGGCAAATCTCGAGCTGCGCAGCAGGGCGGGTGCTGCTTCGTCCCCCTTTGCGCGAGGCCAATCATGCAACGCACCGATGCGATCCTCAAGCAGGTGATGGCGGCATTCGAACGCGAATCGCACCTGAAGCTTCACCATTCCCCCATTCATATCAGCTTCGATGGCGGTGCCCTGACCGTTGCAGGCGAGGTGCCGGACGTTGCCTCGAAGAAACGGTTGATTCAGTTGACCCGGGCGCACAGCAACGGCGAACCGCTCGTCGACCAGTTGCGCGTGAGCGCTGGGCCGCCGATCGGGGACGGCGAGTTGCGCACGCGGATTTGCGAACGTTTGTTGCAGACCACGGAATTTCGCGACTGCGTGATTTGTGCGCGCGTGAAGGGGCAGCTCGAAATGCTGCGCGGCACCATGGATCAGGCCGGCGAGGAGGGCAGCGGCGTGGTGGAGGTGACGGTTGACGGTGGCGTGGTGACGTTGACGGGCCAGGTAATCAGCCTGTCGCACCGGCGGCTCGCGAGTGCGATTGCCTGGTGGACCGGCGGGTGCCGCGACGTGGTGAATCTGCTCGAGTTGGTGCCCGCTGAAGCGGATGGCGACGAAGAGATCTGCGAGGCCCTCGCGCTCGTGCTCGAAACCGATCCGCGCGTGCACGCCGGCCAGATCACCATCAATGTGGAGGACAAGCGCATTACGCTCGCGGGGTGCGTGGCAACCGAAGCCGAGCGGCGCCAGGCGGAGATGGATGCGTGGTGTCTGGACGCCATTGCCGGCGTGGTCAACCGGATCGAGGTGCGAGCCTGACGATATTCAGGCTTTCAGCCGGTAGCCCGTCTTGAAGATCCAGCCCGTGATCGCGAGGAACACTGCGAGAAAGGCTGCCGTCATGCCAAGACTCACGCCGACGTCGACATCCGCGAGCCCATAGAAGCTCCAGCGGAAACCGCTGATGAGATAGACGATCGGGTTGAACAGCGTAATCACCCTCCATGCCGGCGGCAGCATGTCGACCGAGTAGAAGCTGCCGCCGAGGAAGGTGAGCGGCGTGATGATCAGGAGCGGCACGATTTGCAGCTTCTCGAAGTTGTCCGCCCAGATGCCGATGATGAAGCCGAGCAAGCTGAACGTCACTGCCGTCAGCAGCAGGAACAGCACCATCCACAGCGGATGCTGGATCTGGATAGGGACGAACAGCGCCGCGGTGGCGAGGATGATGAGGCCGAGTAATACAGACTTGGTCGCCGCCGCACCGACATAGCTGATCACGATTTCGACATAGGACACGGGCGCCGAGAGCAACTCGTAGATCGTGCCCGTGAAGCGGGGGAAGTAGATGCCGAAGGACGCGTTCGAGATGCTCTGCGAGAGCAGTGAGAGCATGATCAGCCCCGGCACGATGAACGCGCCATAGCTGACACCGTTCACTTCCTTGATGCGCGAGCCGATCGCGGAGCCGAACACGATGAAGTAGAGCGACGTCGAGATCACCGGCGCGACGATGCTCTGCATCAGCGTGCGCCTCGTGCGCGCCATTTCGAACCGGTAGATGGCGCGAATTGCGTAGAGGTTCATCGGGAAGTCACCTGTTTATTGCCATTTTCTTCGACCGACGGCGCGGTGGGCTGTGAATCGGGATGTGAAGTGGCCCGTGAAGCAGGCTGTAAAGCGGCCGTCGGGTCTTTGCTGACGAGACTCACGAAGATGTCCTCGAGCGAACTCTGGCTCGTTTTCAGGTCCGTGAAGCCGATGCCGGCTTCGCTCAGGCTCTTGAGCAAGGCAATAATGTCGTTGCGCTCGTTTTCGGCGTCGTAGGTATAGGTGAGCTCGGCGCCGCCGTTGGACAGCTCGAGACGCCAGCCGGCCAGCGCGGCTGGAATGGCGCTCAAGGGGGCGTCCAGCTGCAAGGTCAGTTGTTTGCGGCCGAGCTTGCGCATCAGCGCGTCCTTGTGCTCGACGAGCATGATCCGGCCGGCGTTGATCACGCCGATCCGGTCAGCCATCTCTTCCGCCTCGTCGATGTAATGGGTCGTCAGGATAATCGTCACGCCGTTGGCCTTGAGCCCGCGCACGAGGTTCCACATGTCGCGGCGCAGCTCGACGTCCACGCCCGCGGTGGGCTCGTCCAGAAACAGCACCTGCGGCTCGTGCGCGAGCGCCTTCGCGATCAGCACGCGGCGTTTCATGCCGCCCGAGAGCGTCAGGATCTTGTTATTGCGCTTCTCCCACAGCGACAGGTCGCGCAGCACGCGCTCGACGTAGGCCGGATTGGCCGGCTTGCCGAACAGGCCGCGGCTGAACGATACGGTGCCCCAGACGGTTTCGAACGCGTCCGTGGTGAGTTCCTGCGGCACGAGGCCGATCAGCGAACGCGCTTTGCGGAAGTCGGCGACGATATCGTGGCCGGCGACGCGCACGCTGCCTTCGCTCGCGTTGACGATGCCGCAGATGATGCTGATCAGCGTCGTCTTGCCCGCGCCGTTCGGCCCCAGCAGCGCGAAAATCTCGCCGCGGTGGATGTTCAGGTTGATGTCAGTGAGTGCGCGGAATCCCGAGGCATAGACCTTCGAGAGATTCTCGACGGAGAGGATCGTTTGCATGTGCGTGACATTACCAGAAGCGCGTGCAAGACGTCGGCGCAGCCCCTCACTGGCGCATGACCTGCGACAGCGCCCCGCGCACGGGTGTGCCGAGCCGATTCACGAGTTCCTGGCAGCGTGCGCGTGCCTCGGCGATCACCTCGTCCTGATCGGCGAACGTGGGCTTGCCGTGCGTGTAGACGATGCGCCCGTCGACCATTGTCAGCGACACGTCCCGCCCGGACGCGCAGTAGACGAGGTTGGCCACCACGTCGAAACAGGGCGCCATGTGCGCACCGGCCAGCGACACCACGGCCAGATCGGCCAGCTTGCCTGGCGCCAACTGCCCCGCGTCGATGCCGGCGAGCCGCGCGCCTTCGCGCGTGGCCAGCTCGAACGCCTCCCACGCGTGCGTGGCTTGCGGGTCGAGTGTGGCGAGGCGCTGAACGTACACCACCTGCTTCATGATCTGGAACAGATCCATCAGGTGCCCGGCGGCGCCGTCCGCGCCGATGCCCAGGGTGGCGCCGGCATCGCGCAGCGCCCGCAGCCGCACCGCGCCGGACGCGAGGTATTCGTTCGACATGGGATTGTGGGCAATGCCGCAACGCTGCGTCCCAAGCACCGCCACCTCCTGGTCGTCCAGCCAGATCGCGTGCGCAAAGGTTGCATCCGGCCCTAGCAGCCCTTCCTGCGCCATCCAGGTGAACGGCCTTATCCCATAGGTTTGCGCGTAGATCTCCGGATCGACACGCGCCTCCGAACAATGTGTGTGCCACTTCACGCCGTATTCGCGCGCGAGCGCCACGGACCCGCGCACCAGTTCGAGATCGTTGTAGATCACGTTGATCGGCGCGGGCCAGATTTTCACGCGCTCGCTTCGCCACGTGGCCATGCAGGCGCGCATGCTGGCCAACTCGTCGGCCGTGTCGCTGCGAAAGAGCGCGGGGCTAAGGCCGTTGTCGCGCGCAATGGCCGTGTACGGACCGAACATGCCGCGCGCGACCACGCCGCGCAGGCCCAGTTGATCGAGCATCGCGGCGATCTCGAGCGTGGTTTGCACGTCGGCCGGGGCGTAATGGTTGTCGACGATGGTCGTGGTGCCGGCGCTCAGCGCTTCCATGGCCGCCAGGCGCGCAGCCGCGAGCGCTTCGGCCGGCTTGATGCCCGCCGATAGCGGCAGCATGAATTCGCCCAGCCATTGCCACAGCGCCATGCCGTCGCCGAGCCCGCGCCCCGCCACCTGAAACAGGTGGTTATGGCAATCGATCAGCCCGGGAATGATGACCTGCCGGCGGCAATCGACAGTGGTGCCGGCCCGCCAGTTGGCCAGCGCGCTGGCAGTGTCGACCGCGGCGATCCGGTTGCCGGCGATGGCCACGGCGCCGTCGTCGATGATGCGGCGTGTGTCGTCCATGGTGACGACGATGCCGCCGGTCAGCAGCACATCACACGTCGATGTCATTGCACGACCTCCTGCCCCTCGGCCGCGTCGAGGCGCGGTCGGGTCTCGCCATCGAGTTGAACCGAGGCGCCCTGCATGCCGTTGAAAAACAGATTGAGGATCACGGCCGCCACCACGGTGAGCAGCACGCCGCTATGCAGCAGCGGGCTCAAGAACGGCGGGAAGGCGTCGAAGAATTTCGGCGACAGCGTGGGAATCAGGCCGGCCCCGAGGCTGATGGCGAAGATGAACATATTGTGCTTGTTGGACTTGAAATCGACGCTTTGCAAAATGCGCACGCCCGAGGCCGCCACCATGCCGAACATGACGATCGCCGCGCCGCCCAGCACATAGTGCGGAATCGACGCAATGATGTGCGCCATCTTCGGCAGCAGCGCCAGCGTGACGAGTATGCCGCTGGCGGCCACGCACACGAAGCGGCTGCGCACGCCGGTGATGCCCACGAGCCCGATGTTCTGAGCGTAGGTCGTATAGGGGAACGCATTGAAAGTGCCGCCGATGGTGGCCCCCAGCGCATCGGCGCGCAGGCCGCGTGCGAAATCGGCCGGGCTCAGGTTGCGGTTGAGAATGATGGCCAGCGAAAACAGCAGGCCGATCGACTCGACCATCGTCACGATCACGACCAGCACCATCGTCGCGACCGCGCTCCATTCGAACCTGGGCCAGCCGAACTGGAACGGCCGAACCATCTCGATCCACGGCGTTTCGCGCAAGCCGTGGAAGGTCACCTTGCCCAGCGCCATGGCGAGCGCCATGCCGGCGGCAATGCCCGCCAGCACCGCGATGTTGCCGAGAAAGCCACGCGCGAAGCGCGCCACCAGCAGCGTGACGGCCAGCACGACCGCGGCCACCGCGAGATAGGCCGGATTGCCGAAATCGGGCACGTCGTAGCCGCCGCCCGCCCAGGCGATGGCCACGCCGAGCAGGCCCACGCCCAGCGAGGTCAGCGTGGTGCCGGTCACGAGCGGGGGAAACAGCCAGAGCAGCCGGATCACCACGGGCACGAGCAGGAAGCCGATCACGCCCGCCGCGATGATGGCGCCGTAGAGCCCGGGCAAACCCATGCCCGGCATCAGGCCGACGGCGATCATCGGACCGATCCCCGCGTAGGAGACGCCCATCATGACGGGCAGCCGGATGCCAACCCGCTTGCCGAGGCCAAGCGCCTGCAGCAGCGAGACCACGCCGCAGCACAGCAAGTCGGCGTTGATCAGCGCGGCGAGTTCCTCCGTCGAGAGGCGCAGTGCGCCGCCCACGATCAGGGGCACGGTCACGGCCCCCGCGTACATGACCAGAACGTGCTGCAAGCCGAGGGTCAGCGTCTTGCCGATGGGGAGCTTGTTGTCGATATCGTCCGTGTCGCTTGCGGTATTCATGTGTCTCTCTCCACGATTTCAGGTCGGTTTTGCAGGGTGCCCGAATTCAGTCCAGGAATTGTGCCAGCACCGCGGACAGCGCAGCGGGCGCTTCCAGCGGTACCAGATGCCCGCTGCCGGCAATCTCGGCAAACTCGCCGTGCCGGGACGACTCAGCCATCTGCCGCATCACGGCGGTGCGCACGAAGCTGCGCTCGCCGTGCACGAAAAGCGTCCTGCATGCGAGATGGCGCAGCGCGTCCCAGTGGTTGTCGCGCCGGAACGGCCAGCAACTGAGGAAGAACGGATCATGCTTGCGCGCCCAGCCGTCTTCGGCGGGCCGGATGGAGTGGAAGGCGTAGAGTTCGAGCAGGGCGTCGGGCGCGGCCGGATTGGCCTGGCGTTCGTGGTTTAGCGCCGCCACCCGATGCGGAAAAGATGCGGGACGCGCTTCGACCTCATGTTCCCCGCGCTCGAAACTGGGCTCGACGTCGACCACGGCCAACTGCCGTACGCGCCCCGGAGATCGCGTGGCGTACCGGATCGCGATCAACGCGCCCCATGACAGACCGGCCAGATCGAAGCGCGGCAGGTCGAGCGAATCCACCAGCGTCTCCAGGTCGGCGAGATGGTCTTCGGTCGAATACGCGTGCGACTGCGACCAGGAACTCTCGCCGTGACCCCGCAGGTCGAGCGCAATCACGCGCCGGGTCTTGCCCAGCTTCTGCGCCACGTCGTGCCACAGCCACGCGCTGCCGGTCACGCCATGCAGGCACACCAGCGGCGGAAACTTGCCCGTGTCGCGGCCGAACTCGAGCGCATGCAGCGCGCCCGTGCCGGCCGGCATGAACATCTCGCGCACCGGGCCGCTCGTCGCCGCCCTCATGACGCCCTCGCATCGTTGAGCATCTCGAACAGCCAGCGGCGATATTCGACAGTCACGACGTCCGCGCCGCGCACGGGCGTCTCACGCTCGTTTTCGTCGCCCCCGGCGAAGCTGAACCAGACCGGCCGCTGGGACTCGATGATCGGTTTGTCCTGCTGGAGCACCTCGGCCTCGAAATCCATGAAGAACGCGTCGTAGCCCGGATCGGTGCCGAAGTCGCGCGCCTGCCACCAGAAGCTGCGGGTGCGAGTCGCATCGATCGGCGACGCCGCCATGAACAGCACATAGCGCTTGCCGTTCGGGAAGGTCCGCTTCAGGTGCACCGTATGCGGCATCGTCACGTGGTACTCGTTGAGCGGCTCGATCCATTCGTCGTCGATGCCGAGCAACTGCTTCTTGAGGCCCACGCCCGGCTCCTTCACGCCGCTGCGCTCAAAGCGCAGCACATGGCCTTCGCGCCAGACCTTGACCGGCTCGACGCGCGGGTTCGCGCGGCTGCCGATCGTGCCGTCGTGCACGTAGGCGAAATGCGAGAAGTCGACGAAGTTCTCGAGCCGGCGCGGCGTGCTCGTCGCCCAGTCGTAGGGCTCGCCGCGCAGCACCCGATACTCGCGATCGTTGAGCTCCGGAAAGTCCGGCAGCGGCATTGCGGGCGTCTCGAGGGCGACCCAGATGAGCCCCGCGTGCTCGGCCGCGTGGTAGCAGGCGACCGACGCGTTGATCGCGCCGGTCATTTCCTCGCGGGCGGGCACGCGCACGCACTTGCCGGCGGCACTGAAGCGCCAGCCGTGGTACGGACACTCGATCGTGCCGTCGACGACATCGCCGAGCGCGAGTGCCGTTCCCTTGTGCGGGCACCGGCCATGCAGCGCGGTCACGACCCCGTTCAGCCGCGCGATCACCACCGGCTCGCCGAGCAGCGTCACGCCGAGCGGCTTGTCCAGCAGATCGCCCGCGTAGGCGACCGGGTGCCAGTACCGGCGCAACGCGCGATACAACGGCGGCTGCGCACCGGCTTCGTTCGCGAGAGAGACTTTGATATCCGCAAGAGCGGTCATGTCGATCTCCTGTTCTTTGCTTATTGGAAAAATGCGCCGCCGTTGACGAGCAGGCTTTGACCCGTGACGAAGTCCGAGCCGCTATCGAGCAGATAGAGGAGCGAGCCGACCATGTCGCCCGGTGTTTGCGTGCGTTTCAGGCAGCGCTGCGCGATGGTCTTTTCGTCGGCGGCCGTTCCTTGCTTCGCGACGATATCGGGGTCCGGAATCAGGTCGGGGCACAAGGTGTTGACCTGGATGTTGAATTCGCCCACTTCGCGCGCGAGCGCGCGCGTGAGGCCGATGATCGCCGCCTTCGATGAGACGTAGTGAAGGAAGTTGGGCACGCCCTTATACGGCGTGTTCGACGAGATATTGACGATCTTGCCGCCGCCTGTGCGCTTCATGTACGGCACCACCGCGCGGCAGCAGAGCCACACGCCGCGCACGTTGATCTGGTAGCAGCGGTCCCATTCGTCGACGGGAATGTCCATGAACGAACCGAACGTGCAGCCCTTGAAGAAACCGGCGTTGTTGACGATGCCGTCGATTGCGCCGAAGCGTTCGTATGCGGCCCGCGCCATTGCTTCGATCGACGCCGGGTCGGCCACGTCGAGCCTGATCGCGAGTGCCGAGCCGCCGGTCGAACGATAGTCCGCGGCGACGCCGGACAGATCCGCGAGATCGGCCAGCACGACGTTCGCGCCGTGGCGGATCAGCGCGTCGCAGTAGGCGCGTCCGATATTGCCGCCTGCGCCGGTCACGATGATGGTCTTGTTTTTCAGCGAGTCATTCATGGGAAACACGCTCCTCCTGTGGGTGGGTTCTCAGATATCGAGGGCAAGCCAATCGCCCTTGCAGCGCGAGACGCAAATCATCATCGTGCGGTTGGCCGCGCGCTCGTCGGGGCTCAATACGTGGTCGCGGTGATCGGGCTCGCCGGCGATGACGGCGGTCTCGCAGGTGCCGCACACGCCTTCGCGGCACGAGCACATGACCGGCACGCCGTGCGCCTCGAGCACGTCGAGGATCGAGCGTTCTGGCGGCACGACAAAGCTTTTCTGCTGGCGCTCGAGACGCACCGTGAAGGCCTCGCCGTGGGCGGCGCTCGACGGCTCGGGGGCCTTGAAGTATTCGGTGTGGACGCGCACCGGCGGGACCGACGCAAGCGCGGCGGTGAACGCGTCCATCAGCGCCGTGGGGCCGCAGCAGTAGTAATCGGCTTCGGCGCCGTGCCGTGCGAGCACGCTGCCAAGGTCCAGGGGCGCGCCGCCGGGCTCGCCATCGAACACGCAGTGCAGCGTGCCGCCTGAATGCGCGTCGGCCAGCGCGCGCAGTTCCGGCAGGAAGGCCGCGCGGCGCGCGGTGCGTGCGCAGTAGTAGAGATCCCAACGGCGCCCTACTGCGGTGAGGCGCCGGGCCATTGCAAGCAGCGGAGTGATGCCGATCCCGCCCGCCACCAGGACCGAATGGCCGGCGGCTTCGTCGAGCGGGAAGTGGTTGCGTGGCGTGCTGATCGTCAGGCGGCTGCCCAGCGCGAGCGCGTCGTGCATATGCACCGATCCGCCGCGGCTCGCCGCATCGCGATTCACGCCGATCACATAGCAGTGCCGCTCCTGCGGATTGGTCAGCGAGTACTGGCGGACGATGCCGTTGGGCAGGTGCACGTCGATGTGCGCACCGGCCCCGAACGGCGGCAGCTCGCCCGCGACGGGCCACAGCTCGAACGAGCGCACCGTCTCGGCTTCCACGCGCATCGCGCGCACTTCGACCTCCAGAGTCCCCGCTGATTCCATCGCTCTCTCCGTTAGCTCCAGAACTTCTGGAACACATTTGAGCGCGGCAATTTATCCAATACAATCGATATAAACTGAACGATTGTTGAGAAACGCTGATGAATCTCACCCTACGCCAGCTCCGCGCGTTCGTCGCGGTGGCCGAGTGCAGCCGGTTCGCGCTTGCGGCCGAGCAACTTCATCTGACGCCGTCGGCGTTGAGCATGTTGATCAAGGATCTCGAAGGCGAACTCGGCGTGAAGCTGCTGGATCGCCATACCCGGATGGTTCGGGTGACGGAGGCGGGGCGCGAGTTTCTTGGTGCCGCGCGACGGGTCTTGCAGGATCTCGATATCGCGGTGCTGAATTCGCGGG
The DNA here is from genome assembly GCF_000685075.1 of Paraburkholderia oxyphila NBRC 105797. Lineage (GTDB taxonomy): Bacteria > Pseudomonadota > Gammaproteobacteria > Burkholderiales > Burkholderiaceae > Paraburkholderia > Paraburkholderia oxyphila. Next base: position 24,772 of record NZ_BAYD01000135.1, read on the forward strand.
AGCGGGCTGCCTACAAGCACGGCAAGGTCGTGGTGGCGAGTGCGTCGGTGTTGGCCGTCACGTTGCTCGTGCCGTTCATGCGCGAGTTTCAGGCCGCGTATCCGGGCGTGCGGGTGGTGGTGCGGGATACCGCGGAGGAGAACATCAAGGACGCCTTGCTGGCGGAGGAGGCCGATATTGGTATCGGTACTTATGTGGAGGCGCAGTCTGAAATTGTGGATACCGAATTGTTTCGCGATACGCTGGTGGCGTTGATTCCCGAGCGGCATCCGCTTGCGCGCAAGCGATCGGTGGCGTGGGCTGAGCTTGCGCTATGGCCGTTTGTGGCGCTTTCGCCGGGGAGCCCGATTCGGCGGGAACTCGATGCGCATCTTGCTGCGCAGGATATTCGGCTTGATGTCGCCTATGAGGCGTCGTTTCCGTCGACTGTGTTCGCGCTTGTTGCGAATGGGATGGGGATTGCAGTGCTGCCTGCGAATTCTCGGCAGTTGATGAATATGCCTGGCATTGCTTATCGGCCGCTCGGGAAGCCGAAGCTCATGCGGCGCGTTTGTGCGTTTCATCTCAAGAATAGGTCGCTGTCGCCGGCAGCTGAGTTGTTTCATGCACTGCTGGTTGAATATGTCGAGGCGCATCGCTCGAGGTTGACTGTTCAGGTTAAGATCGGTTCTGATCAGGCGTCCCTTCGGGGATAGGCTTGATTTTTTTTGGGGTTTTTTTTGGCGC
>NZ_BAYD01000134.1 GCF_000685075.1 Paraburkholderia oxyphila NBRC 105797
TAAGGCCAACCAGGTTGTAACGCTGCCGTATAACGCGCCTGGCACCATCGAGCATCGCCAGATGCCGCTACTCCCCATGAAAGCTACCGGCACCGGTATCAGCCGCATACTGATCCATTGAATTAGCCGGCCAGGTAAGGAAGCTCTGCTCTTCCTCGCGCCCACGGCCACGCCGATGGAACCACGCATAGGCCACCAGCAGCACCGCGAGGCTAACGACACCGAGCCAAAGCGGCTTCCGCTGCTCCGGAATAAACGCCATAGCAACAAGAATGCTAACCATACCGCCAATCGAGAGCCAGGTGAGATACGGAAAACACCACATCTTCACACGCAACTCGCCAACCGCCGTCGCATCGAGACGCTTCCTCAACCGCAACTGCGAAAGCGCAATCAGCAGATAAACAAAGATAGCAACCGTGCCATACGAATTAACGAGAAACGCGAACACGGTATCCGGCGAAACATACGACATGACAACCGACACATACCCAAACACGGTGCCAAGCAGAATCGCCCGAACCGGCACGCCGCGCCGGCTCACCTTCGCGAGCGCCTTGGGCGCGTCGCCATGGCGAGTAAGTGCAAACAGCATGCGCGAGGCGGCATAGAGCCCCGAATTCAGCGCCGAAAGCACCGCCGTCAACACAATCGCATTCATGATGTTGGCAGCAGCAGGCAAGCCCATCACTTCAAGCGCGCTCACATAAGGCGTCGACATCTGCGGCGAATTCCACGGCACGAGCGCAACCACGAGCAGCACCGAGCCCACATAGAACACGAGCACACGGGTAATCACCGAGTTGGTCGCCTTCGCGACAGCCTTCGCGGGTTCGTGCGCCTCGGCCGCCGCGATCGTGACGATCTCCGCGCCGAAGTAAAAGCCCGTTGCCGCTACCGCGCCACTGAGCACCGGCCCTATCCCCTTCGGCATGAGCCCGCCATGGCTGAGCAGCGTCGGCAACACGGCCGTCGTGTGCAGCGAAGAAGGCCACAGCCCCAGCACATACAGGCCACCGAGGAAAAGGAACACAATGATCGCCGCCACCTTGATCGACGAGAACCAGAACTCGAATTCGCCGTAGCTGCCCACCGAGATCAGGTTCGTCGCGCTCAGAAGCACCAGCAGCACGAGACTGATCAGCCAGGCTGGCACGTCAGGTATCCAGAACTGCACGAGCTTCGCGCCCGCCACGGCCTCCACGGCCACCACGATCACCCAGAAATACCAGTACATCCAGCCGGTGAGAAAGCCCGCGAGCTTACCAGGCCCGCGCCAGTTCGCAAACGCGAGCCGTGCATATTCGTAGAACGAACCGACTGCCGGCATAGCACAGGCCATTTCGCCAAGCATGCGCATCACCAGCACCACGAGCCCGCCGGTGATGAGAAACGACAGCACCGCGGCCGGCCCTGTCTGCTGGATTACGACGCCACTGCCAACGAACAGACCCGCTCCAATCACGCCGCCTAGCGCGATCATCGTCATGTGGCGCTGCTTGAGCCCGCATTTCAACTGACTATTGTCCATCGAGGGTTGCATGTCACCTCCAGATTCCAAATCCTGGTTGTTCGGGTGCGGGCGCGTTCGCGGTACTCCGCGAGGGCGCAGCCTGCACGCGCGCCATCCGTGGCGGGGAAGCCTGCGCACCAGCGCATGCCCGTTGCCCGGATGGTTGTTATTCGCTGTTGGTTGATTCGTTGTTCGAACGTGTTGCAGCGCGTGTGCGTGCCGCCAGCCATGACCGCCTAAGCCATGGCCGGGCGGCTCGGACCGAATGGCCCAATCCGCCTTCAGGGCTTCTCGTCGCGCCTGAAGTACTGCAGATAGAGCATGCGCTGCCCGATGCGCCTGAACGGCGCGAACGGGTGGCCGGGCAGCGGCGAGGTGAAGATCGGCAGCGTCTGTTGCGCGCCCTTGCCGGCGATGCGCTCCGCGAGACGCCGTCCGGCCTGCTGTGAATACGATACGCCATTGCCGCCGTAACCGAGCGCGTAATACACGGATTGGCGCGGATCGGGCTGGCACACGCGTGGCATCATGTCGTGACTCACGTCCACCCAGCCCCACCACGAGTAGTCGATCTGCACGCCGCGCAGCGCCGGGAACTTGCGCCCCATGCCTTCCTTGAGCAGCTCGAGGTGGCGCGGATTCGGCGCGTCCTGGCCCGTGATCGCGCTGCGGCTGCCGATCTGCAAGCGACGGTCGGGCAGGAAGCGATAGTAAAAGCGCAGTGTGCGCGTGTCCGTGAGCACCTGGGTCGTGCGGAAGTTGCACGCGGCGATCTCGGCGTCGGTCAGCACACGCGTCACCATCGAGTTCGAGAGGATCGGCATCACCTTGCTGCGCAGCGAGGGATGCAGTGTCTGCGCCGTGTACGCCCCGGTCGCGATGCCGACTGCGCGCGCCCGCACGATCCCGCCCGGCGTGCGCAGGTGATGCACGCCGTTGATGGTTTCCCAGCCCATCACGGGGCTGCTCGTGTGCACCTTCGCGCCGGCCGCGCGCGCGAGGCGCAGATAGCCGAACGCAAGCTTCAGTGCATGGATACCGATGCCCTCGGGCTCGTGCAGCGCGCCGCACGCTTCGTGGTCGTCGATGAATTCGCGGCGGAAGGTCCGTGCGTCGATCAGCTCGGACGGATAGCCGAACACGTCCTTCCAGACCTTCGCCTCGGCGGCGAGCTTGGCCATGATGCGCGGCCGGTGCGCGATCAGGAAGTGGCCGCCCGGCTGCGGATCGCAATCGATCTCGGCGACGAACTCCTTGAAGTGATTGAAGCCCTGCTGGATTTCGTCGTGCATCTTGAGCGCGACGTCCTTGCCCCAGCGCTCGATCCACTGCGAGCGCGACAGGCGGCCCGAGGCGTTCTGCCCCTGCCCGCCGTTGCGGCTGCTGCAGCCCCAGCTCGTGCGGTTCGCCTCGAGCACGACCGCCTTGATGCCGTGCTCGCGTGCGAGGCACAGCGCCGTGGCAAGGCCCGTGTAGCCGCCGCCGATGATCGCGACATCGACGTCGATGTCCTTCGTGACGGGGCCATCGTCGGCCGGCGGGGCGCCCGCCGTGCCAACCCAGTACGTCGGCGCGTAGTCCTTGCCGATCCCGGGGCCGGGCGACACGAGCGGATCGTAGGTGGGGTCGTACCTGGTGGAGCCGGTGTTGCCGCCGACAAAGCCCGTGGCGGTCGGCTCAATGGTGCTGTATCCCATGATCAATGCTCCCCGTCGCTGGCGGTGATCGCCACTGCTTCAAGCGCGGTTGCTGCCGACTGCTTTTTCGTCATGCCTGTCTCCCATCCGATGCTTGTCTCTGATCCGATGCAAACCTGCTTTCTTCTTCGATTCGGTCCCGCACGCCTCGCTTGGCTTGTGCGTTACGTTGAAAAAATTCTAGGCAGACCAAATCTGCGCAGGTAGAACCAGTGGCCTGGTATCGCCTGGTACAGCACGACGCTTCAATGCACTTCTGCATTGGGGGTATCAGGGTAATCCGGTATTTCACCCGACAAACTTTCTGCCAATTCCAGAACGGGGCTAGAAAACTCGAACAATTTGTTCCATTATTCCGCACGCCGCGCATTATCGAACGGCAGAAATAACAGGCCTAAGGAAAACCCGGAGGAGACCTATGCGAGACACCGCCCCAGCGGCGCGCGACGAAGCGTCGACGGACGATGCACGCGTGCTGCGCGCGCTCGTCGTGCTGGAGCAACTGGCCGCGGCGGGCCAGCCGTACACGCTGTCCCAGTTGTCCACGCGGCTGCATATTCCCAAGGCGACGCTGCTCAGGCTCATCGACTCGCTGGAGAGCCGCGGCTACGTGGTCCACATGCCCGATTCGCGCGGACACGATCGCAGCATCGCGCTCGGCCCGCGCGCGGCGCAGCTCGCGCTGGCCACGCTCGCCAACAACACGTTCACGCGCTCGTGCCGCGTGCTGCTGCGCGCGCTCGTGGAAGCGCTCGGCGAAACCTGCAACCTCACGGCGCTCGACGGCGACCGCGTGCTCTATATCGAGCGCGTCGAGACGACGGAGCCGCTGCGCATGGAAATGCGCCCGGGCATGCATGTGCCGCTGCACTGCACCGCCAGCGGCAAGCTCTTTCTCTCGCAAATGACGGCGCTCGAGCGCAACACGCTGCTCGAACGCCTCGTGCTCACGAAGATGACGCATCGCACCCTCACTGACCCGCAGGCGCTCGCGGCCGAGCTCGACCGGCTCGCGGTGCGTGGCATCGGCATCGACAACGAGGAGTTCGTGCGCGGCATGGTGGCCATCGCGGTGCCGGTGCAGGAGCCCGGCAGCAAGCGGGTGCTCGCTGCGCTCGCCGTGCATGCTCCCACTGCGCGCACCACGCTCAACGAGCTGCTGGAAGCCGTTGGCCGCATGCGGGAAACGGCTAGCCGACTCGCGCCGTTGCTGCAGGGGCTGTCGCTGGCATGAACGGGCGTCGAGCCAGCGCGACGTTGCTTTGATTCGCGCACCTGTGTGCCACGGCGGCGCTGCTCCGGCGCCGATTCAGTGCTTTTTCAGCGCGTATTCGGCGGCGCAACGCTCCCGCCACGCCACCGACTTCTGATTCCGTTTCCGCACTTTCCGTTTCACTTTCGGCGTGCCCGCAGCATTCGCGCTTGCGGCCGGTCTCCCTATCCACGACATTGATCCAAAAAACGCGGGACGAGGCGGAACGACCCAATACGCCACGCCGCGCCTGGATTTCGAGGAGACGGGATTCATGGAATACGAAGTCGACTACCTGATCGTCGGCGCCGGATCGGCGGGCTGCGTGCTCGCCAACCGCCTGAGCACCGATCCTCGCAACACGGTGCTGCTGCTCGAGGCGGGCGGAGAAGACTCCAACCCGTGGATCCACGTCCCGGTTGGCTACTTCAAGACCATGCACGACCCCACGCTCGACTGGTGCTATCGCACCGAGCCGGACGAAGGCGTGGCCGGCCGCCAGATCGACTGGCCGCGCGGCAAGGTGCTCGGCGGCTCGAGCTCGCTCAACGGCCTGCTCTACGTGCGCGGACAACGTGAGGATTACGACCGCTGGGCCGCGCTCGGCAACCGCGGCTGGCGTTACGCCGACGTGCTCCCCTACTTCAAAAAGTCCGAGGATCAGGAGCGCGGCGCGAACGAATGGCACGGCACCGGCGGCCCGCTGAAGGTCTCCGATCTGCGGCTGCGCCGCCCCATTGCCGATCACTTCATCGCCGCCGCGCAGGACATCGGCATTCCGCTCAACCAGGACTACAACGGCGCGAGCCAGGAAGGCGTCGGCTATTTTCAGCAAACGGCGTACAAGGGTTTTCGCTGGAGCACCGCGAAGGGCTTTCTCAAACCGGCGCGGCATCGCAGCAACCTGATCGTGGCGACGCGCGCGCAAGCGTGCCGGATTTTATTCGAAGGGCGGCGCGCGGTGGGCGTGGAATACATGCAGGATGGCGAGCGCAAGCGGGCACGCGCGCGCGTCGAAGTCATTCTCGCTTCCGGCGCGATCGGCTCGCCGCAGATTCTTCAGCATTCCGGCGTGGGCCCCGCGCAAGTACTGCGCAATGCCGGCGTACCCGTGCTGCACGAACTGGCTGGTGTCGGACAGAACCTGCAGGACCATCTTCAGGTGCGGCTCGTGTTCCGCACCCGCGAGCGCACCCTCAACGACGAAGTCAATCACCCGCTGCGCAAGGCGTGGATCGGGCTGCAATACGCGCTCTGGCGCACCGGGCCGCTCACGCTCGCTGCAAGCCAGGTGGCGATCTTCACGCGCTCGCGCCCCGACGTCGCGCGCCCCGACATCCAGTTCCACATGCAACCGCTCAGCGCCGACAAGCCCGGCAAGGGCGCGCATCCGTTCTCGGCCTTCACGGCGTCGGTCTGCCAGTTGAGGCCGTACAGCCGGGGCAGTGTCGAGATCCGTTCGGCCGACCCGCTCGCGTATCCGGCCATTCAAGCGAACTATTTGTCCGACGAGCGCGACCATCCCGTCGTGATCGGCGGCATCAGGGTGGCGCGCCGCATTGCCGATGCGCCTTCGCTGGCGCCGCACATCGTCTCCGAGTTCGTGCCGGGCGCGCAGTACCAGACCGACACCGAGCTGCTGGAGGCGGCGCGCCGCTACAGCCAGTCCATCTACCACCCGGCGGGCACCTGCAAGATGGGCCACGATGCGCTGGCCGTCGTCGACGACCGATTGCGCGTGCACGGCCTCGGCGGCCTGCGCGTGGTGGACGCGTCGATCATGCCGGAGCTCGTCTCCGGCAACACCAACGCCCCCGTCATCATGATCGCCGAGAAAGCCGCCGACATGATTCTCGAGGACCACCCGGCGCCCGCCACACAGCGAAAGGAGCACGTCGAAGCGCACGTCTGATGCGCGCAATCACGCGGAGCAAGCAGGACGCAGGACGCAACAACAACAAAGGATACCTGATCATATAATCTGGAGACAGCCATGAACGCATTGCCTCGGGCCGACGCCCGGCAGATGAGACGCGTGGTCGTCGCGAGCCTGATCGGCGCGACCATCGAGTGGTATGACTTCTTCCTCTACGGCGTGGTCGCCGGCATCGTTTTCAACAAGCTCTATTTTCCGGGCGGCGATCCGCTCATATCGACGATGCTCGCCTATGGCACCTTCGCCGTCGGCTTTCTGAGCCGCCCGCTCGGCGGGATGATCTTCGGCCACTTCGGCGACCGGCTAGGCCGCAAGAGCATGCTGGTGATGACGCTTTCCATCATGGGCGTGGCCACCGTGCTGATCGGCACCGTGCCCACCTATGCGCAGATCGGCCTCTGGGCGCCGTCGCTGCTGCTCGTCCTGCGCGTCGCGCAGGGCCTGGGTCTCGGCGGCGAATGGGGCGGCGCCGTGCTCATGGCGTTCGAATACGCGCCCGAGGGCAAGCGCGGCTTCTATGCGAGCATTCCGCAGATCGGCCTTGCGATCGGGTTGTGCCTCGCCTCGGGCGTGGTCGCCGTGCTCTCTTCCACGCTCAGCAATGCGCAGTTCCTCGCCTGGGGCTGGCGCGTCGCGTTCTTCCTCTCCTTCGCGCTCGTGGCCATCGGCATGTATATCCGCCTGCGCGTGATGGAAACGCCCGAGTTCGAACGCGTGAAGCAGTCGGGCGCCGAGATCCGCGTGCCGATTGCCGAGGTGCTCACCCGCTACCCCGGCAACGTGCTCGCGGGCATGGGCGCGCGCTTCATCGACGGCGTGTTCTTCAACGTCTTCGCCGTGTTCACGATCGCCTACCTCACGCAGACGCTCAAGCTCTCGCGCACCGACGCCCTGCTCGCCGTCATGGCCGCCGCCTTCGTGATGATCTTCACGATTCCGTTGTTCGGCCGGCTCTCGGATCGTGTCGGCCGCACGCGCATCTATTTCTGGGGCTCGCTGCTCACGGGCTTCTCCTCGTTCTTCGGCTTCTGGCTCATGAAGCACAGTGGCGGTGAGCCCTTGCTCGTGTGGATCGCCGTGATCATTCCGCTCGGCGTCGTGTATGCGTCGGTGTACGGGCCCGAGGCGGCGCTCTTCGCGGAGCTTTTCGACGCCAATGTGCGTTATTCCGGCATCTCGTTCGTTTATCAGTTCTCCGGGATCTTCGCGAGTGGCATCAGCCCGATCATGGCGACATGGCTGCTGCAGCGCAATGGCGGCGACCCGTGGCTGATCTGTGTCTATACACTGTGCGCGGGTCTGGTGAGTGCGCTTTCGGCCGCCTGGGTGGGGCGTCGGCAGGTCGCGCGGCGCGTGGCGATGGGTGGGGCGCGGTAGACCCGTCTATAACGCGTGCATTCGCGCATGAACCGGATGTGGGCCGTGCGCGCCGGGCCTGCCCGGCGCCACGCGGCACTTACGCCTGCACGGCCTGAAGGACGCACTCGTGGAGACCATCGCGCAACATCGCTTCGGTCTCCATATCGATGAAGCCGATGAACACGATTGTGCTCTCCGCACCCTCGCTCCCCTGCTCGCTTTGCGTCGCCGCCGTCATGCGCAGCCGCCGCGCCGCCACCTGGCAGACGCGCGTGCTGATATCGCCCTGCGCATCGGCAACGCGCACGAATCCCTTCGCGCGCAGGACCGTGCGCGGCAGCGCCTTGAGCCACGCCCGCAGGCGCGCCTTGTCCAGCACTTCGGGCACGGCAATCGCCACGCTCGTGAAGGCCGGCATCGGCGGCCCCACGGCCCGGCGCTGCCAGCGCCCCGCGTCGGCGAGCGCGCGCCGCTCGGGCACGCTGGCGTCGAACAGCAGCGCGAGCGGCACACGCCCGTGATCGGCGGCCACGACGATATCGGTGGGCGCGAGCGCCCGCACGTCGGCGACGGCCCGCTCGCGCGCCCCCGCCTCGATCAGGTCGAGCTTGGTGACGATCACCGCGCTCGCGCTGTCGATCTGCTGCTGCGCCATCGCGCCCACGAGCGGATCGGCGAGCGTGTGCACGAGCTCGAGCGCGTCGGCGATCACGAGCACCGCGGTGAGGCGGAACGCACCGTTGAGCAAGCCCACCTGCGCGATCTTCGCCGGGTCCGACACGCCGCTCGCCTCGATCAGCAGCAGATCGGGCCGGTCCGCGCGCGCGGCCACGCGCCCGAGTGCGTCGACGAGCGCGCCGCCTATGGTGCAGCAGATGCAGCCGTTGTCGAGCTCGATCACGTCGTCGCTGCGCGCGCGCACGAGCCTTGCGTCGATGTTCACGGCGCCGAAGTCGTTCACGAGCACCGCGATGCGCTTGCCGTGCGGCGCCTCCAGCAGGCGGTTGACCACGGTAGTCTTGCCCGCCCCGAGATAGCCGCCGACCACGGCCAGGTCGATCGGCCCAAGCACGGGCGATGACGCGGCGGCGGCTTTCATCGCGGCGCGCGCAGCACACGTCCGCCGAGCACCGTGCCCCACACGGGCACGTCCTTCAGGCGCTCGGGCGCACAGGTGCTCGGGTCTTCGTCGAGCACCGCGAAATCGGCGAACTTGCCCACCTCGATGCTGCCGATCAAATGATCGAGACGCAGCGTATAGGCGGCGCCCAGCGTGATCGCGTGCAGCGCCTCTTGCACGCTCAGGCGCTCCGCCTCGCCGAGCACGCGCCCCGATGCCGTCTCGCGCCGCACCGCGCACCATGCCGTGAAGAGCGGGCTCAGCGCCGTGATGGGCGCATCCGAATGCAGCGCGTACGGAATGCCCATGCGCTGCGCCGAGCCCGCGGGATCCATGCGGTTCGCCCGGTCCGGGCCCATGGTCTGGCTATAGTGCGCATCGCCCCAGTAGTAGAGGTGATTCGCGAAGAAGTTCACGCACAGGCCGAGCGCGCGAATGCGCCGCAATTGCGCCGCGTCGGCCATCTGGCAGTGCTGCAGCGTGTGCCGGTGATCGGGGCGCGGGTGCCGCGCTAGCAAGGTTGCGAGCGCATCGAGCACGACCTCGGTTGCCTCGTCGCCATTGGTGTGGATATGCAGCTGCAACCCCGCGCAATGGTACGGTTCGAACACCTCGACCAGCTGCTCGGGCGGAATCAGCCAAAGCCCGTTGGGCTGCCCGCCCGCGTAGCCGGGCCAGCGCACGCGCGCGGTGAAGCCCTGGATCGATCCGTCGACGATGAACTTCACGGGCCCGAAGCGCAGCTTGTCGGTGTTGCCCGCCATGGCCTCCAGCACGCCGGCCGCGCGCTGCGCGGGATTGCGCTGCGGCGCGAACGCGGGCACGATCCGCACCGGGTAGTCGGGATCGGCCGTCACGCTGTGCAAGGTCCGGTTGCCCTCGGGCGAGAGGTCGTTGACGAGATCGGTGGCCGTCGTCACGCCGGCGAGCTGCGCCACGCGCCCGAAATTCCAGACCGCGTGCGGCTTTTCGCTGGCCGCAATCGCGAGCTTGCCGCCTATCACCTGATAAATCGGGAACATCGCGGCGAACTCCTGCAGCTCGCCCGTGGGCTGGCCGTCTGCATCGCGCGCGATGCCGTCGATGTCCGTGTCCTCGTCGATGCCCGCCAGCGCGAGCATCGCGCTATTCACGTTCATCAAGTGCACGCTCGCGTGCAGGATCGCAATCGGGCGGCTCGCCGAGACCGTGTCGAGCTCGCGCGTCGTGAGTCGCGACGCGCCGAAGTAGATCGGATCGAAGCCCCAGGCGAGCAGCGGGCCGTCGTCGGTCATGGCGCGCCCGGCTTCGGCCAGACGCGCGAGCACCGCATCGAGCGAGCGCAGGCCGGGCCACAACGTGCCGTCCGGGCCGCGGCGGTCGTAGTAGCCCACATAGGCCGCGTCCCATACCGCGCCTTCCATCAGGTGGCAGTGCCCTTCCACGAGCCCGGGCATCAGCACTTTGTCGCCCAGCGTCTCGTCCAGTGCATACGCACCGAATTGCGCCTTCCACTGCGCGGCGTCTTCGCGCGTGCCCACCGCGAGAATGCGGCCGTCGCGCACGGCCACATGCGTTGCGTGCGGCTGGCCCGGGTTGAGCGTGAGGATGCGGCGCGCCGCGAATACCGTGACCGGTCCAGCCGCGTCGGCTGACTGGCGGGACCGTGCGGTCTGTACTGCCGACGAAGACGATGCGTGCGGATTCATTGACAGGCTCGACTCTCTATGAATGGTGAACGGGATCGGGCATCGCATAGCGCCGCCCGGACGGCCGCATCAGGATGTGCCCCACAAAGACCACGAGCACATTCACGCCAAGGCACACGAGCCCCAGATTGATGCCGCCGAAGCCGATATGCAGCGCGTAGCATACGATCGCGAGCCCCTGGCCGCAGAGGATGCCGGCCGCCACCGCGCCGGGCCGCACGCGGCGCCGCGCAAGCAGGATCAGCATGCCGGGCAGGAACTGCGTGATGCCATAGTACGTCGTGTTGATGAGCGAGAGCATGAGATTGGGCGTGAGCAGCGTGGTCGTGATCGACACCATCAGATAGGCCACGATCACGAACTTCGCGGTGCGCTTCTGGCGCGCCTCGGGCAGGTTCGGCATGAGGTTGCGCGTGACGATCGGCCCGATCGCAAGGCAGATGCCCGCCAGCACGAGCAGCCCCGAGAGCGCGGCGCCCGCGGCGACGAAGCCGAGCAGCCAGTCGGGCAGCAGATGGACGGCCGCCGCGAAGAATGCGTCGTTGGGCGAGGCGAGCTTCAGGTTCGCGCTGATCGCGTAGTACGAGGCCACCACGAGGAACGGATACATGAACATGTAGAGCGGCATCGCGATCTGCGTGCGGCGGATCGTATTGGGCCCGCGCGCGGTGAAGAAGCCTTGCGCAGCAAACGGCATCATGTAGAAGCCGAGCGACTGGAACAGCATCGTGCTCATGGAGAAGCGCAGTTGCGGCGCGCTCATGGCGTTGCTGACCTGGTGGCTTGCAGCCTGGAACACTTCGTGGGTGCCGCCCGCCATCCATGCGGCGGCCACGCCCGTGACGACGATCGCGAGCAGCATCAGGATGTCCTTGAGCACGGCGATCCAGGCCGAGGCGCGCACGCCGGAGATGGCGATATAGGTGAAGGCGAGCGCCGCGCACACGACAATCAGCCAGACCGGCTGGACGTGCCAGCCCAAGCCCTTGAGCGCGGCGGCGAGGCCCGTGAACTGCAGCTCGCCCCAGGGGATCAGGAACAGAATCGATGAGCCCGCGACGATCAGCTCGAGCGCGCGGCTGCGGTAGTGCCCCTTGAAGAGGTCCGCCTGCGTGATCGCGTTATGGAGCTTGCCGGCCTCCCAGATGCGTGGGCCGATGAAGTAGCCGATGGGGTAAGCCAGCAGGATATAGCCGAGGAACCAGACGCCATAGGTCGGCCCCTTCGCGTAGATGCCACCCGGAAAGCCCACCATCGTGCCGATGCTGTAGATCTCCCCCGCCGTGAGGAAGAACACGAGCGCGACGCCGAACTGGCGCGAGGCGACGAAGAAGTCGTGCACGCTCTGCTTGCCGTGGCCGCGCCGGGAGCGGATGGCGAGGTACAGCGAAAACGCGATCAGGAGGGAAAAGACGAGAGTGGACATGCACGGCACTCCGCAATGGCGACATCAGGATGGGCGGCGGGGAACGTGGCGAGCGGGCTGGTGGGTTGCCATGTTTCTCGCGCGGGTCGGGGCCGGCTTGCGCCGGCGAACGGCTCAAGCGTCGTTCGCGTAGCGGTGCCGGTCGAAGCAGCGCCAGCAGATGAAGAGACACGCGGAGGTCAAGCCGAACCAGGCGAAGATCCACGCGTAAATGAAGGGCACGCCGAAGACATAGCGATCCTGCGCGGCCACCCAGGGCAGCATGCCGACGACGCCCAGAAAAGGAATACCGATTCCGATCAGATACTTGAGCACGGGTGTCTCCATTAATCGAGCGCACCGGGTACGGCCCCATGCTTCGCGGTCGACCCGAGATCGTCATACTGTTTATGAGTCGAGTATGGGCGGACAAAAACACCGGCCGTTAGTACCAGATGCGCGCAATCGTTGAGTCCAAGATACGTCGCGACGAGGAGAAGCCGACGGGCGGGAGCGCGAACAGCACCACCAAAGGCCAACCAAAGGCCAACCAAAGCCCCCTGGCGATAGCTGACATAATGAAGCCCGCCCCTTTCTTCACACTTCACCGCAAGGAGCCACAGTGAGCCAATCCGCAACCTCGCCCACACCCAACCCGGTACGCCGCGTCGCGTTTCTGGGGCTCGGCGTGATGGGCTATCCGATGGCCGGCCATCTCGCGAAGGCCGGGCTCGACGTGACCGTCTACAACCGCACCGGCGCCAAGGCCGCGCAATGGGTCGCCGAATACGGCGGGCGCTCGGCCGCGACGCCGCGCGAAGCGGCCCAGGGCGCCGAGCTGGTGCTCGCGTGCGTCGGCAACGACGACGACCTGCGCAGCATCGCGCTCGGCCCGGACGGCGCCTTCGCCGGGATGGCGCGCGACACCGTGTTCGTCGACCACACGACCGCCTCGGCCAACGTGGCGCGCGAGCTCGCGGAGAGCGCCGCGCCGCTCGGCCTGAATTTCATCGACGCGCCGGTTTCGGGCGGCCAGTCGGGCGCCCAGAACGGCAAGCTCACAATCATGTGCGGCGGCGACGCCGCGAGCTTCGCGCGCGCCGAACCCACGCTCGCCCACTATGCGGCGGCCGTCACGCTGATCGGCACGGCGGGCGCCGGACAGCTTGCGAAGATGGTCAATCAGATCGCCGTCGCCGGCGTCGTTCAGGGTCTCGCCGAGGCGATCAACTTCGGCGAGCGCGCGGGCCTCGACATGGCGCTCGTGCTCGACGTGATCGGCAAGGGGGCCGCGGCGAGCTGGCAGATGGACAACCGCGGCCAGACGATGATGGCGGGCAAGTTCGACTATGGCTTCGCCGTGGACTGGATGCGCAAGGATCTCGGCTTTTGTCTGGACGAAGCGAAGCGCAACGGCGCGGCGCTGCCAGTCACCGCGCTCATCGACCAGTTCTACGGCGACGTGCAGCGCCTCGGCGGCAGCCGCTTCGATACCTCGAGCCTGATCTGGCGCCTGCGCAAGCTCGACGGCGGCGCGTAGCGCCCTGGCGTCCCCGCGCCGTAACGCCTTAGCGCCTTAACGCCACCACCGCAGCGGCCGCCGCAAGGTGTGCCGCTCGAGCCGCACCGCGGGCATCGAGTCGAGGAACGCGAAGGCGCCGGCCTCCGCGGTGCCCATGCGCCGCTCGCGCTCCTCGTCGGCTTCGACGGTGCGGCCCGGATCGATGAAGAGCGCCGCGACGATGCCGAGCGCGAGCAGCCCCGCCGAGATGGTGAACGGCACGTTATAGCTGCCGGTGCGCTCGATCAGGTAACCGAACACGACGGGCGAGACCATGCCGGCAATGCCGAAGCCCGTGTTCATCATGCCGCCCGCCGTGCCTGCGTATTTACCCGCGATGTCGAGCGGCAGCGTCCACAGCACCGGGTTCGTGATCTCGAGGAAGAAGAACGACGCGGAGAGAAAGATCACCGCGACCATCGGGTTGGTGGCGGACACCATGGGCAGCAGGAACGCGAGCGAGCCGCCCATGCCGGTGACGAGCACCGCGCAACGCGCGAAGCGCAGGCGGCCCGTCCATTTGAAGAGCCGGTCCGAAACGACGCCGCCCAGCGTGTCGCCCACTACGCCCGCGAGCAGCGGCAGCGCCGTGAAGAGCGCGAGCTGCTTGAGGTCGAAGCCGCGCGACTCCTTCAGATAGGAAGGCAGCCATGTCAGATAGACCCACAGCAGCCAGCCGTAGCAGAAGTCGACGAACGTGACGAGCCACATGCGCCGCACGAGCTTGCGCCACGGCGTGGGCATGCGCTTCGCGCGCTCGCAGTCGCCGCGCCGGTACCCGATCTCGGCGGTCTCCTCCGGCGTGACGCGGCGGTTCTGCTCGGGCGAATTCGTGAATATGCACAGATAGAGCACGGTCCACGCAAGGCTTGCGACGCCGAGCAGGATAAAGGCGTCGCGCCAGCCGCCCGCGACCACCACCGCGAGCACGAGCGGCGGCGTGATCGCACCGCCGAGGCGCGCGAAGCTGTGCGTGATGCCCTGCGCGAAGCCGCGCTCGCCCACTGGCATCCAGTACGTGAACGCGCGCGTGGCGGTGGGGAACGCCCCGCCCTCGCCCACGCCTAACGCGAAGCGCAGCAGCACCAGCATCGTGACACCGCCGGCAAAGCCCGTTACGAGCGTCGCGACGCCCCAGATCAGCGAAAGCACCGTGAGCACGAGCTTGGGACCGTACTTGTCCGAGAGCCAGCCGCCGATGATCTGCATCGCGGCGTACGGATACGCGAACGCCGAAAACACGAGGCCGAGCTGCACCGTGGTGAGGCCCATTTCGTGGCGGATCAGCGGCCCGGCGACTGCGATATTCACGCGATCGATGTATGAGATGAAATACATCAGACACATGACCGCCAGAATGATATGGCGCGTCTTGATACGCTGCGCGTGCTGTTTCATGGTGTCTCCTGTCGGCCAGAATTGGCGCTTTAGCGCCTTACGCTGGCCCCATGCAACGCATGTCGATCAGGGTTGCCGCTTTAGCGGCTCACTCTGGTCCCATGCAGGATGGTTGCTGTGTCTCTATCTTGTGCGTTTTCTTCTGCATTTCCTTGTGCACTTCGCGCCCCGGTTGGGTAGCCGGGGCAAGCGGCGTGTGCAGATGAACATCAACCGCTGGCGGGCGCCACGAGCTTGAGCCGCTGGACCTTGCCCGAGGGGCCGCGCGGCAGCTCGCTCACGAAGCGGAACTCTTTCGGTGTCTTGTAGCGGCCCAGCTCGCGCAGGCAATGCGCGCGCAGCTCGGCGGCGGCCGGCGCGCCCTGCCAGTGCGCCTCGCGCGGCACCACGAACGCGACGATCTCCTGGCCGTAGGCGGGGTCGGGCACGCCAACGGCGGCCGCGTCCAGCACGCCCGGATGGCGCAGCAGCGCCTCGTCGATCTCGCGCGGCGCGATGTTCTCGCCGCCCTTGATGATCAGCTCCTTCGAGCGGCCGTTGATGTAGAAGTAGCCCTCGTCGTCGCGATAGCCGAGGTCGCCCGTGCGCAGCCAGCCGTCGGCGGTAAACGCCTTCGCGGTGTCCTCGCCACGCTTGTAGTAGCCGCGCATGACCTGCTCGCCGCGCAGCACGATCTCGCCGCACTGGTTTGGCGCGCACTCGCGGCCTTGCCCGTCGATCACGCGCGCCTCGCTGCCCGAGGGCAAGCCGATGCTGCCGACCCGGCGCCGCGATACCTCATACGGATTGCTGAATACCGGCGCGGCGGTTTCGGTCATCCCCATGGTCTCGATCACGCCAATCCCGAAGCGCGCCTCGAATGCGCGATGGTGGTCGGCGGGCAAGGCCGCCGAAGCGCTGCGGCAGAACTTCAGCGCCGAGAGATCGAGCCCGCGCGGATCGTCGGCATTCAGCAGATAGGCGACGATCGTCGGCACGACGTTGATCCATGTGCAGCCGTACCGTGCTGCGTCGCGCCAGAACGTGCGGGCCGAGAAGCGCGGTGTCAGCACGGCCGAGCCCGCGTGAAAGAGCGGCGCGAGCAAGGTCACGACGAGGCCGTTGATGTGGTAGAGCGGCAGCGAGGCGAGCACGCGGTCTGCGGCGCCAAGACGATGCTCGGCGCTGATGTTGCGCGCATTCGCGTGCAGATTCTCGTGACTCAGCAGCACGCCCTTGGGCGCGCCGGTCGTGCCGGAGGTGTACATCAGGAGCGCGATGTCGGTGGCTTTGGCGTGTGCGTGTGCGTGTGCGTGTGCGTGTGCGTGTGCGTGTGCGTGGGCGTCCTCGAACTCATGGCCGGCGCCGGACCACGCGGGCGCGCAATCTGCCGCCGCCGTTTCCAGCGCAGGCAACGGCGGTAGCACTGGCAGTTCGACGGCGTCCGGCTCGGTGCGCACAAGCGCAACGTCGCGCCTCATGCCCTGCTGGCCCGGCTCGCGCAGCGCGGCGAGCGCCGCCGCGAGCGCGCCGCTGGTCTGTGCGCACGCGAAAATCATGCGCGAATCCGAATGCTCGACGATATAGGCAAGCTGGGACGGCTGGCACAGCAGGTTCAGCGGGTGCGCAACCAGCCCGCTATACATCGCGCCGAGCAGCAGTGTGGCCGTCTGGATGCCGTTGCCCATCATCACCGAAACGACGTCGCCCGGCTTGAGGCCGGCCTCGCGAAAGCGCGCTTCTAGCGCGCGGCAACGCGCGTGCAATTCGCCGAAAGTGAGCATCGCGCCAGCGTGGTTTTCATCGGCGACGTCGGCGCTATCGGCACCATCGGCGCTTTCATCGGGCGCTGCCAGCAGGAAGGGCTTGTCCGGGTACTGCGCGGCGCGCATCTCGATCAGCGCGCGGATCGTCGCGGGCGCGCTCATTGGCCGAAGCTCCGGAAATAGTCGCCGAGCAGCGCATCGAGCTCGGGCACGCGCTCCTCGATCGGATACGCCACGCGCGTGATGTTCAAATACTGGCGAAAGCCGAGATTGCTCGAAAAGTTGTTGCGGCCCCACGTCCCGCAGCCCATCGAGAGCGAGAACGGCAGTCCGTTGTCGAAGTTGCCGCCCGTCGCGAAACAGTGCGCCTGGTTGACGATCACGCGCGCCACCGGCAGCGTCGAGCCCAGCGTCACGGCCGCGTCCGGCTCGCCCGTATGCAGCCCGACCGAGTGGCCGGCGCCCATGTAGGCATAGAGGCTGCGCACGATGGCCGCGGCAGCGTCGAAATCGCGTGCGCGATAGACCGTGAGCACGGGCGCGAGCTTCTCGCCCGAGAACGGGTGGCTCGCGCCGAAGCCGGTCTCCTCCACCATCAGGAACGCGGGCTCGCGCGCGGCCAGGTCGTGGAGCCCCGCGGTGCGCGCGATCTCAGCCGCGGATTTCGCGGTGCAGCGCGCGGCGAGCTTGCCGTCGCTCCACATCGCCGCCTGCAATTGCGCCTTCTGCTGTGCGTCGAGCAGCACCCCGCCGCAGGCGGCCAGTTCGCGCAGCATCGCTTCGTAGACGGCTTCGTCGATCACGACGCTGTTCTCCGACGAGCAGCTCGTCGCGTTGTCGAAGGTCTTCGAGGCGGCGATCTTGTGCGCCGCATCGCAAAGATCCGCCGTGCGCGTGACGATCGACGCCACGTTGCCCGCCCCCACCCCAAAAGCCGGCGTGCCGCTCGCATAGGCCATGCGCACATTCGCCTGCGAACCCGTCGCCACCACCAGGTCGGCCTCGCGCATGAGCGCGGCCGTTGCGGCCTTGCTCACCGGCGCGCTCAGCATCTGCACGAGCGCCGGATCGAGCCCCGCCTTCGCGAACTGCGCGTGAATGAACTCAATCAAGAGCGCGCACGCGTCATAGCCCTTCGGCGAGGGCGCGACGATCACTGCATTGCCGCATTTGAGCGCGTTGACGATCTTGTTGGCCGGCGTGGCGGCCGGATTCGTGGAGGGCGTGATGGCCGCCACCACGCCGACCGCGCGCGCGATCTCCACGATGCCCGTGGCCTCGTCGCGCGCAATCACGCCGCAGGTCTTCTGGCCATGCAGGTCGCGCAAGAGCCCTAGTGTCTTGCGGTAGTTCTTGCGGAATTTGTCGTCGGCATTGCCGAGGCCCGTGTCGCGCACCGCCTGCTCGGCGAGCCGGCGGTTGCGCGAGGGCTCCATGATCGCCCACGCGGCCGCCGCCGCCGCGGTGTCGAGCGTCTCCTGTCCGGCAAACTCGAAGGCTTGCTGCGCGGCGCGCGCGCGTGCGATCTGGCGCGCTATCCGGGCCGCGGCTTCGGCCTCGGCCTGTGCCCCGGGCGCCGCGGATTCGCGCGCTCCGGCGGCGGCAAGGGTGTCCCTGACATTCATCGGCTGCACTCCCGAAACGAAAAGTTGGCTGTAGTGCCAATCTATTCATCGGCGCGCGGCTGCGAGTCCCGTTTCCCGTGCAAACGCCCACTCGCGCCAGCGGCGCAGCGGAAAATGCAGATTTCGGGACTTTCCATAGTCCCGAAAAATGCGCCGCGCGATGCACAATAGCGGCACGCAGTACTGCAGAGCATTCGGCGCATACCTGCGCCTGCCGATTTGCATGGGATGGGAGCTCGCGTGTCGACCTCGAATCAATCGAATGCCGCAGCGGTGCGCGCGTTCCGCGTGCTGGAAACGCTCGCCCAGGCGGGCCAGCCTTTATCGATGATGGATCTCGTGCATGCCCTCGATCTGCCCAAGCAGACCGTGCACCGGATCCTCGCTCAGCTCACCGACGCCTGGCTCGTCACGCGCGGCGCGAACGACAAGCTCTACGAGTGCTCGGCGCGCGTGCGCATGATGGCCGTGAACGTGCTGATGCACGCCGGACCGGCCGCGGCGCGCCACGTGCTGCTCGAAGAACTCGTCGAGAAGATCGGTGAGACTTGCAACCTCACGATGCTCGCGGGCAACGACGTGGTCTATGTGGACCGCGTGGAGACCGAATGGCCGCTGCGCATGCATCTGCAGCCGGGCTCGCATGTGCCGCTGCACTGCTCCGCGAGCGGCAAGCTGCTATTGAGTTTTTTGCCCAAGGAGCGCCGCGAGCGGATGATCGAAACGCTGCCGCTGCGTGCCCATTCGGAACGCACGATCACCGACCGCGACGCGCTGCGCAAGGAACTCGCAGCCACGCGCCGCCGCCAGCTCGCGATCAACAATCAGGAGCACCTGCAGGGCTTGATCGCGATCGCGGTACCGGTGATGCTCGAGCGCAACCGCGCCTGCGCGGCCATTGCCGTTCAGGCGCCGGTCGGGCGCGTCACACTCGACGATCTCCTCGCGTTCGTGCCCGACCTGCGGCACGCCGCCGAGGAAACGGCGAAAACGTTCTGCGCGTAAAGGCTCACGCCAGAAAGGAAATAGCACCGCAGTGCGTGCGGCCATGGCGAGCGGCGCTGCCGGTCACCGCGCTCGTCGATCAGGATTGTGGATCAGGCGCTGCGCCTAAACCAGCGCAGACGTGCCGCGCAACAGCTGGCCACGCGCCAGCTCCGAGCCGTTGTGTGCAGAAACCAGCACGAGCTGCGCGAAGCTGTTCTCGGGCGCGTACCGGACGAACACGCTTTCAAGCACGCGCGCGAAGGTGCTGAGCGCGTAACCCGCGAGTACGGAATCGTCAATGCTCAGGCGAACGCGCAGCCCGCGTTCGAGCCGTGAAAGCGGTTCTTCGACGATCCACTCCATGGCGGTTTCGCTCGCGAGCCCGACGATCGCATCGATATGCCTCGGCGCGGGCTGCGACACCTGGGGAACGTGGCCCGAGAGCAGTTCCTTCAGCGCCGGCAGTCCAGCCTGGTTCAGGCTGAACGTTCCGGGCGAGAGCATGGTGACGAGGTTCCAGTAGCGGCCCGGTTTTTCCGGCCGGGGCAGGCTGGCCGTCGGCTTTCGCAGCATGACAATGCGGCTTGCCGAGTCATAGTCGGCCTTGTCAAAGTCGCCGCCAGGCTTGCCCGGGTTGATCTCCGCGGGCAGATTGCGGTTTGTGCAGCGCAGATCCGCATCGATCTGTTCGATGCCCTCTGGCTCGATGAGGCGGCCGTCGAGGCCGACGAGCGACAGCAGCGTGTCTTGCCCGGCAAAGAATTCCGGCAGACGTTCGTCGCGCTCCACCTTCCAGAAGAAAGGTTCGCGCTTGCCAGACCGATGGGTGTCCGCATAGTGGCCCAACGACTCGAACCCTGGAATCGTCACGGTCGACGCGCCATTCGCGCCCTGCACTTGCGCCCGGACCGCATCCACGGTCCAGATCGCGGTTCGCTCCAGCGAAAGCTGGCCCGGCACGAGTGGATAGACCGGCGTTGTGCTGTCCTTGATCGAAACCAGAGCTGCCGGGCACGGAAAGAGATTGATGGCCGGCGTACACGACAACCGGAAACTGGTGGATCGCAGTGCGCCCAGCGCGCGTGCGGCGAACGAGTCCGGGTGCAGACCACGCACGGGGACATGCAGGCTGACGCGGCTGCGCGGGCCGGCGCCGCGCAGCAGGGCCGCGAAATCAATGTCGATGAAGTCGAACTTCTGTGGAAACGCGAAATATTCGAGCACGAGGCGAAACGGCGAACGCCGCCGGCCAGCACGCTCGATCAGCGCATCTTTGTCGTCGAAGCCGGCGAGGCTGACCGGCACCTGCGGCAGCGCTGTCCATCGCCCGCTTGCGTCGACCTCGACAAACGCGCCGGGCGCGCGCTGCAGCAACGCGTCGATGGCAGCGGCAACGACCGGTTGGTCGCCGTCCACGAAAACACGAAGTGTGTCCGGTGAAATGCCCCGCAGGTCGGTGCCAGCGACCGATGCTGCGAAGGTAATCGAAATGATGCCGGTTGTGTCCTCGGGCAAGCGCACGCTGGATGGCGCGGCTGACGGGAGGCGATAGCCGGCGTCCGCGATCCGCAGCGGCGCGAGCGTGACTTCGTATGCGGTCTCGAAGTGATATCCCTCCGCGTCGTTCTTCTTCTCGGCTTTGGCCTCGGTCGTGCTCCTGGCCTCGGTCCTGGAGTCGGTCCTGGAGTCGGACTTCGAGTCGGTCGCGATCGGGATCACTAGTTTCGCGCGTCGCCCGATGACCGCCGGTTTCGTCAACTGCTCGACCTTCTCGCTGCTTTCGAAACAAGCAATCGTGCAAGATGGAAACGGACGCAGATATTCAGGGTAGGCCACTTCGAGCAACGGCTTCGTGAATTCGGGGACGTCTTCTTCGAGACGCGCGGTGATGCGCGCGTTGAGCAGTGCAGCGGCCTCGATCATCCGCTCGACCTGTGGATCTTCCGAGCGCTGGCCGGAGATCGACAAGCGCGCGGCGACCTTGGGATACCGCTCGGCAAATTCGGCAAGCGAAGCGCGTAGCTGGCCGAGTTCCCGCTCGTAGGATGAAATCAGATCGTCCATCGTGGCTCTGGATTGATAAGGATGACTACTTTTTACCATGGCTGATAGACATGCCAGTGTCTGCAGTTCGAACGGCAGTGGCCCGGAGGAACGCTCCCCGTCAGGCCAGGCCGGACGACGCTACGCTGGAGATCAGCGTAGCGCCGCACGAGGTTTTATGGCCGTCGAAGGCAACCGCGCGGCCCTCGATCTGGACGTTGTTGTCGCCTTCGATGATCACGCAGTGACCGTGCCCGTCCATCGGACATATGCACTCATCCCCTACGCAGGCGACCTCGCGGCCCATGACGGTCGAGTTCTCCCGTCCGGTTGTCACCTTGCCTCCGTGCGATGTCGAATCGCCGATACGGATGACGCCTCGCATGCTTGCTTCTCCCTTTGCTGATCGTTTATCGGATGTGCGGGCTGGTGCCCTCCGATCGGACTGACTCGACAGTTCTACTCGTTCGCGGCCTTGTTGGCGGCATCGGGCGAACTCGCCATCACAATGCTTGCCGCATGGCCGGCGTTCTCCGCTCGTGCCCCTCGTGATTTCGTGCTGTGGGGGGCGGCTTTTCAAGCATGGCGGCCATTAAACAACAAAGCCCAAGTGGGGAACCTGGGCTTTGTCAACCTTCATGTTTTCCAGAGCGCGGGGTTGGGTCTTTTCAGACTTCAGCCAATTCCGCGCATAGACTGCTCTTCACTCGGTGTAGCCCTGGATCGGGTATGTCTTGCCATGCAGACGCCCCCACCACGGCAGGTATGCATTGTTCTCGCCGCGCGCGCGGAACCAGTCTTTGTCGGGGTCGATCGCTATGAGCTTTTCGGGCGGCACGACCACGACCGCCGTCAGGTGCTTCGGATCGGTGGTGCCCATGACGAGCGTGTTGCCGCCCAGGTGATTGGACCGGCCGATCGCCAGCACCACGTCGGTCAGCGCCGTGCCCGCGCCCATCTCGCCAAGCAGCGCCGGCGTGTTGAAGGTCTGCTTCAGGTACTCGAACTCCGGCAGCGTGACCGTCAGCGTGCGGCCCAGTGCGCCGACCCGCTCGGAGGCTGCGTCGCTGCCCCGTCCGGCATCGTGGATCACGTACTGGATGTCGGTCACCGCCACGTTCGCGTTGCGCGCTGCCGCCTCGATCGCGCTTTGCCACGCCTGCACGGTGCGCGTCGTGCCGGCCTTCACCTCGAAGTCGTCGACGCTCGCGCTTGCAGCACGGCCGATCCAGGCCAACGGGTCACGCCCGGTGTCCAGCTTGGGGCCCGCCAGGATCAGCAGCACCATGTTTTCGTTCATCTGCATGTCCTTCGGCGGGAAGCTCGGTGAATCCCAGTTCATCACCCAGACGCTCTCGGTCGGGTGCGATTGCAGGTAGTCGAGCGCCGCGTTCAGCGACGTGAAACCGGCATTCGGACCGCCGGGTGTCACGTGAACGTCGGGCGGAGTGTCTTTCGACCAGAGGTCCGTGAAATGCGGGTTCCCGATGTTGAAATCGGAGATGATCTCCTTTCGCAGAAAGTCCCCTGCCTTGATGGGGTCAAGCCTGCCGAAGGGGATCGCGTACTCGACGTGAATGCCGGCCAGTTCGCGCCACTTGCGCTTGTTTGACGGCGCAACCGTGTAGAAGTAGGACGGATTCATCGCATAGCGATCCATGAACAGCAGGAGCAGTTTGTTGACGTACTTTTCGTGGAACCCCTCGAACGTCTCTTCCCCAAAGACGCCGTTCGCGACAATGGCCACAGACTGCAACGACGTAAATTTCGCCGGCTTGGCCCGCACCATGTCGTCGTTGCGGTTCGGCTTCACTAGCCCCAGCGTCCACAGCGTCTGCCATTCGGTCGGATAGTCGCGGCGTTGCAGCGGGTTGAGCCATTCAAGCCCCACGACCTGCGCGAGAAACGGTTTGCCGGCATCGTCCGCCGACGTCGTGCCCGCTCCCGGCGTGGCTGCCGTGGCGTCTGGCATAACGTATGAAGTCGCAAGCGAGAATACCGCGAGTGCCATCAGGCCCGGTATCAGCACCAGTCGTTTCATCAGATCGCCCATTGTCAGCAAGCGTCGAGGGCGGAAACCTGAAGCCCTCGTTCCTGTTTAGATCCTTCTTTTCCGATCGTTCATCGGATGTGCGGGCTAGTTACCCCAGATCGGACTCACCGCGCGGTTCTGCTCGTTCACGGCCTTGCTCGCTGCATCGGGTGACGGTCACCGTTTCATCGGGATCGAAGCGTCGGATTTCGCGAATCAGCATCGCAAGGCGCACCGCCGCGAGCACGTAGTAGGTGCGCTCCGGGCTCGTCGCGCTGTACTGGTAGTCACTCATCCCCAACATGGAAGCCCCCCTGTTACCGAGGCTCTGCTGAAAACCCGGCCCGTACATCTCGGGAATGTTCGTCGTGGCGTTGTTGAACATCCCGCCGCCTTTTGCGAAATGCTTGTCCAGACGGTTCCCGTAGATATCCTGATACTGCCCGCGCAGCGTTGTGGGATGCTCCTCGCCGCCCCTGATCTTGTCTGAAGCCGCGCGATAACCCCAGTAGAACGGGATCAGCATGCTGTGGGTTTTCCTGTCTCCGTTCGTGACGCCGGTACGCTGGAACTGGTATGTATCCGGGTCATACTTGATATTCGCCCATCGGTCGAAGCTCTTTTGATCACTCTTGTGCTTGATCGCCTCCCTGAACTGCTCACCATAGCGTCCCGCCCGCAGGTCATTGCGGCTCAGGCGCTCGTTAAGCCCCGCGCATACGTGACATGCGTCCTCGGCGTGACATTCACGGAGCCCGCCTGCGCACCGAACGCCATCAACGCCTGCGATCCATCGGCCGGCGCGGCCACTCCGTTCTCCGAACGCCCAACCCCAGGCGACCAGTTTTTGAATGCGTCCGCAACGGCCGTCTGGCCACCCGCATCGGCCGCCTGTCCGCCGTGCTGCCCGGCATAGTCGCCCAGCGCCTTGAACAGCTCCATGCATTCGCCAAGCAACTGCAGCAGCTCCTGCCGGTCGAGCTGATCACCGCCCGCCTGCATATACGCGTAAGTCGTCAGCATCATGCCCTGCGCGGCCCTCAGCGCCGCAGCGGCATCCGTGGCCAGCTCCGCGCCCTCGCCCCGCTTCACGCCCTGTCCGTTCTCGCGTAGGTGCGTGAGATACCCCAGGTTCAGCTGCGACGCCGCATGCTCGCTCGCCAGCTGCGCACTGATCTGCGCAGGCGTATCGTCCAGGCGCAGCTGGTTGTACCGCCGGCCGCTGATTTCGCGTGAGCGCATGCCCGAGAGGTAGCGGTTGCCCGGCAGATTGCCAGTACCGCTGAACGTCGCCGGCATGTTGTAGCCATTGCTTAGCACTCCCGCGATATACATCTTGTCGGGATCGCCGTTCGCGAAGTCCAGCAGGACCTCCATGCCCGCTCGCAGCGGCATCTGCTGGCCGAAGCAGTCGCCCGCCCAGCCCGACAGCACCCGCACCCACGCGCTGTCCGCCGGCGTGCCGCTCGTGCCCGCGCCGCTGGCGTGCGCGTGGTCGGCACTGGCGATCCCCTGGATCTGCACCTTGTGCCGTCCGTATTCGTCGGTGTAGACCTGCTCGCCATCGGGCGCGACCACCTTGCCCGTCACCGGGTACACGCGCGGCAGGTCGACGCGGGGATCGTAGACCGGCGCCAATGGCGTGCCGCGCGGCACGCCGCTGAACGTGTTCTCGTAGCGGCTCGCGGTCGACCCGTCGAATGCCGTCGGACGCGCCCGCGTATCGACCGACAGGGGCGCCATCACGGACGGCCAGCGACTCGCCGTGAAGAGCGCCTGCACGCGCTCGTTCAGGTCCTTGGGCAGGTTGTTCTCGCCGCTGTGATGCAGCGACGTGATGACAATGCGACGCTGCAGTTCCGGCAACCGATCAAGCTCCGGATGCCCCGACACCCTGATCCAGAAGCCGACCTCGAGATCGCGCACGCCGCTCGCGCCGTTGACGCTGGTCGAGCGTGCACCGTGGGACCACAGCCGCGCGAAGCCGATGCGCTCGTAGTCGTCCGATGAATCGGCGAAATGGGGCGAATCGATCCGGACATCGGACAGCAGGGCTGCGAGATCATTGCCCGCCGGCCCCTGGTCGACGCGGGTCGTCGCGCCCACCAGGCTGACCATGCCGGGCTTGAAGTCCCAGCTCGCCCGCCGCATCGAGCCCGACACGAGCTGGCGCCCCATGGTCAGGTGCGTGATGGCATCGCGTGTTCCGGTGGCGGCATCGGGGTGCCAGGCAACCGTGCCGACGTCTGCTTCCCTGAGCTTGACGGCGTTGTCGAACAGCATCAGGGTGTGGAACGGCCACGTCGCGAGGTCGGTATTATCCCGGCTGTCGCCGGCGCGGATAAACCATGCAATCCCTTCTCGGCGGCACAGGCGGCGGACAAAATCCGCATCCGATTCGTCGAACTGGAGTGTCTGCTCGCGCACGGGATATTTCGACGTGTCCAGATTCGATATATCGACATTGAACGTTCCACCAAGCGTGGTGCTTCTGCGGCGCCATTCCTCCACGAGCGTCTGGATAATACCGACGACGCTTTTTG
>NZ_BAYD01000133.1 GCF_000685075.1 Paraburkholderia oxyphila NBRC 105797
TTAAGGCCAACGCCAGTAAGAAGCCCCACCAAACCCACAGAATCACACTAAAATGTGATTCCCCCCAGCGCGAGCATGACCAGAAAGACGCCGAGCGGAGCAAGGTGTGAAAGGTCACGATAACGCAAGACGGTCAAAATCGCTGCGGCGACAATGACGGCACCAAGGATCAGGCCCACCCCACGGGCAGCGGGAAGTGCGATCAGGGCGGCACACGTGATCTCCAGGATGCCGGTGGCGCGATGCCACCAGTGGGGATAGCCCCATCGGACAAAGTTGTCCCGATTGGCACGCGTGCCGATCGCGTTGAACAGCCCCGCAGCGGAGAAAGCGACAACGAGAAGCCAGATCGAAACCGTATGTAGCATTTAACCACTCTCAAGACTTAGGCGAGCACGCGGGCTCGCACATTGCGATGGAAATGTAGGAATGCCAATGATGATTCATTCACTACACACGAGTCCACGACCCTTGGGTCGGGCAGTTGAAGAGCTACCGGCAGCTTAAGCGCCCATCGACACGCAGGAACGCAACTCCTCGACGATCGAGCGTCGCGACGGACGCCAGGCAAGCTCGCGTTGTGCCTTTTCCCCGGAGACAACCTGATCGCAGGCGATCGCGTCGGCGAGTGCCCAGAGCGACTGGCGCGCCTCGTCGAGCGGCCATGCCGCTACGCGCCCCTCGGCGCCGGCGCCCTCGCTCGCCGCGCGCGCGATGTCGATCAGGGGTGTCGCCGCTCCGTGAACGCCGTTGAAGACCGAGCTAACCGGCGCCCGTTCAAGCATGAGCGCATAGAGGTCGGCGAGGTCGTCAGCGTGCACCGTCGACCAGCGGTTTCGCCCGTCACCCACGTAGCGCGCCACGCCGTATTCCCTGGCCGCGCCGTACATCATCATCGCGGCGCCACCCCAGTTGCCGTAAACCCAGCCTGGCCGGATTACGCCCGGGTGAACGCCCGTGGCCGCGGCCGCGAGGATCTCGTCCTCGAGCTCCAGGCGCCAGCGCACGAGCTCGAGCGGATTGCGCGGGCTGTCTTCGGTTGCGGGTGTGTCACCGGTCGATCCGTAGATCAGACAACCGCTGGTATAGATAAAACGCTTGCCCGTCCCGCGCAGGGCTTCGATGATCGAGCGCGTCGCAGCTATGTCATAAGTTGCCGTATTCTGGTCGCCCGGCGAGGCGGCATGGATAACCGCGTCGACGGCACGAGCGGCAGAAGCAACGCTCGCCGAGTCGGCAAGGTCGCCGTGCATCACCGCAAAGCCCTCGCCGGTCAGCCTGCTCGCACTCGTTTCCGAACGCGCGAGTCCCACGACCTCATGGCCACCCGCCATCAAGCGACGCGCCACAGCGCCGCCGATCAACCCGGTTGCTCCCGTCACCAATACACGCATGTCCGTTACCTCTTCCAATGTCGATGCGGGCAATGATAGGAGGCCGCGATTTCAAAGGGAAATCGCAAGTTCTGATGGTCCGATATCGCCCGCGCCGATAACGTCAAACCGAGGCGGCGACCTCGGCGATGACGTTTTGCAGCCAGCAGGTGGCGGGGTGAGCATCCGCGCGTCGATGCCACATCATCGCAAGCGTCCAGGTGGGCAGTTCGATTGGCGGTTGATGGACGCAGATGCCGACCCCAGTCGCTGCGAACCGCCGGGCGACACGGGAGGCGAGCGTCGCGACGAGATCGGTCTCGGCGATCACGAAGGGCGCGACCAGGAATTGCGGCAAGCTCAGTACCACGCGCCGCCCCAGCCCCAGCTTGGCAAGCTCGCGATCGACCACACTCGAGCGGTCGCCCTCGGGAGAGACCAGCAGATGAGGCGCGGCCGCGAAGGCGTCGAGGCTGGCGCCCTGCACGAATGCGGGGTGCTCGGGACGCGCTACGCAGGAAAAGTCCTCCTGGAGCACCGGGCGCTTGAGGATGCGTGGCGAGGCTTCAACCGGGAAGCCGATCGCGAGGCTGACTTCGCCGCTGTCGAGGAGTTCGATTGCTTCATCCCGGCCGAACGTTCCGTGCACATGCACATCGACGTTGGGCGCCTCGGTGCCAAGGCGTGCCAGCAGCGACGGCAGGAGCACGAAAGCGGCATAGTCGTTCATCGCGATCGCGAACGCGTCACTGGCAGTTGCCGGATCGAAACTATCGGCGCCTAACGCACCCCTTACAAGCCGCAGCGCGTTGGATATAGGGCCAGCAAGATCGTGAGCCCGCGGGGTCGGCTGCATTCCCGAAGGCGTGCGCAAGAACAGCTCATCCTCGAAGATCTCACGCAGGCGGGTCAGGGCGCCGCTCATCGACGACTGACTGAGGCCGATACGCAGCCCGGCGCGCGTGACGTGACGCTCCGCATAAAGCGCGTCGAATGCCTTCAGGAGATTGAGATCGAAGCCGCCGATTTCCATGGTGTCGAGAATACCTCACTGTGATCGTCGAAGACGGCGATGCTGGGGAGATTTGTAACCCCTGGGTGACATTCGTCCGACTGGCTCACTCCATCAACGGTCACCAGCAGCGTCATGCACAGCATTGCGTCGACCGTCCCAACGCCTTCCTGTCACGCCGCTACATCGTCCAATTGGATGATGCCGCTTGCGCAATTGTATGAAAAATTTTCGACAGCTTTGCGAACGGCAAATGTTGTCAGCGAAACTTTCCAGATAATTATTGCGGAGACTAAAGCGCACGCCTTCACGCCATGCAAACAAACACAACTGGTATGTCACCCGAACGCCTGAAACGCCTGTCGGCCGGGTTGAGCGAATACGTCGAACGCCAGGAAGTCGCCGGCGTGGTCGCAATGGTCTATCGCAAGGGCGCACTGGCGCATTGTGACGTGCTGGGCTACCAGGACGTCGAAACACGCGAGCCAATGCGGCGCGATTCACTATTCCGGATCGCGTCGATGACCAAGCCGATCACCAGTGTCGCGGCAATGATGTTGATCGAGGAGGGCCGTCTTCTGCTGGACGATCCCATTTCGCGCTGGATGCCGGAATTCGACAATCCACGGGTGCTGCGCGATCCGAATGGGCCGCTCGATGACGTGTATCCCGCGCCACGCGGCATTACAGTGCGGGATTTGTTGCTGCATCGTTCTGGCCTCGCGTATCCGGTCACGGCGCAAGGGCCGCTGGCCGAAGCGCTTTTCGGCTTCAATGCCGAAGTCTTGCCGAACGGCGACCCGGACACATGGCTGAAGCAACTCGGTGCTTTGCCGTTGATGTTCGAACCGGGCGCGCGCTGGCATTACGGCCTTTCGACTGACGTGCTGGGGCTCCTGGTTGGCCGGGTCGCCGGCTGCTCATTCGCGGATTTTCTCAGGGAGCGGATCTTTGAACCGCTGGGCATGCGCGATACGCGTTTCGACGTGCGAGCGCAGGATTCCGGTCGGCTGACCGTGGGGTATGTGGCGGGCGAGACGTGTGGCCAGTTGATCGCTCATGATCATCCCGAACGCCGCCTCTGGAATCCGGGCGCATTCCCGTCGGGCGGCGCAGGGCTAATATCGACCGCGGACGACTATATGAAGTTCGCATGTCTAATGATCGGGAACGGTCGCTCTGATCAAACACGCCTTCTGTCGCGTCATTCAGTCGAGCTGATGACGACGAATTTCCTCACCCCTGAGGAGCGCGCGACACCGTTCATGGGGATGCCTGGCTTCTGGGCGGCGAAGGGATTCGGTCTCGGCGTGTCCGTGACCGACAACGTCGCTTTTCAGGCGACGCTGGGGTCTGCCGGACAATACGGTTGGCCTGGGGCCTACGGCACGATGTGGCTGGCGGATCCGCGCGAAGACATGGCGTGCGTGCTGATGGTCCAGCTCTATTGGGCAACGCAGTGCAGGATTGCCCAGCACTTTCAGTCGCTGGTTTATCAGGCGATTGATGATTGAAGCCGGGGTGCTGCCGATCGAAAGCTAGCGAGGTTGAAGTTGCGTATGCAAAGGTCATGAGTCGGCAGCAGGTCGAAGGCGAATTGCGCCGACATCGTGGCCACCAGGAGCGCCTGCGGGCAGATTTGCTTGCGCGCGGCGGCAATGGCCGCGCAGGCTTGTCCGACCGCCCGCGAGCAACACGGCGACGCGCCAACGCATCCCACAGGACCACCGAACTCATCGCGCGGGCGTCGGTTGCGAATCAGTTGCGACGACGACCCGCGCGCTCCCTCACCTTCTCTCGTACGAACTCCAGGAAGGCGCAGGTGAGACGCGAAGGTGCCAGCCGGTCGGATAGAACGACACCATATTCAAAAGGGATCGCGGGCGCAAAGTCACGGACGCAGACCGCTTCTGTCAAATAGTCGGTGGACACCGGATCGATGATCGACACACCGGCGCCTCGTGCGACAAACGTTGCAATCGCGGCAGACAACTGGCACTCGGCGCTCATCACCCGTTCAATATGCCGTGAGGCGAAGATATCGTCGACGATACGGCGCGTGTCGAGCTCACGGGGAAACGAAATGAACTTCTCGCCCGCCAGGTCCTCGGGGGTAATGATCCGTTTGCGGGAAAGCCGGTGCCGCCTGGGCAAAATGCATTTCATATTGGCACTGAACAGCGTCTCGAGCCGCACGCCAGGCTGCCATGTCGTGTACGTCACGAATCCGATGTCGCATTGCTCGCTCGCCACCAGTTCCCCGACCAATCTCGTGCCGTGCACGAGTAACGAAACAGTCACCCCTTCGTGTGCCCGGGTGAAATCGGTAATCCACTCCGGCAGCAGGTTCAGCGCCAGCGCGGGCGCTGCCGCGACGTTCAGTGATCCCCTCGTGAGGGAGCGAATCTGCTGTGCCGCCTGGGCAATACGCTCAACGCCGACAAACGAGCGCTCCACTTCCTGATAGAGCAGTAACGCATCGGAAGTGGGGAAAAGTCTGCCTTTCTCACGCGCAAACAGGCTGAAGCCAATTTCCGTCTCCAGATCGAGGATCAGGCGTGTCACGGCTGGCTGCGTGATGTGCAGCATTTCCGCCGCCCGCGTAATCGACTGTCGCAGGATCACCGCCCGGAACGCTTCAAGTTGCCGGCTCTTCATCACCTACTCCATAACATTCATGCATCCGTTGACGTGAATTTCTGATTTGACCGTATCCATTTGGCGCACAAAACTGTGCCCAATCCGGACCAAGCCGGATACATCGCAGCATAACATTCCGATATCGATGGAGACTTCAATGCACAAACGTATCGTCCCGATCCTGCTCGCCGGCATTCTTGCCACCGTGCAGGCCCACGCTGAAACGACGCTCTACGTCGGTGCTTTTGGCGGATCCTTCGAACAACTGCTGCGGGAAAAGATCATTCCCCCGTTCGAGAAGGCCAACAACGTCAAGGTGGTCGTCGTCCCGGGCGACTCCACGACGACTATGGCGAGACTTCAGGCACAAAAGGGCAAGGAAAGCCTTGATGTCGTGTTTCTCGACGACGGTCCGATGTATCAGGCGATTCAGCTCGGCTTTTGCGACACGCTCACCGATGCACCGGTCTACCAGAACCTGTACGACGTAGCCCGTTTCAAGAGCAACAAGGCTGTGACGATCGGGTTGAACGCCACTGGCCTCGTCTACAACGAACGCCTGTTTGCAGCGAAGGGGTGGGCGCCGCCGACCTCGTGGCACGACCTGGCCGATCCGCGCTACAAGGGTAAGGTTGAATTTCCCACGATCAGCAATGGCTACGGCCTGCAGACACTCATTGTGCTCGCCCGTCTGAATGGCGGCAGCGAACAAAACATTCAACCCGGTTTCGACATGGTAAAGACATCGGTCGCACCGAATGTGCTGTCGTTCGATCCATCGCCGGGGAAGATTTCCGAGCTTTTCCAGACGGACAGCATTGCGCTGGCCGCATGGGGTGATGGTCGCACGCAGGCGTTGCGCAACCAGGGCGTGCCGGTCAAGTTCGTCGCGCCAAAGGAAGGCGCTGTGGTACTGGGTCTGAGCATGTGCCCCGTGAAACATGATGCGCCGAGCGATCTCGCCCAGAAGTTCATCCAGTTCTCTCTGTCGCCGGAGATCCAGGCAATGTACGCGGAAGAAGAAGGCGTCGCGCCGGTCAACAAGCAGACCCGCTTGTCCCCCGCGGTGGCCGCGCGGGTAGCCACTCCAAGTGCCGTTGCGAAGATGCTCAAGGTGGACTGGGACGTGGTCAACGACAAGCGCGCGACCTGGACCCAGCAATGGAATCGTGACGTAGAACGCTGATTGGCTGTTGGCGCCTGAAGGCGGTGGGCGACGCTGCCAGGTGCCTTTCCATTGTCGCCAGAGAATTTCCGGGATCTACCAGAATCATGACTTATTTACGGATTGAACGCCTGAACAAGCAGTACGGCGAGACTGTCGTGGTCGACAGCCTCAGCATCGATGTCGGGCGCGGGGAATTCGTCTCGCTGCTCGGACCATCGGGCTGCGGCAAGACGACGACCCTGCAGATGATCGCCGGCTTCGTCGAACCTACGGGGGGTGACATCAGCCTCGAAGGTCGATCGCTTGTCGGCACGCCACCTGCGAAGCGCGGCCTTGGCATTGTGTTCCAGAGCTACGCGTTGTTTGCTCACATGACAGTCGCGGAGAATGTGGAGTTCGGACTGCAGATGAGGCGCGTTGACGGGGCAGCACGCAAGCGCCGGTGCCTCGCCGCGCTCGATCTGGTTCAACTCGGCCGCCATGCGTCGAAGTACCCGCGCGAACTGTCGGGAGGGCAGCGTCAGCGTGTCGCGCTTGCGCGCGCACTGGTCATCGAGCCGCCATTGCTGCTACTCGATGAGCCGCTCTCCAACCTCGACGCGAAACTGCGTCACGATATGCAAGCGGAGTTACGCGCAATCCAGCGGAAAGTCGGGACGACCACCATCATGGTTACGCATGACCAGGCAGAAGCGTTAGCAATCAGCGACCGCGTCGCACTGCTCAATCAAGGCACCGTGGTCCGGTTCGATACTCCGACCGGCGTCTATGACGATCCCGGTAGTCTCTTCGCCGCGGACTTTATCGGTCGCGCGAATGTGTTGCGTGGACACGTGACCTATGACGGCGTGGAGCGGGTGCTCAAAGTGGGACCCGCAAGGCTGCCGCTTGACGTACCGCATGCATGCGGCGAATACGCGTTTTCGCTGCGTCCCGAACGCATCGCGCTGGTCGCAAGCGGTGCAGGACACGTGGACGGGCAGATTAGCGCATGCGCGTTTCATGGCAACTGCTGGTCGGTCAACGTGAGCACTGAAATCGGTGAGCTGCAGGTGCAACTTGCGAACGGTGGCGGGCACGTGGCAACGGTCGGGGATCCGGTCGGACTCGACTGGTCCAGTACCGCGTTGCGTCCGCTCGTACCGCACACTGGGGGTGTCCCGCGATGAGCGCCGCCCGCCCCATGATCCGGTCGTTGCGACCGGGTACAACGCGCCGCAAGCGGCCGAATGGCCCGCTCCTCGTCGCACCGGTGACACTGCTTTTCGCGTTGCTGCTCGTCACTCCGATGGCGCTTGTCGGCGTACTGAGCCTGCAAGGCTTCGACGCGGCCTCGGGTGGCGTGCTCGACGCTTATTCGTGGCACAACTACGTGCAGATCGTTGCCGATCCGTACTACCACGAGATATTCCTGCGCACGTTCGGACTCGCGATCGCCGTGACCCTCGGCACGATCGTGCTGGGCGTCCCCGAGGCGTATTTCATCTTCCGCATGTCGGCTCGCTGGCGCGCGTTCTTCCTGATTCTGACGCTCGGGCCGCTGTTTATCTCAGCCGTCGTGCGCACGCTCGGCTGGTCGATCCTGCTGGACGATCAGGGTGTCGTCGCGCAGCTGCTGGTCGGCCTGCATCTGGTCGACGCAGCGCCGCAAATGCTGTTCTCGTTTCCGGCAGTGGTGATCGTGTTGGTGCATGCGCTGGTGCCTTTGATGGTGCTGTCCGTCTGGACCTCCTTGCAAAGCCTCGATCCGCAGATCGCCAACGCGGCCGTTTCGCTCGGAGCCGGCCCGCTCACAGTATGGCGCCGCATCGTCCTGCCGCAGACTGCGCCGGGCATTCTGTCCGGCAGCCTGATCGTGTTCGCACTGAGCGCAAGCGCGTTCGCGACACCTGCGCTCATCGGCGGCCGGCGCCTCAAGGTCGTCGCGACGGCGGCCTACGACGAGTTCCTGCACAGCATGAACTGGCCGATGGGTGCGGCGATTGCGATTTGTCTGCTCGTACTGAATCTCGGCATCGTCGCGCTCTACAGCCGCCTTATCGAGCGGCGCGTCAAACGCCGTCTTGGAGAGGCCACATCATGAATCGAAATGGTCTTGTTGCGCTTGGCTTTCACGCCGCGTTCACGGTGTTTCTGATTGCGCCGCTGGTGATCGTTTGTCTCGTCGCCTTCACGCCGGGCAATCTGCTCAGCGTGCCGAGCGTTCATTTCTCGACGCGCTGGTTCCATGCGCTCATTGACGATCCGGATTTCACGCAGGCGTTCGGGAACAGTCTGTGGCTCGGGACGCTCTCCGCCACGCTCGCGGCGATGCTGGGCGTGCCGACCGCGCTGGGTCTGACGCGCTACCGCTTTGCCGGTCGCGATGCGATCAATTCGCTGCTGCTCTCGCCATTGATGATTCCGCCAGTTGTGATCGGCGTCGCGCTACTGGAGCTGTTCACGCGCATTGGCGTGTCCGGATCGTTCGTCTCGCTCGTACTGGCGCATACGATGCTGGTGTTCCCGTACTGCCTGCGGCTCATCATGGCGACGCTGGTCTCGACGGCGCGCGACGCCGAGCACGCCGCCGTCTCGCTCGGGGCAAACGCGTGGACCACTTTTGTGCGCATCACGTTGCCTGCGCTGATGCCAGGCATTGCCGCCGGCTGGGTGCTGGGCTTTGCAAGCAGCTTCGACGAACTGACCGCAACAATCTTCATCGCAGCGCCGACCACGATCACGCTGCCGGTACGCATCTACATGAGCATGACTGAAACCGTCGATCCGATGGTCGCGGCGGTCGCAACCGTAATCATGGCCGTCACGCTCGGCCTGATGTTCGCGCTCGACCGGCTCGTAGGCCTCGACAAGGTTCTGATGGGGAAGCATTGATGAAACAGGAATATGACTTTGCGATAGTCGGTGGCGGTCTGGTCGGGATGGCGATCGCCTACGGGCTTGCCAAACGCGGCCAGAAGACGATCGTGCTCGATGGAGAGGATTCCAGCATGCGTGCCGCGCGGGGAAACTTCGGCCTGATCTGGGTGTCCGGAAAAGGCAGGAAGCAGGTCGACTACGGTCGCTGGTCGCTCGAATCGGCGCTGCTGTGGCCAGCGTTTGCTGCGGAGCTGGAAGAAGCGGCTTCATTCAGTCTCGGCTACTCGCGCGCAGGCGGGATCAACATCGCGATGACCGATGACGCGCTGGCAGGCAGTGTGGATACGCTGCGCCACCTGCACGCCCAGGATGCACGTCTCACGTACGAAATCCTCGATCGTCAGCAACTGACGGAACGCATCCCGGAGGTTGGCCAGAACGTGGCCGGTGCGGTCTACTCGGAAAACGACGGCCATGTGAGCCCGCTATATACGCTGCGCGCCCTGTTCCTTGCCTTCGCGCGAACCGGCGGCGACTACGTGCCTGAGGCACCAGTGAAGTCGATCGAACGCGCGAACGGCGGCTTTCGCGTCGACACCGGCAAGCGCACGCTCGAAGCTGGGCGCATCGTGTTATGCGCGGGTCTCGGCAACCGGGAGCTCGCGCCCCTGGTAGGACTCAATGCACCCGTGGTTCCGTTGCGAGGTCAGATCCTCGTGACGGAGCGCGTGCGTCCGTTCCTCAAGCACCCGACGCTCTCAGTCAGACAAACGGCAGAGGGATCGGTACTGCTCGGCGAATCCGCGGAGGACGCAGGTATGGACGACGGCGTGACTCCCGAGATCGTCGCGCACATCGCCCGCAAAGCCGTGACGCAGTTCCCCCTGCTAAAGGGCGTGCGCGTGGTGCGCGCATGGGGCGCACTACGCGTGATGACGCCTGACAGCATGCCCGTCTACGAGGAATCCGCCACGCATCCCGGTGCGTTCATCGCAACCTGCCACAGCGGCGTGACGCTCGCCGCCGCGCATTGCGAGTTGCTCGTTGCCTGGCTGCTCGGAGGTCAACGTCCTTCTCTTCTGGACCATTTCTATGCAAAACGTTTCGCTGTTTAGTCAGATCGATGGTGCCCCGTCCCGCACGGTGCGGATTGTCGTCGATGGTCGCAATGTGGCCGTGCCGGAATACGCCAGCGTGGCAGCCGCGCTCCTGTCTGCCGGAGTCAGCGTCTTCCGTCACACGCCTGTGGGCGCCGCGCCGCGCGCGCCATATTGCATGATGGGCGTGTGCTTCGATTGCCTGGTCGAAATCGATGGCGTGCCGAACCAGCAGGCCTGCATGGTGCGCGTGCGCGACGGGATGGAAGTCAAAGCCATGGCTGGCGCGAGGGCACTCGTATGACGATCGAGACGGTAGACCTCCTGATCGTCGGAGCTGGCCCGGCCGGCATGGCGTGCGCGCTCGACGCGGCGCGTGAGGGCCTCGACGTGCTGGTTCTCGACGAAAACCCGCTGCCGGGCGGACAAATCTATCGCAACGTCGGGTGCTCGCCGCTCCCCAATGCGGCACTGCTCGGGGACGACTACACCTGCGGTGCGGAACTGGTCGCGCGCTTCGCTCGGGCGCGCCTGCGCTATTGGCCCGACACGCTCGTGTGGCAGGTCACGCGTACGCTGGAGATCAGCTTCACACGCCGCAGCGGCACCGCTGCAAGCGGGCAGATCCGTGCGAAAGCCGTGGTGATCGCCAACGGCGCCTACGAGCGGCCATGCCCGGTCCCGGGCTGGACGCTCCCCGGGGTCATGGGCGTAGGCGCTGCGCAGACGCTTTTGAAGTCGTCAGCCATGCTGCCCGATGGGCCGGTCGTGCTGGCAGGTAGCGGACCGTTGATGTATTTGTTCGCGTGGCAGCTCATTCAGGCGAACAGGGCACCGGCCGCGATCCTCGATACGACGCCTTCGCGCAATTACTGGCGCGCGCTCGCGGACCTGCCTGGCGCGTTGCGGACACCCGCGTATCTGCTCAAGGGCGGGCGTTTGCTGAATGCAATCCGGCGCAGCGGCATTCCACGCATTCGCCATGTCACGCAACTCGCGGTCGAAGGCGATGGCCGCGCAGAGTCGGTGCAATACACCGCAGGGGGATGCACGTCGAAGCTCGCAGCGAGTGTCGTCCTGCTGCATCAGGGCGTAGTCCCCAATGTGCAACTCACACGCTCGATCGGCTGCGATCATCGCTGGAACGAGGCTCAACTTTGCTGGCATCCGTGCACCGACGCATGGGGCGAGACAACGGTGCCGAACCTGTTCATCGCAGGCGACGGCGGCGGCATTCACGGCGCAGTCGCTGCGCAGACGGCGGGTGCGCTGACCGCGCTGACGGTGTCTCATCGACTTGGCTCGCTGAGCCGTGACGCGCGTGATGAGCAAGCTGCGCCGCTAAGGCGACAACTCGACCGGCACCGCGCCGTGCGCCCTTTCCTCGATACGCTCTACCGTCCGGCAGATGCATTTCGCCGCCCTGCTGACGAAACCATTGTCTGCCGCTGCGAAGAAGTCAGCGCCGGCCAGATCAGGGCGATGGCACGTCTTGGCTGCACCGGGCCCAACCAGAGCAAGTCGTTCTCCCGTTGCGGGATGGGACCGTGCCAGGGACGTCTATGCGGCCTCACAGTCGCCGAACTGCTTGCCGAAGCGCATGCGAAACCCGTGGCGGAAGTTGGTTACTACCGCATACGGCCGCCCATCAAACCGGTGAGCCTCGGCGATCTTGCCGTGTCTCATGTCCCCGACCTCGATGCAGCACAACCGACGGAGTTTGTACCCAAATGAATGCGTCCCCTATCGTAAGAACCGCTGGCAATGCACGCATGAGCAAGATGGTGCGCGCGGGCAATTTTCTCTTTCTCGCGGGGCAAACATCGTCTGGGGCACCCCATGCGCGCACCATCGAGGAGCAGGCCACTGAAGCGCTCGCGCGCATTGATGCATTACTGGCGCAGGCCGGCAGCAGCAGGCAACAGTTGCTGTCGGTAACGATCTATCTGAAGGATATGGCGCTGTTCGACCGCATGAACACTGTTTGGCAAAACTGGGTCGACCCGGAGCACCTGCCAGTCCGCTGCACTGTGCAGGCCACGCTCGGATTGCCGGAGTTACTGGTCGAGTTCAGTGTGACGGCTGCGGTTTGACGAATCCCCTGCGTCCCCGGATGAAGGGCGCTGGTCACGGTTACGTTGTTGCCACGGCGCATTGGGTAGTCGTCAGCGAACCCGGGCGGCTGAAAGAACGTGATCATGAACTCGGCCCCACTGCCGTTCGCGATGACTCGCGCTGGTACTGTCCAACTTGCCTGGGAATCGACGAAGTCGTGGTCGAGGATGCCGTGCGTCCAATAGCGTTCGTAGCGCCACCCACTCGGTGACGGTGACGCCGCGCTCTTCGAGCAGCTTCTGGGAACGCGCGGAGACATGGTTGGAGACGAATCGCACTTTGGCAGGCGTTACGGAGTGCCGGGAGCCCGTAATCGCGACGGGACCTGAAACCTTCATGCGGGCTTCGGGGTTTACGCGAGATGGCACGAAAAAAGAAAAAAATGGCATCAAAACTAAAATTCAGTTCACCGCTTGCCATATAGTTCCCACCAACGGCCCGGCGCGCCTCTGACAGTCAAGAGGGCGCGTGAACACACGCCGCCGAGTCAGGTTCGAACACCCCTCGCACCGAAGAGGAGCACGAGAGAGACAGTTCCTGGCCGATTCGGCGCCTCGACCTCTTTCGCGCCCGAAGATGACGGTTACCCCACCAACACTCACATAGAGGAACAGACATGAACTTCGTCGATGGCTCCCTGTACCCCGAGAATCAGGAAAAACTCGTTATCACGGTGGCTCCCTACGGCCCTCAATTCGAGGTCAGCGATTTTCCGGAAGACATTCCGGTCACCATGGAGGCGCAGATCCAGAAGGCTGTCGATTGCTACAACGCCGGCGCCACCGTGTTGCACCTGCACGTGCGTGAGCTCGATGGCAAAGGCTCCAAGCGCCTGTCGAAGTTCAACGAACTGATCGCCGGCGTGCGCGAAGCCGTGCCGGACATGATCATCCAGGTGGGCGGCTCGATCTCCTTTGCTCCCGAAGAGGACGGTGATATCGCCAAGTGGCTGTCCGACGATACGCGCCACATGCTGGCCGAGTTGACTCCGAAGCCGGACCAGGTGACGCTGGCGATCAATTCGAACCAGTTCAATATCATCGAAGCGCTCTCGGACGCGGACGTGGCAGGCACCTCTTTCGCCGAACCCGCAAAGCAGCAGGCCTATCGCGAAATGACGATTCCGGCTGGTCCTACATGGGTTG
Organism: Paraburkholderia oxyphila NBRC 105797; assembly: GCF_000685075.1. GTDB lineage: Bacteria > Pseudomonadota > Gammaproteobacteria > Burkholderiales > Burkholderiaceae > Paraburkholderia > Paraburkholderia oxyphila. The sequence goes on from NZ_BAYD01000133.1 coordinate 13,410, forward strand.
AAGAGCACATCCGGCGCCTGACGAATAACGGCATCCAGATCCAGTTCCAGTTGGGCAACATCAACGCGCTGGAAACCGTCGAGCGCATGATGCGCCGCGGGGTCTGCAACGTGCCGCTGATTCTGACCTGGATCCCGATTGGCGGCGGCGCCGACTCGATGACCCCCTACAACATGGCCAACTTCCTGAAGGCGGTGCCGGACGGTGCGGTGCTGACGTTCGAAGCCCAGATGAACAACGTGCTGCCGCTCAACATGATGGCCATCGCGCTCGGCCAGCATGTGCGCTGCGGCATCGAGGATACGATCTGGTGGCCCGATCGTTCGCGCAAGATGACTAGCGTCGAGCAGGTCGCGCAAATTGTCCGCATCGCCAGGGAGTGCGGCCGTCCTGTCGCCAACGGCAAGGAAGCGCGCGAGATCTACAAGATCGGCACGTTTTACAAGGATGCCGACGAGACACTGGCCAGAAATGGCTTCGCGCCCAACCGCAAAGCCGGGCAACGAGGCTTCCTTCAGCACGCTTGAGTATTCAGTCATCCGCGTCCGCACATGCTGGAGATGGCGGACACGATCTTTGTGCTGGTCAAGGCGGCCAAGATCGCCAGCAAGCCGATACCGGAGACATCTATGAGCTTGTACCAAAACGAACCTCAGGTCGGTGGCCAGGATGATTACCTCGTCAGCCGTCCGCGCGCGTGGTTCGCGTTCGCCATGACATTTGCGCTGATGCTGTTCGATTACATCGACCGGCAAGTCGTCGTGTCGCTGTTCCCCCATTTGAAGCTCGCCTGGAATCTGTCCGACAAGCAGCTCGGTGCACTCGTGTCGGTCATTTCCATCGTCGTCGCGCTGGGTGGGTTGCCAGTGGCGCTGCTGGCCGATCGCGTCAGTCGCGTCAAAAGCATTGTCCTGATGGCCGCGCTGTGGAGCCTCGCGTCGATCTCCTGCATGTTCGTGCGCAATTACGGCGAGATGTTCGCCGCGCGGGCGGTCGTCGGCGTCGGCGAAACGGGCTACGGCTCGGTCGGCGGCGCGCTGCTCGCGAGCCTGTTTCCACGCCGCCTGCGCGCGACGCTTCAAGGCGGCCTGCTGGCCGCCGCGTCGCTCGGATCGGTGCTCGGCGTGCTGGTGGGCGCCGAGGTTGCGAAGTACTGGGGATGGCGGGCGGCGTTCGGCGTGGTCGGCGTGCCGGGTCTCGCGCTCGCCGTGCTGTATCTGCTGGTGCCGGATTACAAGACCGTTGCGCTGACTCCTCACCCCGACGAGGCACGCCCGACAACGCTGGCTACCGCCCGCCAGGTCGTCGGCACGTTGCTCGGTTCGGCGACGATCTGGTGGACGTGTCTTGGCGCGGCCTTCCAGTTGATCGTGGTGTCGACGATCTGGTCGTGGCTGCCGAGCTATTTCATGCGATTCCATGCAGTGGCCCCGGATCGGGCGGCGCGCGAAGCGGCGGTGGTCGTCCTCTGCGGCGCGGTCGGCGGCGTCGTGTGGGGGAATCTGGCCGACCGTCTCGGCACCCGCGGGGCAGCGAAAAAGCTCGTGATGGTTGCATCGCTCGCGGTCGTGACCTTCGTCGTCCTGCTGACGGCGTTTACGATTGCTGCTGCGTCGCCGCATCAATTCGTGCTCGTTGCTATCGGCGGATTCCTGATGACCTGCACGCTGGCGCCGTCGGCGGGCGTGATCTACGATGTCGTTCACCCCGGTGTCCGCGCGACCGGCGCGTCGATTCTGTCGCTGTTCCAGAATCTTTTCGGGCTCGCCGTTGGCCCGGTGCTGGGCGGCCTCTTTTCCGACATGTGGGGTTTGCAGACGGCGCTGGCGATCATGCCCGCCTTCGGCATCGTGGCAGCCCTATGTTTCCTGCGCGCACGGCGGACCTACGAAGCCGACATGGCTCGCGTCGTCGGGGTTCACATGGATGCGGCGGCAACGCCCATGGCGCCGAATGCGGTATCGGCTTGAACGACATACGGCCCACTGATTGAGACAGCCGGGTTTCGGCTCAAATTCAGGATTGTTAATGAATCACTCGACCCTCTCAACCCAGCCGGCTACGCCGTCCGCGACAGCGGTGGAGCTGCCGGCCTGGCGGCCTTCAGCCGATACGATCGATTCCGCTCGCATCACGGAATTCATGCAATGGCTTTGCGTCGAACGTAACCTGTCATTCGGCAGCTATGAAGAATTGTGGCGCTGGTCGGCCGATCATATCGACGCATTCTGGTCGGCTCTCTGGGATTGGGCTGACATCATCTCGGTCGAGCCGCGCGGCGATGCGCTGGTCGACGCCACGATGCCGGGTGCGAAGTGGTTCCCCGGCGTGCGGATGAATTATGTCGAGCAGGTGTTTCGCAATGCCGATCAGACCACGCCTGCGATCGTGTTTCGCAACGAAGCGGGCGAGTCGCGTGAGCTGAGCTGGAGCGAGATGAAACGGCGGGTGGCCGCGCTCGCAGCCTCGTTGCGGGGTCTCGGCGTCACGCGCGGCGACCGTGTCGCCGCATTCATGCCCAACACGCCGGACACGATCGTGGCATTCCTCGCGACGGTCAGCGTCGGCGCGATCTGGTCGGCGTGCGCGCCGGACATGGGGCAGCTTGCCGTGCTGGACCGCTTTCGTCAGATCGCGCCGAAGGTCATGATCGCAGTCGATGGTTATCGTTACGGCGGCAAGTCGTATGACCGGCGCGAGTTGCTGCAGACGCTGCTCGCCGAATTGCCGAGCGTCGAGCACCTGATCCTGGTGCCAGATCTGGACCCCCGCGCTCGCGCCGATGCCTTCGAAAACGGTGTCTCCTGGGCCGCTGCGACCGCAGGCGAGGCGCCGCTGGAGGTTGACCAGGTTCCGTTCGACCATCCGCTCTGGATCGTGTATTCGTCGGGCACGACGGGCCTGCCGAAGGCGATCGTGCATTCGCACGGCGGGATCGTGCTGGAACATGTGAAGCTCACGACGCTCCATCTGAACCTGCACCCGGGCGACCGGTTCCATTGGAACGCGAGCACCGGCTGGATCATGTGGAACCTGCAGGCCGGCGGGCTGCTGGCAGGCGCGACGGTATGCCTGTACGACGGCAACCCAGGCTATCCCGACATGAACGCGTTGTGGCGTTTCGCCGGTGAAGCGCGCATCAACTTCTTCGGCGCCGGTGCCGCGTATTTCCAGAGTTGCGTGAAGGCAGGCGTGGAGCCGCGCAACGTGGCGGATCTCACGCCACTGCGGGCGGTCGGTTCCACCGGATCTCCGCTTTCGCCGGAAGGCTATCGATGGATTCTCGACCACGTCGGCGCGGTGTGGATCAACGCGATTTCCGGCGGCACCGACTTTGCCGGTTGCTTTGTCGCGGGTGTGCCGACGCTGCCGGTCTACCTTGGCGAAATGCAGTGCCGCTGCCTCGGCGCGCGCGTCGAGGCATTCGACGAGGCGGGTCGCGCGTTGATCGACGAGGTTGGCGAACTGGTCTGCACCGCACCGATGCCATCCATGCCGCTCTATTTCTGGAACGACGAAGGTCAGCGCCGCTATCGCGACAGCTATTTCGACACCTGGCCCGGCATCTGGCGTCACGGCGACTGGCTGCGCATCACGCCACGAGGCGGCGCGATCATTTACGGCCGCTCCGATGCGACGATCAACCGGTACGGCATCCGCATGGGTACGAGCGAGTTGTATCGCGCGGTGGAGGATTTACCCGAGGTGCTGGACAGCATGGTCGTCGACCTCGAATACCTGGGGCGCGAGTCGTACATGCCGTTGTTCGTGGTGTTGCGCCCCGGCGTCGAATTGACCACTGAGCTGACCGCTACGATCAGGGAGCGGATCAAGGCCGCGTTGTCCGCACGGCATGTGCCCAACGAAGTGCTTCAGGTGAGCGCAATACCGCGCACATTGTCCGGCAAGAAGATGGAGTTGCCGATCAAGAAACTGCTGCTGGGCCATCCGGTCGAGAAGGTCGCGAACCCGGACACGATGGCCAATCCGGACAGTCTCGACTGGTTCCGCGAGTTTGCGGCCGGCTGCGTGCAGCGTTTCGGCGATGCCAGCAAACCGTCATCGGCCAGGTAGCTTCCGGGATCGGCGAAGCGGTTTGCCGATCTCGGTGACGTTCGAAATTCCATTGGAGCCCATCAGCGTGTCACGTCGTATTCCAATCTCGCCCATTGACGCGCTGCGCCCTGGGCAGCGCAAGCTCGTTTTCGTCGATGGCGCGAGCGTCGTTGCCTTCAATATCGACGGCAAGGTCTTTGCGGTCGACAACTCGTGTCCACACAACGGCGCCTCGCTGGCCAGCGGCCAGCTGGAAGGACATGTGCTGCGCTGCCCCGCGCACGGGATGCGCTTCGATCTGCGCGATGGCATCGAGCGGGAAGCAACGGGCCTGTGTCCGAAGCAGTTTCCGGTTCAGGAATGTGACGGCCAGTTCGTGATGCGCGTTGACGACCCGTTGTAGACGATTCGAAGCGTTGACGTCGCTCGACGTTCGGCACGGCTCCACTGTCGCGGTGATGGACTGGGACAGTCATACATGTTGTCCCGGATCTGGGACGAACTGCGGTTCGTGCGCCGCGTGGTCATTCTGGCGGATGGCCAGCCGATGCCCAAGACCGACCTGCCGGTTCTTCCGGTTGCCGGCGAATATGAGGCGCTGCTGGAACGGGCGTCGCCGGATTTCCCGTTCGGCGAATTCGACGAGAACACGAAGGCCGCGGTCTTCTATACGACGGGCACGACCGGCGACCCGAAAGGCGTCAGCTACAGCCACCGCAACATCGTTCTGCACGCGATGTCGACCGCAATGAACCTGTGCGCGCCGCGCGAAGGCCAGCGGCTCCATCGCGAAGACGTTGTTCGCGAACACCTCATGAAGCATGTCGCGATGAACCGGATCAGCCGGTACGCGGTGCCGGAAGAAGCCCGCATCGTCTTTGTCGACGAAATTCCGAAGACGAGCTTCGGCAAGATCGACAAGAAGCGTCTGCGGAGCATGGCCCAGTAGCGCACGCCACTGCGCGGCCGTTGCGCTTCATTTGCAGTGCGCGTTGCGCCATGCCTTCGGCGCCATGCCGAAGTGGCGGGTGAACCATTGCGTAAAGGACGCGTGTCTCGTGTAGCCGAGCAGCGCGGAGACGCGTCCGATCGAATAGCGCCGGTTGCTCATGTAGCGAACCGCGAGGTCGTGACGCACTTCCTCGATCAGATCCGAGAACGTCGTGTCCGCGTCCGACAAATGACGCTGAAGCGTGCGGACGCTCGTATGCAACTGGCGCGCGACGCTCTCGATGTCCGCCTGCTCGACGGGCAGCAGCAAATAGATCGCATTGCGAACTTCCGCGTCGATCGTCGGAGAACCTTCCGGATCGACCGATTTCGCCAACCCCTCCGCGTATCGAACCAGCTCCGGATCGGCCATCGGATTGGGCTGGTCCAGATCGCTTTCGACACAGACCAGTCCGTTGAACTCGCTGCCGAAGATCACCGGGCAACCGAAGTAATGCCGATGATCGCGCAGGTCCGCCGGCGCCGAATGCGTGAAGTGGACGCTGACCGGCTTCCAGTTCGGGCCGAGAATCGCCGCGCAAGTCCGGGTCAGCACGCCAATCGCCAGTTCCACCGTCTGTCGTGGCCATTCCCCCGTATCGCACAGGATCTGCTCGCCGATTACGACCCGCGAGCCCGTTGTTTCGAAATACAACCCGAGTGCGTCGTTCAGCAGGTGGCGATATTGCAGCATCGCGAGGAGCACTTCGCGAAGCGTGCGCTTGTGCGCGAGCAGCAGGCCGATGACGCCGAAATCGAAAGCCGTGCGCGCCCGGGCCATCTGGATACCGAACGACATGCAGCCGGACTCCGACGCGGACGCCTCGAGCAGCCTGCAAACCGCCAGGAACGGGATGCGCTGCTCCCGGTTCATCAGCATCGCCGGATCGAGCCCGAACTTGCGCATCAGGTCGTGCGCGGGCAGTCCGTGCCGAAGCGCGACCTGCAGGTAATGCGTCAACGCCGCTGCCCGGGCCTTGGGTTCATTGGCTGTCACTGGATTGCGCTGAACGGTCGCCATGGCTGAGTCTCGGGGTTTATACGAAGTGGCACCAAAAGTGAAGAAAACGGCACCAAAACTAAAATCGATTTTACAGGCTGCCCTATATTAGCCAATAACAGTTCGCCGCGCAGCGACCCGAAATTTCGAGGCTCAGAACCGCGCGATCGATCCAGTGGCCGGGTTGCTGCGCACCGCATCGGCTGCAGAGGTCATTCATGGAGAAGTTCACATGCCACATGCAATCCGTCTTTACGAAATCGGCGGTCCGGAGGTCCTCAAGTTCGAAAGGGTGGAGGTCGGCGAACCGGGCCCGGGACAAGTCCGTGTCCGGCATCGCTACATCGCCGTCAACTTCATCGACGTCTATCACCGCACGGGGTACTACCCGCTCGCGTTGCCGAGCGGCCTGGGCTCGGATGCGGTCGGCGTCGTCGAGGCGGTGGGGCCGGACGTCACCGATATCAAGGTCGGAGACCGGGTCGGCTATATGGGCGGCCCGCAGGGTGCCTATTCCGACGTTCGCGTGATGCCGGCCGAGGTGCTGATTCCGCTGCCGGACGGCATCTCCGACCGGACCGCCGCAACGCTCATCATGAAGGGCATGACGGCCCAATACCTGTTCCGTCAGGTCTATCCGCTCAAGGGCGGCGAGACGATCCTGTATCACGCGGCCGCCGGCGGCGTCGGCCTGATCGCCTGCCAGTGGGCGCGCGCGCTCGGGGTGACGATGATCGGCACGGTCAGCAGCGACGAAAAGGCGGCGATCGCGAAGGCGAACGGCTGCACGCACACGATCGTCACGTCGCGCGAAAACATCGCGGAACGCGTGCGCGAACTGACGGACGGCAAGGGCGTGCCGGTCGTGTTTGATTCCATCGGCAAGGACACGCTGCAGGCATCGCTCGACAGCCTCCAGGTGCGCGGCACGCTCGTCAGCAACGGTACGAGCTCCGGCCCGGTGCAGATCGATGCGTTGACGCTCGCGCTCAAAGGATCGATCTGGTTCACGCGCCCCGCGATGGTGCACTACGCGAAGCCGCGTTCGCACATGCTGTCGATGGCAAAGGAACTGTTCGATCTGGTGCTGGAAGGGAAGATCACGAGCGAGCCGAAGCAGACCTTTGCGCTCGCGGAAGCCGCCGAAGCGCATCGCATGCTCGAATCGCGCAAGACAACCGGCGCGACGGTGCTGGTTCCATGACGTCGCGGCGCGCGGCTGGGCGACGCTGAAAGACATCGCGACGAGCCGCAGTACCGACCGTTTTACACGTTGCCTGGGGATCACGGCGTTGTACCCATCGCGCAAGCGCGACAGAGCATCCGGCGTGGTGCGCCGAAGAAGATTGAGGAGACTGAGTGTTATGCAAGTCGAGCAACTGACCTATGCCATGGGCGCCGAATTGACAGGCGTGAAACTGGCTGACGCGATCCACGATGACGGTCTGTTTGATGAGATTCGCACGGCGCTGCTCAAGCATCGGGTTCTGTTTCTGAGAGACCAGGATTTCAGCTGTGCGGAGCACGTGGCCTTCGCGCGGCGCTTCGGTGAACTCGAGGACCACCCGGTCGCGGGCAGCGATCCGGACCATCCTGGGCTCGTGCGGATCTACAAGACGCCGGATCAGCGCCCGGACCGCTACGAGAATGCCTGGCACTCCGATGCGACGTGGCGGGAAGCGCCGCCGTTCGGGGCGGTGCTCCGGTGCCTCGAATGCCCTCCGGTCGGCGGCGACACAATGTGGACGAACATGGTGCTGGCCTACGAAAGGCTGCCCGACCACGTCAAGGAACAGATAGCGAATCTGCGCGCCCGCCACAGTATCGAAGCCACTTTCGGCGCGGCAATGCCGATCGGGAAGCGTCTTGCGCTCAAGGCGCAATATCCGGACGCCGAGCATCCCGTGGTGCGCACACATCCGGAAACGGGAGAGAAGGTGTTGTACGTGAACGTCTTCACCACCCACTTCACCAACTTTCATACCGCGGAACATGTTCGCTACGGGCAGGACGCGAACCCCGGCGGCGCGGATCTGCTTCGCTATCTGATCAGCCAGGCGTACATCCCCGAATACCAGGTGCGCTGGCGATGGAAGCCGAACAGCGTCGCGATCTGGGACAACAGCGCAACACAGCACTATGCGGTGATGGACTACCCGCCCTGCCATCGGAAGATGGATCGTGCCGGCATCATCGGCACCAGGCCGTACTGATCTCTCGCGAGCGTTTCGCGGCCGTCTGTCTTCGCCGATGGCCGAAGCGCTGATCGACGCGTTGCGCTGATCCACGCCGATTCATTCAACTTCAAGCAAGGAGATAATCATGCAATTTCTCGATGATTCGCTACTGCCAGAAAATCAGGAACCCTTAGTTATTCAGGTCGCGCCCTATGGTCCGCAATTTCTTCCGGGCGACTCCGACGACATCCCGGTCAGTATGGACGAGCAGGTACAGAAGGCGGTGGATTGTTACAACGCCGGCGCCACGGTGCTGCATGTGCACGTGCGGGAGGCTGACGGCAAAGGCAGCAAGCGCCTGTCGATGTTCAACGAGCTTGTGGCCCGACTGCGCGACGCCGTGCCAAAGATGATTCTGCAGATCGGCGGCTCCATTTCGTTTGCACCGGAAGACTCCGGGCAGGCGGCGAAGTGGCTTTCAGACGACACGCGACACCTGTTGGCTGCGCTCGATCCCAAGCCGGATCAGGTGACGATCGTTGTCAACAGCGCGACGATGAACGTCACCGAGTTGCATCCGAAGGAAGAATTTGCGGGAACGTCGCTCGCCGAGCCCGCTTACTTCGATGCCTATCGCAACATGTCGTACGAGGCCGGTCCCGTGTTCGTGGAGGAACACCTGAAACGGCTGCAAGCCGCGCGCATTCAGCCGCATTTCATGATCAGCCAGATCGCCAAGCTGGAATCGATCGAGCGTCTGATTCGCCGTGGCATCTATAAGGGGCCGCTGGTCGTGAACTGGGTTCAACTCGGTGGTGGTTCCGAGGGCCCAAATCCCCGCAATCTGCTCGAAATGATCAATCGTCTGCCCGATAACGCGGTCTTCACCGTCGAATCGTTCATGCGCTACGTCCATCCGCTGACGACGATGGCCATCGCGATGGGATTCCATGTGCGCTGCGGCATCGAGGATACGCTCTGGGGCCGCAAGGGCGAGAGGATGACGTCGGCGCACCAGGTCGAGCGCATGGTGAACATGTCGCGCAGCCTGTATCGCGAGGTGGCGACGGCAGACGAAGCCCGGCGCATCTACCGGATCGGCGAATGGTATGAATCCACCGACGAGACGCTCATGAAGCTCGGGTACCTGCCGAACCGGAAAAGCGGCGTACTCGGGCAGCCTGCGTGGGGCGGGTAGCAATCTGAAGCAACGCGAACGTGGGCGTTCGGATGCTCCCCGTTGTTCGTTGCCTGCCGCCAAAGCTTTCTTCGCCCTGGACGGGCAAGACCGCGCATGCAGCGTTGTTGACTGCGTGCGCGACGGCGGGAGCCGACCGTCGCCATACGGTGTTCCGCAATCCGTGTATGTGCAGGAGAGGTATCGCCCGGGATCCTTGATCCCGGTTCGTCTGGAGGTCGGTAGATATCAGACCGGGATAGCCCGGCAACCATAAAAGGTGTGAGGAGACGTCAATGAAGCTGAAGTTGGGCAGTGCGGCAGTTTTCGCGGTATTCGCATGTGCGGCACACGCGCAGTCGTCGGTCACGCTATACGGTGCGATCGATTCTGGCTTGATGTACCAGAGCACATCCGCGGCATCGTTCGCGCCGACTGCGAAGAACAACGGGCATGTGTTCGCGTTCAAGGACGCGGGCATCTATTCGAGTTTCTGGGGCATGAAGGGCACCGAGGACATCGGCGGCGGCTACAAGGTCAACTTCCGGTTGCAGGGCGTGTTCAATAGCGGGAGCGGCAAGCTCGGACTCGCGGACACGACGGGCGGCACTGCGGTGTTCAACCAGCAAACGACGATCGGCATCTCGGGCCCATTCGGCACGTTCGACGCCGGGCGGCAGTTTACGCCGATGATCTATGCAATGGCCGACACCGACGTGCGCAACGCGCAGTACTTCGGCAGCATTCTGACTGCGTGGCTCGGGATGAACCAGGTCGCCGGATGGCCAGGTACGAATAGCAACGTGCCCATTGGCGCGCTGTACGACAGCAATGCGCTCGTTTACCAGTCGCCCAAGTTCTACGGCGCATCGATCGGGCTGGAATACGCGCCCGGCGGCGTGCCTGGGCAGCTCCAGGGCGGCACGCGCGAATCGGCGGTGCTCAAGTACTCGAACTACGGGCTTAATCTCTCCGCGGTCTATTACAACGGGCATGACACGAATACGGCGGCGGCCACGCCAACTGGCCTCGACAACAACCGCTTCTACTACTTTGGCGCCAAATACACCTATAGGGGGCTGTCGGTTTCTGCGTCATATGGGATCGGAAGGAACCCGTCGAATTCAGGTCATATGGATTACGAAATGATATCCGGTGGCCTGGGCTATCAGTTCAGCCCGGCTTTCCGGATCACGTCCGGATACTACTTCCTGAAGGACCGCAACAACGGCGCGAACCATTCGAGCGAGTACGCGGCAGGCGCCGAGTACAACCTGTCGAAACGCACGATGGTCTATGCGCAGGTCGGTTATGTCGCGAACCGAGGAACGATGAACCAGACGATCACGTATGGTCAGCCAGTCGCGCCGGGCGTGTCCACGACGGCTGCGATGATCGGTATGCGACACAGCTTCTGACGGGATGAAAGGAAAACGGAGAACGACAACGATGCAAACGATTCATGGTATCCGCGCGGCGCTCGGCGTTGCGATCCTGACCGCGTCGCTCGGCGCGTGGGCGCAGGCGAGCGTGACAGCGGCCGCATCGGCAAGCGCGACGTCCGAAGCGACCGTCGCGAAGTCCGGCCCGACCAGCGCGAAGGCGATGCGGCAGGCGAACCGAACGCTGCGGCGCAAGGTCTACGCCGCATTTTCGAAGCACAAGGAGATCGACGCGGGCAATATCAGCGTCACCGCGAGAAGCGGCGCGATCATCTTGAACGGCACGGTCGCCGAAGCGTCGCAAATAGACACTGCCGGCGAACTCGCGAAGGACGTGCCAGGCGTCACGTCGGTAACAAATAGAATCACGCTCCAGCGCCCACTCGGGCAGTAGCAGGATGTGAATGGCCGCAGCAGCAATGACTTGACCAATCAACTCAATGAGGCGAGGGCTTTGGCGTCGAATCTTCTGCCTCGAACCATTCAGGCCAGGAGCTGCGGTGCCTGCTTTCTGCTTCGATGCAAGGAATCAACGTCTGCGCCAGCACAGGTAATTGATGGGTAGATTTGGCAATCCGGTATTTGACACTGTGCACGCACTCCCGGTCGGCGAATTCGCAGCGATTGAGCCGGGTCCCGCCACAGGGGCCGTTCGCCAGGCCTTTGGGGCAGGTCTCGGGGCAGACGTAGAGGGTGTCCTGCAAGCGGCAGCGGCCGCAGGTATCACAGCCGACCAGCGGCCGTTTGACCGTCCGTTCGACAGCATGTAAGGCATTCGCTGCCACGCCGACCTTCCAGATCGGCCGCGTCACGCTCCAGCCAAAGGCTCTGCTGAGCCATCCCGTGCGACTGAAGAACTGGCCGTGTACCCAGGAGAGCAGCGTGTATCCCAGGCGCTCCCGGCGGGTGGCGGTGACATCGGATTGCCCCATTTCCCAGGCACCGTTTTCGGGAGCGAAGCATACTTGGGGCGCCCCAGGGATCTGCCAGCTTGCATGCCATCGTTCGGCCCAATCGGCCAGTGAGGCCACGCTATCCCGCTGCCCGGTGATCGCCCGCTCCAAGGAAAGCAGTTCGTCCAGCGTATGCACGCCGGACACATGAACACCGGCATAGCCCATCAATTGCAGGCCCACTATCTGCAGCGCCAGGCGCTCGAGGCTTCGTGCGTTGGCATAGGCCTGCGAGACCTGCTGCTCCCTGCCCAGCAGTTCGCGCATGGATTCGGTGATGACGACGCCGGGCACGTCCTGCAGAACGGCCGCGCGCTTGTCGGTCAGCTTCATTACGCAGGCCAGCATGGGTTTCATACTTACCTGAGCGCGCATCCAGGTCTGGGCTTCACTATGCCTGGCGGCGTCAAAACCCAGTTGCAGAGTAAGGAAATCAGCACCAGCCAGAAGCTTTTTCTGCGCCTTCAGATACTGTGCGCCGCCTTCTTCTTCGCGGTATTTGAACGGGTTCAACGCAGCGCCCAACAGCCAGTCCGGGCAGTGCTCACGGGCAATCTGCAGCGCGGGTACCGACTCCAGATAGCGCACCGGTGCCTGACCAGGATGGTGGCCTGGCAAGCGATCACCACTGAGCAGCAACAATTGCTCCAGTCCACGCGCCTTCATCGACTCCATCTGGAGCAGCAAGTCTGCGCGCTCGCGATCCTTGCCTGAAAAGTGCAGCAAGGATGATGCCGGATTTCCCAATGCTCCGGCGCCTTCCAGGGGGCTCAAGTCCGAGTGCAGGCCGACACGATCAGCGAAGGCTGGCAGCAACGGCCAGCCTGCGAGGTGCCCGCGTTGCACGATTTGCTCAAGCGCGGCCAGGCGCGAAGGGGACTGTTGAGGAACGACCTCAAGCACGCAGACGAAGCGTCCTTCGTTCAGCGCCTGTTTCAATGAACTCAAGACAGCTCAATACCGTTTAAATCAGAGGGGCGTCGTTGCCGCAGCCTCTTGGTGATCGTGCAGGGCAACGACTGCGATGACAGCCCGCAGCATGCGGGGAGGCATGGAAGAACGATTGCGCGAGCGCCTGGCGCGCGGTACGCGCTCAAACGGCGCTATGCGCGCCGATATTGTGATAGCGCCCTTTGAAATACAGCAATGGCTGCGTAGCAGCCGTTTCTTGCATGTGGAATGCTTTTACTTCGCCAATGACGATCAGGTGATCGCCTGCGGCATGTTCGGCGTAAATTTCGCAATCAAGCCAGTGAAGACTGCCGGCAATGACCGGATTACCCAGCGGCGATTCCTGCCACTCGACACCGTGCCACTTGTCCGTGCCTCGCCGAGCGAACTGGTTGGAAATCCGGACTTGCTCGTCTGACAGGATATTGACTGCGAAACGACCTGCCCGGCGAATCTTGGGGTAACTGCCCGAACTGGACATGACGCTGAATGACACCAGCGGCGGGCTCATCGACACGCTATAAAACGACTGGCACGTGAAGCCAACCGGTTCGCCATCAACGTGTGATGTAATCACCGTAATACCGGATGCGTAGTGCCCGAGCGCTTCACGAAAGCTCAATGGCTCGATAGCATTACTAGAAATGGACATAGTCGGTACTGGATACTGGGTGCAGCTCGAAAGTGTTAAGG
>NZ_BAYD01000132.1 GCF_000685075.1 Paraburkholderia oxyphila NBRC 105797
AACCGCGTTTCGATGCCCACGCGGCCAAGAAACTGGTTCGGACTGCTTGAAGTGCCGTTGACATCGAGCACGCCGCTGATCAGCGCCTGAGCGCCGGAATTGGTGCGCTGGTACACCGCCGCGGCATAGACGAAGGTGCGCTTGGACAGGAAATAGTCCAGCGCGGCGCTCACCTGGTGCGCGTGGTTGTTGTCGAGGTAGCCGTTGCCCTTCATGTACATATAGTCGAGCCCCAGCTGCACGGCGGGGTTGAAGAGGTAGTTCGCCCCGATCTCGCCTTGCGCAATGGCGCCTCCGTTCGCCGTGTTGCGTACCGTCGTAATGAGCGCGCTCGTGGAAAACTGGCCGAAGTCGTAGTGCGCGCCGACACCCCAGTTGCGAACACCGACCTGCGGCCCGCCTGCCTGCAGATACTTGACCTCGGTGTACGCCGCCGCCACGCCGAACGGGCCACGATCGAAGTTCAGCCCCGCACTGATCGTATCGCCGCTGCCGAACGCTCCCGGCACGCCGCCGAAGCCATAGAGCACGCCCACGCGAAAGCCATTAAGCGAAGGCGACTGGTACTTGACAGAATTCGTCACCGTTTCGCCGGACATCCGGTCCCAGTCGAACTGGCCGGCATACGGCGGGTTATACGGCAGTGCAATTTTCTGGAAAGGACCGGCGCGGAAGTTGTACAGGCCACCCACCGTCATGGCCGCGTCGGTACGGCCGAAGAAGAGCGAGTCGACCATGAAGTCGTACTGATTGCCGAGCTTGATCGATCCATAGCGATCGTCGGCGAGGCCAACCCATGCATTGCGGCCGAAGATCCCTTTGCCGGGCGGCTGGATTGCACCGGTCCCCACCGCGAACTGGTTGACGAGGTCGAACACCGCGTGCGTGCCGCCTCCGAGGTCCTCGTCACCCTTGATGCCCAACATGTTCGGCGACATGATGCCGTCGTCGAACTTCAGGTTGCCGTGTCCGCCCGAATTGCTGACGTAGGTGACGCCGGCGTCCATCACGCCATACAGTGTGACGCTGTCGCCAGTGTCCGCGTATGCTTGCGCTGCCATGGCGAATATCGTCAAGGCCATGCTCCACCGTGCCAAATTCATCATTTTCTGTCTCCGTTAGTCTTATTGTTTATATATTTATTTAGTAGTGCGAATAATATTGCACTCGATGAGTCCCGGGCTCATGTTTGTTGTGCCTTACGACAGGTGTTTCAAGCGAGGTTCCTCATGCCGGACGCCTGTCCGGGCATAAGCGGCGGCCGATGCCTGTGGCGGATGCCGCCGCCGGACTCAGCGCCGCTATCACGCCGCACTGGGCCGCCTGGCGAGGTCGAGCGCTACGTCCACGATCATGTCTTCCTGGCCGCCCACCATGCGGCGCTTGCCCAGTTCGACGAGGATGTCGACGGCTTTCAGGCCGTACTTCTTCGCGGCCACTTCCGAGTGGCGCAGGAAGCTCGAATACACACCCGCATAGCCGAGCGCGAGCGTTTCGCGATCGACGCGCACCGGGCGGTCCTGCAGCGGGCGTACGATGTCGTCGGCGGCATCCATGAGCGTGTAGAGATCGGTGCCGTGGTTCCAGCCCATGCGTTCCGCTGCGGCAATGAACACTTCGAGCGGCGCGTTGCCCGCACCGGCGCCCATGCCTGCGAGCGACGCATCGACGCGATCGCAGCCTTCTTCCACTGCAACGATCGAGTTCGCCACGCCGAGCGAGAGGTTGTGGTGCGCGTGCATGCCCGTTTGTGTTTCGGGTTTCAGCACCTGTTTTACGGCGCGAAAACGGTCACGCACGTCGTTCATTGTGAGCGCGCCGCCAGAGTCCACCACGTAGATACAGGTCGCGCCGTAGCTCTCCATCTTCTTCGCCTCGACGGCGAGGTTTTCCGGCGTGGTCATGTGGCTCATCATCAAAAAGCCTACGGTATCCATGCCGAGTTCACGTGCGTATTCGATGTGCTGCTTCGAGATATCGGCCTCGGTGCAATGCGTGGCCACGCGCACCACGCGCGCGCCCGCGTTGTACGCCGCCTTCAGGTCATGAATCGTGCCGATGCCGGGCAGCAGCAGCGTGGCGATCTTCGCGTGCTTCACCACGTCGGCGACAGCCTCGATCCATTCGAGGTCGCTGTGTGCGCCGAAACCGTAGTTGAAGCTCGAGCCTTGCAGGCCGTCGCCATGCGCGACTTCGATGGAATCGACTTTGGCCTTGTCAAGCGCGCGCGCAATGTCCTGCACATTCTGGATCGAGTACTGATGACGGATCGCGTGGCTGCCGTCGCGCAGCGTCACATCGGAGATATAGAGTTTCTTGCTCATGGCCTTAGGCTCCTTGCACGCTGAGCAGCGTTTTCGCCATGCGCTCGGCGGTGGCGAGCGCCGCGGAAGTCATGATGTCGAGGTTGCCTGCATACGCGGGCAGGTAGTGCGCTGCGCCTTCCACTTCGAGGAACACCGAAGTTTTCAGGCCGCTGAACTTGCCGAGGCCCGGAATATTGAGCGGCGCGCTGGCGGGGATTTCATCGAACTGCACCTTCTGCTTGAGGCGATAGCCCGGCACGTACGCATGCACTTTCGCGACGGTCTCCTCGATCGACTGCTCGATCTTTGTGCGGTCCTCGAGATCGGAAAGCGTATAGACGGTGTCGCGCATCATCACCGGCGGCTCAGCGGGATTGAGCACGATGATCGCCTTGCCTTTTGCCGCACCACCTACCACTTCAATCGCCTTCGAGGTGGTCTCGGTGAACTCGTCGATGTTCGCGCGCGTGCCCGGTCCCGCCGACTTGCTGCTGATGGACGCGACGATCTCCGCGTAATGCACCTTCGCCACGCGTGACACCGCGGCAACGATGGGGATGGTCGCCTGGCCGCCGCACGTGACCATGTTCACGTTGGGCGCATCGATATGCGAATCGAGATTCACCACGGGCACGCAATACGGGCCGATCGCGGCGGGCGTGAGGTCGATCATGCGAATCGACGGCTTGAGCTTGCGCAGCAACGCGTCGTTCTTCACGTGCGCGCCGGCCGAGGTCGCGTCGAACACGAAGTCGATAGCGTCGAACACGGGCAGGCGCGTGAGTCCTTCCGCGCCTTCATGCGTGGTGGCCACGCCCAGACGCGCGGCGCGCGCGAGGCCGTCCGATGCCGGGTCGATGCCGACCATCGCCGCCATCTCCAGATGCTGGCCATGACGCAGGATCTTGATCATCAGATCCGTGCCGATGTTGCCAGAGCCGATGATCGCGGCCTTGATTTTTTCCGAAGCCATTTGAGTTCCTCAATCAGTCGGTAAAGGTCGCGCGAACGCTGCCGAGGCCATCGATCTGCGCGGTGCAGGTGCCGGGTTCCTTCACGGCCACCATGGGCCCAAGCGCGCCGGTCAAAACCACGTCGCCCGCGCGCAACGGCGTGCCGAGCTGCGCCATGCGGTCGGCGAGCCAGACGGCCGCGTTCAGCGGATTGCCGAGGCACGCGGCACCGTTGCCGCGCGAAAGCACGTCGCCATCGCGCGAAAGTTCCATCGCGCACGCGGTGAGATCGATCCGCGAAAGCGGCACGGGACGGCTGCCCAATACGAAACGCGCGCTCGACGCGTTGTCGGCCACCGTATCGACGAAGCGGATGTCCCAGTTCTGGATGCGGCTATCCACCACCTCGATCGCCGCGAGTGCATATGCAGTGGCGTTCAGGATGTCGACGAACGTGTGTTTCTCCCGCGTGAGATCGCGTTCGAGCACGAGTGCGATCTCGGCCTCCACCTTCGGCTGGATCAATTGCGAAAGCGGAATCGCTTCACCGTCGCCATACGCCATCGATGCGAAGAGGGCACCAAAGTCAGGCTGATCAACGCCCAATTGCTTCTGCACAGCAAGTGACGTGAGGCCGATCTTGCGGCCCACGATGCGCTCGCCGTTCGCCACGCGCAGATCGACGTTGGCCTGCTGCACGGCATAAGCGGTTGCCATGTCGTCCAGCGGGGCGCCGCCCGGCGGATTGCCGCCCAGCGGATCGCCGCTCGTGACGATCTCGCCACGCACGGGCTCGATCGCTACACGCGATGCTTCGGCTTCGCGCAGCCGCGCGGCGAGCGCCTGAATGAGTTTGGAATCGGACATCGGATATTCCTTCTGCGGAGCAGGGCGACCTGCCGCCAGTGCAGGCCCACGCATCATCAGTTGTTCGCGATGAAGTCGATCACCGCCCGATTGAACTCCTCCGGATGCTCGATCATCGCCCAGTGCCCGCAGCGATTGAGCAGCAGCAGACGCGAATCCGGAATGTTCGCGAGCAGAAACAGCGAAGTCTCGAACGAGACCACGCGGTCGTCCCGGCCGTGTATCAGCAACGTCGGCACCTTGATTGACCCAAGCAGTTCCGGCTTCACCCACTTCGGCAGCGGAGCGCCCTTCGGCAGGCCCGCCACATAGTTGTGCAGGTGCTCGGGACGCGCGAGTGCGGCATCGGAGCGGGCCTGGCACAAGTCGGGCGTGGCGAAGCGCGCCTTGTCGTACACCATGATCTCCACCAGGCGGCGCATGTTCTGCGGCGACGCGTCCTGATAGGCCTGAATCAGCACCTTGAGCCCTTCGGACGGACCGTCGCCGGCACCGAAAAGCGTCGGCATGCGGCCGACCGGTGGCCCCATGGTGACGAGATGCGTGATGCGTTCGGGATGCTCCGTGGCGAGCCTCAGCGAGGTCTGCCCGCCCATCGAGTTGCCGACGAAGGCGGCCTTCTCGATGCCGAGCGCGTCCATGAACTGGATGGCCGCATCGACATGGTCGAGCTGCTCGACGGTGGCGGCATCCGACTGTCCCCAACCCGGCATATCGACGGCGTAGACGTGAAAATGCCTCGCGAGCGCTTCGATGTTGCCGCGGAAATTACTCCAGCCGGTCGCGCCGGGGCCGCTGCCGTGGAGCAGGATCACGGGGTGGCCCTGGCCGGCTTCCTCATAGTGGAGCTGCCAGTCGCGGGTCTTGATGGTACGGCTCGTTTGAGCCTGTGTGAGCGTCATGGTATAGGCCTTCCAAAATGGTCCGTTAAGCGGTGCCGCGGCACCGATGGGGCAGCGTCCGATGGCGCCGCAATCACGCCTGAAGCAGGTCCGCCACGAGATTCGGCGGGCGATGCCCCCAGCTGCTGAGCCTGTCGAGGTGCTGGACCTGCCAGCTGGACTCGTCGATGACCAGCCCGCCCCAACCGAACTCGACGTTGAAGCCCGAGGGCGTGCGCACGTAGAAGCTGAACATCCGGTCGTTCGGATGCATGCCGAGGGTCATTTCGAACGGTTGCTTCGCGTCCATGCAGCGGTCGTAGGCCAGGCCGACATCGCTGATCTCGGTCGCCTCGATCATGAAGTGGTGCATGCGCTTCGGAAACGGCATGTTGGCCAGCGCCACCGTGTGATGGCGGCCATTGCAGTGCAGAAACGTCACGCTCGCGACAATGCCCGGCGCCATTTCCTGATTGATGACGTCGGTCACCTTGAAACCAAGGAGTCCATACCAGTCGAGCAGGGCCTGGCGATCCATACCTCGCTCGATCAGCACCTGGTGGCCCGCGCCGCCCGCACCCGTCACGAAGTCCGATACCAGCCGCCCGGACGCGAACGGCGTATCGGCAACGGCCAGCCCGACATACAGTTCAACGCGATTGCCGAGCGGGTCGGAGGTGACCACGATGCGCTGGACCTTTCGCGCCGCGCAGAGCTGCGCGTCGCCTTCCGTGACCGTGTTGCCGGCCGCGCGCAGCCGCGCGGCAATGGCGTCGAGATCGCTTTGCGTCGCGCAGCCGAAACCGGTGAATGCGAGATCGTCGGCATCGCCCTCGACGACGATCCAGCGGTGTACGGCATCGTCCATCCGCAGGTTCAATGCCTCGTCACTGCGGCTGCCCACCTGCATGCCCAGAAGATCGACGCCAAAGCGCTCCCAGGCCGCGAGATCGCTCGCCTCGATGCCGACATAGCCGAGCTCCGTCACTGTGCTCAATTCATTCTCTCCTTCATTGCGTCATTGACCGGCGCAGTTTTACTTTCGCCCGGCGCGTCAGGCGGGTACGGCAAGGCCGCTCACGTCGGCGGCGGCCACGAAGCGGTCGGGCCGCAGCGCCACCGCACGAACGCCGTACTTGCGCAGCCAGGGACGCAGCACGCCGTCCAGGTCGATGAACTCGTCGGGACCCTGCGTGTGCTCGTCCTGCTGGCGCAAGGCGATGTAGCGCGCGCCGAGTTCGTCCCACGCCGCCTTTTCCTGAGGTGTGAGCAGCGTGGCGGGGTCGATGTCGTCGCCGAGCAGCACGAAGCCGTCGCCAAGCAGATCGTCCAGTCGCGCCATCGCGCCGCGGTTGTCGCCCACCACCGGCTGCGGCACCATGCGGCCGACGATGCTCTCGTCGGCGAGCGGGCCGCGCAGCCATCCGGCGGCCAGCACCGGCGGTGCGATCAGCGGCGACTCGGGCGCATTCTCAGGAGGCGGCGCATGGAGCGCGGCCTGTTCCTCATCCGAAAGCTCCTGCTTGATGATGCGGCCGAGCTGAACGGCGAGCTGCGTATAGAACGTCGCGTTGGGCCGGCGTTCCGTCTCGTAGGTGTCCAGGAAATGCTCCGGCAAGTTCTTGTTGAGCACGCCCGCGAGCTTCCAGCCAAGGTCGAACGCGTCGCGCATGCCGGTCTGCATCCCGGCGCCGGCCCATGGCGGCATCAGATGCGCGGCATCGCCCGCGAGGAAGACACGGCCAACGCGCCACTGGTCGGCCATGCGGGTGTGGTGCCGGTAGAACGCGTACTGGTGAATCTCGACATCGGCCTCGCTCACACCAAGGGCCTTGAGCAGCGGCCAAACCTGCTCGTGCGTCTGGAAATCGGCTTCGCTCTCGCCGGGCTTGAGCGGCAGCTCCCAGCGGTGATTGCCGCCCGACAACGCGATGTCCACCACGGGCCGCTCCTTGTCGGACCAGAAGGTCAGCAGGTTGCGGTCCGGCCACCAGCGCTTGACGCGGCAGTCGATCACGATCCACTGCACATCGAGCGTATCGCCCAGCAGCTTCACGCCGATCATGCTGCGCGTGGCGCTGCTGCCGCCGTCACAGCCAATCACGTAGCGCACGCGCGTGCTGAGCATTTCACCCGTCGCGGCGTCTCTCGAGTTGAGCGTGACGCCGTCGTCATCCTGCTCGAGCGACACCACCTCCTGGCCGTAGCGCACATCGATTTCACGGGCATGGCGCGCGGCGCACTCGCGCAGGGCGGCTTCCATCGTCGGCTGATAGATGTTGAAGAAGCGCGGCTTGATGCCGAGCGTCGAAGGCGGATGCTCGATGCGCATGATCTCGGTGCCGTCATAGCGCATCCAGCGCAACGCGCGTTGCGGATCGATCTGCTTGAGCACGGGCTCGTCGACGCCCAGATTCTGGAAGATGCGCATCGTCCAGTCATTGACGGTCACGGCGCGGGCGCGCGGATAAATGTCACGATGCCGCTCGAACGCGACGCTGGAAATACCGTGCTTCGCCAGGGTGAGCGCGGCGATGACGCCGGTTGGTCCATAGCCAACGATGGCAACGTCGGCGTCGAATTGCTGGGTCATGGGGAGGGTCTCCGGTTGTTCTTTCGCCACGTGGCGGTGCAACCTACGCCTGCGACGAACGAATTGTACCGATAGGTCCAAAAGTGACTACCCAGGGGAAACGAGTAATGGACCGATTGGTCCAATAATGTGCGAAGGTGCGCGGGACGTATACTTGCGGGATGGAAAATTCACAACAAATCGGCAATCGGCGCGGTCAGCGATCACGCCAGGAAATTCTCGACGCGGCGGCCCGCGTGATGTCGGCCTATGGCTATGCCGGCACCTCGATGTCGGCGCTCGTGGAGGCCACCGGCATCCCCAAGAGCGCGATCTACCATCACTTCGGCTCCAAGGCCGGGTTGCTCGCGGAGGTCATGGCGCGCGGCGCGCATGGCTTCTTCGCGGCCATGCACGAGGCTCACCAGAATCCGCCGGAGGGCACGCCGCGCGAACGTCTGGGCTGGTACCTGCAGAAGACGGGCGAGGTGTTCCAGCACCGCGAGAACTTCCTGCGCCTGTTGTTCGTCATGGTCATGAGCGACGAGGCCGCGGAGCCGGAGGCCATGCAGACCGTGATCGAGGTGCGCAACGAAGGCCGCAACTACATGCAGGAGATGATCCGCAACGCGTTTGGCGCAGAGGGGGAGGCGTGGGCGCCGGCGGAGGCCGAAGACCTTGCGTACTTCGGCATGGTGGGTTTCGACGGCGCTTTCGTGTCGCTGCAGTCGGGCGATGCGCGATCGATGAAGCGGCACATGGAGCAGCTCACCGACGCCCTGATCGCGCTGGGAGAGGCCCGCGCGCGCTCACTTCAGGAGAAGAGCGCGGCGTCGCGGCGCAAGCGCACTACCGCGGCGGCTACGTCGGCATCGGGTGGCCGCGCAAAGAAGAAAACACAGGATAGCTGAGAGGTTTGCTTTGCTAGCCAACGGCAAGGCAAAGTGGGCCACTCAAGCCTGTCGCAAACAAACACGAAGACCCCATGCTCAAACCGCCCCAGGATGCTCCCGATCCCGCTGATGATCCGCCGCGATAAACATATACATCGCGGGCACGACGAACAGCGTAAACAACGTGCCAATCGACAACCCCGTAAAAATCACCAGCCCCATCGCATTGCGGCCCGCCGCGCCCGCGCCCGATGCAATCACGAGCGGCAGCACGCCGAGCACCATCGAGGCCGTCGTCATCAGGATCGGTCGCAGGCGTACCCCAGCCGCTTCCTCCAGCGCTTCACGCTTGCCGCGCCCCGCGCGCTGCAGTTCATTGGCGAACTGCACGATCAGAATGCCGTGCTTGCTCACCAGCCCCATCAGCGTGACCAGACCCACCTGCGTGTAGATGTTCAGCGTCGACAGCCCCATATTGATGAAAATGAGCGCACCAAACAGCGCCATCGGCACCGACACCAGAATCACGACGGGATCGCGGAAGCTCTCGAACTGCGCGGCGAGCGCGAGAAACACGATGATCGTCGCGAACATCAGCGTGATCACGAAGCCGCCCGATTCCTGCACGAACTGGCGCGACAGGCCTGAATAGTCGATGGAATAGCCGGTCGGCGCGACCTGCGTGGTGGTCTGGCGCAAGAAGTCGAGCACTTCGCCTTGCGAGATGCCCGGCGCGACCACGCCGGAAATGGTCGCGGAGTTCAATTGCTGGAAGTGATTGATCGACTCGGGCACGACAGTCTGCTTCAGATGCGTGACGGTGGAGGCCGGCATCACGCTGCCATCGGGCGTGCGCAAGTAGTAATCGAGTACTTGCGATGGGTTCAACCGGTCCGTTTGCAGCACCTGCGGAATCACCTTGTATGAGCGGCCCGCAATCGAAAAGTAATTGACGTAGTTGCCGCCGAGCGCCGCGCCCAGCGCCTGCCCGACGTCGCTTTGCGACAGGCCCAGCGAGGCGACCTTGTCGCGGTCTACCAGCAGCACGCTTTCCGGCTTGTCGATCTTCAGGTCGCTGTCGACGAAGAAGAACATGCCGCTTTCGCGCGCTTTTTGCAGCACGGCTTGCGAGACTTCGTTGAGGTTCTCGAACGGCTCCGTCGTGCTGATGACGAATTGCACGGGCAAGCCTTGCGCGCCCGGCAGCGGCGGAAACTGAAACGCAGCAACGCGCGCGCCCGCAATGCCATTCCACTTCTGCTGCAATACCTGCTGCAGTTGGGTCGCGCTTCTCTTGCGCTTGTCCCACGTCTTGAAGAGCACGCCGCCGATGCCCTGATTCAGCGTCGGCGCGCCCGTCAACTGGAACATCTGCGCATACTCGGGCAACTGCTTCGAGATCTCGAACACCTGGTCCGCGTAAGTCTGCATCTGCTGGATCGTCGCGTTTGGCGGACCCTGTATCTGCGAGAGCACGATGCCCTGGTCTTCCTGCGGCGCAAGCTCTGATTGCGACGTCATGAACAGATAGACCGTGCCGGCCAGCAGCAGCGCACCCATCACGATGAATACGGGCCACGTGTCGAGCATCGAATGCAGAAGACGCCCATAGCCGTGATGCACGCGCTCGAACTGCCGGTCGACGAAGCGCGCAAAGCGGCCCGATTCCTGATCCGCGCGGAAAAAGCGCGAGCACATCATCGGCGACAGACTCAGCGCAATCACGCCCGACACGGCGACGGCGCCAGCCAGCGTGAACGCGAATTCGGTGAAGAGCGCGCCGGTCAGGCCGCCCTGAAAGCCGATCGGCAGATACACGGCAATCAGCACGACGGTCATCGCGAGAATAGGCCCGCCGAGCTCGCGCGCCGCGATCAGCGCGGCTTCGAAAGGCGCCTTGCCTTCTTCCTTCATATGCCGGTCGACATTCTCGACCACGATGATCGCGTCATCGACAACGAGCCCGATGGCCAGCACGAGCGCAAGCAGCGTCAGCAGATTGATCGAATAGCCGAGCAACTGCATCACGAAGAACGTGCCGATCAGCGACAGCGGCATCGCGATCACGGGTACGATCACCGCACGGAAACTGCCGAGGAAAAGGAAGATCACGACCGTCACGATCAGCAGCGCTTCGACGAGCGTCTTCACCACTTCCTCGATGGCCGTGTTGATGAAGTCGGTCGCGTCATACACGATGTCGCCCGTCATGCCGGTCGGGAACTGCCTCTGCAAATCCGGAAAGACTGCTTTCACGCGCTTCGCGACGTCCAGCACGTTCGCATCCGGCGCGACCTTGATGCCGATGAACACCGAGCGTTTGCCGCTGAACGCGACGTTGAAGTCGTAGTTGTCCGCGCCGAGCACGACATTGGCGACATCTTCGAGGCGCACGATCGAGCCGTTTTTCTGCGTGACGACCAGCTTCTTGAAGTCGTCGACGGAATGCAGGTCGGTGCCCGCATTCAGATCGACGCTGATCATCTGGCCTTTGGTCGTGCCGAGCGTCGCCAGATAGTTGTTGTTGCCGAGTGCCGTAAACACATCGGAGGCCGTAACGTTATGCGCGGCCAGCTTGTTCGAATCGAGCCACGCACGCAGCGCGAACTGGCGCCCGCCGAGAACCTCCGCCGTCTGCACGCCCTGGATCGAATCGAGCTTCGGCTTCACGACGCGCAGCAGATAGTCGGTGACGTTGTTGCTCGGTAGCACGTCGCTGTAGAAACCCATGTACATCGCGTCGGTGGTTTGACCCACCTGCACGGTCAGCACCGGCTGCTGCGCCTGCGGCGGCAACTGGTTGCGCACCGAAGCGATCTGCGTGTTGATCTCCGTGAGCGCGCGATTCGAGTCGTAGTTCAGGCGCAGCGTCGCGGTGATCGTCGAGAGTCCCGTGCTGCTGCTCGACGACATATAGTCGATGCCCTGCGCCTGAGCGATCGCGGCTTCGAGCGGCTGCGTGATAAAGCCCGCCATCGTGTCGGCGCTCGCGCCGTAGTAAGCGGTCGTGATCGTGACGACGCCGTTCTCGGTTTGCGGATACTCGCTGACCTTGAGCGCCGAAAGCGAGCGCAAGCCGAGCACCAGAATCAGCAGACTCACCACCGACGCGAGCACCGGACGTTCAATGAAGATATCGGTGAATTTCATCGGGCGGCCTCTTACTGTTCCTGAGGCATCGGATTCGGGTTGTCGGCGGGCAGCACACGGTTGTCGATCACGAGCGACGTGCCGTTCTTCAGTTTCAGTTGCCCGCTCGTCACGACCTGCGTGCCTTCGTTGATGCCCTTGAGAATCGCGACCTGATCGCCGCGCGTCGGCCCCGGCGTCACGAACACCTGCTGCGCGACGGGCATCATGTTGCCATGCGCGTCCTTGCGCGTGCCCGGCTTGACGACGAACACCGTCGCGCCATACGGGTTATAGGTGATCGCCGTTTGCGGCAAGGTCAGGTAGCGCTGCACGCTGCCCGCGTCGATCTTCACGTTCGCGTACATGCCGGGCAACAGCTTGCGCTCGCGGTTGTCGACGCTCGCTTCGATCTGCACGTTGCGCGTCGTGCTGTCGACGCGTGGATTGATCGTGCGGATCGTGCCGTCGAACGTGCGATTGCTGAACGCATTCGTATCGACGACGACCGCCTGGCCGACCCGCAATTGTCCGAGCTGCTGTTGAGGCAAATAGAAGTCGGCGTAGAGCGTATCGATCGCCTGCAACGTGACGATGGCATCGCCCGGATTGAGGTACTGGCCCGGATTGACGGTCGTGATGCCGACGCGTCCCGCAAAGGGCGCGCGGATCGTTTTCTTGTCGACGAGCGCGGCCTGTTGGTCGACCTGAGCGCGCTTGCTTTTGAGGTCGGCGGCATCGGCGTCGAGTTGCGCCTTCGCGATCGCCTGAATGCCATATTGCGCCGTATCGCGCGTGTAGACGGTTTGCGCGAGGTCCGCCGCGGCTTTCAGCGACGCAAGCAGTGCGCGGTCGGAATCGTCGTTCAGGCGCACGAGCACCTGGCCTGCTTTCACTTCCTGCCCTGAATTGAAGGTGATTTCGCGCACGAGCCCGGCCACTTCCGTTGTGACGTCGACGCCGCGCTCGGCGCGCAGGCTGCCTACGGCGGCAAGCTGTGGCTGCCACGTCTGATAGCCCGCGACGGCGGCCGTGACAGTAGCGGGCGGCGCGGTGTTGCTCGCCATGAACTTTTTGATCATGTGCGCCCTGAACAGATTGAAGCCGATCAGGGCGCCGAGCAGCACGCACACGCAGACCAGCATGATGATCATCCGCCTTGCCATCGGTTTTTTTGTCATCGTCGTGTCCTTGTGCGGCAAACAGGTGAGACACAAACACGTCCTGCGGCGCGGCTATCGTTGCGCATGCGACGCGCGCCTGCTGGGCGCGGATCCGCTGCGCGTGGATTCACGGCGTTTTAGCGGCTTGAGAGGCGGGTGCCGCCTGAGCTCCCTGGCTGGCCGTCGTGTCGTTCCACCAGCCGCCGCCGAGCGCCTGAAACAGCGCCGCCGTGTCGGCGTAACGCGCGGCTTGCGCCTGCGCCAGATTGACGACGGTCTGCTGGTACTGGCGCTGCGCATCGAGCAGCGCCAGGTAGCTGACGCCACCGACGCGAAACTGGCCGCGTGTCAGATCGAGCGAATCGCGCGCGGCGCGCCATGCCTGCGTTTGCGCGGACAGGCCCGTTGCGTCGTGCTCGAGCGCGCGCAACGTATCGGCGACGTTCTGGAAGGCGAGCAACACCGTCTGCCGGTATTGCGCGTTGGCCTGATCGAATGCCGCTTGTGCCGCCCGTTTTTGCGCGCGCAACTGGCCGCCATGGAAGATCGGCTGCGTGATGCCGGCGCCGATGCTCCAGATCATGTCCGCGGACCTGAACAGGCCTGCTAGCGTCAGCGCTTGCGGGCCGTAGCTCGCCGAGAGCGTGAGCTGCGGATACAGGTTCGCGGTCGCCACGCCGACCTGGGCGCTCGCCTGATGCAGCGTGGCGTCGGCCGCGAGAATGTCGGGGCGCTGTCTGACGAGCGACGAAGGCACGCTGACGGGCAAGGTCTGCGGCAGCGTGAACATCGACAGCCTGAATTCGGGCACACCCGTATCGCTCGGCGGCTTGCCCGCGAGCACGGCCAGCTGGTGGCGCGTCTGGTCGAGCGACTGGCGCAGCGGTGGCAGGCTCGCGCGCGTCTGTGCGACCAGCGTTTCTTGCGCCAGCACGGCCGTGCGGCTCACGCCGCCAAGCTCGAGCTGCTTGCGCAACACGTCGAGTTGCGCGTCTTCGTCGGCGGCGATGCGCTCGGTCGCGTCGATCTGCTCGCGCAGCGACGCTTCCTTGACAGCCGCCGTCACGATATTCGCCGACAACGCGAGCCAGGTGGCTTGCAACTGAAAGCCCTGGTAGTCGACTT
Source organism: Paraburkholderia oxyphila NBRC 105797 (assembly GCF_000685075.1). GTDB lineage: Bacteria > Pseudomonadota > Gammaproteobacteria > Burkholderiales > Burkholderiaceae > Paraburkholderia > Paraburkholderia oxyphila. The sequence continues at coordinate 13,890 of NZ_BAYD01000132.1, forward strand.
GTGAGCGCAGCGATTCGATCTGGCGTTTTTCGCCGCCGAACACATCGAGGTTGTACGACACGTTCGCCGACGCGTTATAGAGGTTCAGCAGCTCCGTCAGCCCCGGCTCGCCGAAGGTGACGCCGTTGAACTTCTCACGCGTCGCATTGGCCGTGGCATTGACGGAGGGGTACAGCGTGCTGCCCACTTGCGCGCGCAGATTCTCGCTGGCCTCCCTGAGCGCCGCTTGCGCCGCGGCGACGTTGGGACTGTTGGCGAGCGCTTCGCGGATCAGCGCATCGAGCGGCTCGCAATGAAAGAGCGTCCACCATTGCGCGGGAATGTCCAGACCGGCGGCGAACCGCTGTGGGGCGCCCGCTGCGCCCGGTGACGACGCCGTCTGTTCGGGCAGCGGCGTGGCGGTGTAGGTGTCGGTCGTGGGCGGGGCGGGCGTGCGGTAATCGGGGCCGACTGTGCAGCCGGGAAATGAGCCGAGCAGGGCGATCAGGACAACGATCGATTTATTCGTTGCGCACACAACGAAATCCCGCATAGACATATTGATAATGCGGCTGAAACCAGTTGCGGAACGTCGGGCGTATCATGCAGGCCGCCGTGCGGGCGGAGCCGCCTTTCATCGCATAATGCTGACCGTCGAAAAAATTCGCCGAATAGCCTTCATAGAAGGGAAACGGCTCGAAGCCGGGCAAGGGGCCGAATTGCGTCGAAGTCCATTCCCAGCCGTTGCCGTATAGCCCCTCGACGCCCCACGTGCTGGCGCTGTCCGGCGTCGCGTCCACGGCGACGGGGTTCCAGCGGCGGAAGTCGAAGTTGTCGGTGGCGCCCGGCAACGCGCCGTGTGCCGCGCGCTGCCATTCGGCTTCGGTCGGCAAGCGGGCAGCGCGCCAGCGCGCGAAGGCGCTGGCTTCCGCGTGGCTCACATAGACCGGCCACGCGAGCGGCAGCGCTATGTCTTCGAACATCGTGCGCAGGCGCCAGCCGTCTGCGTCGCGCACCCAGAAGACCGGATGTTCGATGCCTTCAGCTTCCTTCCATGCCCAATTGGCGTCGTCCCAAAGGTCCTTGCGCCGATAGCCACCGTCGGCCATGAAATCGAGCCAGGCGCCGTTGGTCACCATGTAGCGGTCGATCTCGAACGCCTCCACCGCCACTTGCTCCTCGCCGAACTCGTTGTCCCAGCCGAAGACGCCGCGCTCGTGCGTCATGCCGAGCTCGGTGCGCCCGGCCGGCACGCTGACCGTCGATGGCGTCGCCGCATACAGATGATCGGCAATTTCGCGTGCGCCGGCGGGTGCGAGCTTCTGCGCAAACGGCAACTGGTGGAGCATGTAGGCGAGTGTCTCGACGTGCATCAGGCGATGCTCGATGGCCACGTTCAGCAATTGCGCTGCGGTGCCATGCTGCGAGGCGCCGGGCGGCAGGTCGAGCGCGGCGAGTTGCGCGTCGATGCGCGCACGGCTGTCGCGCGCATAGTCGCGGACTTCATCGAGGCGCGGCCAGTCGGCCGGCGTATCGGTGGGCAGCGCGCCGTCGACGGGGTCGATGCCGAACGCGAACAAGTGATCGAGCCGCGGATCGGCGGAGGGCAGATCGAAGAGCCGCTTGTCGAGGAGATTGCGGTCGAACGCCTCGAGATGGCCGATGTAGAACACGATGCGATGACGCTCGCGGATCGGGCGCTCGTAGAGGCATTCGGGCTTGACGATGGTGAAGAGCGCGTCGCTGGCGGCACGGGCGTGGCCAAGGCGCTCGGCGAGCGTGGGCGAGGACGGGAGCTGCATTGCGGCGAGTCTCCGGACTTGAGCGGTGAACAAGACTTTACCGCTGCGCAGGAGTCGTGCCAACTTGTCGCAGCCCGACGCGCGCACCGCCGTTCAGGGACGAAGGGGGCGCGAACGAGGGAGGCTAATGGGATGCACTATTTGGGACGCCCCAATGGGGACGCACTTGAGCGCGCGCCGCCAGCGGGGGCGGCACGCATGGGACCCTGCGCTTACAGGTGCCGCAGGCCTTCGATGTCGATGATGCGGATGAGCTTGCCCTGCGTGTCGATCAGGCCACGCTTTTGAAATCTTGACAGGGTGCGGCTGACCGTTTCGAGCGTCATGCCGAGATAGCTGCCCATGTCCTCGCGCGTCATGCGCAGATTGAACTCCGCGTGCGAGTAGCCGCGCTGTCCATTGCGCTCGGAGACGTCGAGCAGGAAGGCCGCCACGCGCTCGTCCGCGGAAAGCGAGCCCAGCACCATCATCTGCGATGATTCACGGATGAGCTGCTCGCTCATGAGCCGGTGCAGGCGGTCCTGCATGGCGCCGGTCTCGCGGCACAGGTGCTTGAGCGCCGAGTAGGGGATGATGCACACGGAGCTGTCTTCCAGCGCCACGGCGCTGCAGGTATGGAAGTCGGTGCTGATGCCGTCGATGCCGAGCGGGTCGCCGGCAAGGCGCAGGCCCGTGACCTGCTCGCGGCCGTCGCGGTGCGCCATGACGGTCTTCAGCGACCCCGAGCGAACGGCGTAGAGCGTATCGAACGGGTCGCCGGCGCGATAGAGCGCTTCGCCGCGCCGCACGCTGCGCGCGTTGCAGATGAGTGCTTCGAGCTTGGGCAAATCGTCGAGCGCGAGTCCCTGAGGCATGCACAGATGGCGCATTGCACAACTCGAGCAGCGCGCGGTGCTGCGCGGGCTCGTGGCGGCGTTGCGGGTAGCACGACGCACGGTGGAGTGGGATACGACGGTAGGGGTCAGCATGGCTTGCTCCTGTAATCGACTTTTGGAGCATTGTCACACCGCGTTTAAATCTTAAAATGGCGGCAAAACGCCGCGCATTTGAGATGAAACCGCTTGAGCCTTGTCAGAAGCCGGTTTCGCGGCAAGTGATCGGGCGCAAGCGGGTTCAAAAAGGCATGAATTGGAGCGTTATCTTGTAATTCGTCTTTATCCGGCATCCGTTATTCGGAGTCGGCTGCGGATGCGCCCGCGGCGGAAGGAATTAGCAGGACCGGCAGGGTCGATTGCCGCACGCAGCGCTCGGCCACGCTGCCGAGAATCAGCCGCTGGAAACCGCGCCGCCCGTGCGTGCCCATCACGATCAGGTCGGAGCCATTGGCCTTTGCCGCGCTGAGCACGAGCGCGGGCACGTCGTCGAGCGAGGAGGCCTCCGCGGTCAGCATCTGGCCTTGCACACCGCGCTCGCCCAGCCGCTTGTTCATCTGCTCGGCGAGTTCCTTGCCCTGGGCAATCATCTGGTTGCGCAGGATGGACGGATCGTAGCCCGGGGCATCGAAATACATCGGCGTGTTCTCGATCACGTAGAACGGCTGCAGTGTCGAACCCATCGCCTTTGCCAATTCGAGCGCGGCGTCGAATGCGCGGCGCGACGTCTCGCTGCCGTCGACCGCGACCAGGATGCGTTGATACATGGAGCCTCCGCTTGAGTGGAACCGGAATGGATATGGCCTTGGGTTGACTTACGCCCGTGGCCTTGTGCTGCAATTATTGAACTTTGAAAAGCTTAAATGATTGCTCAGAAAGTTGCAGTGTCGCAGTATGAAAAGTGGAAGATATAGGAAGGAAGATCAAGATTTTTGCGTCGGAGATTGGCACATGGCCATTTTCGCTGCATGGGGTCGCCACCGCTGGCCGTGCGCGTTGGGCCAGTCGTCCGGTTGCGCGGGGCGCGCCGTCCCGCTATCTTTGCGTCTCTTTCGCACTTGCGCGCCGCAGCATTCCGATCCGTGACTTCCGCCCACACTCCCTTGCCGTTTCGCGACGCGCTGCTGGCCATGCTCGGCATCGGCCTCGTCAACATGCTGGTCGCGCTCGACCAGACCGTCGTCAGCACGGCATTGCCGTCGATCGTCGCCGAGCTGCACGGCTTCCAGTACTACGCATGGATCGCGAGCGCCTATCTGCTGGCATCGGTCGTGACCGTGCCGGTGTTCGGGCGTCTGGGTGACTACTTCGGGCGCAAGCGCTTCGTGATCGCCGCGGTGATCGTGTTCACGGTCGCGTCGGTGCTGTGCGGGCTCGCCATGGACATGCGCTTTCTGGCGGTGGCGCGCGCGCTGCAGGGCGTGGGCGGCGGGATGATGGTGGGCACCGCGTTCGCTTCGATTCCCGATCTCTTCCCCGATCCGCGTGCGCGGGTGCGCTGGCAGGTGGTGATGGCGGCCGCCTACGGCATCGGCACGGCGGCGGGCCCTTCGCTGGGCGGCTGGCTCTCCGAGCATTTCGGCTGGCGCTCGACCTTCCTCGTGAATCTGCCCGTCGGCGCGCTGGCACTCTATTTCATCTGGGCGCATCTGCCGGCCTACCGACAAGCGCGCACGGGCGAGGTGCGCATCGACTGGACCGGCGCCGCGCTGGTCGCGATCGTGCTGGGCGCCTTCCAGACTGTGATCGAGGCGGTGCCGAAGGACGGCGTGACGCCGGGCAATCTCGTGTTGATCGCCGTTGTGGCGGTGGGCGCGGTGGCGTTGCTGGCTTGCGAACGGCGCGCAACGCATCCAATCATCCCGCTTGACCTCTTTCGCGATCCGCAGTTGGTCACGCTGTTTACGCTCTCGACGCTCTCCGGCTTCGTGATGTTCTCGCTGATCTTCTTCGCACCGCTGCTGCTGCAGGGCGGCTTCGGCCTCTCGCCCCAGGAGGCCGGCCTGCTGGCGACGCCGATCGCCGCGTGCATCGCGCTCGGCAGTCTCGTCAACACGCGCATCGTGATCCACCTGAAGAAGCCGACGGCCATCCTGACCGTCGGCTTTGGCCTGCTCGTGTGCGCTTCGGTGGGGCTCGCATTCGCCACGCGCGTGACGCCGCATCTGTGGCTCGAGCTCGCGATGGCCGCCGTGGGCATCGGCCTCGGTTTCATTCTCAACAATCTCAATGTGTTCGGGCAGGAGATTGCTGGACGCGAGCGCTTCGGCATCACGACAGCGCTGCTGCAATCGACGCGCATGGTGGGCGGCATGCTCGGGACGAGCATCGTGGCGACGATCGTGAACCATCGCTATGCCGGGGGCGTCGGCGACGCGCTCGCGGTGCTCGGGTCGCCAGGCGCCGCGCGCTGGCAGCCGCAGCTTGCGGATCCGCGCGTACTGATCGATCCGGCGCTGCGCGGCGCGCTGACGGCACAAATGAAGGCGGCGGGACTCGACGGCGCGGCGCTCATCGAGGCGGTGCGGCACGTGCTGGTGGACGCCATTCATCTTGGCATCGGCCTGACCGGCTTCGCCGCGCTCGTGGCGGCGCTGAGCGTGCGCCGCATCGCGCATATCCGCTTCGGCCGTGCCGCAGCGACATCGGCACAGCCGAGTGCGCCGGTTCAGGCGGAGTGACGGCGTGGCCGTCCAGGAACCGTTACTTGCGTGCGCGGCTCGCCCGCTGCGGAGGTTTTCGGCCACCTTCGGCGCAATTCATCAGACAAAATCGTAGGCTGCCTGACATGAGCGCCGCGGGCCGTGGCGCAAGTGGCTGGATCGACAAGGGGGTGTACGCGTCTTTCAGGCCGCGACGGCCATCGGTCCGAACAGGGCGTTGCGGGTCTGCGGACTCACGGCGATTTCCAGCGCGACGGCATTTTCCACGCCAATGCGAACGGGCGCGCCGAGCCGCGTGACGTCAATGCCGGTGCGGCGCAGCAGGCGCTCGATGGGCGTGGTGGTGACGGTCACATAGCGCGAGATGCCCATGCGGTCGGCAAACGAGACCAGCGAGTGGATCGCATGCATGGTGACGTCGGCAAATCCGAACGCGTGGTCATTGCCCGACTCGATGGCAAAACGGCTCAGTTCCCAGATATGACGGCCTGCCGGCGCCGCGTCGCCGTGCAGCAGCTGCGGGAAGGTGTCGCGCAGCATGTTCGGGCCTTCGGTCGGCATCAGGCGCCAGCAGCCGCGCACCTTGCCGTCGTCGTCCTGGATCAGCATGTAATGGGGCCCGAGCGCGTCGTACCCATCGATTTCCATCCCCGCGATGGTGGGAATATCCCAGCCCATGCGGTCGCGAAACACGCGCGCGCGCAGCCGGTACATCTCGTTGATATCCTCGTTGTCGAACTCCTGACGCAGTCCGATCCGAATCGCAGCTTGCATGACAACTCTCCCGTGTACGTGTGGAGGGGCAGCGGTATGGATCGAAGCTATGCGTTATGAATATAAAAAAACACCTATCAAGATAGGTAGGTGCGCGGGGAGGGTCAGTTCTGGAGAATGGCTGGGCGGCAGTCACTCATCAGGCATATCTGACACAGCGAGAGTCAAAATGGAACTTCTGGACAATCATCAATGGCAGGCGGGCACGAACTCCGCTCACACCGGAGGGGACCTGTCGTCGGTAATCGACCGTGTCCTGATCATCGCGTATCGGAAAAAGAAGAAGGAAAGCCAGCGCCGCTTCTGGGCGCGGTTCGGCGTGACGCAGTCGCGCGGCAGCCGGTTCGAATCAGGCGCGGAGATTCCGCCGCCGGTGTCGATCCTGCTGGGTCTGTACTTCAACAAGACGATTTCGGACGGCGATCTGGGCCGTGCCGAGCGCGTGCTTCGGCGTCCGGACGCGCCGATGTTGCTTAGCCCGGGTCAATAAGACCCATCTGGGTTGCAATCACGGCTGCCGCACGCCGTGAGTTCACGCCGAACTTCCCGCGAATGTTCTTCATGTGGAAGTTCACGACGGCCTCGGAGCAATTCAGGATGTGCGAAATTTCCCAAGTGGACTTGCCCAGCGCAGTCCACTTGAGGCATTCCTTTTCGCGCGGCGTGAGCTTGGGAATCAGGGACTGAGCATGATCGTTCAGGTGCCGCTGGCTCGTGTCGAGCACGAGATCCCGTAGCAACACGAGGTTCGGCAGCGCACGGTCCACGTCCTGCCAGAACGAGTCCGACGGATTGGCGTCGTTGACGAAGCACAGCATCCCCGCCTCCTGGCGCGGGCCATGGATCGGCAGGGTAATGCCGGCGCGCAGCCCGTGCGAACGGGCTTCTTCATACATCGATTGCTGCTGCTCGGTGGCAAACAGTTCGGGCGACCAGATGAGCGGGGCGGCACGCGTCGTGCAATGCGCAACGACCGGGTCGAAATACGCCATGCCGTGGTCGTTATAGGCCTGCCGCCAGACGGAAGAATAGTTCGTCCGGATGAACGCGTCTTCGAGCCGCATGCCCGGGCGCGGCAGGATGGCCAGCATGACCTGGCCGAAGCCCCATGAGGCGGCGAGCCGAGACACCGCCTCGAACCACGCCGAATCCTCGGGGGCGTCGAGCACGGATGACATCTGCTCAATGTAATGTAGAGGCACGTCAACACTCTCCATCGGCGGTGGGCCAGACCGCAGGCGGTGCCTGGGGCAGGCTGCCGCCTTGCTTCTTGTGATGTAACAATTTATCACTAAATTCCGAATTCATCGTCTTTTTCTCCCCACCGGAAAGGTTTTGCGCCACGGATTGACCCGGCGCTTAGGGAGAAGTCTTGTCCTTGTTCTGCAAGTGCAGAACAAAAGTGGCGATTTGTTGGCATGGCGCATCTAACGCGCACGTAGTTCGGAATTGAGTTTTGGCATTTATTGCTCATGCCGGAAATGGCTTAATCTGAATCGGTAATAAAGCCGGGTAATTCATACCGCGCCAACTTGAAAGATTGTTAATACGATCGAATGCACTTTTGTGCATGCTAGTTAGGGCGGTTCGCGCGTCATTCAACGTGGCATTTGATCCATGCCGGCCTGCGCCGTCTCACTGAACGGAAGAGGGGGGCGCCGAGTGCATGGCCGCAACGGGCCGCGCCTGGCGAGGCAAGCTCGCCAGGCGTTCGATTGCATGTGCTGCGTGGGTCAAGGCTTGCGATGCAGTTCGACCACGCGCGTCGGCCGCAGGTGGTTGATGGCGTAGTGAATGCGTCCGGGGCTGCGGCGCTGGCCCGGCTCGCGCGGGTCGGCGAGCTGCCAGTCGAAATCGTAGGGCAGCTCCGGGGCGCTCATGCCCATATCGACGGCCTCGAAGCCGGTCTCGGGCGCGAACGGCATGCGATGCGCGAGGCCGCGGCTGTCGAAGCCCGCCAGGCCGTCGAGGGCCTCGGGCACGCTGTTGTCGAGCGAGGCGTTGCTGGTGGTGACTTCGTCGGGGCCGATCAGGCCATCTCCCGCGAGGCGTGCGGCTTCGCGGTTCTTGCCGTCGGTGTCGACCGTGCTGTCGTGGGTGCGGTCGTTATGCAGTTCGGCGCTGCGCCGGCGCGTCTCCTTGGCTTGCATTTCGCCGGGGCGGTTGCTGCGGTCGGAGTCGGTCATGGTGTGTCCTCCGTGGGAGAGCCATTGAAGAACTGGATGCACCAAAATTCAGCATGAGACGTTCCAAAACACCCAGTGCGAACCTTGAATCGGGCGGAATTGCAAGCCTGTGCGCCAGGAGAACGCCTCCAGCAATCCCGCATTTTTTTCGTTGGATCGCGGTATTTACTGGGAGTATGATCCTCTTTCAACGAGTTGGCGCGCTTAAGAATTAACGGCATGAAGAAAGGCCGGGCTGTGGCTTTGCCGCACGATCCTGTACGCGCCCACGAAAACGGACAAGGCAGTCAGGGGCGGATGAGACACATGCACTTCGACGCTGCATTCACGCATCGCGGCTATTTGCTCAATTGTGCACCGGCGCGCGCCGGCGACGGCACATATCAACCTTATGTCGTGATCTCGCGCTCGAGTGACGGCGAACTCGTTGCCAATCGTTTTTTCCCGGCCGACTTGCGCTTTTCCGACGAAGCAGCTGCCATTGCGCATGCGCGCGACTGGGCGGTGCGCTGGATCGATGCGAGCAGCGTCACGCTCTGAGGGCAGCTCGGCGCGCTGCCGCGAAAAGCGGTAATCTCTGGGGTCGATACACTCCTCGGCGGCGCCCGCCGCCTTTGCCGCTTCATCATGCCAAATCCCGCTTCTCCCGATTGGGGCCTCGAACAGATCGTCGCCGACCTGCGCGCGTCGCGCGAAGAGCTCCACCGCACGCGCCATCCGCTCGGCATCCGCGAGCTGCCCTCGCGCGATGGCGTGATCAACATCGTTGCCGGGTTGCGCGCCGCGCTGTTTCCCACGCACTACGGCGCCCCCGACCTGACTGACGAAAGCGTCGACTACTACGTCGGCCATACCCTCGAAAGCACGTTGCGCCTGCTTGCCGAGCAGATCCGCCGCGCGCTGCGCTTCCTGCCCGAGAACGCCGAAGCCGGCGACGACGTGCTGCGCACGCGCGCCTTCGACATCGCCCGCGAGTTCGGTCACCAACTGCCCGGCATACGCGCTCTGCTCGTGAGCGACATCCAGGCCGCGTTCACGGGCGACCCGGCCGCGCAGCACATCACCGAAATCCTGCTTTGCTATCCCGGCGTCTGGGCCATGACGCACCATCGGCTGGCGCATGCCCTGCATCGGCTCGGCGTGCCGCTGCTCGCGCGCTTCATCAACGAAATTGCGCATTCGGCAACGGGCATCGACATTCACCCGGGCGCGCAGATCGGCCCGAGCTTCTTCATCGACCATGGCACCGGCGTCGTGATCGGCGAGACGGCGATCATCGGCGAGCGCGTGCGCCTCTACCAGGCCGTGACGCTGGGCGCGAAGAGCTTCGCGGCCGATCTCGACGGCACGCTCGTGAAGGGCAATGCGCGCCATCCGATCGTCGAGGACGACGTGGTGATCTATGCCGGCGCAACCATTCTGGGCCGGGTGACGATCGGACGAGGCTCGGTGATCGGCGGCAACGTGTGGCTCACGCATAGCGTGCCGCCGGGCAGCAGCGTGCGCCAGGGCAAGATTCGCGAGATCGGCACCGGCAACGAACCGGCTTGAAGGACCGCGAGCGGTCCTGAGCGGTCACATTGCGGCCGTTGTGGCCGCAAGCGGCCTCGATGGCGGCGCGCTCGGGCCTGACGCTTTCGCGCCGGTTCGGGCCTGCCGTAGCGGTTGATCGGCCTGAGCGGTTGCGAACCGGCTCGGGCCGAACCTGAGGCTGCGTTGCAGCGCGCGCTTCAGGTGTTGGGCACGCTCATCACGCCGGGATTGCCGACGATGGAAAGAAATTCGCGGCGCGTGGACGGGTCGCTGCGGAATGTTCCGAGCATGCGCGACGTGACCATCGTAACGCCGGCCTTGTGCACGCCGCGCGTCGACATGCATTGGTGCGCCGCTTCGAGAATCACGCCCACGCCCTTGGGCTGAAGCACCTCGTTGAGCGTGTCGGCGATCTGCGCAGTCATCTTCTCCTGAATCTGCAGGCGCTTGGCGAAGGCGTCGACGAGCCGCGCGAGCTTCGAAATGCCCACCACGCGATGCTCGGGCAGATACGCCACGTGCGCGCGGCCGATGATCGGCACCATGTGATGTTCGCAGTAGCTCTCGAAGCGGATGTCCTTCAGGACGATCATCTCGTCGTAGCCGTCCACTTCCGAGAAGGTGCGCGACAGGATCTCGCTTGGATCGTGATCGTAGCCCGCGAAGAATTCCTCATAAGCGCGCACGACGCGCGAGGGCGTATCGATCAGGCCTTCGCGCCCGGGGTCGTCACCGGCCCAGCGCAGCAGCACGCGCACGGCGTCTTCCGCTTGCTCGCGCGAGGGACGGCCTGCGCCGGTCTTCGACTTTTTCTTGCGGGTCTTTTCTGCGTTCTTTTCGTCGCTCATGCATCGGCTCCTGTCATGTGGGCCACGCCGCTGCGACGTGGGCCACGAACGTGCATTGTTCCATGTTATGCGCGTCGGGGCCAGAGCGCCTTGCTGCACAAGGTTTTCCGGCCTTTCATGCATTCAATCTTTGTTCCAGCTACCAGCCTGGCTACCATTCGCCACCAGCTGCGTGTGCGTGGCGATGAAGTCGCAGAGACTGTCTTCCGCTATCGCTGATGCGAGCTTGCCAAGTTTTACCAGGGTCAATTCACTCGCGCGAACCAGGCGGTAGATCGTCGGCATCGAGACGCGCGGTCTTGACACGGTGCAGTTTCACCGCTGCGCGTGGTTGCTTTGAATGGTGTTTTGTTCTCCAGGATCAATCGCGCCGTGGGAGGTGCGGCGAACAGCACGCACCTGAGCGCGCTGGCGGCCGATTTCACGTGCCCAGGCTTCGGCAGCCCGCTGGAGGTCTGCAAGAAGCTGGCGGGCAGCAAGATGCCCTACGATCAGATCATCCAGGAGGGGACCTGGGTGCATTTCGCGATCGGCGCACCCAACAAGACACCACGACGTCAGATTCTCACCGCGCGATTCGGGCCGAAAGGCACGACGTACACAATCGGTCTTTGAAGCGTGTTTGACGTACGCCGTGGGCCTCCACGTCTCCCTCTGCCATAATCGCGCGCTGTGCCGACGCTGGCGAAGCACCGTGCGCATGGAATATCTGTCGGAGATTTTCTTCGTTATCCGACGGAATAACAATGTGGAGGGAGCGAAATTGAGAAAGCTAATCGGCTGTATCGGCTTGGCGGCGTTCATTTTGTTGGGGTGCGGGAAAGGCACGGAGAGTCCTTCGGCCGCCTCCAATCATCCAAAGCCCGTGGCGTCTCCGACTACGACGCCTGCGTCCACCCAGCCAGCGGCCCAGGCCGCGTCGAATCACCACTATTCCATGAGTGAAGGCGACGGAACATACGGATATGAGTCGGCCCTCAGCGAGGACGACGTCCGCGCCGGAAGGGCGGTGAAGGCGCTGGAGATGATGCGGTACGTGGGTAACCGGAACGGCACGTATGTGATTCTGCTGCTCGGCACGGACGCCAGCGATGCGAGTACAGCCATCCGGGTAAGCTGCCAGGCCCCATGCGATTTTGCGAAATCAGAAACGATGGTCGGTGGCGTAGTTGGGAAGACGGAGACTATCCGCGTATCACCAGACACGGTGGTAGGCGCGATGCTCGCGGATGCCATTTTCGGGCAGCTCAAGCCATACGGCCAGGCAGCCAACTCCGGGATGCCGCAGGCGCAGTACATGCCTCCCACGGTGCCTAATGCGCCTCCGGCCGGCACGATGCCTGCGGTGGCGCCCCAGGCGCAATCAACTGGCGGTGACGGGCCCCTGCAGCAAGCGAGCTTCGACTGCAATCAGCCCGGATCACTTCCGCAATACCTCATCTGCCACGATCCTGAGCTCGCCTCCTCAGATCGGGCGCTGGCGGACCTGGTACAACTGGCTCGCGGCGCCGTTCAGGACCAGACTGGCTTCGCGGATCGCCTGAAGAAGCAATGGAACTACCGGGAGCAGAAGTGCAAGGACAAGCCGTGCCTTGCGGCGTGGTATGTCTACGAGAAGGACATCATGCAGAAGATCGCTCAGACGGGCGATGTGAACGCGAAGTGAGTAAGGGCGAACTTCTATGTCAAGGAACGACTCACTTTACCGCACCCTGAACGAGGCGATCCTCGATCTCGTTTTGGTCTGCACAAGCCTGATTGAGATCTCAAACCTATGTATGGTTCGAATCGAGCGTACCACTAGTGATGACGACGACGAAGCCTTGAAAGAGGTCTATGAGCAGAACACGAATGCCGCTGCGGCGATGCTTCGGTCGATTATCGAGAGGCTCCCAGATGGGCGCTAACGTGCACCGGCTAGACGATCTCCGCAATGCAGCGCAGGCGAAAAAGCACGCGATTGAGATACATCCCGCAGGAATTGACAGTGCCGGCGGCGGCGGCGATGATGGCGGCATGGAATCCCGAGTCAAAGCACTGGAAGACGCCAATCTCGAAACGAGAGATCGGCTTGCGCGCATCGAGACGCGGTTTGACACTTTGGCAACGAAGGCAGATCTGTCAGATTTGCGGGGCGCGGTAAGAGCGGATCTGTCTGACCTGCGGGGCACGGTCGGCGAAAATCTGTCGGATTTGCGGGGCGCAGTCAACGCGGGGCTGTCAGATCTTCGGGGCGCTACGAGTGAAGGAACAGCGGATCTGCGAGCGGAATTTCGCAAGGATATGAACGCGCAGACATGGAAACTTGTGACGTTTGTCTGTAGCTTTGGATCAGCGTTAGTGGGTGCCACATACTTTGTGGCGAGATATGTCCATTGAGTATTAGCGAGCCAAGTCCCAACCCGCTTCGGCGGGTTTTTTACTTTCTGAGCTCAGCACCTCGTGCCGAGAATGTGACGTTGGCGGCGGCGCGCAGGCTACCTGTCAACGCCGGGGGCTTCTCGTTGAAAAATAAGCAATTCTTTCAGTTTCTCCCCCGGCTCGCCGCCGGGGTGCTCGTGGCGCCCGTGCTTACGGATGGCGTGCAATACCTTCGCCGCGACCCACTTTCGGAACCGATGTGGGCGCGTGCCGCGCTTGACGGCGTCACGGCAGCGAAGAATCGCGCCCGCGCCAGGCGGCGTGCCTTAACG
>NZ_BAYD01000131.1 GCF_000685075.1 Paraburkholderia oxyphila NBRC 105797
CAACGCTTGCGGCCCGCCGCGAATACAAGTTAAGGCCAACACCATGCACACAACCAGATTCAGGGATCGAGGGCCCCGCCCCCCCAACTACCCGACGGCTTCGAGCCCGTCATCTTGATCGCCACATCGCCCTGAGCGATCAACCGATCGCGATTCCTCGTCACAATCCGGCCGCTCTGCGGCGCCCTCAGCGCGACTTCGCTGGAAGGATCCCCCGGCCTCGCAACGACACGCGCAATCGTCTGCCCCTGCGCCACGTGCTCCCCTAGCTCACAGCTATAAACAAGCACGCCGGCTACCGGCGCAAAAATCGTCTCCATATTCGCGATCGGCACGGCCTCGCCTGCCCAGTCCGTGTGCTCAACACGCTCATCAACAACACCACGTGCACAGAGAAATCGATAGATCCCATCCGCATCACGCTGCGCGAGCGCATCGCTCACATCCGACTGCCCGCGCAACTCAATCGTCGCGGCAAGAAGCAACCCAGCATGCGGCTCACGCCGCCCCCTCTCGACAATCGCACCTTCGAACGCGCCATCGTCATCGTCGCCCCAGACAATCGCCACTTCCGCGCGCAATGCAGCGGCGAGGTCGCTAGCCTCAGGCCAGAACCCCTCATGCACATAAAGATAAGGCAACGCCTCCGAATCCGTATGCAAATCCAGCACGATCTGCGCCTCGCTCGCCAGCGCAAACAACGCCTTCTGCCACGCGGCAAACGTGCCAGGTTCGCGCTCCATGGCAATCGACTCATGAAAATGCCGATTGAAGTTGCGGCTCGTCGCATCATGAAAGCGCCCAAGCAGACGCCCATGACGGAACTGCCCGAGTCCCAGCGGGTTTGCCTGCGGCACAACCGTGATGGTCCCTGCAAGACGCCCGCTCTCCTGCGCCTCGCGCAACCGCAGCAATAGCGTGTGCAGCACATGCATGCCCGCGATCTCGTCCGCGTGCAGCCCCGCCTGCAAATGAACGCTCGGACCATCGCCGCGCCCTTTCAGCCGCCACGCACGCAGCGGCAGCGCCGCCCCCGAGTCGCCCGTCACGCTCAGTTCAAGCGCGTCATGCATTGACCGTCTCCAGGCTCGCGACAAACGATGCAATCCGCTCGCACGCATCGACAAGGCGCTGTTCATCCACCACGAAGCCAAAGCGCACGAAACCCTGCGCGGTATCGCCGAACGCGCTCGCATCGAGCAGCGAGACCTTGCGCGCGTGAAAAAGCTGCCACGTAAACGCATGCGTATCGAGCCCCGTGCCGCGCACGTCCACCATCATGAACATGCCAGCCTCCGGCAACAGGCAGCGCAGCCCAGGCACACGGCTCAAGCGTTCATACACGACATCGCGACGGCGCTGGTACACGTCGCGCATCGCGCCCACGATCTGCTCGCGCTGTTCGAGCGCCGCCAGCGCGCCCTCCTGGATGAAACCTGGCAGTCCATACAGCATGCACAGCGCAAGCCGCTCCAGATGCTCGACGAGCGGCGCCGGCGCCACCGCCCAGCCCGCGCGCCAGCCCGGCATCGCGTGCGACTTCGAAAAGCTCCCCAGCGTGATCGTGCGCTCCGCCATGCCCTCGAGCGACGCAATGCTCACATGCTCGCGCTCGAACACGAGGTCCGCGTAGACTTCGTCCGCCAGCACCCACAGGTCGTGCCGGCGCGCGAGCCGCGCAATCGCTTCCAGGTCGGCTCGCGGCATGACCACGCCCGTCGGATTGCACGGCGTCGCGAAGAAGATCGCTTTCGTGCGCGGGGTGATCGCCGCTTCGAGTCTCGCGAGATCGAGGTGGAAGCCGCGCTCGGGATCGACCGGCACGCTCACGAGCGTCGCGCCCGAGGCGCGCACGCTGGCCTCGTAGGTCAGGTACATCGGTTCGGGCACGATGACCTCGTCGCCCGCCTCGCAGATGCACTGCGCCACCGCGTACAGGCCGTTCTGCGCCCCGGCGGTGACGATCACGTAGTCCATCGTCACGTCGCAGCCCGTGGCTCTCGCATGCTCGCGCGCGAGCGCCGCGCGCAGCGCCGGGCGGCCCGCCACCTCGCTATAGTGCGTGTCGCCACCGCGCAAGGCAGCAACGGCACGCTCGACAATGAGCGCAGGCGTCGCGAAGTCCGGGTCGCCCACGCTCAGCATGATCACGTCCTCCCCCTCGGCCAGCGCGCGCTGCGCCGCGTAGTGAATCTCCCAGGCCGACGTGCGCTTGCCCTGCAGGCGCTCCACGAGTTTCGAAAATTTCATGCAGTCTCCTTGCGGCGGCCACTGCGCCGCCCCTGTTCATGCTTAATCGTGCATTCAGCGCGCCGAGCGAACCGGCACGCGGCGTTCGAGATAGCCGAAGCCCCGCTCAATCAGATACGCGAGCACGACGTAGATCACCGCGATGGCGAGCAAAGGCTCGTAGGTGCGCAGCGTTTGCGCGCGAATATAGTTGGCAGCGCCAAGCACATCCATGACCGCCACCGTCGAGGCCAGCGCCGTCGACTTGAGCAGCATCACCGACTCGCCCGCGAGCGTCGGCAGCAGGATCTGGATGGCGCGCGGCAGCCACACGCGGCGCACGATCAAGAGCGGCCGCATCCCCATGGCGCGCGCGGCTTCCAGCTCGCCCTTGGGCACGCCGCGCAACCCCGCGCGGATCACCTCGCCCACGTAGGCGCCCACGCTCACCACCAGCGCGAACGCCACATACCAGAAGCCGTCGCGCAGGAACGGCCAAAACACGCTCGTGCGCAGCCACGGCCATTGCGCGAACAGCGAGCCCACGCCGTAGTAGAGGATGTAGATCTGCACGAGCAGCGGCGTGCCGCGTATGAGCGCGGTGAAGCCCTTGCTCGCATTCGCAATCAGCGGATTGCGCGAGATTCGCGCGAACGCGACGACCACCGCAAATGCAAAGCCCGCGATGCCCGAGACCAGCAGCAGCTTGAGCGTGGTCATGAGGCCGAGCAGCAGCATGTTTCCGTACGACGGTATTACAGTCCAGTCCATCACTGTCACCTGCGAGAGTCTGGCCGGCCGCCGGCCGGCCGCGGTTTCATCAAGCTTGCGGCATCCATCGGCCGAAGCGACGCTCGATCTCCCGGAAGAACGCGCCCGAAACGGCCGTGATCACGAAGTAGACCGCCGCCACCATCAGGTAGTAGTGCAGATATTCGCGCGTCGATCCGGCCGCCTGCTTGGCCGTGTACAGCAGCTCGGAGTACCCCACCACGCTGATCAGCGCGCTGTCCTTCACGAGGATGAGCCACAGGTTCGCGAAGCCCGCCAGCGCATAGGGCGCCATCGCCGGCAGGATCACGCGCCGGAACACGAGTACGGGCCGCGCGCCGAATGCCCGCCCGGCCTCGATCTGCCCGTACGGGATCGCGAGCACCGCCCCGCGAATGATCTCGGCCGCGTAGGCGCCCTGCACGATGCCGAGCACCGTCACCGCCGCGGCAAAGCCGTTGACGCTCACGTCGCCCACGCCGATGGCGCGCATCAGCAGGTTCACCGCGTCCGTGCCCGCGTAGTACAGCAGCAGGATCAGCAGCAGCTCGGGCACCGCGCGGCACACCGTCGTGTAGGCGTTGGCGATGCGCTCGAGCGCACGCACGCCCGAGAGCTTGGCCGCCGCGCCCGCGAGCCCGAGCAGGAGGCCCACGGCAAAGGCCCCGAACGAGATTTCGAGCGTGACGAGCGCCCCCTGCAGCAGGGCGGCGGTCCAGCCGTCCGGGTCGATGCCGAGATACGCCACCCAGGTCCACGTGTTCATGCTATTCCCCCATCAGGCTTCGCGCGCGCCGTGCTCAATGCGGCCAGAGGTCGATCGTGAAGTACTTCTTCGCGATGGCGTCGTATTTGCCCGAGTCGTGGAGCTGCACGAGCGCCGTGTCGATGCGCTGCTTGAGCGCCACATCGTTCTTGCGCACGCCGGCGCCGATGCCGCTGCCGTAAATGGCCGGGTCCATCTTCACGCTGCCCGGGCCCTTCATTTCGACCGAGGCGCCGTCCTTCGTCTTGAGGAAGTCGATCACGCCGAGCTTGTCGAGGAACATCACGTCAATGCGGCCCGCGACGAGATCGGCATTGCAGTCATCCTGGGTGTTATAGAGGCGCACCGTCGAAGTCTTGCCATAGGCGGCCTTGATGAACTCGGCGTTGCCGGTGGAGCCCTGCACGCCGATCACCTTGCCCGCGAGGCCCGCCGGCGTGAGCGTGAGCGGCACGTCCTTCGGTCCGACGAAGACGCCCGGCGTTTCATAGTACGGCCGCGAGAACGCGATGACTTTCTCGCGCTCGGGCGTGATCGACATCGAATTGAAGATCACGTCGATCTTGTCGCTTTGCAGCGCCGGAATGATGCCGTCCCACGACACCTCCTTGATCTGGCATTGGGCCTTCATCTGGTCGCAGAGCGCGCGGATCAGGTCGGCCTCGAAGCCGCTCCACTGCCCCGTGGGCGTCTTCATGGTAAACGGCGGATAAGGCTCGGCGGCCACGCCAAAGCGCAGCGTGTCCGATGCGGCCGCGGCACTGCCCGGCACGCTCAGCGTCGTCAGGGCAGCCGTTGCAACCACAGCGAGGGCGCGAATCATTTTCTTCATGGTGGAGTACCTTTTTCGATCAACGGGTTGGACGCTACATAGGCTCGGGTGCGCCGGCCGCCATCTCTCACGGCACCGGCCGCACGACATTCAACGGCGCTGCTGATGCGCGGTGACGAACTGCCGGCACCGCTCGCTCTGCGGCGCGCCGAACACCTGCTCCGGCGTGCCGCTTTCCTCGATGCGCCCCTGGTGCAGGAACACGACCTTGCTCGAGACATCACGCGCGAAATCCATTTCGTGCGTGACGAGCAGCATCGTGCGGCCTTCGCAGGCCAGATCCCGGATCACCTTCAGGACTTCGCCCACGCGCTCGGGGTCGAGTGCGGAGGTGGGCTCGTCGAACAGCATGACCTTGGGACGCATGGCGAGCGCGCGCGCAATCGCCACGCGCTGCTGCTGGCCACCGGAAAGGAACGCGGGATAGACATGACGCTTGTCGGCGAGGCCGACGCGTTCGAGCAGTTGCTCGGCGCGGGCGATGGCTTCGGCGCGCGGTTCGCGCAGCACATGCACCGGCATTTCGATGATGTTTTCGAGCACCGTGCGGTGCGGCCACAAGTTGAAGCTCTGGAAGACCATGCCGAGCCGGGTGCGGATGCGCTCGACCTGGCGCGCGTCACACGCAATCGTGCGGCCCTTGCGGTCGGTGCCGAGGCGGATCTCCTCGCCGTCCACGACGATCCTGCCGCTCGTCGGCATTTCCAGCAGGTTGATGCAGCGAAGCAGCGTGCTCTTGCCCGACCCGCTCGCGCCGATCAGCGAGATCACCTCGCCTTCGTTCGCGCCCAGCGATACGCCCTTGAGCACCTCCAGATCGCCGAAGGACTTGTGCAGGTTCTCCACGCACACACGTTGCGCGCCCCCTCCCCGCTGTGCATCGGGGTGATGCGCGGTGTCGTTTGCCACGGCCAGCATGTTGTCTCCAGTGCCATCTGCTGAAGCGATACGGAGCATCGTCCGCAGTGGCTTGTTGAATGGTCAACCAACCTTCATGGGTTCCGAGTATATGTTCTGTTGAACATTGGTTCAACTCGTTTCAATAAACTTTTTGCGTCGCGAAGCGCCTCCGGCTCTGGGGTCGTAGCACTGCAATTGAACAGATTTCCGACAGTCGCATATAATCGGCTGGGTAACCATAGTGAAAGGTGAACTGTGCCAAAAACCACTCGCAAAGAACCCGTGCCCACACGAGGGCGCGGGGTGCGCGAAACGCCTGAGGTACGCCAGCAATCCATCATCGAGGCGACGATGCGCTGCATCGCCCGCTACAGTTATTCGGATACGACGATCGATCGCATCTGTGCCGAGGCCAAGGTCTCGCGCGGGCTCATCAACCATCATTTCCAGTCGAAAGACGAGCTGATGGTGCAGACCTACAAGCGCCTTGCCGCCGACCTGCAGGAAGTCTCGCGCGCGGCCGCCGCGAAGGCGTCGGGGCCCGAAGCGAAGCTCGACGCGATCATCAGGGTGTGCTTCGCGGCGCCCGTGTTCGCGCCGAAGAACGTGAAGGTCTGGCTGGGCTTCTGGAGCGTCGCGCATAGCGACCCGGTGATCCGCAAGGCGCACAAGGAGCTCTATGCCGGCTACCGGCAGGCGCTCAAGAAGCTGTTCGACCAGATTGGCGAAGTCCGCGGCGTGGAGGTCGACAGCGACCTCGCGGCGCTGACGCTGACCGCGCTGATCGACGGCTTCTGGCTGGAGCTCGCGCGTGACCCGAGCTCGTTCACGGCCGAGGACGCGCTGCGCAGCTGTCTGGGCGCCGTCGAGAACTTCGTGACGGCGCGGATCATGCGCGCGGGCGCCTGAGCACGCCACGGTCTGCTCTGGCTCATCAATGACAAAGCCGCCGCCTTTATTGAAAAGGCGGCGGCTTTTTTTCGTTGCGATGCGCTGCTAGCGCGATTTCATGCGACGCAGATTTCGATGAGCGTCGGCGCGTCGTGCGCGGCCGCGCGTTGCAGCACGTCGCCCAGCGCGTCGCCTTCGGCCACGCGTTGGGCCTGCCAGCCATACGCCTGCGCGAGCGCGACGAAGTCCGGCGTGTGCAGATCGACGCCGATCGGCTCCACCCCGCGATGCACCATCGCGTTCTTGATCTCGCCGTAGCCGCGGTTGTTCAGCAACAGCACGATCACGCGGGCGCCATGCTGCACCGCCGTGCCGAGTTCGCCGAGCGTGTACTGCAGGCCGCCGTCGCCCGCGAGACACACGACGGGCCGCGCCGGATCGGCGAGACTCGCGCCGATCGCCGCCGGCAAGCCGTAGCCGAGCGAGCCGAAGCCCACCGACGCGTTGAACCAGCTGCGCGGCCGCGGCGCCGCGTAACCGATGTTGCCCGAATAGACCATGCGCGTGGAGTCGCCCACGATGCACGCCTGAGGCAGCGCCTCACGCACGCTGTCGAGCAAGGCGAGATCGCGCTGCGTCTGCGCGTCGGCTTCGAGCCGGGCGGCGTCGCGGCACGCGGCCGCGCGCGTGGCGCCGGGCGAGCCCGCGCCTTCCGCGCGTGCGCCCGCTGCGCCCCATGAGCGGCGCAGCGCCGCGATGGTCCCGCCCACGTCGCCGAGCAGCGGCAAGTCGGGCGGCGCGTTGCGAAACAGCTGCTGCGCGTCGATGTCGATACGCGCGAGCGTGCGCGGCGCAACGAAGGTGCCGTCCGCGTAGAGATCGTAGTCGGTGGGCCCGAGCTCGGTGCCGAGCGCGATCACGAGATCGCTCTCGCGCATCAACGCGCGCACGGCCGCGCTCGAGGCTGACCAGGAGATCGCGAGCGGATGCGTGGGCGCGAGCATGCCGCGCCCATTGATGGTCATGACCACCGGCGCATCGAGCGTTTGCGCGAGCCAGCGCACCTCGTCGGCGGCGCCGAGCGCCCCGCCGCCCGCGAGTATCAGCGGCGCCTTCGCGCGTTGCGCGGCCTCGCGCAGTGCATCCAGCGCATGCGGGGCCGCAGGCCCGGCCTGCACACGCCGGGGCGCGGGCGGCGGTGACGGCAGCGCGCCCGCGGGCGCGTTGATGACGTCGAGCGGCAACTCGATATGCACGGGGCGCGGGCGCTCGCCCGAAAACACGGCGAAGGCGCGCGCGATGACCTGAGGCAGCTCTTCACCGCGCGTGACGGTGTGGCTGAACGCGGCCACGCTGCTGGCGAACTGGCGCTGGTCGGGCAGCTCGTGCAGGTGACCGTTGCCCGAGCCCATCTGCCCGAGCGCGTTCACGCTCGAAATCACGAGCATCGGAATCGAGTCCGCGCTGGCCTGGGCCATCGCCGTTGCGATGTTCGTGACGCCGGGCCCGGTGATCACGAAGCACACGCCGGGGCGCCCCGTGGCGCGCGCATAGCCGTCGGCCATGAAGCCGAGTCCCTGCTCGTGACGCGCCGTGATGTGGCGCATGCCGCTGTGCTCGAGGCCGCGGTACAGGTCGATGGTATGCACGCCGGGAATGCCGAAAACGGTATCCACGCCATAGGCCGCAAGCAACTCGACGAGGTACATGCCGACTGTTTTCATAGTCTGTCTTGAAGGAATCGGTGGAGGTGTTGGGAACCGGCAAGCCGGTTTGTCATGAAGCGAGGCCCGGCAGCAATTCGCGTATGCCTTGCGCAAGCATCTGGAACGCGATGGCGGTCAGCACGATACCCGAAAGCCGCTCGATGATGGTCCGGCCCATTTCGCTCAGGCGCTTGCACCACGAGCCCGAGCACAGGTACGTGAGGGCGATCACGCCCGCGTGCAGCACGCACGCGGCGCTCACGATGCACAGATCGCCGATCGTATGAAAGCGCGAGGCCGTCGTGATGACGAGCGAGATCACCGCACTGCCGATCGAGAGCGGGAAAATCAGCGGCACCGCGATGTAGCCACGCCACTGCGCATGCTCGAGCCGGCCCGTGCCACCGCGCCGCTCGTCCTTGTCCGCGTGCGTGCCGCGCATCATCGGAATCGACCACAGGCACAGCACGAGGCCGCCCGTGAGCGTCAACGCGCCGAGCGTGAGGCCCAGCATGCGCAGCAGAAACTGGCCGCCCCACACCGCGGCGACCATCGCCGCCGCGATCCACACGAACAGGCGCAGCGCGATCTGCCGCTGCGTCGCGTCGGGGAAATGGCCCGTGACCGCCGCGTACATCGGCATCGCAACGGGCGGGCAAAACAACGTGAGCAGGCCCGTGAGGAACAGCAGTACGTCGCTGGACGTCATGGTGATTTCGATCGGTTGGGTCGTGCGATTGGGGAAGAGTCTGATGGACGGGCCTGATGGACGAGCCTTGTGGACGAGCCTTGTGGACGAGCCTTGTGGACGAGCCGAGCTCGTGCGCATCAGGCCGGCGCGTTCGCCCACTCGGGGACGGCCGCGAAGAGGTCGCCCACGAGGCCATAATCGGCCACGCTGAAGATCGGCGCCTCTTCGTCCTTGTTGATCGCCACGATCACCTTCGAGTCTTTCATGCCCGCGAGGTGCTGGATCGCGCCCGAGATGCCCACGGCGATGTAGAGCTGCGGCGCGACGATCTTGCCGGTCTGGCCGACCTGGTAGTCGTTGGGGACGTAGCCCGCGTCGACTGCCGCGCGCGAGGCGCCCAGTGCGGCGTTGAGCTTGTCGGCGAGCGGCTCCAGCACCTTCGTGTAGTTTTCGCCGCTGCCCAGACCGCGACCACCCGAGACGATGATCTTCGCGCTCGTGAGTTCCGGACGGTCGAGCTTCGTGACTTCACGGCCAACGAATTGCGAGAGGCCGCTGTCTGCTGCCGCTTCGATCTTCTCTACCGCTGCGCTGCCGCCTTCGGCTGCAACAGCGTCGAATGCCGTAGTACGAACCGTGATCACCTTGATGGGGTCTTGCGACTGCACCGTTGCGATTGCGTTGCCCGCGTAGATCGGACGCTCGAACGTATCCGGTGAATCCACTGCCGTGATGTCGCTAATCTGCGCGACGTCCAGCTTCGCGGCGATACGCGGCGTGACGTTCTTGCCCGCAGCCGTGGACGGCGCGAGGATGTGCGAGTAGTTCCTTGCGATGCTCAGGACCGTGGCTTCGACGTTCTCTGCAAGGCCCTGCTCCAGTTGCGGCGCGTCGGCCAGCAGCACCTTCGAAACGCCGCCGATCTTCGCGGCCGCTTCTGCGGCAGCCTGGGCGTTGTGACCCGCGATCAGCACGTGCACGTCGCCGCCGATCTTCTGCGCGGCAGCCACGGTGTTCAGCGTCGCAGCCTTGATCGATGTGTTGTCGTGTTCGGCAATTACCAGATTCGTCATTTTGTTTCTCTCCCCTTACAGCACCTTGGCTTCGGTCTTCAGCTTCTCGACCAGCGTCTTCACGTCGGCGACCTTCACGCCCGCGCTGCGCTTGGGCGGCTCGGCCACCTTCAGGGTCTTCAGACGCGGCGTGACATCCACACCAAGATCTTCCGGCTTGATCGTTTCCAGCGGCTTCTTCTTCGCCTTCATGATGTTCGGCAGCGTGACGTAGCGCGGCTCGTTCAGACGCAGGTCCGTCGTAACCACTGCGGGCAGCGTCAGCGAGAGCGTTTCCGCGCCGCCATCGACTTCACGCGCAACCGTGGCCTTGCCGTCGGCGATCGTGACCTTCGAAGCGAACGTTGCCTGGGGCAGACCAGCCAAAGCGGCAAGCATCTGGCCAGTCTGGTTCGAATCGTCGTCGATGGCCTGCTTGCCGAGAATCACGAGCTGCGGCTGCTCTTTATCGACCAGCGCTTTCAAAAGCTTCGCCACCGCGAGCGGTTGCAGATCCTCATTCGATTCGACGAGAATCGCGCGATCCGCGCCAATGGCCAGCGCCGTACGCAGCGTTTCCTGCGCTTGCGCGGGGCCCGCAGACACGGCAATCACTTCCGTCGCCACGCCCGCTTCCCTCAGGCGAACCGCCTCTTCCACGGCGATCTCATCGAACGGGTTCATCGACATCTTCACATTGGCGATATCCACGCCCGTGCCATCCGACTTCACGCGCACCTTCACGTTGTAATCGACCACCCGCTTCACGCCCACCAGGATCTTCACACTCATCGCATGCTCACATTCAGATTAATTAGTTTTGCTCGCTCAGCTGCTCGGCCACCACGCGTGGGCGCATCTCCGAGTCGAAGTCGTCGAGCGTCGGGAAGGCGAGCGGCTCCAACTGGTCGAGCTTCGTGAGGGTCTCGGCGTAACGCTCGAGCATGGCCACCCGTTCTTCGTTGGCGATATACGGCACGTGATGCGCAACGAACGACGGCAGCACTTCGAAGCCGGCATAGCCGAGCGTCCCGCGCAACATATGGCGCAGCATGAGGTCCATCTCGCCGTGCACCCCTTCAGGGCCGAACATGTAATCGCGGCCGCCGCAGGTGTAGGCCAGCATCGCGCGCTTGCCGCGCATGCCGCCGCGGTCGTAAAAGCGCAAGCCGCCATACACCTTGCCCGAGACCATCACGCGATCGATCCATCCTTTCATGATGGCCGGCACCGAGCACCAGAACAGCGGGAAGCTGAAGATCACCAGATCGCACGCCAGCAGTTTTTCCAGCTCCGCCGCAATGTCGGGAGCGATCGCCTGGGCGGCCACGTTCTCGCGCTGCTCCAGTGCGTAGACGAGGTAATCCGCGTTGCGCCGCATGCCGAAGTCCGCCGCGCTCGCCACCGGATTCCAGTTCATGGCGTAGAGGTCCGACACCATCACCTCGTGTCCCTGCGCTTCCAGCGTGCGCACGGCGCAATGCTGCATCGAGGTGGTGAACGACTGCGGTTCGGGATGGGCGTGAACGATCAATACCTTCATGTTTTTGTTTCTCCAGTGCGGCAATGATTAGAGTTCGCCCGCCGTGCGCCGGCGCGCGAGCGACACGGCAATCGCGGCGCAGGTGCCGACGAGCATCAGGGTGGACACGGCGGCGATCGCCGGGTCGACGTTCTCGCGCATGCCGTCCCACATGCGGCGCGGCAGCGTATAGATGTGGCGGCTCGAAATGAACAGCGTGACCACGAGTTCGTCCCACGAGAGGATGAACGCGAACACCGCCGCCGAGAACACGCCGGGGCGTATCAGCGGCAGGATCACGTGGCGCAGCGTCTGATAGAGGTTCGCGCCGAGATTGCGCGACGCCTGCTCGACCTTGAGCCCGAGCGTCGCGAGCGAGGTGGAAACCGAAACCACGACATACGGCACGGTCAAGACCACATGCGCGAGGATCGTGCCCGTGTAGCTGTCGAGCAGGCGCCAGTCGGCCCAGAGCCGGTAGAACGCGAGCGCGGAAACAATCGGCGGCACGATGAGCGGGAACAGGATCACGAGGCGCACGGTCTCGCCGCGCCGCGAGGCGATCTTCCACAGACCGATCGCGCACAGCGTGCCGAGCGTGACCGAGATCGTCGCCGAGGCCAGCGCGATCACGCCGCTCTGCGCGAAACTCGCGAGCCAGCCGTCGTCCTCGAACAGCACGGCGTAGTGGCGCATGGAGATCGTGCCGTCCGGCATCGAGAGATAGTCGTTCGGCGTGAGCGATACCGGCACCGAGACCAGCAGCGGCAGCAGCAGGAACAGGATGGCCGCCCACGCCACGCCGATCACCAGCGCGCGCCGGATGGTGAGTCTGGAATTCATAAGGTTTCCTTGATGTCCTTGATGTTCCTGATGCCGCCTACTTCGCGCCAAACAGCTCGCGCAGGTTGATGAAGCGCGAGAGCACGACCAGCACCGTCACGATCGCCATCAGCAGCACGGAAGCCAGCGCCGCGCCGCTGCCCCAGTTCACCAGTTGCAGGATCTGCGTGCTGATGTATTCCGCCACCATCACGGTGCGCCCGCCGCCCAGGATCACCGGCGTCACATAGAAGCCGAGCGAGAAGATGAACACCAGCAGTCCCGCGCCGTAGATGCCGGGCAGCGTCTGCGGGAAGTACACCTTGCGGAACGTGAGGAAGGCGCTCGCGCCAAGCCCTTGCGAGGCGCGCGCGAGCTGCGGATCGATGCCCTTCATGTTCGAGTAGAGCGGCAGCACCGCATAGGGAATCATGAAGTGCACCATGCCGACCACCACGCCGAACGGATTGCGCATCAACTGCAGCGGCTCGTCGGTCATGCCGAGCGCCATCAGCGTGTTGTTCACGAGCCCTTGCTCGCCGAGCAGGAACAGCCACGAGAACGCGCGGATCAGCACCGAGGCCCAGAACGGCACCAGCAGGCCAAAGAACAGCGCCATGCGCTGGCGCGGCCCCACGTGCACCATCGCGAACGCAATCGCGTAACCGAGCGCCACCGAGATCACCGTGGTCATGCTGCAGATGCGCAGCGTGGTCCACAGCACGCGGTGCACGCTCGCGTTGTCGATGAAGCGCGCGTAGTTCTGGAGCCCGGGCTGCGGCACGGAAAAGCTCAGCCACAGTACGCGCAGCAGGGGAAACAGATACAGCACGGCCAGCAGCGCGAGCAGCGGCAGCACCAGCAGCCAGTAGCGGTCGATCCGCTTGCGCGGTAGCGCGACGCGTTCGGGCGCGGAGGAAGTCAGCGTATTCATGGCGCGGCGTTCGATAAGGGTTCGGCGGAGCGCCGGCGTGCTCCTTGCCGGCGACGGGCAATCGATCTCACGAGGACATCAGGTCCGTGTAGCGCTGCAGCGTGGCGTCGTAGTTCTGGGCCCACCAGGCCGGATCGACCTTGCACTGCTGCGCCCAGTTCTCCGGCGTGCCCGGATTGTCCGCGCGCAGCGTGGCCGGCACCTGCGCCGTCGCGGCCGGCGTCACCGGCCCGTTGCCAAGCGCCGAGAGCAGCTTGAGCTGGGGCTCGATGCCCTGGACGAACTTGATGAACTGCCAGACCTGGTCGCCGGCCGGATTGTTTTTCGGCACCGACCACACGTCGCACGAGGCCAGGCCCTGCTCCCACGTATAGCGAAAGCGCCCCTTGCTTTCGCGCTGAATCGCGTTCGCGCGCGTGTGCCAGATGCAGGCCATGCTCACTTCGCCGTCGCGCAGCAACTGCAGGCTGTCCGCGCCGGAATCCCACAGCAGCACGTTGGGCTTGAGCACCTTGAGCTTGTTGAACGCGCGCTGCGTGTCGATCGGGTAGATCTTGTCCTTGTCCACGCCGTCCGCCATCAGCGCGGCCTCGAGCGAGCCGCCCATCCATTTCCACAGGCCGCGCTTGCCGGGGAATTTGCTCACGTTCCAGAAATCGGCCCAGTTCTTCGGCGGATTCGCACCGAACTTCTGCGAGTCGTAGGCGAGCACGTAGCTCAGCAGATAGGCGGGCGCGCCAAAGTCCGACGTGAGTCCCGGCAACGCGAGCCGGTTCACGACCGAGTAGTCGATCGCGCGCAGAAAGCCCTGCTTGCCGAGCTTGATCGCCTCAAAGCCGTCGAGGTCCATCACATCCCAGATGACGTTGCCGTTCTCGACCATCGCCTTGATCTTGCCGTCGTCGGGCGACGAATCGTAGCCCATGCGAATGCCCGTCGCCTTCGTGAACGGGTCCATGTACGCCGTGCGAAATGCCGTGCGCCCTTCGCCGCCCCATGCGCTCAGCACGATCTCCTTCGGGTTCGATGCGCGCGCCGCGCCGCTCCAGACCGATAGCAGCGTCGGTGCGATGCCGGCCGCCGCGCACAGTTTCAGGAAGTTGCGCCGGCCCTGTTCGGTGCGGGGCTCGAGATCGCGCGCTTGCTCGATGAGGTCGCGCATATGGCGTTGCGTCATGGTGTCTCCTTTTTTATGCTTCGCTCGATGAATGAAGTACAAACCCACTGCGGGCACCCGCATGGCGGACCGCTCGCCCGGCGGCAATCAATTGACCGCAAGCGGCGAGGTCGCGTCGGGCTCCCATTGCACGAACACTTCCATGCCGGTATGCGGTGAAGCGAGTCCCTTCCATGCCGGCACGTCGGCGATCATGCGGCCGAGTTCGGCCGTCTGGACTTCGAAGCGGAACGACGCGCCAAAGTAGTTCCAGTGCACGACGCGGCCGCACACCTCGTTGAGCGCGCCGTTGCTCGACGTCGTGGCGATGCCGACCTTCTCGGGGCGCAGCGCGTAGAGGACCTTGTCGCCGGCGCGCGCGCTGCCGGCGCTCGCCGCGAATTGACGGTTGCCGGCGCGATAGACGGTGACGCCGTCGTGCGTGCCCACCGCCTCGCCTTCGATGAAGTTGCTCTCGCCCAGGAAGTCCGCCACGAAGCGATTGCCGGGGCGCTCGTAGAGCTCGCCCGGCGCGCCAATCTGTTCGAGCCGGCCGTCGCGCATGATCGCGATACGGTCCGACATCGAAAGCGCTTCCTCCTGGTCATGCGTGACGAACAGGAAAGTGGCGCCGAGCCGCTCGTGCAGCGCCTTCAGCTCGATCTGCACCTCGCAGCGCAGCTTGCGGTCGAGCGCGCCCAGCGGCTCGTCGAGCAGCACCACGTCCGGGTTGAACACGAGCGCACGCGCGAGCGCCACGCGCTGCTGCTGGCCACCCGACATCTGGCGCGGCAGGCGGTCCGCGAGGTGGCCGAGGCGCACCTGGTCGAGCGCCTGCTTCACGCGCTTGACGGCGTCCGGGCCTTTCTGGCCGCGCACCATCAGCGGATAGGCGACGTTCTGCTCGACCGTCATGTGCGGAAAGAGCGCGTAGCCCTGGAACACCATGCCGAAATTGCGCTTCTCGGGCGGCAGCGCGACGATGCTCTTCGCGCCCACCCGCAGGTCGCCGCCCGTGGGCTGCTCGAAGCCCGCCACCATCATCAGCAGGGTGGTCTTGCCCGACCCGGACGGTCCAAGGATGGTCAGGAACTCGCCACGCGGAATGTCGATCGTGGTCTCCTGCACCGCCACCACTTTCCCGTAGCGCTTGGAGATCCGGTCGATCAGCAGCCCGGCGCCGGACGCCACGCGGCTCGCGCTTGCCGGCGCCGCCCCGGCGCTCCAGTCGACACCCATTTCCGCACTCGCATGACCTGCTTCCACTCTTCGTCTCCTGATCGTCTTTTCCGATTTGGGTTGAACGTTCATTTAACAGAACTTATACTATGCCGTAATGGAGGCTGCAAGTAGAGCGGACCCTTGCCCCGCCGTGGGTCTGTACCATCCATACACGACCGTGCGCAACCAGGTTGCATGAGACACAGGAGACTGGCGAAAACCATGATTACAGAAGAGATCCGTATCGACTCGCGCAACGGTGTGCTCACCCTGCGCATCGACCGGCCGGAGGCGCGCAATGCGCTCGCGCGCCCCCATCTGGACCGGCTGCGCGAACTGCTCGAAGGCTATGCGCAGGACCCGTCGGTGCGCTGTCTCGTGATCACCGGCACCGGCAAGGCGTTCTGCGCCGGCGCCGACGTCGAGGAATGGGCCCAGGCGGAAGCCAACGGCGAGCTCGACACCTATGGCTGGACCGACAAGGCCCACGCCTTCGTGCAGTTGCTCGCGGCGTTTCCGCGCCCCACGGTGGCGGCGCTCAACGGCTCGGTGGTCGGCGCGGGCACCGACATTGGCTTCGCGTGCGACTTCCGCATTGCCGCCGCCAGCGCGTCGCTGCGCTGCGGCTACACCGGCATGGGCTACAGCCCCGACATGGGCGGCAGCTGGTTCCTCCCGCGTCTCGCGCGGCCCGACATCGCGCGCCGCTTCGTATTCCTGAACGAACGCTGGAGCGCCGAGCAGGCGCTGGCGGCGGGCCTCGTTTCCGAAGTGGTCGACGACGCTGTGTTCGAGTCGCACGTCGCCAACTTCGCCGCGCAGCTCGCGGCCGGCCCGAGCGTGGCGCTCGGCCATACCAAGGCCCTCTTCGCACGTTCGCTCACCAGCACGCTCGCCGAGCAGCTCCAGGCCGAGCTCGCCGCCGGACTCGCGTGCGGCCATAGCGAAGACGGTCAGGAAGCCCTTCGCGCGTCGAAAGAGCGGCGCGCCCCACAATTCGCAGGGAGATAACGCGTGGAATTCTCATTGACCCATGAGCAGGAAATGCTGGTTTCGTCGGTGCGCACCTTCGTGGAAAAGGAGCTGCAGCCGCACGAGTTCGCCGTGGACCGCGCCGACGAAGTCACGCCGGCGCTCGCCGCCTCGATCCGCAA
Source organism: Paraburkholderia oxyphila NBRC 105797 (assembly GCF_000685075.1). Taxonomy (GTDB): domain Bacteria; phylum Pseudomonadota; class Gammaproteobacteria; order Burkholderiales; family Burkholderiaceae; genus Paraburkholderia; species Paraburkholderia oxyphila. The sequence goes on from NZ_BAYD01000131.1 coordinate 16,648, forward strand.
GAAGTCCATCGAGCTCGGCCTCTACGCATTCAACATGCCGGAGAGCGTTGGCGGCGCAGGGCTCGACTATTTGAGCCAGGCGCTCGTCGAGCGCGAGCTCGGACGCACGAGCTGGGCGCTGCACGTGTTCGTCGCGCGGCCGAGCAAGATCCTGATGGCCTGCAAGGGCGAGCAGATCGAGCGCTACCTGAAGCCGACCGTGCGCGGCGAGCGCGTGGACTGCTTCGCGCTCACGGAACCGGGTGCGGGCTCGGACGCGATGGGCATCCGCACGCGCGCGGTGCGCGACGGCGACCACTACGTGATCAACGGCAGCAAGCACTTCATCAGTCACGCGGACACGGCCGATTATGTGATCCTGTTCGCCGTGACGGGCGAAGAGGAATGGCGCGGCCGCCCGCGCAAGCGCGTGACCTGCTTCCTGATCGACAAGGACACGCCCGGCATGACCGTGCGGCGCGGCCCGCACTGCACGAGCCTGCGTGGCTATCATCAGTCGGAGATCTTCCTTTCCGACTGCCGCGTGCACGTCTCGCAGATCCTCGGCGAGGAGCATCATGGCTTCGATCTCGCCAGCGAATGGTTGACCGCCGGGCGCGTGATGGTGGCGGCCAACAACATCGGGCGCGCACAACGCGCGTTCGAAATGGCGGCCGAATGGGCGGCCACGCGCCAGCAGTTCGGCAAGCGCATCGGCGACTTTCAGGGCACGTCGTTCAAGCTCGCCGACATGGCCACGGAGATCCGCGCGGCGGAGCTCGTCACCTTCTACACCGCGGACAAGCTCGACAAGGGCACCATGACCGATGGCGACGCGGCGCTCGCCAAGCTGCTCGCGACCGAAACGCTGGGCCGCGTGACCGATCATGCGGTGCAGATCTACGGCGGCATGGGCCTCATGGACGAGCTGCCGATCGAGCGCTTCTGGCGCGACGCGCGCATCGAGCGCATCTGGGAAGGCACCTCGGAGATCCAGCGACATATTCTCTCGAAGGAAATCATGCGGCAATATAGCTAGCCGGCGACCCAGGCGGGCGCGCGACGGTGCGCCCGCCTGAATGCGCTCACACGCCTCGACGTAACCATTCGGTTTCCAATCGGATTTCAATCGACACACCCGCCATGGCCCATACCCGTGCCACCGAGCGCGGCGACACCGCGTTCGCCGCCAACCTGCATCGACTTCTCAATCCTTCGAGCATTGCATTCATTGGCGGACGCAGCATTGCGGCCGCGCTGCAGCGCTCGCGCGCCTTCGGCTACCAGGGCGACGTCTGGCTCGTCAACCCCACGCACGCCGAGATCGACGGCGAGCGCTGCTACGCGCGCGTCGAAGACTTGCCGCGCGCACCCGACGCCACCTTCATCGCGGTGCCCTCGGCGGCGGCGGTGGGCGTCGTGCGCGAACTCGCGGCGCGCGGCGCGGGCGGCGCGGTGGTCTACGCATCGGGCTTTTCGGAAACCGGCGCCGAGGGCGCCGCGCTCCAGGCGAGCCTGCTGGAAGCGGCGGGCGACATGGCGCTGCTCGGCCCCAATTGCTATGGATTGCTGAATGGTCTGGACGGCAGCGCGCTATGGCCCGTGGCGCACGGCGCAGCGCGCGTCGAGCGCGGCGTTGCCGTGATCACGCAAAGCGGCAACCTTGCCTACAATCTCTCGATGAGCGCGCGCGGGCTGCCCTTCGCGTATCTCGCGAGCGTGGGCAACCAGGCGCAGGTGGACGTGGCGCGTCTCGTCGATGCATTCGTGGACGACGAGCGCGTGCGCGCGATCGGCGTGCACCTCGAGGGCCTCAAGAACGTGAGCGCATTCAGCGAGGCCGCCACGCGGGCGCTCGCGCGCGGCGTGCCTATCGTCGCGCTCAAGAGCGGCGTATCGGAACTGGGCGCGCAGCTCGCGTTGAGCCACACCAGCTCGCTCGCGGGCTCCGATTCGCTCTACGACGCCCTGTTCAAGCGGCTTGGCGTGATCCGCGCGCGCGATCCGGTTGAGCTGGTGGAAACGCTGAAGCTGCTCTCGATTGCGGGCATCCCCAAAAGCAGCACGCTCGCGGCGCTCGCGACCTCGGGCGGCGACGCGGGCCTTGTCGCCGATCTCGCCGAAGCGCAGGGCATTGCGTTTCCGGCCGTGAGCGCGCACGGCCGCGCGACGCTTGAAACCGTGCTGCCGGCCTACGCGAACATCGCCAACCCGCTCGATTTCACGACCACGCCGTGGGGCCGCCCCGACGCCATGCGCGCTTGTTGCGACGCGCTGCTAGGCGAGCGTCCTGGCGCGGCCGCGATGATCCTCGACTACCCCAAGGCAGACACCGGCGAGCGCCCGCAATGCGATATTGCTGCTGATGCCTTTGCGGCCAGTGCACGCGCTCACGACGTGCCCGCCGCGCTGATTTCCGTGTTTCCCGAGCTGACGCCGCCCGAGCACGCGTTGCGCATGGCCGCCGCTGGCGTTGCGCCGCTGCAGGGGTTGCGCGAAGGCATCGCGGCGATTGGCGCGGCGATGTGGTACGGGAAGACTCGCGCGGCGCGGCTGGCTGAAGACCGTCTTTCTACGCTGCCTGTGCTGCGCGTGCCCGATGCATCGGCGAATGAGGCCGGTGGCCGGTTGCTCGATGAGTGGGAGAGCAAGCGCAGGCTTGCTGAGTATGGGCTCGATGTGCCTGCTGCCGTTTGTGTGAGTCCGGCCGAGGCGCCGGCCGCGGCTGCGAAGCTTGGGTTCCCGGTTTGTGTGAAGGTGGTGAGTGAACATCTGCCGCATAAGACCGAAGCGGGGGCGGTGGCGTTGCGGCTCGAGTCGCCCGAGGCGGTTGCTAGCGCCGTCGTGCGTATGACTGAGAGCGTTGCGAGTTATGCGCCGGAGGTTGCGGTCGAGCGCATTCTCGTTGAGCGGATGGCTAGCCCGCCGTTGATGGAGTTGATTGTTGGCATCAAGCGTGATGCTGGATTTGGGCTTGCGCTCGTGCTGGGTAGCGGCGGCGTGCTGGTTGAGCTGATTCGTGATACGGCTACGTTGCTGTTGCCAGCGAGTGAGAAGGATGTGCGCGCGGCGCTGCTTGGGCTTAAGCTGGGGCCGTTGCTCACGGGGTATCGCGGGGGCGCGGCGGCTGATCTCGATGCGACTGTGCGGAATGTTATGGCGATTGCGAGGTTCGCCGAAGAGCATGCTGAGACGCTGCTTGAGCTCGATGTTAATCCGCTCCTTGTGGACAAGGATGGTGCTGTCGCCGTTGATGCACTTGTAAGGTTTGCTAGTTAGCCAAAATGGCTTTTGGCTTTTTTTGGCGCGTTGGCCTTAACTTGTTTTCGCGGCGGGCCGCAAGCGTCGCCCCTGTGCGGGGCGGCACCTACTTTTCTTTGCAGC
>NZ_BAYD01000130.1 GCF_000685075.1 Paraburkholderia oxyphila NBRC 105797
CAACGCTTGCGGCCCGCCGCGAAAACAAGTTAAGGCCAACCTAAAACCAGGCGGCCACAGCCGCCCCCAAGCACGAACCTTGCTTACCACCAGCGCACCCACCAATGCGCTGACGAATCCTGCGGAACAGCGCCGGTCGCATCCAACGCTTTCCCGAGGAGTGTTCGTGGACACCCAACTCTTCATCCTGTTTGGCGCATTCGCGCTGCTGAGTGCATGGTGCCTGTTCCTGATCGCCCATCTCGCCGATGGTGATGACGCGTTTCGAAACCTGTCCGCACGCACGAGTCGCCGTCGCGAGGCCAAAAGTAGCGGCCCGCCAGCGCGACCCGCTACTCCCGGCAGGGCCGATCCTCCCCCACTACTAGAAGAAGTGCCGCAACCCCACGCCAACCACCGACTGAACATCGCCCGAAGCCGGCGAAAGCGTATTGATCTGCGCCTGTGCGAAAGGTGACCCCTCGCCAGAAACACGCTGATAGACCCCTTGGGCATAAATGCTGGTGCGATGCGAGAGTGCATATTCGGCCACGAAACCGAACTGGTTCCAGTGCGGCGAGTTCCCGTCGACCCGCGCCTCAGTGTACGTATAGGCGCCACTCAGGCTGACCGCGGGTGTAACGTGCCAGACCGCATTGACCTCCGCGTTATTAAAGCTCAAGGAGCTCGCGCCAGTGAAACTCGCACTTTGATATTCGCCCGAGGGCTGCGAGAACGTCGAGCGCGTGAGATTCGCGTGCAAGTCCACTTTCGAGAGCGAGTACCCGAGGCCCACACCATAAATACGCTGCCCGTTGGCGGTGAAATTGGCGTCGGCCGCATCGACTGCGCCAAAGGTTCCGGGCGCGTCGTCGCCCGCATGATCGATCTGCTCGTAGACCAGCGCGGCGCTGAAAGGCCCGTTTCGATAGCGCGCGGCCGCCTCCCAGACGCGGTTGTCGGCGAACCCCGAACCGCCCGTCGCCGACGCCGCCTTGTTGCTGAACGCATAGGTCGCGCCCACGTCGAAGCCGCCAACGCTCACGCTTTCATAGCGCACCGCGTTGTTCAGCAAGAAGGAGTCCCAAAGATTATCGTTGTCGAAAGGGTGAGCGAAGAATGTGCCACCCCAGTTGCCGCCGGCTGAGAAGTCGCCGAGGTAGGCCGTCATCGAATCGGCCTGGCGGCCGAGCTTGAGCGTGCCGAGGCGCTCGTTCTGCAGGCCAACCCAGGCGTAGTCGCCCCACATGCGTCCGCTCGGCCACGCGGTGCCGTTGTTGGCGGAGAACGTGGTGGAGAGCATGAACAGCGCCTTGTTGCCGTCACCGAGATCTTCAGTGCCGCGCAGGCCCCATTTGGTGGGGGCCGTGGTGCCGCTGACCGTCTGCAGCGCATGCGCGCCGCCCTGGTTGCCGGTATAGACGATGCCCTCGTCGATGATGCCAAACAGCGTGACGCTGGAGTCGTTGCTTGCGTGCGCGCCGAGCGCGAACGCGCCCAGCACGCAACCCAGTAGTGCGTGTCGTTTCATGTTTTCAATCAGCGGGTAGAAGCCCAATAGCGGGCCACGGTGAACCGCGCAGGACGCGCCGCGCGCGGGCGTGTCCCCGCGTTAGCCGGCGTGCACCTGCACGGGTGCGGCGCTTACTTCGTTGCCGGCGTGGCGTCCAGATACTTGTGCGTCAGACGGTCGATCGTGCCGTCCTGCTTGAGTTGCGCGATGGCGGTGTCGAGCGCCTGCAGCGTATGCGGATCGTTCTTGCGCACGCCAATCACGCTGCTCATGGAAAGCAGCGCCGGGTCGACGATCTGCGGGCCCGCCAGCTCGAAGCTCTTGCCCTCGGGCTTCGCGAGGAAGCCGAGCCGCGCAGCGGCGCCGATGACGAGCGTGCCGTCGAGCCGCCCGTTCGAGAGGTCGGCATAGACGCTGTTCTGGTCCGGGTACTCGACGACCGAAACGCCATGCGGCGCCCAGTTGAGCTTCGCGAAGGCCTCCTGGGTCGAGCCCTGCAGCACGCCAATGCGCTTGCCAGCCAGCGACGCCGCATTGGGCTGCAGATGCGCGGCCTTCGGCGCGAGCAGGCGAATGTCCGCCGGATAGAGCGGCGTGGTGAAGTCCATCACGGCGCGGCGCGCCGCCGTTGCCGCGAGCGACGCGTTGATGGCGTCGAACTTGCGCGATTGCAGGCCGGCGATCAGCCCGTCGAAGCTGCCCTCCACCCATTCGCATTTCACGTGCGCGGCGGCGCACAGCGCATTGCCGAGCTCGATGTCGAGCCCGGCGAGCTGGCCGCTCGGCAGCTTGTATTCGTACGGCGGATAGGTCGGGTCGGTGCCGAAGCGCAAGGTTTCGGCCTGCGCGGATTGCGCGAGGACGAGTGAGGCGGCGGCAAGCGCTGCGCCGAGCATCGGCAGCAGGTGCGGTTTCATCAGTGTCTCCTGACTGGATTGGGAATTGTGTTCAAGACGCGTGAGTGCACGCACTACGCGCTCAGGCGCGCGAGCGCCAGCGTCACGAAGAAGCGCACGCCAAGCGGCAGCACTTCGTCGTTGAAATCGAACTCGGGATGGTGGCAATAGACGCCGCCCTGGCCCAGCAGCACGTAAGCGCCGGGCCGGCGCAGCAGGAATTCGGAGAAGTCCTCGGAGCCGTTGAGCGGCGCGAACTCGCGCAGCACGTTCTCCGGGCCGAAGACCTCGGCTGCGGCGGCCTCCGCAGCCTCGGCCTGCGCGCGATGATTGATCGTCGCCGGTGAGCTGCCGTAGAAGCGCACCGCGATCTCGCATTCGGTCGCCAGCGCGACGCCCGCGCAGATCGCCTCGATGCGTGCCTTCATGCGCGCGCGCACGCTTTCGTCGAAGGTGCGCACCGTGCCCGTCATTTTGGCCTGCGAAGGAATCACGTTCGACGCGCTGCCCGCGTGAATGCTGCCGACGCTCAAGACGGCTGCCGCTGCCGGATCGATCGCGCGGCTCACGACCGTCTGCAACGCACAGATGAGTTGCGCGGATGCCGCGACCGGATCCTTCGTTTTCTCCGGCGAGGAGCCATGGCCGCCCACGCCGGTCACGTTAATCTCGAACTCGTCGCAGGACGCGAGCATGGCCCCATCGCGCACGCCGAATGTCCCCGGCGCGAAGTGCGGCGCGTTGTGCATCGCGTAGATCTCGTCGTAGGGAAAGCGCGTCTCGAGGCCGTCGTCGAGCATGGCGAGCGCGCCGCCGCCCGTCTCCTCCGCGGGCTGGAAGATCAGCACCAGCGTGCCGGCAAAGTCGCGATGGCGGCTGAAATGGCGGGCCGCGCCGAGCAGCATGGCCGTGTGGCCGTCATGGCCACAGCCGTGGAATACGCCTTGCCGCAAGGAGCGGTGCAACGGACGCCCTTCCTCGTTCATCGGCAGCGCATCCATGTCGGCGCGCAGCGCGATCGTGCGAACGCTGTTCGGCCCACTCTCCGGCCCGCTGCGCGAGCCGCGAATCACGCCCACCACCCCGGTCTTGCCCACGCCCGTGTGCGTTTCGATATTCCAGGCACGCAGTTTCGCCGCGACCAGCTCGCTCGTGCGCATCTCGTCGAACGCTGTCTCCGGGTTCGCGTGGATGTCCCGCCGCAACGCGACGAGCTCGTCGAAGTCCGTATCGATCAAATCCGCTCCCACTTTTCCTCCCTCTCTTCGGTGCATGCGGTGCATGCGCTGCATGCCGTGACTTCCGTGCATCAGGCCGCGCCCGTGCGGGGGCGGCGAAGTGGCTATACTAGCCAGCGCCGCGACTGGTCAATTTCCAGTTTTTTATGTACATAGCCAAGGCTCATGGGCCGCGAAAGCGATGAAAACCACCCAACTGCGCATCCTCGTGGCCATTGCCGAGCACGGCACGCTGATGGCCGCCGCCCATGCGCTGTGCCTGTCCCAGCCCGCCGTGACCAAGAGCATCAAGGAGCTGGAGGCGCGCCTCGGCGTGCAGCTGCTCGTGCGCAGCGGCTCGGGCATTCGTCTGACGCCCTATGGCGAGGCGCTGCTGCGGCGCGCGCGCACCGTGGTTGGCGAGATCGAGCGCGCGGAGCAGGAACTGGAGGAGATGAAGACGTCTTCGGTGCTGACGATCCGGATTGGTGTGTCGCTGCTGGCCGCCTCGATCGTGGTGCCGGATGCCATCCACGCGTTCCGCACGCGCTTTCCCAATGTGCCGCTCGACGTGTTCGAGTTCCAGACGACCCGGCTCATCGACGGCCTGCGAGACGGCTCGTTCGACATGTGCATCGGCTTTACGGCCCCGGGAGACGCCGGCACCGAGTTCCGCGTGGTCCCGCTGGGCTTCGTCGCGCAGTCGCTCGCGCTCAAGCGCGGCGACCCGCTGGCCGGCGAGACGCGGCTCACGCGCCTGCGCGAGGCGCACTGGCTCTACAACTACACGCGCAAGAGCATGCCGGCGTTCTGGGCCACGCTGACCGCGCAGGCCGGCGCCAGCGCCCAGCTCGCACCGCCGTCACGCGTCACCGTGTGCACCGCGCGGCGGCTCTATACGGAACTCGCGAGCGAGGCGGGCGTGGTGAGCGTGTGGCCCGACTTCCAGCTGGAGGAGGAAATCGCGCGCGGCACGCTGGAGCGCATCGCACTCGATTGGAAGCTGCCGCGGCTAGAGCTCAGCGTCCTGTATCGCAAGGACCTCGTCCTGAGCGGCGAGGCCGAGTATTTCCTCGAATGCCTGCAAAGCAAGGCGCTGCCGGGTTGAGCAGGCGCCTGGCTCCTCTCACTCGCCCTAAACTTGCCAACCGGCCTTTAGCCCTTCGTAGACGGCCTCCTCCGCCGTGCGCGGCGCCAGGCAGTCGCCAATCACGATCAACTCGGCCAGCGGCGCATCTTCGCGGCCATTGGCGAGCGGCCGCAATGCCGCTTCGAGCCCGGACTCGGGCTTGTGGCCGTGACACAGCACGAGCGTATCGACGCCTTCGAAGACGATGGGCTCCTCGCTCGTGGTGTGCTGCATGAACACGGTGTCGCCATCGCATCCGTACAGGCGCGCGTACGGCGTCACCGGGATCTGGCGCCGATGCAGCTCGGCGGCAATGTCGTCGCGCACATAAAGCGGCAGCGTCTCGCCCGCGTGCGTGCCGTTCACCGCGAGCCGGACGGCGGTGCCCGCGCGCGCGAGCAGTTCCGCCACGCCCGGCCCGATCCAGTCGGAGCGCCAGTCGACCACGAGCGCGCGCGCGCCCACTTGGGCCTCTCCGCGCAGCACCTGCCACGCGTTCACCACTGCCACGCCGCCGTCGCTTTCGAACTCGGGCAGCCAGGGCGTCGCGCCTGTCGCGAGAATCACGGCGTCGGGCCGCAGATCGCGGATCATCGCCGCATCGACGCGGGTGTTCTTCACCACGCGTGCGCCCGACAACTCGATCTCGCGCGCGAGATTCGTCGCAATGCCGCCGAACTCGCTGCGGCGCGGCAGCAACTGCGCGAGCAGCGCCTGCCCGCCGAGCTGATTGCCGGCCTCGTAGAGCGTGACGTCGTGCCCGCGCCTGGCGGCAGTGACCGCCGCCTTCATGCCGGCCGGGCCGCCGCCGACCACCACGACCTTGCGGCGCCGCGCGGCCGGCTTCATCTCGCCGTAAGTGAGCTCGCGTCCCGTCTCGGGATGCTGGATGCACGAAATCGGATAACCGCGATGGAAGTGGCCGATACAGGCCTGGTTGCAGCCGATACAGGCGCGAATGTCGTCGGTGTTGCCCGCCTGGGCCTTGACCGGCATTTGCGGATCGCAGATCAGCGCGCGCGTCATGCCGCATACGTCGGCCTGGCCTTTGGCGATGACCGCTTCGGCTTCGTGAGGCTGATTGATCCGGCCGCCGACGAACACGGGAATCGAGAGGCTTTCCTTGAACGATTTCGCATCGGGGGCGACGTAGGCGTTGGCGAACGACATGGGTGGAGCGATATGCATCGCACCGCCGAGCGACGCCGAATTGCCCGCGATGATGTTCACGTAGTCGAGATGGGCTTGGAGATGCGTGCACGCGTGAAGCGCATCTTCGGCGGTGAGGCCGCTTGCGTCGCGCTCGCCGGCGCTGATGCGCATGCCGATCACGAAGTCTTCGGAGGTTTGGCGGCGGATTTCGTCGAGCACTTCGCGGAGGAAGCGCAGGCGGTTTTCGGGGGTGCCACCGTATGCGTCGGTGCGATGGTTTACGCGGGGATTGAGGAATTGCGAGGGCAGATAGCCGTGGCTCGCGACGAATTCCACGCCGTCGAGGCCGGCCTCGTGCATGCGGCGTGCGGCCTGGCCGTAGCCGCGTATGATCTCGTCGATCATCGCGTGGGGGAGTTCGCGTGGCATCACGCGGAAGCGTTCGTTGGGCTCGGGTGAAGGGGCGTAGGCGACTGCCAGCAGGCCGTCTGCTGATTCCATTAGCTCGCGGCCTGGGTGGAAGAGCTGTGAGAACAGCTTGCAGCCGTGGGCGTGGACTGCTTCGGCCAGGCGGCGGTAGCCTGGTATACAGCTGTCGTCGGTTGCCATCAGCAGGTGCGAGGTGTAGCGCGCGGTCTCGTGCACGCCGGCGACCTGCATCACGATCAGGCCCGCGCCGCCGCGCGCTCTGGCCTCGTGGTAGGCAATCAATGCGTCGTTGACGCGGCCGTCCGTTGGGAGCGTTGTGTCGTGGCCCGTCGACATGATGCGGTTCTTTAGCGTCGCAGCGCGAAGTTTTAGCGGCGTGAACAAGTGCGGGAACATTGTCGCGTTCATCTAGGCTTGCCTTTTTAGCAGGTTTGTTTTTGAGCGCCGGGCGCTCGGGCCTTAATCGTGAGGTATCAGGCGTTGGCCTTAACTTGGTTTCGCGGCGGGCCGCAAGCGTC
>NZ_BAYD01000129.1 GCF_000685075.1 Paraburkholderia oxyphila NBRC 105797
TTTCCCGTAGCGCTCAAGACCGAACTTCAGTTCGCGTTTCGCGCCGATGCGCGGAAAGCCGAGGTTGCGCGTGGTGACCCTATCCGCTGCCATCCCTATGAGAATTGCTGAAATCCATCCAGAGCGGAAGCGATCATAGAGCTATTCTTCGATGAAGAAAAATGGCATTATTTCATCTGTTCATTAGATTTGTTCATCGAATTACGGGGAGCCCTGCGTCATGCTCGAACGCGTTCATCTAGTCATCGTGCGTGAAGTCGCCCGCCAGGGCTCGCTCACCGCGGCCGCGGCGTCGCTTTTTTTGACGCAGTCAGCGCTCAGTCACACGGTCAAGAAGATCGAGCAGCAACTCGGCACGCCGATATGGGATCGCGAGGGCCGCAGCCTGCGTCTCACCCAGGCGGGCCAGTATCTGCTATCCCTCGCGGAGCGCCTTTTGCCACAGTTCGAGCTGGCCGAAGAGCGCATGAAGCAATACGCGGCGGGCGAGCGCGGCACACTGCGCATCGGCATGGAGTGCGCGCCCTGCTATCAATGGCTGCTCAAGGTCGTGTCGCCATATCTCACGCGCTGGCCGGACGTCGATGTCGACGTGAAGCAGCGCTTCCAGTTCGGCGGCATTGGCGCGCTGATTGGCTACGATATTGACGTGCTGGTCACGCCCGATCCGCTCAACCGTCCGGGCCTGCGCTTCGAGCCGGTATTCGACTACGAGCAGGTGCTGGTGGTCGCCGAAGCGCACCAGCTTGCCAAAGTGCGTTATGTGAAGCCGGAGCAGCTTGTCGAGGAAACGCTCATTACGTATCCGGTGGACACCGACCGGCTCGACATCTACACCCATTTTCTGCGTCCGGCGAGCGTGGTGCCGCGCCGGCACAAGACCATCGAAACGACCGACATCATGATGCAGATGGTCGCCAGCAACCGCGGCGTGGCCGCGCTGCCGAAGTGGCTGGCCGAGGAATACGCCGACCGCATGCCGCTCGTCAGCGTGAAGCTCGGCAAGGAAGGCATCGCCAAGCAGATTTTTCTCGGCACGCGCGAGACTGATGGCGCGATCGACTATCTGGCTTCGTTCGTCGAGTCCGCGCGGGAGTCAAACTGGCAGGCAGCACGCCCACGGCGTTGAGCAGATGCCGACGCCGTTGCTGCGTGCCGCCTCAGGCGATCTCGATGCTGAAATCCCCGCCTCGACGAGCGTTTCCAGCTCGGCACCATTGCAAGCGCCAATGCACAAGAGAGCAGCAAAAATCGCATTTCTGCCTCGGGGACGGCGGGGCGTCGAAAGCGTCCTTTGGTCCGCTATGGCAGCTAAAATACCGTCAAGGCGTTGCGTAACCCGGGGCACGCCGCCAACACAAACTTTTGGAGACCGCTCGAACCACGTCTCATGGACTGACGGGTGGAATAGGGTGCGATCGCTTCGCTATTGGGAAGTCTTGGGAATCTGCGCGTTGCTCGCCGCTTGCGGGCAGATTCCGCCCTCGCATACTGTTTGCAGTACTAATTCATGTCGCGCTCGGCACGAGCACGAGCGGTTGCAATCCGGCGAGGCGTCATGGTATTCGGCCACCTTCCAGGGGCATCTGACCGCGAACGGAGAGCGCTACGATGGCAACGCCTTGACGGCCGCCCATCGAACCTTGCCGCTCGGCAGCTATGTGCGCGTCAGATCAATGGCTACCGGAAAGACGGTTGTCGTTCGCATCAACGATCGCGGACCTTACGTCAATGGAAGGGTCATCGATCTCTCTTACGCCGCCGCACAAGCCTTGGGTTTGCCCGACGCGCGGTCGATGCGCGTGCAGATTGAACGTGTGGACAAGGCACAGGCGGGGTCGGATGAGGGCGGAACCTTGACGACAGAGCGCTGAACTCCGTGGCGGTGCTCTGAGCCGATCGCTTCGACTGGACCGATACCTGGCTCGCGTCCACCACGACGATGCGCGCTGCGCCGCGCGAGTGCGCGAACGGGGCCCATCGCACTGCTGCGGTGCAAAAAATCCCCGGCCAGAATGGTGCAGGGCCGTGGAATCGCTTGAAGGATAAGGGTTTTACCGCATCTGGCACGCACGTTGCTTAGTGATTCGCGTGCCCGGCAACGAAGCCGGGTTCGCGAATCGCAGGGAATCGCGCAACCCATAAGGGACGCGCAATCGCATACCCGGACAACGGCGTCCTCTCGTGCTCAGGCACGGGCGGACGCCGTTTTTATTTGGTCGAGCAATGGCGCTGCGACGTTGGCCACCCCGTCTGACGATGAAGACGGTGCGGCCGGACGACGGAACTCCCAACATGGATCGCAGTTTCTGGCGCAGTGGTCACACCCCGACGCTCTTCTCGGCCTTCTTCTATTTCGACCTCAGTTTCATGGTCTGGTATCTGCTTGGCCCGCTGCAGATCCAGATCGCCAAGGCACTCGAGCTGAGCACGCAGCAGCGCGCGATGATGGTCGCCGTGCCGATCCTGGCTGGCGCGTTGTTGCGCCTGCCGATGGGCATGCTGGCCGACCGGCTCGGCGCGAAGCGCACGGGCCTGCTCGGCCAGACCGTCGTGATCGCGACCCTGCTGGCGGCCTGGCAGCTCGGCATCCACAGCCTGCATCAGGCGCTCGTGCTGGGCGTGTTCCTCGGCGTGGCCGGCTCGTCGTTCGCGGTTGCGCTGCCGCTCGCCTCGCGCTGGTATCCGCCGCAGCACCAGGGCACGGCGATGGGGATCGCCGGCGCGGGCAATTCGGGCACGGTGCTGGCCGCGCTGTTCGCGCCGGCACTGGCGATTGCCTACGGATGGACGAACGTGTTCGCCTTCGCCTGCATCCCGCTCGTCTGCGTGTTCCTGTTCTACGCGGCCTGCGCGAAGGATGCGCCGGGCGCTGCGCAGCACAAGCGCATCGGCGACTACGCGCGCATGCTGCGCAATCCCGACGCCTGGTGGTTCATGTTCTTCTACGCGCTCACGTTCGGCGGCTTCTCGGGTTTCGCCAGCTCGCTGCCGGGCTACTTCCACGATCAGTTCGGCTTCGATCCGAAGATGGCCGGCTGGGCCACGGCGGCCTGCGTGTTCGCGGGCTCGGCGATGCGTCCGGTTGGCGGCGTGCTGGCCGACCGCATCGGCGGCACGCGCTCGCTGCTCGGCGTGTATGGCGCGGTCGCAGTGCTGATCGGCATCGCGGGCTACGGCGCCGGCACGCCGGGCGCGTCGCTCGCGCTGTTCCTCGTCGCGATGCTGTGTCTCGGTGCCGGCAATGGCGCGGTGTTCCAGCTCGTGCCGCAATGCTTCGGCAAGGACATCGGCGTGATGACGGGGCTGATCGGCATGGCGGGCGGCGTGGGCGGCTTCGCGCTCGCGTCCAGCCTTGGCGCGGTCAAGCAGGCCACGGGTTCGTACGCCGAAGGGTTGTGGCTGTTCGCCGGTCTCGCGCTGGCCGGCTGGATCGGGCTGTCGTATGTCAAGCGCCGCTGGCGCGAGGCCTGGACCGGCGCAGTCGCGCGCGTGTGAGCCACGGTTACCGTTCATCTGATTCGCAATTCGAGGACATCCCATCATGAACAAGCCCCGTCTCGTCGTGATCGGCAACGGCATGGCCGGTATCCGCACGATCGAAGAACTGCTCGCGCTGGCGCCCGATCACTACGACATCACGGTGTTCGGCTCGGAGCCACATCCGAACTACAACCGGATCCTGCTTTCGCCAGTGCTGGCGGGCGAGCAGAGTTTCAAGGACATCGTCCTGAATCCGCTGTCGTGGTACGAGGAGAGCGGGATTCACCTGCATCTGGGCAAGACGATCGAGCGGATCGAGCGAAACAGCCGCATGGTGGTCGCGTCCGATGGCACCCAGGTGCGCTACGACCGTCTGTTGATCGCGACCGGCTCGTCGCCGTTCATCCTGCCCGTGCCGGGCAAGGACCTGAAGGGCGTGATCACGTACCGCGATATCTACGACACCGAGGCGATGATCGAGGCGGCCAAGGTGAAGCGGCACGCGGTCGTGATCGGCGGTGGCTTGCTCGGGCTCGAAGCGGCCAATGGCCTGAAGCTGCGCGGCATGGCGGTGACGGTCGTGCATCTGGCCGAGACGCTGCTCGAGCGCCAGCTCGACGCGACCGCGGGCACGCTGCTGCAGAAGTCGCTCGAGGAGCGCGGCCTGAAATTCCTGCTCTCGACCTCGACGAGCGAGATTCTCGGCAACGAGGCCGGCGAGGTCGCCGGCGTGCGCTTCAAGGACGGCAGCGAGATTCCGGCCGACCTCGTCGTGATGGCGGCCGGCATCCGCCCGAATACGACGCTCGCGGAAAGCGCGGGCCTGCATTGCAACCGCGGCATCATCGTCAACGACACGCTGCAGACGTTCGACCCGCGCATCTACGCGGTGGGCGAATGCGTGAGCCATCGCGGCGTTGCCTACGGGCTCGTCGCGCCGCTGTTCGAGCAGGCCAAGGTCTGCGCGAACCACCTCGCGCTGATGGGGATCGGCACGTACAAGGGCTCGGTGCTCTCGACCAAGCTCAAGGTAACGGGGATCGACCTGTTCTCGGCCGGCGACTTCCTGGGCGGCGAGGGCACCGAGGAGATCGTGCTCTCGGACCCTGCGGGCGGCGTGTACAAGAAGCTCGTGATCAAGGACGACCAGCTCGTTGGCGCGTGCCTCTTCGGCGATACGGCCGATGGCGCGTGGTACTTCAAGCTGTTGCGCGAGGGCCGCAAGCTCGGCGACCTGCGCGATCACATCATGTTCGGAGAGACCAGCGTGGGCGACGTTGGCGTGGCCGGCCACAACCGCGCGGCGACGATGGCCGACACCGACGAGGTGTGCGGCTGCAACGGCGTGAGCAAGGGCGCGATCGTCAAGGCGATCACGGAGAAGGGCCTGTTCACGCTGGACGAGGTGAAGAAGCACACCAAGGCCGCGAGTTCGTGCGGCTCGTGCGCGGGCCTGTGCGAGCAGATCCTGATGAGCACGGTGGGCACCGACTTCCAGGCCACGCCGAAGACCAAGGCCGTGTGCGGCTGCACCGACTTCAGCCACGACGACGTACGTCGCGCGATCCGCGAGCACAAGCTGCTCACGCACAACGCGGTCTTCGACTTTCTCGAATGGCGCACGCCGAACGGCTGCGCAACCTGCCGCCCGGCCATCAACTATTACATGCTCTCGAGCTGGCCGCGCGAGGCCGTGGACGATCCGCAAAGCCGCTTCGTCAACGAGCGGGTGCACGCGAACATCCAGAAGGACAACACCTTCTCGGTGGTGCCGCAGATGAAGGGCGGCGTGACGACGCCCGACGAGCTGCGCCGCATCGCGGACGTGGCCGACAAGTACCACATCCCGATGGTCAAGGTCACGGGCGGCCAGCGCATCGACTTGCTAGGCGTGAAGAAGGAGGACCTCGTCAACGTGTGGAAGGACCTCGGCATGAAGTCGGGCCACGCGTACGGCAAGTCGATCCGCACCGTGAAGACCTGCGTGGGCGCCGAATTCTGCCGCTTCGGCACGCAGAACAGCACGCAGATGGGCATCGACCTCGAGACCCTGCTGGCCAACATGTGGTCGCCGCACAAGGTCAAGCTGGCCGTATCGGGCTGCCCGCGCAATTGCGCCGAGGCGGGCATCAAGGACGTCGGCGTGATCGCGGTCGACAGCGGCTGGGAGCTCTACGTGGGCGGCAACGGCGGGATCAAGACCGAGGTCGCGCAGTTCCTCGTCAAGGTCAGGACGTCCGAGGAGGTCAAGGAATACACGGCCGCGTTCCTGCAGCTCTATCGCGAGGAAGCGCATTACCTCGACCGCACGGTGCACTACCTGGAGCGCGTGGGCATGGAGTACGTGAAGAAGCGCGTGGTCGACGACGAAGCGGGCCGCCGCGCGCTCTACGAACGTCTGCTGTATTCGCTCGAAGGCCTGGCCGACCCGTGGGAGGCGCGCGTTGGCGGCGCACAGCAGCGCGAGTACATCCCCATCAAAGCCATTGCCTGAGCCGAGGATCGAACATGAACCTGAACTTGCCTCTCACCGGGAACGGGAACTGGACGCGCGCGTGCGAAGTCGAGGACATCCCGCGCCTGGGCAGCCGCGTGCTCGAGCGCGCGGCCGGCAACATCGCGGTCTTCCGCAACTCGCAGGACCAGGTCTTCGCGCTGCTCGACCGCTGCCCGCACAAGGCCGGTGCGCTGTCGCAAGGCATCGTGCATGGCAACACCGTGGCCTGCCCGCTGCATTCCTGGAACATCGCGCTCGACACCGGGCACGCCTGCGCGCCCGACGAGGGCTGTACGCAGCGCTTTCCCATCAAGGTGGAAGGCGGCGAAGTCTTCATTTCGCTCGATTGAGCGTGCCGCAATACCGTAATCGATTCAAGAGACCCGCGCCATGAAAACCGTTACCCGTTCTACCTGTTGCTATTGCGGCGTCGGCTGCGGCGTGCTGATCGAAAGCGAGGACGGTCGCATCACCGGCGTCGAGGGCGACCCCGATCATCCGGCCAACTTCGGTCGGCTCTGCACCAAGGGCCGCACGCTGGCGCAGACGGTACGCAACGTCACCGGACGCGCGCTGCGTCCGGAAATCCGTACGACGCGCACGGGTGCGCGCCAGAGCGCCGACTGGGACAGCGCGCTCGATCTGGTCGCGCAACGCTTCGCCGACGTGATCGAACGGCACGGCCCCGACGCGGTGGCGTTCTATATTTCCGGCCAGCTGCTTACCGAGGACTACTACGTTTTCAACAAGCTGGCCAAGGGCCTCGTGCGGACCAACAACATCGACACGAACTCGCGGCTCTGCATGTCGAGCGCCGTGACGGGCTACAAGATGGCGTTCGGCGCCGACGGCCCGCCGACCTGCTACGACGATCTCGAACGCGCGCGCACGGTCCTGTTCGCGGGCAGCAACATGGCCTATGCGCATCCGGTGCTGTTCCGCCGGCTGGAAGAGGTGAAGGCGCGCGATCCTTCGGTGCGCTGGATCGTCGTCGATCCGCGCCGCACCGACATGGCCGCGATGGCCGATCTCCATCTCGCGATCGAGCCGGGCACCGATGTCGCGCTCTTCAACGCCATGCTCCATCACCTGATCTGGGAAGGTCTGGTCGACCGCGACTTCGTGAATGCGCATACCAGCGGCTTCGATGCGCTCAAGGCGCTGGTGCGCGAGTACACGCCGCGCCTCGCGGCGGAGATCTGCGGCGTGGACGAGCGCGACGTGATCCGCGCGGCGGAGTGGTTTGGCCAAAGCCCCGCCGCGCTCTCGCTCTATTGCATGGGCCTGAACCAGTCGAGCCACGGCACGCAGAAGAATCTCGCGCTGATCAACCTGCATCTGGCCGCGCGGCAGATCGGCCGGCCCGGCGCGGGGCCGTTCTCGCTGACCGGGCAGCCGAACGCGATGGGCGGGCGCGAGGTCGGCGGCATGGCGACGATGCTGGCCGCGCACCGCGATATCGACAACCCGGCACACCGGGCCGAGATCGAGGCGCTGTGGGGCGTGAGCGGGGTGTCTGCGCGCCCCGGGCTGCCGGCGGTGGAAATGTTCGACGCCGTGCGGCGCGGCGAGATCAAGGCGCTCTGGATCGCCTGCACGAACCCGGTCCATTCGCTGCCCGATATCGCGCGCGTGCGCGAGGCGCTGGAGAAGGCGGAGTTCGTCGTGGTGCAGGAGGCCTTCACGCAGACCGACACGGTGCCGTATGCCGATGTCCTGCTGCCCGCGTCGACCTGGGGCGAGAAGGCCGGCACGGTGACGAATTCGGAGCGGCGCATCTCGCGCGTGCGCGCGGCGGTGGACGCGCCCGGCGAGGCGAAGGCCGACTGGTGGATCGCGAACGAGGTCGCGCGCCGGCTCGCGCGGCGCCTGCACGCCGACGAGGGCCTGTTCGGCTTCGCCACGCCGCAGGCTGTCTTCGACGAGCATCGCCTGCTGACGGTGGGCCGCGATCTCGACATTGGCGGACTCTCTTACGAGCGGCTCGAAAGCGATGGGCCGCAGCAATGGCCCTTCGTGGCGGGCGCGAGCACAGGCGAGGCACGCCGCTACGAGAACGGCGAGTTCGCGACCGGCGACGGGCGCGCGCGCTTCAATCTCACGCCGTACCGGCCCGTCGCCGAGCCCGTCGATGCGCGCTATCCGTTCCGCCTCGTGACCGGGCGCCTGCGCGACCAGTGGCATGGCATGAGCCGCACGGGCCGTGTAGGCGCGCTGTTCGCCCATGCGCCCGAACCTGCGCTCTCGATGAACCGCTCCGATGCCGCGCGGCGCGGGATCCGCGAAGGCGCGCTGGTTAGCGTGGCCAGCCGGCGCGGCACGCTGGTGCTGCCGGTGCAGTTCACCGACGACGTCGCCTCCGGCACCGTGTTTGCGCCGATGCACTGGAATGGACAGTTCCTGAACAGCGGCGGCATCAACGAGACGACGATCCCGGTAGTCGATCCGTATTCTAAGCAGCCCGAACTGAAGCACGCCGCGGTTTCGGTGCAGGCCATCGATCTGCCGTGGCGGCTCTCGGCCGCGCGGCGCTGCGACGACGCGCTGGCCCTGCAGGCCGCCGTCCAGCCGCTGATGGCCGAGCGCCGCTACGCGTCGCTGCGCATCGAGACCGCCGACGACGGCTGCGAAGTGCTGGTCGTCACGGCCGCCGACGCCGCGCCCGACGCGGCCTGGATCGAGCGCCTGCACGACGCGCTCGGCCTGGCACGCGACCTGAACCTGCTCGAGTACCGCGACGCGCGGCGCGGCCATCAGAAGCGCGTCGTCTGGCGCGACGCGCTGGTGCACGGCTACCTGCTCTCGGGCGACGCGAACGGGGCGGCCGGCCTGCTTGCGCGGCTGCGCGCCGGTGTGCCGTGGCAGGGTCCGCGCCATGCGGTGTTCGTCGACGGCCCACGCGTGCAGCGCGAGCGCATCGTCTGCAACTGCAAGCAGGTGACGGAGACCCAGATCGTCGAGGCGATCGCGTCGGGCGCGGATCTCGCCGCGCTCAAGTCGGTGCTCGGTTGCGGCAGCGTGTGCGGGTCGTGCGTGCCCGAGATCCGCCGCCTTTACGACAAGGCGCCGAGCGCGGCCTTGTGAGCCGGCGGCACAGCGCGCTCAGCTGGCATTGACGAAACCGGGCAGACCTTCCCCGAGCTCCTCGAACAGCCAGTCCTGAAAGCTCTTCAGCTTCGGTAGATCCGCGCGCGATTTCAGCAGGTTGAGGGTATAGCCATTCACCCTCAACCCCTCCAGCCCCAACGGCGCGACCAGCGTGCCGGACTCCAGCTCGCGCTGCACGAGCAGCAGGCTTTCCAGACACACGCCCATGCCGTCCGCGGCGGCGCTGATCGCCATGAACGAGCGGTCGAAGCGCGGCCCGCGCGTGATGTCGAGCACGACCTTGCGATGCAGGCGCATCCAGTCGCGCCAGCCGACGAGACACCCCTCGCTATGAATGAGCGTGTGATGGCGCAGGTCCGCGACCGTGCGGATCGGATGCTCGCCGTTCGCGAGGCGCGGCGAGCAGAGCGGCACGATGGTTTCGAGCGGCAGGTCGAGCACCATCGTGCCCGCCGGCTGCAAGCGCCGCGCGCCGTAGCGGATGTCGATATCGACCGATTCCTTGATGAGGTCCACGGCCGCCGAGGACGCATTGAGCCGCACGTCGATATCCGGATGCAGCGCGCTGAAGCGCGCGAGCCGCGGCATCAGCCATTGCGTGGCGATGCTCGGCGTGGCGTGGACCGTGAGGATGTCGCTCTTCTCCACGCGGCCGATGTCGCGCGTGGCCTTGTCGATGCGCGCGAACGCCGCGCCGATTTCCTCAGCATATTGACGGCCCGTGTCCGTGAGGACCACCGCGCGATGCACGCGGTGAAACAGGCGCACCCCCAACTGGTCTTCCAGCAGCTTGATCTGATGGCTGATCGCCGAGGGCGTGACGAACAGTTCTTCTGCTGCAAATGCGAACGACGAGAGCCGCGCGGCGGCCTCGAAAGCCTGTATGGACTTGAGTGTGACGCGATTGTGCATGGCAGCATTCACATGAATTGACTTCAACAATAGGCCACTTTAATTCGTTTGAGCGAACCTATTCAAGCCGATACGCTTGTTTCATTCGCGGCACCACGGAATCGAGGGATTACCCGGAGCCGCGAACGAGACGATTCATCCCGCCACGACATTCCGGCGCCCGGCGCATCCACGGGCCGGGCGCCGCAAGAAGGAGACAAGCGTGAATACGAGCGAAGCAGGGCGCACCGCCCAACTCGCGCAACACGCCTGGCGCATCCGCCGCAATGCGGTGCTGATGGGCGAGGTACAGGGGCAGGGCTATATCGGCCAGGCGCTCGACATTGCCGACGTGCTGGCCGTCGCTTACTTCGGCGCGATGCGCTACCGCCCCGAAGACCCCGAGTGGGAAGGGCGCGACCGCTTCCTGCTGTCCAACGGCCACTACGCCATCGCGCTCTACGCCGCGCTGTTCGAAGCCGGCATCCTGCCCGCCGACGAGCTCGAGACCTACGGCAGCGACGACAGCCGCCTGCCGATGTCGGGCATGGCGAGCTACACGCCGGGCATGGAGATGTCGGGCGGCTCGCTCGGCCAGGGCCTCACGATCGCCGTGGGGCGGTGCCTGGGCCTTAAGCGCAAGGGCTCGGACGCCTTCGTCTACACGCTCTTTTCCGATGGCGAGCTCGATGAAGGCGCGGTCTGGGAAGGCCTCATGTCCGCCGCGCACTGGAAGCTCGACAACCTGATCGCCATGGTCGACGTGAACAACCAGCAGGCCGACGGCCCCTCCACGCAAATCATGGCGTTCGAGCCGCTCGTCGAGAAGCTCGAAGCGTTCGGCTGGTACACGCAGCGCGTGAACGGCAACGACATCGAGGCCGTGAAGCAGGCCTTCGACAACGCGCGCGAGCACAAGGGCGCGCAGCCCCGCATCATCGTCTGCGATACGAAGATGGGCTGCGGCGTGCCGTTCCTCGAAGCGCGCGAGAAAAACCATTTCATCCGCGTCGATGCGCACGAGTGGCAGCTCGCGCTCGAAGCACTCGATGCCGGGAGGCCCGCATGAGCACCGTCCTCAAGAAACCGCGCCTGAAGACCTCCGCGATGATCGCGTCGATCGCGGGCGAAGGCCAGGTTACGCGGTCCGCGCCGTTCGGCCACGCGCTGGCCGAGCTGGCGCGCAAGAAGAGCCAGATCGTCGGCATGACCGCCGATCTCGGCAAGTACACCGACCTGCACATCTTCGCGAAGGAATTTCCCGAGCGCTACTACCAGATGGGCATGGCCGAGCAGCTGCTGATGGGCGCGGCGTCCGGCTTCGCGCATGAAGGCGCGCAGCCCTTCGTCACGACCTATGCGGTGTTCGCGACGCGCCGCGCGTACGACTTCATTCACCAGACGATCGCCGAGGACAACCTCGACGTGAAGATCGTCGCCGCGCTGCCGGGGCTCACGACCGGCTACGGTCCGAGCCACCAGGCCGCCGAAGATCTCGCGCTGATGCGCGCGATGCCGAACATGACCGTGATCGATCCGTGCGACGCGCTCGATATCGAGCAGATGGTCCCGGCCATCTCGGCGCACAAGGGCCCGGTCTATGCGCGCCTGCTGCGCGGCAACGTGCCTGCCGTGCTCGACGAGTACGACTACCGCTTCGAGCTCGGCAAGGCCAAGCTGCTGCGTGACGGCAACGAAGTACTCCTGATCTCTTCCGGGATCATGACGATGCGCTCACTCGAGGTGGCCAAGGCGCTGGCGGCCGACAACATCGGCGTGGGCGTGCTGCACGTGCCCACCATCAAGCCGCTCGACACGGCCACGATCCTGCGCGAAGCGAAGCGCACGGGCCGCATGGTGATCGTCGCGGAGAACCATACGGTGATCGGCGGCCTCGGCGAAGCCGTGGCGCGCACGCTGCTGGGCGCGGGCGTCACGCCGCCGTTCCGCCAGATCGCATTGCCCGATGCGTTCCTCGACGCGGGCGCGCTGCCCACGCTGCACGACCGCTACGGCATCTCGACCGACACCATGTGCGACACCATCAAGGGCTGGCTCGGCTGAGGCCGCCCGACATGACAACCCCACGACTACCCCAGTCAAATCCATAATCAGGAAGGAGAGCAGCATCATGTCTGAATCGCGTCTTCTGGACGGCAAGGTCGCCGTGATTTCCGGCGCCGCCTCGCCGCGAGGCATCGGCATGGCCACCGCGCGCATGTTCGCGAAGCACGGCGCCAGGATCGCCATTTTCGATCTCGACCTCTCGGCGGCGCGCGACGCGGCCGCTTCGATCGGCCCCGAGCATCGCGGCTATGTCTGCGACGTCACCAGCCGCGAGGCCTGCGAGGCCGCCGCGCAACAGGTCGTGGCCGACTTCGGCGCCATCGACGTGCTCATCAACAACGCGGGCATCACGCAGGCGGCCAGGCTGCTCGA
Source organism: Paraburkholderia oxyphila NBRC 105797 (assembly GCF_000685075.1). GTDB lineage: Bacteria > Pseudomonadota > Gammaproteobacteria > Burkholderiales > Burkholderiaceae > Paraburkholderia > Paraburkholderia oxyphila. Next base: position 12,419 of record NZ_BAYD01000129.1, read on the forward strand.
TATCGATTCCGCGAGCTGGGACCGCGTTCTCGACGTGAACCTGCGCGGCGTGCTCAATCTCTCGCAGGCCGTCGTGCCGCAAATGAAGAAGCAGCAGGGCGGGGCGATCGCCTGCATGTCGTCGGTCTCGGCGCAGCGCGGCGGCGGTATTCTCGGCGGCCCGCATTATTCGGCCGCGAAAGCGGGCGTGCTGGGCCTCGCCAAGGCCATGGCGCGCGAGCTCGGCAACGACGGCATCCGCGTGAACTGCGTGACGCCGGGCCTGATCCAGACCGATATCAACGCGGGCAAGATCAGCGACGACAAGCGCGGCGAAATTCTTGCGGGCATTCCGCTGAACCGGCTCGGTGTGCCCGACGACGTCGCCGGCGCGTTTCTGTTTTTGTCGGCGCCGATCTCGTCGTACATTACCGGCGCCGTAATCGACGTCAACGGCGGGATGCTGATTCACGGTTGATTGACGGTTGATCCACGACTGATTCAGCGCAGGTGCACAAGGGCGCGCGGCGGAGTCCGGCCCGCCGCGCGCATCACCGCACTCGAAGCGGTCGCCGGACACAGGCAAACGCGCCCCAGAGCGTGCTGTACGGGAAAACAACTAACGCGATACCTGCGTATCCATATTGGAGGAGCACATCATGAGCAAAAGCTCGACCTTCGGCCGGGGCATCGACCGGCGGACCTTTCTGAAAGTGGGTGCGAGCGTCGCCGCTGCGGCGCCGCTCTGGGGTCTGCCGATCCGCCGTGCGTCGGCTGCCGACTTCTCGTACAAGCTCGCGACGGGGCAGGACCCCAAGCACCCGGTCAACGTCCGCGCGCAGCAGGCCTGCGACAAGATTCGCGCCGCCACGGGCGGCAAGCTCGACATCAAGGTCTTTCCCGCGAACCAGCTGGGCTCCGACACCGACCTGCTCTCGCAGGTGCGAAGCGGCGGCGTGGAGTTCTTCAACCAGGCGTCTTCGGTGCTCGCGACGCTCGCGCCCGCGGCGGGCATCGTCAACACGGGCTTCGCGTTCCCCGACTACGACACGGTCTGGAAGGCGATGGACGGCGACCTCGGCGCCTATGTGCGCGCCCAGATCGAGAAGACCGGCATCGTCACCGTCTCGCGCGTCTGGGACAACGGCTTCCGCCAGATCAGCTCCTCCACGCGCGTGATCAAGCAGCCCGGCGACCTGAAGGGCTTCAAGATCCGCGTGCCGCAGGCGCCCATGCTCACGTCGCTGTTTACGGCGCTCGGCGCCGGCCCCTCGCCGATCAATTTCAACGAGCTCTATTCGGCGCTGCAAACAGGCGTGGTGGAAGGCCAGGAGAACCCGCTGCCCATCATCGCGACCACCCGGCTCTACGAAGTGCAGAAGTCGATCAGCCTCACCTCGCACGTGTGGGACGGCTACTGGATTCTCGGCAACCGCCGCGCGTGGGAGCGGCTGCCCGCCGACATGCGCGCCATCGTGACGCGCGAATTCGAAGCGGCGGGCCTGCTCCAGCGCGCCGACATTGCGAAGCTCAATGGCTCGTTGCGCAACGACCTGAAGGCGAAGGGCATCAATATCGTCGAAGTGGATCGCCAGCCGTTTCGCGACGCATTGCGCAAGACCAGCTTCTACAGCGACTGGAAGGGCAAGTATGGCGAGCAAGGCTGGAACCTGCTCGAAAAGTACTCCGGAAAACTGGTATGAACACCATGCACACCGTCACTTTCCCTCAGCCTTCGCCGCGCCGTGCCGTTGTCTTCATCGACAACCTGCTCGCGCGCTGCGTGGAAATTCCCGCCGCGCTGCTGGTGCTCGCCGAGATCGTCGTGCTGCTGGCCGGCGTCACGAGCCGTTACGTGCTGCACACGCCGCTCGTCTGGTCCGATGAACTGGCCTCGATGCTGTTCGTGTGGCTCGCGATGCTCGGCGCCGTGATCGCGTTGCGGCGCGGCGAGCACATGCGCATGACCGCGCTCGTGGGCAAGACCTCGCCCCAGGTGCGCGCGTTTCTCGATGTCGTGGCGATTGCCGCGCCGCTCGCCTTCCTGCTGCTGATCGTCGGGCCCGCCGTGGACTTCGCGCAGGACCAGGGCATCATCACGACGCCCGCGCTCGGCATCTCGGACACGTGGCGCGCCGCGGCGCTGCCGGTCGGCAGCGCGCTGATGCTCGTCGTTGCCTGCCTGCGCCTCATTCGTACTGCCAACTGGCCGTTGGCGATCGGGGCGCTCGCGTTCGTCTGCGCCATCGCCGGCGCTTTCGTCGCTGCGGGACCGCTGCTGCAGAATCTGGGCAACGCGAATCTGCTGGTGTTTTTCGTCGGGCTCGTCGCGCTGTGCGTGCTCTCGGGCGTGCCGATCGCCTTTTCGTTCGGCCTCGCGACGTTCGGCTACCTCGCGCTCACCACGAGCACGCCGCTCAGCGTGGTCGTCGGCCGCATGGACGAAGGCATGTCGCATCTGATCCTGCTCTCGGTGCCGCTCTTCGTGTTCCTCGGCCAGCTGATCGAGATGACCGGCATGGCGAACGCGATGATCTCGTTCCTCGCGAGCCTGCTCGGCCATGTGCGCGGCGGCCTCTCGTATGTGCTCGTGGGCGCGATGTATCTGGTGTCGGGCATCTCGGGCTCGAAGGCCGCCGACATGGCCGCCATCGCGCCCGTGCTGTTCCCCGAGATGAAGGCGCGCGGCGCGAAGCCCGGCGACCTCGTCGCGCTGCTCGCGGCCACCGGCGCGCAAACGGAGACGATTCCGCCGAGCCTCGTGCTGATCACGCTCGGCTCGGTCACAGGCGTGTCGATCTCGGCGCTGTTCACGGGCGGCATGCTGCCCGGCATCGTGCTCGCGATCACGCTGTGCGGCGTGGTCTGGTGGCGCTATCGCGGCGACGACCTCTCGGAAGTGCGCCGCGCGACGCGCCGCGAGATCTTGCGCAAGCTCGTCGTTGCGCTGCCGGCGCTCGCACTGCCGTTCGTGATCCGCTTCGCGGTCGTGGAAGGCGTCGCGACGGCGACTGAAGTGTCGACCATCGGCATCGTCTATGCGGTGCTCACGGGCCTGCTTATTTACCGCCGTTTCGAGTGGGCGCGCATCAAGCCCATGCTGGTCGACACGGCCTCGCTCTCGGGCGCGATCCTGCTGATCATCGGCGCGGCGACGGGCATGGCGTGGGCGCTCACGCAGTCGGGCTTCTCGGGCCAGCTCGCGCAGTCGATGGCCGCGCTGCCCGGCGGCGCCGCAACCTTCATGGCCGCCTCGATCTGCGTGTTCGTGGTGCTCGGCAGCGTGCTCGAAGGCATCCCGGCGATCGTGCTGTTCGGCCCGCTGATGTTCCCGATCGCGCACGAGATGGGCATCAACGAGGTCCACTATGCGATGGTCGTGATCCTCTCGATGGGCGTGGGCCTGTTCGCGCCGCCGTTCGGCGTGGGCTACTACTCGGCCTGCGCCGTGAGCCGCATCCATCCCGATGAAGGCATGAAGCCGATCGTCGGCTATATGGTCGCGCTGGTGGTGGGCTTGATCATCGTGGCCGTCGTGCCCTGGATCTCCACGGGCTTCCTGCACTGACGCCTCAGCGCCGCGTCTTTGCACAGACGCGGCGCTTCCCCCCTTTCATTTCAAACGATAGCCGCCGCCTGAAGGGCGCCGCGGCAAGGAGAAGTCATGTCCGCACTCACGCCGTTGCACGCCACGCGGCCGCTCGCCAATGCGATCCGCTTTCTTGCGATCGACGCCATCGTGCGCGCCGGCGAGGGCCATCAGGGCGTCCCGCTCGGCATGGCGGAGATCGCCACCGCGCTCTTCACGCAGCATCTGAAGTTCAATCCCGCCAACCCGCAATGGCCCGACCGCGACCGCTTCGTGCTCTCGAACGGCCACGGCTCGATGCTGCTCTATGCGCTGCTGCATCTGAGCGGGTATGCGCAATTCGGCATCGACCAGATCAAGTCCTTCCGCGCGATGGGCTCGCGCTGCGAAGGCCACCCCGAATTCGACCCCGCGGCGGGCATCGAAGTCACGACGGGGCCGCTCGGCCAGGGGATCGCGAACGCGTTCGGCATGGCCGTGGCGGAGGCGTATCTGAACGCGAAATTCGGCGACGGCATCGTGAACCACTACACGTATGCGTTCGTGGGCGACGGCTGCCTGCAGGAGGGCGTGGGTCAGGAGATGATTTCGCTGGCGGGCCATTTGCAGCTCGGCAAGCTGATCCTGTGCTGGGACGACAACCGCATCACCGATGACGGCAGCACGTCGCTCTCGATCAGCGAAGACGTGAGCGCGCGGTTTCGCGTCGCCGGCTGGCATGTGATCGAAGTCGACGGGCACGATCTCGACGCGGTGTCGGCCGCGTTCGCCGAAGCGAGGCGCGATCCGCGCCCTTCGATGCTCGCGTGCCGCACTGAGATCGCGCGCGGCATTGCGCGCCTGCAAGGGCAGCGCGGCGGCCATAGCGGCAAGCTGTTCGAAGCCGATGCCGATGCGGCGCGCAAGGAACTGGGCTGGGCGCACGCGCCGTTCGAAATTCCGCACGAGGTGCTCGAAGCGTGGCGCGCCGCGGGACGGCGCAGCGAAGGCGAGTATCTGGCGTGGCGCGAGCGCCTGGCCGCATTGCCCGACGATGCGCGCGCCGAATTCGAGCGCATCCAGGCGGGCCGTTTGCCCGAGGGCTGGCAACGCGTGCTCGAAGACTACAAGCGGCAAAGCATCGAACGCGGCGAGGGCGAGCCGGGCATCATGATCTCCGCCGAGATCAACGACCGGCTCGCGCAATTGCCCGAGCGCATGGTCGCCTGCGCCGACCTCGAGGCACCGACGAGCCACAAGCGTAGCTTGCGCGCGTTCACCGCTGAAGATCGCAGCGGCGCCTATGTGCATTGCGGCGTGCGCGAGCACTTGATGGGCGCGATGGCGAACGGCATGGCCGCGCACGGCGGCGTGATCCCGCTGGCGGTCACCTACCTCGCATTTTCGGACTACGAACGGCCTGCGATGCGCATGGCCGCGCTCATGGGGCTACCCGTGAAGTTCGTGTTCAGCCACGATTCGATTGGCGTCGGCAGGAACGGGCCGACGCATCAACCCGTCGAGATTCTCGCCTCGCTGCGCGCGATGCCGAACATGCGCGTGTTCCGGCCCGCCGACGCCGTGGAGGCCGCCGAATGCTGGGCGCTCGCCTACGAGCACCGCAGCGGCCCGAGCACGATGGTGTTCGCGCGGCAGAACCTGCCGCTCGTGCGCACGAACTACAGCGCGGAGAACCGCTGCGCGCGCGGCGGCTATGTGCTCGCGCAGGCCGAGGGCGGCAAGCGCCTCGTCACGCTACTGGCAACGGGCTCCGAGGTCGCGCTGGCGCTCGCGGCGCGCGAGCGCTTGCAGCGGGAAGGGATTCCCACGGCTGTTGTCTCGCTGCCGTGCTGGGAAGTGTTCGACGAACAGGACCCTGCATATCGCCATGAGGTGCTCGGCACGGACACGGTGCGCGTGGGCGTCGAGGCCGCCGTGCGCTTTGGCTGGGATCGCTATCTGGGCGACCGCGGGGGTTTCGTGGGCATGGCGGGGTTCGGCGCATCGGGCCCCGCCGAAGCACTGTACGAACACTTCGGCATCACGCCCGAGCATATCGTCGCTGAAGTCAAGCGCCGCCTTTAAGCCATTTCAATTTGAATGCGCTCAACCCCTTCAACAGGAATCAGCATGGAGAAGATCGTCTTTCTCGACCGCGCGACGCTCGCGCCGCAAATCCGGCTTTCGCGCCCGCTCTTCGAACATGAATTCATCGAGTACGACCACACTTCGGCCGACCAGGTCGCCGCGCGCCTTGCCGGCGCCACCATCGCGATCACCAATAAGGTGCCGCTCACGGCGGAGGTGCTCGCACAGCTGCCTGCGCTGAAGTTCGTCGCCGTGGCGGCGACCGGCACCGACTGCATCGACAAGGCGGCCTGCGAGCGCCAGGGCATTCGCGTGTCGAATATCCGCGGCTATGCGGTCAACACGGTGCCCGAGCATACCTTCGCCTTGATGCTGGCGCTGCGGCGAAATCTGATTGCCTACCGCGACGACGTGCTCAACGGCGAATGGCAGAAGTCCGGCCAGTTCTGCTTCTTCAATCACCCGATCCACGATCTGGGCGGCATGACGCTGGGCATCATTGGCGAGGGCGTGCTGGGGCAACGCGTGGCCGAGATCGCGAAGGCCTTCGGCATGCGTGCGCTGTTCGCGGCGCACAAGGGCCGCGAAGGGCTCGGGCCGCTCTACACGCCGTGGGACGAGATGCTGGCGACGAGCGATGTGATCACGATTCACAGCCCGCTGACACCGCAAACGCGCGGCATGCTCTCGACGCCCGAGTTTCGCGCGATGAAACGCAAGCCGCTCATCATCAATACGGCACGGGGTGGGCTCGTCGACGAGGACGCGCTCGTGCGCGCGCTCGACGAAGGGCTGATCAGCGGCATAGGGTTCGACGTGCTTTCGAGCGAGCCGCCCGCCGACGACAATCCGTTGATGAAGATTGCGAAGCGGCCGAATGTGATCGTGACGCCGCACGTGGCATGGGCTTCCGACGAGGCGCAGCAAAGCCTCGCGGATCAGCTGATGGACAACATTCACCGCTTTGTCTGTGCGGAACCCGCAAATCTGGTGGTGTGAGTGGCGGCAGCAATGGTGGGATAAGCGGGCGGCGGGGCGCCTTGGTGCGCCTCGCCGCCCGCTTGCGCCTACCGGGGCTAGACGGAAGAAACGGCGCCGCGCCGCACGGCGGGCATCTTGGTGCGCCTCGCCGCCCGCCTGCGCCCTCAGTGGCTATGCGGAAGAAACAGCGCCTTGCCGCACGGTGGGCGCCTCATCAATGCGGCGGAAGATCAACGCGGACGCGAGCGTGATGAGACCCACGCAAACGAAGCTCATCCGGAACCCGAGGGTGGCCGATCCCCACTGATGCGCGAATACGCTGACCAGCGCACCGCCGATCGATACGCCCAGGCCCATCGCCAGCATCTGCACCATCGAAAAGAGGCTGTTGCCGCTGCCCGCGTCCTCGTGCGAGAGGCCTTTGAGCGTGACGCTGTTCATAGCCGCGAACTGCATCGAGTTGGCCGCGCCGAAGATGGCCAGCACCGCGAGCTCGACGACGACGGGCGTGCCGCGCGAGATCAATGCGAACGCAACGATCGACCCGCCCACGATCAACGTGTTCACGAGCAGGAAAGTGTCGTAGCCGTAGCGGCGGATCAACGGCGCGATCCAGCGCTTGGCGAGCGCGCCGGCGAGCGCGGCGGGCATCATCATCAGGCCCGAGCGCAGCGGCGAATAGCCGAGCTCGAGCTGCAGCAGCAGCGGCACGAGAAACGGCACCGCGCTCGAGCCGACGCGGCACACGAGATTGCCGATCAACCCCACGCTGAAATTGGGCTCGCTGAACAGCGCCAGCCTGAAAAGCGGGTCGGGTCGGCGGCGCGCATACGGAATATAGAGGAGTGCGGCGCAGAGCCCGAGCACGAACAGCGCACTCGCCCATGCGGCGCGATGCGACTGCGCCGGCACGTCGACCGCGAGCGAAAACGCGATCATGGACAGGGACACCAGCGCGCAGCCCGGCAGGTCGAAGCGTGGCGCCGCGGCGCTCGCGTTGCCGGGCAGATAGCGGTGGACCGCAAACATCCCCGCGAGTCCGATCGGCACGTTGATGAGGAAGATCCAGTGCCAGGAAATCGCTTCGACGAACCAGCCCCCGAGCGTCGGCCCGACGATCGGCCCGGCTTGCCCCGCGACCGAAATCATGGCGAGCGCGGCGACGTACTGCTCCGCGCTCACGGCACGCAGCACGGCGAGCCGGCCGATCGGCATCAGCATCGAGCCGCCGATGCCCTGAAGCACCCGCGCGACGATCAGTTGGCCGAGGGTGTGTGCGCCCGCGCAGCACAGCGAGCCCAGCACGAAGATGAGGATTGCGGTGAAGTAGACGCGGCGCGTGCCAAAGCGGTCGGCGAGCCAGCCGGACGCGGGCGTCAGCGTGGCCATCGTCAGCGTATAGGCGACGATGACTGGCTGCATGACCAGGGGCTTGACCCCGAGGCTGTGGGCCATGGACGGCAGCGCGGTGTTGACGATCGTCGTATCCAGCGCCTGCATGAAGAAGCCGGCTGCGGCGATCCACAGCAGCGCGGTGTGACTCGAATTCTGTTTCATCGCGGTTTTGTGCGTCCCGCGCCCTTGCGGCGCAACCTGCACCGAAGAACGCCGATACTGCCCGACACGGTTACCATGGCGTCATGATATCGGTACCATTCCCGATCGGGAATCACACTGCAGGCGTTGACTGTTATCGACATTGCCGATAACAATGCATCATGCTCAATCCAGTCTGGCTCAAAAGCTTCGCGACGGTCGCGGCCTGCCACAGTTTCACTGAGGCGGCGCGCCAGCTCGGCCTCACGCAATCGAGCGTGAGCGAGCATATCCGGCGGCTCGAACAGGAGGTCGGCCGGCGGCTGTTCGTACGCGATACGCATTCGCTCGCGATTACCCCGGACGGCGAGGCCATGCTCGCGCATGCGGGGGCGATTTTGCAGGCGATTAACCGTGCCGAGTCGCAGTTTCGCGCGCCGCGCCTTAAAGGGCGCGTGAGGCTCGGGTCGTCCGACGACGTCGCGCTTGGGCCGTTGCCGGGTGTGCTTACGGCGTTCCGCGATGCGCATCCCGATGTGGAGCTTGAAATCACGATCGGTATGACTGGGCACCTCTATGAGCTGCTGGATGAGGGCGCTATCGATCTGATGATTGGCAAGCGGCGGCTTGGTGACAGGCGCGGCGTGGCGCTTTTCACGGGGCGGCTGGAGTGGCTTGCGCGCACGGGTACCATGGTCGATCTTGAGCAGCCGCTGCCGCTGATACTCGTGGCTGAGCCGAGTGTTACGCGCTCGGTTGTGGTTGATGCGCTTGCGCAGACGGATTTTCGATGGCAGATCGTTTGCACGAGTAGTAGTCATGCCGGCTGTGTGGCGGCGGCGCGCGGTGGGCTGGGGATTACGGTTAGGCCGCAGTATCTTGCTGCGCGTGGGCTGGCGACGCCCGTTAATGTTGCGAGTTTGCCTTTGTTGCCTGATGTCGAGTTTATTGTGCTGGCGGCGAAAAGGCTTAGCAGGCCTGCGCAGACGCTGCTGCAATTGCTGCATGAGAGTGATCTGCGTGGGGCGTGGATTGGGGAGTAGCTTTTTTTTCCATTCACATGGAGTGTTGGCCTTAACTTGT
>NZ_BAYD01000128.1 GCF_000685075.1 Paraburkholderia oxyphila NBRC 105797
AGGAAGGCCTGAAGTAGTCCGGTCATTTTGGCTGACCTCAGCCCGGCCTGCTTGCGCTTGCCGGCTCGATCAGGGTCGAAAACAGGTCTTTGCTTCGTCTGGATGCTCGGGCAACCTGGGCAGCGTATGCCGCCAGATTCGCGGAGTCTGTTCAGGAAATTCCCTGAAATCTACTCCGCCTTCAATCCGCCCGAGCACCACCTCCGACTCTGGCTCAGAGTGAGTTCGAGAGTTCTCCGCGGACGATTTCTGCACCTGCACTCAAGGCTTCCAGCTTGCCTTTCGCTATTGCACGCGACAAGGGAGCCATGCCGCAGTTGGTGCAAGGATAGAGCTTGTCGGCATCGACAAACTGGAGTGCTTTTCGCAGGGTATTGGCGACCTCCTCGGGCGTTTCAATGGTATCGCTAGCCACGTCAATGGCCCCCACCATCACTTTCTTGCCGCGAATAAGCTCGATGAGCTCCATCGGGACGTGAGAGTTGTGGCATTCCAGCGAGACCATGCCGATACTGGACTTTTGCAGCTTGGGGAAAGCCTCTTCATACTGGCGCCACTCCGACCCCAGCGTCTTCTTCCAGTCCGTATTGGCCTTGATGCCATAGCCATAGCAGATGTGGACAGCCGTTTCGCACTTCAGCCCTTCGATGGCGCGTTCCAGCGTGGCAACGCCCCACTCATTCACCTCATCGAAGAACACATTGAATGCGGGTTCGTCGAACTGAATGATATCGACCCCGGCAGCTTCCAGCTCTTTAGCTTCCTGATTCAGGATTTTGGCGAATTCCCAGGCCAGCTTCTCGCGGCTTTTATAGTGATCGTCATAGAGCGTATCGATCATCGTCATGGGGCCAGGCAGCGCCCACTTGATGGGTTGATTCGTTTGCTGACGCAGGAATTTGGCGTCTTCGACAAAGACCGGCTTTTTGCGAGCAACAGCACCGACCACCGTCGGTACGCTTGCATCATAGCGATCACGAATTCGAACGGTCTTGCGGTTTTCGAAATCGACACCGTCCAGGTGTTCGATAAACGTGGTCACAAAGTGCTGGCGCGTTTGTTCGCCATCGCTGACGATGTCGATACCTGCGTGTTGTTGCTCTTGCAGCGACAAACGCAAAGCATCCTGTTTGCCCTCAACCAGTTCCTCGTCCTGCAACTTCCACGGGGACCAAAGCTTCTCGGGTTCTGCAAGCCAGGAGGGTTTCGGCAGGCTACCAGCAGTCGAAGTGGGCAACAATTTTTTCACAGTATATGACCTTGCGTTTTTGATAAATCAGAGAGCGTAGTTCGCAGACCACTGCTCAAGAACAGCCTGGTAGGGTTTGATAAAGTGCTCTTCAGCAAACTTTCCCTGCTCAATAGCCAGACGGCTACGTTCCTCTCGATCATAGACAATTCGAGTTAACGAAAAATCCTGGTGCTTCAAACTGGGCTGATAGGATTCCCCTGCCGCAGAATTCGCATTGTAAATTTCCGGCCGGTAGATCTTCTGGAAGGTATCCATCGTGCTGATCGTGCCGATAAGCTCAAGGTTGCTGTAATCAGCGATCAAATCGCCAGCAAAATAAAAAGCCAGGGGAGCGACACTATTCGGTGGCATGAAATAGCGAACCTTCAACCCCATTTTTTTGAAATACTCGTCAGTGAGCGAATATTCATCCTGCAGATATTCAACGCCCAACACAGGATGCTGATTCGCCGTCCGATGATAGGTCTTGCTACTCGAAACACTCAGGCAGATAACCGGCTGCTTTTTGAAGTTGGCCCGGTAAGCGCTTGAACTCACGAAACTCTTGAAGAGCTTCCCGTGCAGAGATCCAAAATCATCGGGCGTGCTGAACCCGGCCCGATCCTTGTTATGCTCCAGCAACAGAACGCTGAAGTCATAATCTCGCACGTAAGAGGAGAAATTATTTCCTACAATCCCCTCAATGCGCTCGCCGGTTTTTTGATCGACAATATTCGTTTTCAAGATCTCAATCAAGGGCAGCGCACTCGTGCTGTTTTCACCATCAATATTCATTTCAACGGAAATGATTTCATGCTTGACGGTATAGCGATCGCCTTTAGGATTATCCCAATGCGCCAGGGCATTGAAACGATTGTCGATCATCCTGAAGGTGTTGCGCAAGTTCTCCTGGCGACTCGTGCCTCTCGCCAGGTTAGCGAAATTGGTGGTTATGCGCGTATTATCTGCAGGGTGATAGTCTTCATCGAAATAAATGCTTTTGATTGCAAATGTGAAATCTTTACTCATTTTGACCTGACGCCCTAATTTCCGAAATGAATCTGCATCTATTGCCTGCTTTCGCAACTTTTCTCAGTTGCTACTCACCAGTCTAAGTGCCGATATTTGAAATGAATTGTATGCTGATCAACCGATGAAAAAAAGTGAATTCATTTCATGAAACCATTAGAAAGTCTCATGGATCAGAGGCGCCTGTCTGAAGAGCCTTCCCTGCTTCCGGGACTGGACCGCCTCAGCGCTCAGCCAGGCTGAAAGCCTGATGGCGAAGTCATGGAACGAGCGTGGCGAACACCTTGCGGGATACGAGGGTCGCTCGCTCCGGGTCAAATCTGGCGGCGAACAGCGAAATGGGTATGCCTCGGACGGTACACAGCGCGACCAGCGTTTTTCCCGGAGTACCGTGTCTTCAAGCCGTTCTGCTTGCTTATCTGTGTAAGGATGGCGAGCTCAGGATTCGCTTGCGGAGTCGTCGTCGCCGTAGAACTTCACGCCCAGCTGAATGCGTTCCCGGCCGCTTTCCAGGCGATGCCGATTGGTGTCACGAAGCGAATAGACGCAGCCGCAATATTCTTGCTGGTAGAAGTTTTCTCGCTTGCTGATCTCGATCATGCGCGCCGAGCCGCCGCCTTTGCGCCAGTTGTATTCCCAATACAGCATGCCGGGATAGTGCGAGGCCGCTCGCACACCGCAATCGTTGATCTGTTGCATGTTCTTCCACCGCGAGATGCCCAACGAACTGGTGATGACAGGGAAGCCGTGTTCATGTGCATACAATGCCGTGCGCTCAAAACGCATATCGAAGCACATGGTGCAGCGGATGCCGCGCTCGGGTTCGTTTTCCATTCCCCTGGCACGCTCAAACCAGTTGTCGCGGTCGTAGTCGGCATCGACAAACGGAATACCGAATTGCTCTGCAAACCGGATGTTTTCCTGCTTGCGTAATTCGTATTCCTTCAGCGGATGGATATTCGGGTTGTAGAAGAAAATCGTGAAGTCGATGCCGGACGCCTGCATGGCTTCCATCACTTCGCCCGAGCAAGGAGCGCAGCACGAGTGCAGCAGCACCTTGTTCTGTCCGCCAGGCAATGGGAGAGGCTTGCGGTCATGGGTTGGTGTCATGGCACCTCCTTCGATGAGACTGCGCGCCGGCTGACAAAGCGCCGGCGCGCGAAAGCAAGGCGTGTCGCCGTTCAGGCGTCGCCCCAAACTTCACGTGCGGCGCGGAACGCGAGAATGTAGGGGACGAGTCATCACTTGCAGCGGGGAGTGGCCGAATTGCTCGGGTAACCCAGAATTATCCGCGACCGTCTGATGCATGACTATGGATTAATGTTCATGGATTCATTAGTTTTGTTCATCTGAAAATCCAGCTACTGGCTTCGCATCCCGCGGGAGTAGGATGGAAAAGATTTGGCTCTTCAAGGCTTGCTGCCTCTATACACATGTTGCTACGGGACCCTGTTCACGGCGATATTGAACTCAACCCAGCGGAAGTCCAGATAGCCGACCTCGGAATCGTGCAACGGCTGCGAGGTATCAAACAGCTCGGCACCGCGCACCTGGTTTATCCGGGTGCTCTGCATACGCGATTCGATCACTCGGTTGGGGTCTGCGCCGTCGCCCACGAGATCGTTACGGCCCTGCGCCATTCCGGACTGCATGTCGCACAGGATCTCGAAACGGCGATTGGCATCGCGGCCCTGCTGCATGATGTGACGCACATCCCGTTCGGGCACACGCTCGAGGATGAACGCCGGCTCTTCGATCGCCATGATGAAGGCTCGCGGCTCGCGCAGATGTTTTCAGGCGAACTGGGCCACGCGCTTGGGCGTCTTGGACTGCGCGAGATCGTCGGACATCTGCTCGGGCTGTCGTCGACCGAATCCGCACCGCAATGGGCAAAGGACATCGTGTCGGGTTGTATCGACGCCGATCTGCTCGACTATCTGCGGCGCGACAGTTACTTCGCGGGACTCACCCAGAACTACGATGACCGCATTTTTCGGTGCTTCGCCGAGCGCGACGATCGCCTTGTCATCCGGCTGGCACGACACGGCATGGAGCGTCCCGATGCACGCTCGGAGATCATTGGGGTGCTTAGACTGCGCTATTACCTCACCGAGCGCGTCTACTATCACCATACCAAGGTCGCGGCAGGCGCGATGATCTCGAAGGCCGTTGAAATTGCCGTAGCGCACGGCGCACTGGCAGAGAGTGATCTGCTTGAACTCAACGACTGGACGCTTCTGGATCGGCTCGCACGTTGTGACATTGCCGGCGCTTCTGCGCTTGCGCGGCGGACCACCGGACGAGATCTGCTGAAACGCGGGTATGTCGTTTCAGGTCGGAGCGTGCCGCTGGATCAAAGAATCAAATGGGTCGCCCAATACCACGAGTCAGCCAGCACGCGTGCGCACATCGAGGCTGAACTGGCGAATCAACTGGGGCTCGATTTCGCTGATGTGGTGGTTTACTGCCCGGCACTCACGATGATGAAGGAAGCGACCGCACCGGTCGAAACGAATCGCGGCGTCGAACGGCTGAATAACCCCGGAAATGAAGCATTCGGAGAAATCGGCGCGCTGCAGGATCGCTACGCCGAGCTTTGGCGGTTTTACGTCTTTGTACCAGCGCAAGCTGTCTCGCGCACGTCCACGCTCGCCGCTGAAATGCTGGGCGTTGCGTCAGAACTGGCGCCGAAGTCCGCTTGAAGTTACCCAAAGTCGGCTCACAAAATCGCTGAGCAGCGATGGAGCAGCTAACCGCGCAACCTGTTTTTTCGGCTGGGAGATTGAGCGCCAGCCAGCAGGCGATGCACGGTTCCCAGTAGCGCGAGACATTGCTCCCTCTGTTCGTTCGAAGCCGGGAACGTCAGCATGTGTTCGAGTAACGAGCAGGCGGCGGAGAGCAGATGTACATGCGTGGCCCATGCACCGTTGCGAGCGCTTGGGATACGCATGAGCAAGGCGAGTTTAACGATCGCGTGAGCTGGCGCTCACCGTCGCGAACAACGGATACGTGGCGACTCGAGAGTTCACGGCATAAAAACAGGACGCAAGGCGCCTGCCTCGCCTGCGCAGCGAGTTCGATGCCGAATGCTTGCGCAACATCGTGCGACGACTGTCCGATATCGGTGTCAGTCGAGGTAGTCATACAGCTGCCCGCGCGTTACAGCAGCGTAACGCTTCGTTCGTTACTGCGCCCGTGGAAGCACCGCTTTGCGGATGAGCGAGAAGAGCGCCGCGTCCGCATCGGCCGCCGCGGACTGGACCTGACCGTATTGCGGTAAATCGGGCCATGTATCCGCAAGCTCGCCTTGTGTCCGTAAACTTGCGGCCCACGCATCGACGATGCCAGACATCGTCTTCCGGTCACGCGCGAGGAGATGTGAGACGACGATGCGCCCGACCTCTTCGTAAAGCGGCCAGCATTCTTCCCCATCCGACTCAAGCACACTCATGAG
>NZ_BAYD01000127.1 GCF_000685075.1 Paraburkholderia oxyphila NBRC 105797
GCCGGTCGGCATCAACCTCAAAACCTATGCGGGACCCGAGTCGCGCTTCTGTCCGGCTGGCGTTTACGAATTCGTGAAAGGCGATTCGGATGACGACCGCCTGCAGATCAACGCGCAGAACTGCGTGCACTGCAAGACCTGTGACATCAAGGATCCCACGCAGAACATCGTGTGGATCACCCCGGAAGGGGGCGGCGGGCCGAACTATCCGAACATGTAGGCCAGGAAAGCGGGAAAATCGGCGGATCGAGAAGACGCGCGGCGTTGCATGCCTGGCGTCGCAATATCACACACTGGCCAGGGCTTTGCGCATTTCGCCGATCGGCATAGCTGTGATGGCATTGAGCAGCCGGGTTTCGCCAGCATTGGGCCGCGCGAGTTCGTTCACTTCCTGGCGTGTTTGTGCGAGCAGCGTGCCCATCGGGATGCGGTTGGCGTACGCAATCAACGTGCTAGCGCCCATGCTGGCTCCGTCTGCGATTCAAAGCTTTATGCACACTGTCCTCAGAGATGGCCACAGCGCTTTGCGCAGTGAGATTGATGCCAAGCTCCGCGAGCAAATGCAGCACCTTGCCGAATTGGGCAGTGGGCTTCCCGTTCTCAACGTGCGTGATGAACTTGGGCGAAAGCCCGGTCGCATTCGCGAGTTCGTCACGCGTGAGCCCCTGCTCGAGCCGCGCGGCACGAATCAGGTTGGCGAGTGCGGTCATGCTGCTTACCCGGACGGTTTCGTGGCTGGCCATGTGGGGCATGATTCGTATCCGATCGGGTACATTGTTGCACAAGAATGCAGACAAAGCAGTACTGCGTTCCCGTACGGGAACGAAAGTAGAGGTTGAGGTCGTGGGGAGCGTACTCCGTACCCGATTGGATACGAAGTGAGCGACCGACTGCGCAACGACGCCTACTCGTTCCCGCTCGGGAACGAGGACACCGCCGGATCGCAGAATGATCTGCCTGGTGTCCCAAAGGTCGGACGGCGTCGGGCCGCTACACGCCGTAGCGGCCGCGCCACCCTCAAGCCCCCTGCATGCGCGCCTCCGTGCGCAAACCAGCAACGATCGGCGCAAACACCTCGATCAATTCCGTCTTGCCGAAGCGCCGCTCGTGCATGCCGAACTCAACATCGATCTTGCCGGCGTTATGCACGTCGTAGAGATCGGTGATCAACCGTGCATGACGCTCGCTGAGCCCCGCGCGCAGCAGCACCGGGGTCCACTGGTCGCGCGGCAGTTCGCGCGCGACCACCTCCTGGCCGCCGATCTCGGCGAGTACGTCGGCAACGTACGCCGCGCTGATCCGCCTCGGCCCCTCGATGCTCACGACGCGGGTGCCGTTGCCGCGCGCCGCGTCGAGCAGCAGTTCCGCCGATGCGGTGCCTACGTCCTGCGCCGCGACCGTGGGAAAGCGCTTGTTCAACGGATGATGAAAACTCGGCAGCACGCCCGAGGCCAGCGCCGCGGGAATCGTGCGGCGCCAGTTTTGCATATGCTCTGCAGAACGAAGCAGAATCAGCTGGCCGGCGACGGGCTTCAATTGCTCCTCGAGGTAATGAAAAAGCCGCGTGATGCCGGTATTCGCATCCAGTTCGGCGCCGTAGTCGGACAGCGCGAGCACGGTCTCGGGCGGGTCCGCGCGCAGCGCCCCGGCGGCGACATCGATCACCTTGCGCATCGTCGCCTCGGGATGCGCGTCGGCCACGGGCACCGGACAAAGCATCTGCACCGCGTGCGCGCCGCGCATCGCCGCGGCAACCGATGCCAGATCGGTCAAATCCGCGAGCGCAACCTCGCAGCCGAGCGCGGCAAGGCGCGCGCCGTGACGCGTGTCGCGCACGATCGCGCGCACGGCACGGCCCGCTTGCCGCAGCGCTGCGGCCGTTGCGAATCCGGCGTTACCCGAGGCTCCAAATATGACGTACATGACGACTCCTGTCCTGGTCGATGGGGGTGGTCATGATCGTAAAGGGGCCGGGACAGCCAAACGCGCAGGGAAGGATCGAAGCGAGCAAATCTGGATGATGCATTTCAGGTGCGCTGCGCCTGGCGCAGGGCGCCAGTGCCTGCCTTGCTTTATGCCCGGCGGGCGCCGCGAAGCGCGAGCGGCTCGGAAAAGAGACGGCCCTGCACGTCCGGTCGGCTATCATGCC
Organism: Paraburkholderia oxyphila NBRC 105797; assembly: GCF_000685075.1. Classification (GTDB taxonomy): domain Bacteria; phylum Pseudomonadota; class Gammaproteobacteria; order Burkholderiales; family Burkholderiaceae; genus Paraburkholderia; species Paraburkholderia oxyphila. The sequence continues at coordinate 2,150 of NZ_BAYD01000127.1, forward strand.
AGTCCTATCCGAAGTAGCTCCTTATGATTTCCGTCCGTAATCTCACGCTGCGCCGCGGCGTCAATGTCGTACTCGACAACGCGTCCATCACCTTTACCCCCGGCGAAAAGATCGGTCTTGTCGGCCGCAATGGCGCTGGCAAGTCGTCCTTCTTCGGCCTGCTCAACGGCACGCTGCACGAAGATAGCGGCGAGTTCTCGATTCCCGCTGCGTGGAAGATGGGCCAGGTCGCGCAGGAGATGCCGGAAACCGAGCAGGGCGCGACTGACTTCGTAGTCGAGGGTGACACCGTGCTGCTGGCCGCGCAGGCCGAAGTAGCCGCCGCTGAGGCCAGTGACGATGGTATGCGCATGGCGCACGCCTATATGGACCTGCACGACGCCGGTGCGCACGATGCCCCCGCACGTGCCCAAGCGCTGATCCTGGGCCTTGGCTTCAGTGAAGCGCAGCTCAGCCAGCCGGTCAACAGTTTCTCCGGCGGCTGGCGCATGCGACTGCAGCTGGCGCGCGCGCTCATGTGCCCGTCCGACCTGCTGCTGCTCGACGAGCCGACCAATCACCTCGACCTCGACGCGCTGGTCTGGCTGGAAGCCTGGCTCAAGCGCTACCAGGGAACCCTGGTCGTGATCAGCCACGATCGCGAATTCCTCGACGCGGTGACGCAGGTGACGGTGCACGTCGACAACGCGAGGCTCGTGCGTTACGGCGGCAACTACAGCAAGTTCGAAGAGATGCGCGCTGAGCAGATCGTGTTGCAGCAGGCCGCGATGGCCAGGCAGGCGGACAAGATCGCCCACCTGCAGAAGTTCATCGACCGTTTCAAGGCCAAGGCCTCGAAGGCGAAGCAGGCGCAGAGCCGGGTCAAGGCGCTCGAACGCATGGAGAAGATCGCCCCCGTGCTTGCCGACGCAGAGTTCACCTTCGAGTTCAAGGAGCCGCTCAACGTCCCGAACCCGCTGTTGTCGATGCTGGACGCGAGCTTCGGTTACCCGGCGCCGACCGGCGCACTGCCGGGCACGCCGCCCACGGTCATCGTGCGGGGCATCAACCGATCCGTGCTGGCCGGGCAGCGCATCGGCATCCTCGGTGCCAACGGCCAGGGCAAGTCCACGCTGGTGAAGACGGTGGCGCACGCACTGGCGCCGATTGCTGGCGAAATCAGCGAAGGCAAAGGGCTGAACATCGGCTACTTCGCACAGCAGGAACTCGACGTGCTGCGTCCGCTCGACACGCCGATGGAACACATGATCCGCCTTGCCAGGGACACGCCGCCGCACATGCGCGCGCCCGGCCAGAGTGGCACCGAACAATCGCTTCGCACCTTCCTCGGCACCTTCAACTTCAGTGGCGACATGGTCCATCAGGCGGTCAACACGATGAGCGGCGGCGAAAAGGCGCGGCTCGTGTTGTGCATGATCGTGTGGCAGCGCCCCAATCTGCTGCTGCTCGACGAGCCTACCAACCACCTCGACCTGGCCACACGCGAAGCGCTAGGCGTGGCGCTCAACGAATTCGAAGGCACGGTCATGCTGGTCAGTCACGACCGGGCCCTGTTGCGCGCCGTATGTGATGAGTTCTGGCTGGTCACCAAAGGCGGCGTCGAGCCTTTCGACGGCGATCTGGACGATTACCAGCAGTTCCTGCGCGACGAAGCCCGTCGCATGCGCGAGCAGGCTGCCGCATAGCAGAAGGTCATCGCCTGAGATACCCTCAGGCGGGCGCCGCTTACTTGATCGATTCGATCTGGTTGGTACTGAGCTCCCACGTATGCGGTGGCAGCGGTATGAAATGTACCGCCTCCAGATACGCAGCGTTCTCCTCCGACGGCAGGATCGACCATTCGAGGAATTTGCGGATCTCGCTGGCGACCGCGGGATTCGGCTGCCGCGTCGATACCACGGCGTATTCGTAGTTCACGAGCGGATACGTGCCGGAAGCTGGCGCGAACACGAGACTCAGACGCTCGTCCGGCGGCGTGCGCGCACCGAGAGAGGCCGCGCCCGCTGTAATCGTCGCTTTCGTCGGCAGCGTGAACTCGCCTGCGCCGTTCTTGAGCGCGGCGGTACCGAGGTGCGCCGCGGCAATGTCCTTCTCGTAACTCACGCCGACGTAGCCAACCGAGTACGACGTCGCCTTCAGCGCATTCACCATGCCTGCGTTGCCGACCGCAGCGAGTGCGCCGGGCACGCTCGGCCAGTCGATCGTCGTGCCATAGCCGAGCGCGTCTTCCCACGACTGCGTGGAGAACGTAAGGAATTGCGTGAACACGAACGTGTCGCCCGAGCCTTCGCTGCGACGCACCGGCACGATGTCGTGATGCGGCAGTTGCACGCCCGGGTTGAGTGCAGCAATCTGCGGTGCGTCCCACGTGCGGATCGCGCCGGTGTAGATGCCGGCGAGCGTCGGGCCATCGAGCTTGAGATGGATGTCGTTCAGCCCCGGCACGTTATAGTTGATCGTCTGCGCAGCGATCGCGAGCGGCACGCTGATGATCTGCGGGTGCTTGATCGCATCGGCGTCCGACATGAACGCATCAGATGCGCCGATGTTCACCTTGCCCGCGATCACCTGATCGATTCCGGCCTGAGAACCGGTTGCGCCGACGGAGAGCCGCACGGCCGGATGCGCCTTCGAATACGCGTTGCTCCAGGTTTCGAACAGCGGCGCGAGCAGTGTCGAGCCGGTTTCGGTCAGCGTCACCTGCTGCGCGTTCACGTGCGCACCGAACATGGCGGCGGCGAGCGCCACGACGGCGCGCGCTACGAATGATTTGCGTTGTGCTGCGATCATCATGTCCCTTGTTGCGTGTCGGGTGGTGGCCACCGCGCGGACCGGCGCCGATGTGGCCGGTACAGGGCGGACTTGCTTTACTTGCCGATCTGGTCGAGGCGCACGCCGGTCGTCTCGATCCGGAACACCCAGGTGACGACCGACCCAAGCACAGACGTGACGACGAGGCAGTACAGCAGCGTGCTCGTACCGAGGCTGACGAGCAGGATCGGGAACAGGAAGGCGGTCATGATCGCGCCGATCTTGCCGACCGCCGCCGCGAAGCCCGCGCCTGCTCCGCGGATCGCGGTCGGGAACACCTCGCCCGCGAGCAGATAGGTCTGCGCATTCGGGCCGACGTTGGTCATGAAATTGAAGAGCATGAAGCCAGCGAAGATCAGCGTCGTCTTCGCGCTGCCGTCGAAGCTGCCGGACAGCGCCGCGATGAAGAGGCCCACCGCACAGCCGATGAAGCCGACAACCTGCAGTTTCACGCGCCCGACCCGGTCCGCGAGCAGCACCGCGAACAGAATCCCGACGATCAGCAGCGACGTGGTTAGCGCGGCGCCCTTGGCCGCGAGAATGTCGTTCAGGATCAGGTCACTGACACTGCGCACGTGATCGGGCTTGCTGCCAAGCGCGACCGCGAGAATCGTCGGCGTGAAGATGCCGATGCCGTAGGTGCCGAGATCCTGCAGGAACCAGGGCGCCGACGAAAAGATCGTCGCGCGCAGGTTCTTCCCGCTGAACAACTGGAGAAACCTTTGCGGGCCGCCGTGGCTCTCGCCGGCCTCCGCCGCGTGATGGAGCGAGATGTCGGCCGGATAGGGCGGATTGCGGTGAAGCAGCCGGCGCGTGGCTTCCTGGGCCTTGTCGACTTTGCCGCGCACATGCAGCCAGCTCGGACTTTCGGTGATGAAGAAGCGGCCGATCGTCACGATCACCGCGGGGATAATCGCGGTCGCATACATCCAGCGCCACGCTTCGAGCTGCGGCATGAATGACAACACGAGATAGCCTATCCCGGTGCCGCCGAGCGCGCCGAGCGCCTGGAAGCCGAACGCCGCGAGCACCAGCTTGCCGCGGCTGGCGCTCGGGATGCTCTCGGAAATGATCATGTGCGCGGTCGGATAGTCGCAGCCGAGCGCGACGCCGAGCCCGAACAGGCAGACCACGAGCGAGATGAAGTTGGCGCAAACGGTGAGCAGCACGAGGAAACAGCAGAACAGCACCATCTCGACGATGAACATGCGCTTGCGGCCGAAGTAATCGGACATGCCGCCGAGACCTAGCGCGCCGACCAGGATGCCGATCAGGCTCGCAGCTGAAACGAGGCCGTTTTGCGCGGCGCCGATGCCGAACTCGCGCGAGATTAGCGGCAGCGCGACGCCGGTCATAAACACGACGAAGCCTTCGAAGAACTTGCCGGCCGCCGCGAGCGACCAGATGCGCCATTGCATCGCCGTCATCGGCGAGCGCAGCAGCCGGGTACCGTCCGGCCAGACCGGACATTCGTCGATGTATTCCTGCACCGACTTCGCGCCGGCGCGGGATGCTGCGACAACGGTCGCTGTTTGATCCGCCATGTCAGAAATTCCTCTGTTATTCAGAACTTGCATTGCTGGTACGGCATCTTGATCCTGCCGCCGGCACGTGAGGCCACGCTGAAGCCGGCATATCCTGGGCGCAGGCCGGGGCATCGAGTGAGAACCAGATGCTGCGCTGCAACCTGCGCGGGTGCGCCGGAGCGGCTCCGTGTCGGATTCTAGAAATCGATCGATGTCGCTTCTATGACAAGCCGACTCAGAGGGTGTCATACGGATGGGGTAGCGGGCTCAGACGACTCCACGCCGGCTCCCTACGCCTGCGGTCCCGAATCCACTAAACTGGCCGCTCGACGTTTGCGCAGTGGGCCGCCCGGGTGGCGCGCAAAGGGGGATGCCATGAATGCAGTGCTGGAAGACGCGATAGCGCCGGCGGTTGGCCGCGTGACGCTCGCAAGCAGTGACGCATTGGACTGGCGTGGCTTCGGCGCGCAAATGCTGGCGATTTCGGCGGGCCGGCATCGCATTCCCGGCACGGCATACCACCGTGTCGGCGTCCATTTTGGCGCCCCGGTGCGCGCGCATTGTGCCTGCGATGGCTTGCGCCTCGCGCGCATCCAGGCCGAAGGCGATGCCGACGTCGTGCCCGCGGGTCTCGACGGCGTATGGACCGACGACGCCGACTGCACGGTGCTCAGCATCCGTCTGGAGGACACGTTCGTGCGCGAGATCGCCGGACAGCTCGTGCGCAAGCCCGGTACCGCAACGATTCAGCCGCGCCTGCAGATGCGCGATGCGCGCTTGCAGCATCTCGCATGGGCGCTGCGCGCCGAGCTCGAAGCGGGCGAAGCCTCGGACCCGCTGTACGCGGAAAGCATCGGCACGGCGATCGCGGTACGGCTGCTCGACGCCGCCGGGCCGCTCGAAGCAAGGCGCGTCGCCGTGCTCGCGCCGCGCCTTGCCGCACGCGTGACCGATTACATCGAGAGCCATCTCGATGCGCGTCTCACGCTCGCGGAGCTGGCTGCCCTGGTCGAGCTGAGCGTGCCCCATTTCAAGGTGCTGTTTCGCGCGACGCTGGGCATGCCGGTGCACCAGTACGTGGTGCGGCGGCGCGTGGAGCGCGCGAAGACGCTGTTACTGAAGGGGGGCCTCAACGCGACTCAGGTCGCGCTGGAGGTGGGCTTCGCGCATCAGAGCCATCTGGCGCACTGGATGAATCGCGTGCTCGGCGTGACGCCGCGCGAGATCATGCGCGAGAGGGCGGCCCGCTTCACGGCTTGAGCAGCGTCTCCAGCGCTTGCGTCACGCGATGGATGACGCCGGCCCAGTTGCCGGGCTCGGCCTGGCGAAACAGGCGCGCACGCGGATACCAGGGGGTGTCGTCGCGCTCGCGCAGCCAGCGCCAGCAGCCGTCGTAGCGCGAGAGTATCCACACGGGCTTGTTCAGCGCCCCGGCGAGGTGCGCCACCGAGGTATCCACGGTGATCACGAGGTCCAGACATTCGATGATCGCGGCCGTATCTGCGAAATCGTGCACGCCGCCCATCGGATCGAAGGGCCGCAGGTTCGCCGGCAAGTCCTCGATCTGGGGCTGAGACGCCGCGCCTTTCTGCAAGCTCACGAAGCGCACGTCTGCACGCTCCGCGATGCGCAGCAAGGGCAAGAATGCGCGCGCCGGCAGGGAGCGGCGCTGGTCGATCGCATTCAACGCGCGGTCGTGCGGCCGTGGATCGCCGGCCCAGACGAGGCCGACCTTGAAGCCGCCGGTGGGCAATCGCGCGCGCCACTCGCGCGTCAGATCGGCAGGCGCGTGCAGGTAGGGGGTGTGGGCCGGGATCGTGTCGAGCGTCGTGCCGAAATGCATCGGCAGGCTCAGCAGCAGGCACCAGTAGTCATGGCCGGGAATCGTGCCTGTGCCGTCGAGCGGATAGCGTGCGTCCACGCCCTCCAGGCTCTCGAAAAGCCGCTTCAGCGCGGGCGGGCAGGCAACGCCGAGCCTCGCCACCCCGCGCGCCTTCAGCAAGGGCAGATAACGGCAGAATTGCAGCAGGTCGCCGTAGCCCTGCTCAGGCCAGACGAGCAGCGACTTGCCCTCCAGAGGCTCGCCGCGCCATTTCGGATAAGGAACCGGCGGTTGCCGCCGGTTGGGCGTGTCGGCGGACGCTTCATTGCGCGCTTCGAAGTGGAGCCAGCCTTCCTCGAAGTCGCCAAGTCCCAGCAGCAGCATTGCAAGGTTCCCGCGTGCGGTCGCGTAGTCGGGGCGCAGTGACAGCGCCTCGCGATAGGCGGCGATGGCCTCGCTGCTGCGGCGTTGCCGATTCAGCGCATTGCCCAGGTTGTTGTGCATCTCCGGCGTGCTGGCGTCGATCGCCAGCGCATGCCGGAATGCGACTTCCGCGTCCCGGGGCCTGCCGAGGTCCAGCAGGACCAACCCGAGATTGTTGTGTGCGAGTGCGTAGCCGGGTTGAATACCGAGAATCCGGCGATATTCGGCTTCGGCCTGATCGAGGCGCTTCATTTGCCAGAGCAGCACAGCGAGGTTGTTGCGCGCGGCGAGAGCGTCCGGCGCGATGGCGACTGCACGCCGCAATGCGACTTCCGCTTCCACTTCACGCTGCTGCGCGCGCAATACGAGGCCGAGATTGTTCAGCGCTTCTGGCCGGTCTGGCTTGACCGAAAGCGCCAGTTCGAGGGTGTGTTCCGCTTGCGGCAATTGCCCCCGGCCATAAAACCAGCAGCCGAGACGGTTGAGCGCCTCCGCCTGATCGTCCGGGCGCACGTGCGTGTGTTGCCCCGCCTGCGTGTCTGGCTGTTCGCTGGCTGCGTGGTGGAGCCCGTGGAGGCAGCGTGCGGCAAGTTCGATGGCCTGCCTGTGTGAAGGCTCGGATTGCAGCAATCGCTCGAGGTGCGTCAGTGCCTCGCCGTAGTGTCCAGACGAGTAAAGCGATTGAGACGCCAGCCAGGATTCAGCGCTCCACATGCTTTCACCTTTGTCTGTTGTGCGGGTCGTCCATCCTGCTACGCCTCGTTCGCAGCTTGAACGGGATAATTCCTAAAAGCAGCCTGATTTTGCGGCGGCGACCACCCGTGTGCTGCTGCGTCCCCAAAATGCAAATGCGCCACTGCCCGCGTATAGCGGGGCAGTGGCGCAGTCTGTTTTTACTTCGTGATGCGAATTACTTGGCTACGGGCATCGTGAACTCCGCACCCTTTTCGGTGCTTTCCGGCCAGCGCTGCATGATCGACTTCTGCTTCGTGTAGAAGCGCACGCCTTCTTCGCCATAGGCATGCATGTCGCCGAACAGGCTGCGCTTCCAGCCGCCAAAGCCGTGCCATGCCATCGGCACCGGAATCGGCACGTTGATGCCGACCATGCCCACTTCGATCTGACGGCCGAACTCGCGCGCCACGTTGCCGTCACGCGTGAAGCAGGCCACGCCGTTGCCGAACTCGTGGTCGTTGATCAGCTGCACGGCGTGTGCGAAGTCGTCCACGCGCACGCACGCCAGCACCGGTCCAAAAATCTCTTCCTTGTAGATGCGCATCTCGGGCGTGACGTTGTCGAACAGCGTGCCGCCGGTGAAGAAGCCGTTTTCGTGGCCCGGCACCTTGAGGCCGCGGCCGTCCACCACGAGCGTCGCACCTTCTTCCACGCCGGTCGCGATATAGCCTTCGATGCGCTCGAGCGCCTGGCGCGTGACGATCGGGCCCATTTCAGCGTCGGCTTCCATGCCGTTCTTCACGACGAGCTGGCGCGCGCGCTCCGCGAGGCGCGGCACGATCTTGTCGGCCACGTCGCCCACCAGCACCGCGACCGAGATCGCCATGCAGCGCTCGCCCGCCGAGCCGTAGCCCGCGCCGATCAGCGCGTCAATGGCCTGGTCGAGATCGGCGTCGGGCATCACGACCATGTGGTTCTTCGCGCCGCCGAGTGCCTGCACGCGCTTGCCGTGCCTGGCGCCGGTCTCGTAGATATAGCTGGCGATGGGCGTGGAGCCGACGAAGCTCACGGCCTTCACGTCGCGGTGCGTGAGCAGCGCGTCCACGGCCACCTTGTCGCCCTGCACGACATTGAACACGCCATCGGGCAGGCCGGCTTCCTTGAGCAGGCGCGCCATGAACAGCGACGCCGAAGGATCGCGCTCGCTCGGCTTGAGCACGAACGTGCAGCCCGCGGCCAGCGCGACCGGGAACATCCAGCACGGCACCATGCACGGGAAGTTGAACGGCGTGATGCCGGCGACCACGCCCAGCGGCTGGCGCACGGTCCAGTTGTCCATGCCCGTGGAGACCTGCTCGGTGTAGTCGCCCTTGAGCAGTTGCGGCGCGCCGCAGGCGAATTCGATGATGTCGATGCCGCGAGCGACTTCGCCTTGCGCGTCGGCGAACACCTTGCCGTGCTCGGCGGTGATGATGGCGGCCAGCTCGTCCTTGTGGCGGTTCATGAGCTCGAGAAAGCGCAGCAGCACGCGCGCGCGCCGGATGGGCGGCGTGTTGCTCCACCCCGGGAACGCGGCTTTTGCGCTCGCCACGGCGGCGTCGACGTCGGCGGCCTCGCCCAGCACGAGTCGCCGCGCGGCCGCGCCCGTGGCCGGGTTGAACACCGGCTGGGTACGGTCGCCCGTGCCGCGCTCGGTCTTGCCGCCAATGAAGTGGACTACGTCTGCGCTATCGGTATAGGCCTGCATCTCATCTCCTCGCCAGGTGGGTTGATGCAGGCCAGTGTACGGAGGTGCAGGCGCGCTGCAAAGACTCGTGTGCTGAATTGATTGTTTTCTGCTGTGAACAATGGACTGGCGAAACGATGAAAGATGCTGCGGCGCAGCGCGGACGCAGGCCCGTACATCCGCTTCGTGGCGCTGCGGCGGCAGGCGCTCCGGGAGGCTTTCAGGCAGGGGCTGCCGCCGGAGCGGACACCGTTGGCGCGCCCTTTGTGCGCCGAAGAACGCAGCGCATGCGTTGCCCGTTTGTACCGCAATGTATCTGTGGCGTGCAACGACACACGGGCTTGCAAAAGGCCCGGTCGCGGAAACAAGCGAGATACGTTCGAGGATTCAAATACCTACACGCAAGACGGATTCACGAATTGCGTTCGATTCGGATACTACGCACGCGCAGCAGGATTGCGGCCCATGCGTACCGTCTTGATGCAGACCTTTATTGCGATCTTCCCTTACATCTGGAGAAAGTCATGAACCTCGTTCGCACCCTCATTGCTGCCGTTGTCGTTGCCGCTCCCGCCGTTTCGTTCGCCCAGACGGATCACGTGATCACCCGCGCAGAAGTCCGCGCGCAACTCGTTCAACTCGAGCAGAGCGGCTATCGCTCCGCCAGTGACAACACGCAATATCCCGCGAACCTGCAAGCCGCGCTCGCACGCATCGACGCCGGCCAGGGCGGTGCGAATGCCGCCTACGGCGGCGTGACGAGCGGCAGTTCTGCGGCAGGAGGGCATGCGGCGGCAATGCACGAAGCGCGCACGCCGCAGGCATCGGGCGCTCAGCCGGACGTCGTGGGCCTCGAGCCGATCTACGCGCACTCGTAATGCGGTGCCGCCGCCGCTGCTGTGAGGCATGCGGGATCGGCCCGGCGCGGCGGCGGAAATATCCGGTTGCAGAACTCACAGATGCAACGTCAACATCGCGGCAACGGGCAGCGTTGAGCGGATGGACGGAATAGTTCCGTCGCCGACCTTCACGGAAACCCCAAGGGAGAACATCATGCGTACGTTGCCCGTTTATCTTGCCGCCATCGCCACCCTCACGCTCGCGTTCGCCGGGACGGCGTCCGCTTCGACCTCTACGCATTGGGACGCCACGCATGGACGCCGCGTCGAAGTCAATCATCGGCTGGCGAATCAGGATCGGCGCATTCACAACGAAGTCAGAGAGGGCGAGATGTCCCACGCGCAAGCCGCCCGGCTGCATCGCGACGACCATCAGATCCGCCAGGAAGAGCGTCTGATGGCGAGCCAGGACGGCGGCCATATCACGCGAGCGGACGACCGCGCGCTGAACCAGCAGGAGAATCACGTCAGCCGCCAGATCGGGCAATGACGTGCGGGGCGGCGCTCTCGCGGCCAGGCCGCGAGAGCGCCAGCCTGTCGCTGCATGAAGATGAATATGGTCAGGATCGCGAATAAAGCAACGCGCATGCCGATTCGGTATCGACATGCGCGTCTGCGACATGCGCGTCTGCGACATGCGCGTCTGCGATGCGCTCGTTGGGGACATGCGTGTCCACGACATGTGCGTTCGCGACACGCGCGTGCGCGACGTGCGGGCGGCGCTCAGGCCGCCCCTTGCTGCGTTATGCGGCGCCCGAGAGCTTTTCGATAGAAATACCCAGCTCCTCGGCCATGCGCTCGACCATCGTCTGCAGGCGCGCGACTTCGTCGGAGAGGCGCTGTTGTTCGGCCCTGAGCGCTTCGTACTCGTCGGGCGTCACGCCGCCCGCCTCGCGTTCGCCGGCATCCGCACTAGCCAGCGCGGCTGCGCTCACGCTCACCTCGCCGCACAGCAGGTGCATCCAGCGGCTTTCGCGCTCGCCGGGCGCGCGCGGCAGCTTCACCACGAGCGGCGGCTCGCGTTCGGCGAGTTCGCTCAGAAAGGCCTCGACCGAGGACACGTCGGCGAAACCGTGCAGGCGCGCGGAGTTCAGGCGCAACTCGGCGCCGGTTTGCGCGCCGCGCAGCATGAGCACGGTGAGCAGCGCAACGGCCTGCGCCGGCACGCCCAGCACGCGATTCAGATTGTGCTCGAAGCGCGGCACGCGGCTGCTGCTGCCTTCGAACACGAGACTCACCAGTTTGAGGTCTTCGATGGCGCTCAGCGCCTCGGCCTCGCTCACGTTCATGACCGGCGTGCGCGCGGTCTTCTGGTTGCACCCCGAGGTGAGCGCGTTCAGCGAGAGCGGATAGGTGTCCGGCACGGTGTGCTGCTTCTCGACCAGCACGCCGACGATGCGGGCTTCAAGCGGCGTGAGCGCACGCAGCGTGCGCGGCGAGGAAGCATCGGCAGGGGTGTTCATAAGCGGTGGCGGGCAGGGGAGTTTTTACGGGATTCGATGATACCCGCTCGGCTCGCGCTTGCGAATCGATGCGAATCGATGCGCATTGCGTGTCGTGCTGCCGCGCAGTGACGGCGCGCCGCGCGCTTTGTAATTTTTATTGCGCTTTGCAACATCGTTCGCCGGGCGGCCTTGCCCGAAGTCCCGCTATATGGGCACGAAGCGTGGTGCAGCGCAAACAGTCGGTAACAATCCTTATTGCAGCGCAACAAAATGGCGCCTACACTGGTTGAGTCTGCCATTGACGTCGAATGCTTTCATTCATAGGAGGGCGTGCGATCATGACGTCCGAAACGCCAACGCTGCACTCGTCCCCAAGGCTGCATGTCTTCGAGCAAGAAGGCGGCTGGCACTGGGGCATTACCGTTCCGCGGCCTGCTGGCAGCGGTTTCAAGGTCATCGCCTATAGCGAGACCACGTTCGTCCACGAAACCGAAGCCCGGCGAGACGGCGATCGCGCACTCGACGATCTCCGTGAGGGTGCGCTCGCGGTTTTCGAGCAATAAAACGGGGCCCGGTCTTTCGGGCCTGTTCGCGTTTCCTCCAATGCGGCCAGGCCGCATTTTCGGCCCCCACTGAACAAACTTTCTGGTCTACTCGATCTTCTGTTTTGCCAGTCACGCAGCCCGAAAAGGTATGACGATGATGCGAACCGAGATCGAGACGCGCCGCAAGCGTTACGCCATGCAGCGCCTTTCCCGCGCGATGAAGCGACTCATTCAAGTCGACTCCGCAGATGAGCGGATCATGGCGACGCGCTGGGTGGTTGCCTGGGGCCGCGCCGTAGGCGAACGGCGCTTCGAGCCGATGTGGCATGAAAGCGTGACCCGCGCGCTCGCCGCGTCAGCGCGGCACCAGAGCGCTGCGAACCGCGCGCAGTAAGCCCGGTCATCGATGCGTCAAAAACCCCGCACCATCATCGACACACCCACAGCAACGCCGGCTAGCCCGAGAATCCGCACGACATGCCCGTGACACGGCGCTACGCGCTCTGCGGCGATGGCAGCCGTCACGATGGCCATCGACCCCAGATCCATCACGCCGAGCGCGAGCAGCACAATCATCCAGTTGCCGCAGCAGGTTCCGCAATTCAATCCGAGGCGCATCCCACGGAGCAGGGCCGCACACGCACCCCCCGGAGCGCGCCGTGTGCGTTGGCGCATGTCATGACACCAGGCGAGCCGCTTCGCTTTCCATGACGTGAATTGCAGCAGGCTCGCGAGCACAACGACCGCACCCCCGGCCGCAGGCGCAGCGTGAGCGAACGCCGGCACCCGCAGCGCGATTGCGGCGAGCGCGGCGCCCAGCGGAAATACCGCGCACCCGGCAAGTATCCAGACCAGGAAGTAACCCATGCCGACCAATATCGTTAGCAATGCAGATCGAATGGAAGCAGAATCGCTCGACGGCTCGCGCTCGCGCATCAGCATCGGCACGAGCACGGGCAGCATCATCGCGGGCATCATGACCGCCCACATGCAGGCAAACGAGGCGGCGGCATGCAGCCACGTCTGTCCGCACATTGGCGCCCAGATCGCCGATATCATCCAGCGTCCCGCCATCGGCGTTCCGCTCATCGTCGCCATGTACGCGTAGCGCCGCACGGTCGCGGCCGCGCTTGCCGCGAAGAGCAGCGCCCCCGCGCCGATCAGGATCGCGTTCGATCCAACGCGGCGGGCTGCCCCGCGCCGGGATGCCCCGCGCCGGGACCCCTCGGGCACGCGTGCGATGTCGACGATGTTCATGGCCAGCCCCGGCGATTTCAGCGATTTCAACGATCTCAGCGATTGACGTACTCGTCGTGCCGCTTCCACCAGACGCCCGCTTCGTTGCGTCCGCGCGGTGCGCGGTCGAGCCACTGGTACATGCTCCACAGGCCGTCGAGGCCGCGCGCGTAAGTCGAATACGTGTGGTAGACCACGCCGTCCTCGAGCACGAACGCGCTCATGCCGGGGCGGTCGAGCGCGAAGGTGGCGGCGTCGGTGCCGCAGCTCGCCGCGAACTGCGCGACGGGTACCGGCGGCGGCTCCACGTCCATCGCATGGCCGCCGCGCATGTAGTTGTACTCGACGCTGCCTTCGCGCTGCTGCTCGGCTGTGAACGAGACGTTGAAGTCGAAGTTGAAGTCGTTGCCGCGCGACGACGCCCACGCGAACGTCCACCCCATGCGCTGCCGGTAGGCCAGCAGCTTCGCGAGCGGCGCGCGCGAGACCGCCATCAGCGTCACGTCGTGATTCGCGAGATGGGCGACGCTGCCCGCAAAACCGTCGGCGAGCGCCGAGCACGACGGGCAGCCCGCCGCGTAGTCGGGACCGAACATGAAGTGATAGACGAGCAGTTGCGAGCGTCCGGCGAAGAGCTCCGGCAGCGTTGCCTGGCCTTGCTCGGTCTCGAACGAATACGCCTTCTCGACCCGCACCCACGGCAGGGCCTGGCGTTGCTGGGCCAGCGCGTCGGCGCGCCGGGTGAGTTCCTTCTCGGCTGCGAGCAGGTCGAGCCGTGCCGCGAGCCATTGCTCGCGGGTTCCAGTCGTGTGCGTTGCCATGATTGCCTCCTGTTGATCAGTCGAGAACCGCCTGATTGCCGTGGTAGATTAGGCCGGGGCTTCGCACGGGAGGGAGTGACAAGTGTGTCGGGATTCCGATGAGCATGGACTCGCTGATCACGGCGGCGGCGCGCGCGCTCGCTGCCGGTGACCCGCTCGGCGCGCTCAATCGCGTCGCGTTGCGCGACGACCCGCCCGCGCTCGCGCTGCGCGGTATCGCCATGGCGCAGCTCGGCGACCTCGACCGCGCGAAAGTGCTCTTGCGCCGCGCGGCAAGCGCGTTCGGCGCGAGAGAAGCGGTGGCGCGCGCACGCTGCATCGTTGCGCAAGCCGAGATCGCGCTGGCGTCGCGCGATCTCGGCTGGCCCGTGGCCACGCTCGATGCGGCACGCCGCACGCTCGAAGCGCACGGCGACCACCTGAACGTCGCGCATGCGCGCTATCTGGAGATCCGCCGTCTGCTGCTGATCGGCCGGCTCGACGAGGCCGGAGACCTGCTCGCCGGAATCGATCCCGCACCTTTGCCACCGGCCTTGCGCGCGGCGCACGCGTTGATCGCCGCGGGCATTGCGATGCGGCGCATCCAGACGAAAGCGGCCCGCGACGCGTTGGCCATTGCCGCGCATGCGGCGCGTCTCGCGGGCATTGCGCCGCTTTTCGCCGAGGTCCAGAGCGCGGCGCAACTGCTCGAAGCGCCCGCTGCGCGCCTCGTCGTGCGGGGCGAAACGCGCGCCATGCGGCTCGAAGATGTCGAAGCATTGCTGGCGTCGCAGGCACTGGTTGTCGACGCATGCCGTTACGTCGTGCGCGAAGGCGCGGTCGTGGTGCCGCTCGCGCGGCGGCCGGTGCTGTTCGTGCTGGCGCGCGCGCTGGCCGAAGCGTGGCCCGGCGACGTGCCGCGCGATGCGCTCATCGCGCGCGCGTTTCGCACGAAGCACGCCGATGAATCGCACCGTGCGCGTTTGCGCGTCGAGATCGGGCGCCTGCGCGGCTTGCTGCGCGGCATCGTGGACATCGACGCGACACAGCAAGGTTTCGCATTCGCGCCAGTCCGCGCGCGCGAGGTGGTCGTGCTCGCGCGGCCCGTTGAAGAGCAGCACGCGGCGGTGCTTGCCCTGCTCGCGGACGGCGAGTCGTGGTCGAGCTCGGCGCTCGCGCTCGCGCTGGGCGCGAGCCAGCGCACCGTGCAGCGCGCGCTCGACGCGCTGGCGGCGGGGCAGAAGGTGCAGGCGTTCGGCCAGGGGCGCGCGCGCCGCTGGACCATGCCGCCCGCTCCCGGATTCGCGACCAGCTTGTTACTCCCCGCGCCGCTGCCGGGCGACTAGGATGATGGCATCAGGTGTTCGAATGCGGACCGAAAGGAGGAAACGATGAAGCGCACCCCTGCCAGCATCATTCGCGAATATGGCCCGTTCCCGGGCGTCGAAAACGTGGGCGGTGTCACGTACGACGGCGCTCAGGTCTGGTTCGCCGCCGGCAACCGGCTGGCGGCGCTCGATCCGCAAAGCGGCGAGACGGTGCGCTCGATCGACGTTCCCGCACATGCGGGCACGGCTTTCGACGGCCAGCACCTGTACCAGATCGCCGAGGCGCAGATCCAGAAGATCGATCCGCAGACGGGCCGCGTGCTCGCCACGCTGCCGGCGCCGGGCAAGGGCGGCGACTCGGGCCTCGCATGGGCCGACGGCACGCTCTGGGTGGGCGAGTACCGCGAGCGCAAGATCCACCAGGTCGATCCCGAGACCGGCGAGATCCTGCGGACGATCGAATCGAGCCGCTTCGTCACGGGCGTGACGTGGGTGGACGGCGAGCTATGGCACGCCACCTGGGAAGGCGACGAGAGCGATTTGCGGCACATCGATCCGAACACGGGCAAGGTGCTCGAGCGGCTCGACATGCCGCCGGGCGTGGGTATTTCGGGACTCGAGTCGGACGGCGCCGACCAGTTCTTCTGCGGCGGCGGCGCCAGCGGGAGAATCCGCGCGGTGCGCCGGCCGAAACGGGATGCCGCCCACCATGAGGACGATGAAACGGCTGCTTGAGCGGCGCCAGGTTTCATTGAATCCGCGCTTTTGCATCGGCCTGGCACTGCCTGGCTGTTGCGTGACTACGGCATTTTCTGCCGCCTTTTCCAGTCCTCATAGAGGACCGCGCGCTTTTGCAGCCGAACCGCCTCATGGCGGACCTCAATAGTTTGTTATGCGAACGATTTCGCCTGATCGGCATGAGTGACTGCGTTCGATAGCCCATAAGGCGCGGCGTCCTCCCTGAAATTCCCATAGAACACTTCGGCGACGCCGGCTGTGCGCGTCGCCGCCATTGCGTCGTCGGCATTTCGTCCGCTTCGCCCAATTCGCGGCGCCCTGCCGGACCCATTCCCCGTTGCCATTGCCGATCGCGGCCTCCAAAAGCGAGCGCATTTTTCCAGCGCGTACTCGCGTATACCCCATTGCCGGGAATTTTTTTCCGTGGAAGACTGCTTCGCATCCGGCGTATCAGACTGCTGTCCGGTATATCGGACATTAAAAACGAGGGAACAATCCCTGCCGAGCCCTCGTCAGCGCCCACCGCCAACGCCAGGCTGAGCGCCACCCGGTTTCACGCATGGATTTATTCCTTCCCGATCAGGATTGCAAAATGAGACTCGTAAAACAAAGCGCAAAGTTCGCCTGCATGTTCGCCGTGGCGGGCCTGCTGGTGCTCACCGGCTGCACGAAGGTGCCCACCACGGGCCAGGACGCGGCGGCGACATCGACGCTGCAGGCGGTGCTGCAGCGCGGGACCTTGCGCGTGGGCGACTGCCTGACGTTCGCCCCGTTCGGCTTCTACAACAAGGACGGCCAGCCCGACGGCTATGACGTGGATCTGGCGAAGGAGCTCGCCAAGGAAATGGGCGTGAAGCTCGAGGTGGTGAACACCACGAGCGCCAACCGCATTCCGAATCTGCAGACGGGCAAGGTCGATGTCGTGTTCTGCAACTTCACGCGCAACATGGAGCGCGCCAAGGAAATCGGCTTCACGACGCCTTATGTCGTGGCGAGCGAGGCGCTGCTGGTGAAGAAGAGCAGCGGAATCCAGTCGATCAAGGACATGTCGAACCGCACGATCGCCACCGTCAAGGGCTCGACCAACGGCGACGAAGTCCGGGCGCTGAACATGCAGGTGAAGATTCAGGAGTACGACAGCTCGGAAGCCGCCATTCTGGCCGTGAAGCAGGGCCAGGCCGACGCGATGATCGAAGACAACAACTTCCTCGCCTATCAGGCCAAGCTCGATCCGGATCTCGCCGTGACCAACGAAGCCCTCGTGCCGCTCGAATACAACGCCTTCGGCGTGAAGGCTGGCGACCAGGTGTGGCTGAACTATCTGAACCTGTTCCTCTTCAACATCAACGCTTCGAAGCAGAACGCCGAGCTGTACAAGAAGTGGTTCGGCGTCGAGCCGCGCTACTCGCTCAATCCGCAGATGTGAGCGCAAGCGCCCCGAGTGCACGATATGCACGCTGTCCACGACGGGCGCCCGACTTTTACCCAGAGGTAGGAAATGAGTTATCAATGGCTCACCTTGTGGGGCTACGTGCCCGACTTCATCCAGGCGGCATGGCTCACGCTGCAGATCACGCTGCTGGCTTTTTGTCTCGCGCTGGTGCTCGGCCTGCTTTCCGCGCTGGCGTCGGCCTCGCGTGTGGGCGTGCTGCGGCTCGTGGCGCACTCCTATGTCGAGGTCATTCGCAATACGCCGGTGCTGCTGCAGATCTTCATCGTGTTCTTCGGCCTGCCTTCGCTGGGGCTGAATCTGGGCGCGTATGTGGCGGGCGTGATCGCTTTGGGTGTGAACGTGGGCGCCTATCTCTCCGAAGTCTTTCGCGCGGGCATTCAGTCGGTGCCGCGCGGGCAGCTCGAAGCGGCCAGCATCCTGGGCCTCTCGCGCGCGCAGGTGTTTCGCGAGGTCGTGCTGCCGCAGGCGGCGCGCGCCGTGTATCCGGCCATCGTCAACAACCTCATCCAGCTGCTACTGGGCACCTCGCTGCTTTCGGCGATCGCCCTGCCCGAGCTGACCGGCACGGCCACCGTCATCAACTCGCGCACGCTGCTCTATATCCAGACCTTCTCCGTCACGCTGGTGGCGTATCTGGTGCTCAGCAACTGCCTGTCGTGGATCGCGGCGCGCATTGGCGCGCGGGTCTTTCATCCACCGCTCGTCATGAAAAAGCGTGCGCGCATGCCGTTTTTCGCGGCGCGTCAGGCCAACCGCTCCTGAGCCGAACCGGAGATCCAGAATGTCGACCGAATTGTTGATGACCAGCCTGTCGATCCTGCTGCAGGGATTGCTCGGGACGCTGCTGTTGTCCGTGGCGTCCATCGCTGGCGGCACGCTGATTGGGCTCATCGCCGCCGTGTTGCGCTCGTTCGGGCCGTGGGGCACGTCGCGCATCGCCCAGCTCTACACCGAGCTGTTTCGTGGCACGCCCGTGCTCATCACGCTCATGTTCATTTACTTCGGCGTGTCGTACTTCGGCTATGCGATCGACGTGTTCGCGGCCGGCGTGGTGGGACTGAGTGTGTATCAGGGCGCCTATATCTCCGAGATCTTTCGCGCGGGCATCGAAGGCGTGCCCAAGGGGCAGTGGGAGGTCTCGCAGATTCTCGGCCTGAGCAAGACCCAGGCGTTCTTTTCGGTGGTCTTGCCGCAGACGCGAAAGATCGTGCTGCCGCCGCTCATCGGCCAATACCTCTCGCTCATCAAGGACACCTCGATCGTCAGCATGATCGGCATGTCCGAGCTGATGCACGGGGGGCAAGCCATCGTCGACCGGGTTGGCAAGCCGGCCGAAATCTACGGACTCGTTGCCGTGCTCTATTTCGCTGTGTGCTTCCCGCTCTCGCAGTGGGTGCGCCACCATGATCGAAGGAACCTGCTGTCATGACCGCTAACGCCACCCATACCGTCTCCGCCACCGCGAAGCCCGTCATCACGCTCGCGGGCGTGAGCAAATCGTTCGGCGCCACCAAGGTGCTCACCGAAATCAATCTCGACGTGCGCCCGGGCGAAGTGCTCGTGCTGATCGGCGCTTCGGGCTCCGGCAAGAGCACCGTGCTGCGCATCATGGCCGGCCTCGAAACGGCCGACACCGGCGAAGTCTGGGTCAACGAGGTGCCGCTGCACGATGCGCGGCGCGCCCGGGAGATTCGCGGACACGTCGGCATGGTGTTCCAGCAATTCAATCTGTTTCCCCACAAGACCGCGCTCGGCAACGTGACGCTCGCGCTGATCAAGGCGCGCAAGATGAGCCCTGCCGATGCACGCAAGCGCGCCATGGAGGCGCTCGAGCGCGTGGGACTCGCCGAGCGCGCGGAGCACTACCCGAGCCAGCTTTCCGGCGGCCAGCAGCAGCGCGTGGCGATCGCTCGCGCACTCGCGGTCGAGCCGCGCATCATGTTCTTCGACGAAGCGACTTCGGCGCTCGATCCGGAGCTCGTGGGCGAAGTGACCGAGGTCATGCGCGGACTCGCGCGCGACGGCATGACGATGGTCGTGGTGACGCACGAAATGGGCTTCGCGCGCAAGACCGCGGACCGCGTGGTGTTCATGGACAAGGGCGTGATTGCCGAGCAGGGCGAGCCCGAGAAGATTTTCGTGACGCCGCAGAACGAGCGCACGAAGCAATTCCTGCATCGCGTGCTCGATCATTGAAGCGGGTCCGGCCTGGGCAGGACGGCCTGGCTGGCCACGCCTGTCCGGTCCGGCTTCACGCCTCGATCGTGTATGCTCGCGGCCAGTCATTTATCACAAACACCATAGCGCCCACGGAGTTCAAGTCATGTCGTCACCCGAAACATCGAGGGCCCGAGGGGTGGACCGCGTCATCGGCATGCTCAGGCAGTTGCACCTCGCGCAACGTCCGCTGACGATGCGCGAGCTCATCGAGGCAACCGGTGCGCCGCGTTCGAGCGTTTATGAGCTGGTCACGATTCTTGCCGAGGCAGGCTGGCTCGAGATTGCGGAAGACGGGGCCGTGTTTTTCGGCCGCGTGATGCATTACTACGGCTCGGACTATGCGCAGCACAATGACCTGATCAAACGCTCGCACCAGGCCATTCTCGCGCTCGTGCGCAAGCACGACGAAACCGCGCAACTGTGCACGCTCGAAGGCAACAAATATACGGTGGTGCTTTCGGAGAACAGCTCGCGCCCGTTCAACATCAGCTCGGAGATCGGTGTCAAGGTGCCGATTCCGTGGACCGCGACGGGGCGCCTGTTGCTGGGCCACCTGAGCGCCGACGAGATTCACGCGCTGATTCCGGACGAGGATTTCGTGCTCGACAACGGCAAGCGCGTCGAGTTTGCGGATTTTCTGCATGACATCGAGCACGCGGCGAAGCTCGGCTACTGCTGCACCGAAGGCCTCTCCAATACGTTCCGGCTCTGCATGGCCGCGCCCATCCGCGACCGCTCCGGCGCAACGATTGCGGCGCTCTGCTTCATGACGAGCCGGGATACCGAACCGGCCAAGCGTGATTTGATGCTGGAGGATCTCATCGGCTCCGCGCAGGCGCTCTCGAAAATTTGAGTCTGACTGTATTGACGTGAGCGGCCACACGTCGGCCACGCCTTGTGCAACCGCACAGGGCGTTTTCAACACCCTCTCCACCGCTTCTGCCAGCGCATCCTCGCGTTGAAACGCCTACACTTGCTGATGGCATTCGAGTCCCGGCGTCACGCACGGCACAACCAGCGAGGCAAGACATGGCGGCGAAGCGGCCAGCACATCAAGCATTGCCAGGGCAAGTCGTCCTCGTTTTTCAGGGGGGCGGCGCGCTGGGCGCCTACCAGTTGGGTGTCTACCAGGCCATGGACGAATCGGGCATCCAGCCCGATTGGGTGATTGGCACCTCCATTGGCGCGATCAATGCGGCCTTGATCGCCGGGAATCCCCCGGAGCGCCGCTATCGTCGGCTCGAGGAATTCTGGACGCGGGTGACCGACCGCACACGTCTCGACCTGCCTGCCGGCCTGCCCGGCAACTTGCCCGCCTGGGGGCAGGCCTGGGAGAGGGCGTTTGCGAAATGGATGATCATCGGCGGTGGCATCACGGGCTTCTTCCAGCCGAATCTGGCGTCGTGGTTCGGCCCGCTCTTCCCGCTGGGCGTGGACCGCGCGTCGTACTACATGATTGAGCCGCTGCGCGACACGCTCGCTTCGCTAGTCGATTTCGACCTGCTGAACGCTGGGCACCCGCGTTTGACCGTGGGTGCGGTTCACGCTACCACGGGCGCGATGCGCTATTTCGATTCGCGCGACCAGCGGCTGAACGTCGAGCACGTCATGAGTTCGGGCGCGCTGCCGCCTGCGTTTCCGGCCGTGCGGATCGACGGCGAGCCGTACTGGGACGGCGGCATCTACTCCAATACGCCGGTCGAGGTGGTGCTGGACGACAAGCCGCGCAAAAGCTCGATCATTTTCTCGGTGCAGGTGTGGAACCCCGCGGGCCCGGAGCCGCAAAACATCTGGCAGATCTCGGAGCGGCAAAAGGATATCCAGTACGCGAGCCGCACCGATAGCCATATTGCGCGTCAGCAGCAGATCCACCGCTTGCGCCACGTGATCCGCGAACTGGTCAAGCGGCTGCCGGAAAACGAGCGCGCCACGGCCGAGGTCGAGGCGCTTGCCGCCTGGGGATGCCAGACCACCATGCGCCTGATCAAGCTCGCTGCGCCGCGGCTCGATGGCGACGACCAACTGAAGGATATCGACTTCACCCCGGCCGGCATTGCCGCGCGCCAGCGCGCGGGCTATGAGGCCGCGATGCGCGCGATTGCCGCCCGTCCCTGGGAGGCGCCGATGGACCCGATCGAGGGCTTGACCGTCTACAGCGCGGACGAAGGCGCAAGCGCCTGATTCGATGCGTGACGACGTCGCGGTAGCGACGTGCCGTTACGCGCCCGGATGCAATTCGGCTGCGTCGGCGAAGACGGTTTGCCCGCTCCCGAGGGATTTCGCGCGGTACATGGCGCTATCCGCCGCGCGCATCAACGTGCGGGCATTGAGGGCAGCGGCACCGCTCCCCTGCGAGAGCATGCACACGCCGATGCTGCCCGAAACGACGACCGGATATCCCGCAACGGTGTGCAGGGCGTCCAGAATCGCGTGAATCTTCGCGGCGATATTCAGCGCGCGTTCCTTGTCGTGGACCTGATGGGCCAGCACCACGAATTCGTCGCCGCCGAGGCGGGCGAGCGTATCGCCGCGGCGCATGTAGTTCATCAGCGCCGCCGCGAAGCTGCGCAGCAGTTCGTCGCCGACCGCATGACCATGAGCGTCGTTGACTTCCTTGAAGCCGTCCAGGTCGATCAGCAGCAACGCGGCGTGATTCGCCCCGTGAGCGCGAATGGCGAGCGTGCGGCCGATGGCCTGCTCGAGCCGCACGCGATTGCTGAGCCCCGTGAGCGGGTCGGTCGCGGCCTGCTTTTCCAGCCGGTGCACGAGCACCGCCAGATAGAGCGAGGTGGCGGCAAGGCTGAGCGCCACGCCCAGCCCGGCCATGAAGTTCGCGCGCCACCACGGGTGCCAATGCATCAAGCCCGCGACGCCGGTGAGCGCCACCGTGCACGAGAGGGCCAGCATGCGCTGGCCATAACGGCATCCCGCGCCGACGAGGAACCAGAATATGACCCAGAGCAGCGGGAGCGCGGCCCTGCCGCCGAGCGCCATCAGCGCAATCAATGCGGCCTGATCGGCGATCGTGGTGAGGGTCAATCGCAGCGGTGAGCGGCGTGGTCCTGCCGTGGCAGCGATATACGTTGCGACACCGTAGACCACGTAACACGCGGACATTAGCGTCGTCACGTGGACGCTCTTCGACTGATAAACGGACGCGGCGACCAGATAGGCCAGCACGACTATGCCGCCGAGCGATACGCGCAATACCGCTTGTTCTTTCTCCGGGTTCTTGGGGAACGTGCCGAAGAGACCTTGCCCGGGCCAAGAGTGAGAGTGCGTCTCGCCCATGCCAACTACCCCCGCTTCGATGCTGGTTTTGTCGTCCGGCAGTTTAACGCGAGCCTGTGCCGCATTGGCGATGCGATTGGCTCAGTCGGGTGGAAATTGCGTGATATTGCATGGCGGCCGGATGTTGTGGCAATGAAAGGTAGGCGAAACTCGGTGGTTTTATGCTTAATGAATGTTTTGGGGGATTCAAATCCGGGTGAGCATGCGGGGCGGCGCCTCGAGGCGCTGCCCCGCATGCTCAATACCTGGCAGGACTGATCAAGCGTGCCGTGCGGTGTGCCCGCTATTACCCAACGACAGCGCGTCGTCGTATTCGCGCGAGATGTCCTTGTTCGTGTAGTCGCCCATGCGCCAGGCAGCCGCGAGGCTCACGAGGCCGCATACGAAAATATACGCCGCGATCGCATAGCCCGAACGGTAATAAGCGAAGAGCGCGGTGGCGATCAACGGCGCGGGACCGCCGGCAATGATGGAAGCCAGTTGATACCCGAGCGAGGCGCCGCTGTAACGCAGCCGCCCTGTGAACGACTCGGCGATCAAGGCGGCCTGCGGTCCGTACAGCATCGAATGCGGCACCAGCGAAAGCACGATGGCCGCGAAAATCAGCACCGGGTTACGGGTGTCGACCATGGCGAAAAAGATGAAGCCGAATAGGCCGGCGCATGCCGCGCCGATCATGTACATGCGCTTGCGCCCGATCAGATCGGAGACGTGGCCGAAGAACGGGATGGTGAAGAACTCCACGACTGCAGCGGCCAGCACGGCCGTGAGCATGAGGTCGCGCGAGGCGCCGAGCGTTCTTACGCCATAGGCGAAAATAAACGCCGTGAAGATATAGAACGGGGCTTGTTCGGCCATGCGTGCGAACGCCGAAAGCAGAATGTCTTTTGGCTGGCGGCGGATGACTTCCATCGCCGGCGCTTTCTCGATTTTGTGTTCGGCGAGGAGCTTCGCGAAGATCGGCGTTTCGAGGATGCTCAGGCGGATATAGAGGCCGATGGCGACGAGGATGATGCTCAGGAAGAACGGCACGCGCCATCCCCAGGTGAGGAAGCTGCTGCCGGAGATCTGGCTCATGGCCAGCACCACGAGGTTGGAGATGAACAAGCCCGCGGGCACGCCGAACTGCGGCCAGGAAGCGACAAAGCCGCGGTGCGAATTGCTGCGCGCCCATTCCATCGACATGAGGACCGAGCCGCCCCATTCGCCGCCCACGCCAACGCCCTGAATGAAGCGCAGCACGGTGAGGATCACGGCGCCCCAGATGCCGATTGACGCATAGGTCGGAACAAAGCCCACGGCGAACGTGGCCAGTCCCATCAGCAGCAGGGTGACGATCAGCGTGGCTTTGCGGCCGACACGGTCGCCGTAGTGGCCGAAAATGGCCGCGCCAACCGGGCGTGCGATGAAGCCGACGGCGTAGATCAGAAACGCCTGCAGCGTACCGACTAGCGGATCCGATTCAGGAAAATAGAGCTTCGCGAAGACGAGGCCCGTGACAATGCTGTAGAGGAAGAAGTCGTACCACTCGATCGTGGTGCCTATCGTGCTGGCGATCACAGCACGGCGCAATTGACGGTGGGCGTCCTGCTCGGATAAGAACAGCGCTCCCGACGGGTTGTCACTCATTTCGCACCCCCAAGAGTAAGGGTGATTGGGTCTGGTGACTCCTGTTGCGCGGCGGGTGGATTCGATGGACAGGCGAATGCGCGCCACTTGGCGAGCGCGATGGCCTTATCAGCCGTGATGCACGCGATACGCGCTATGGGTCGCCAGGGTGGTTCTACAATGATATGTCACCTTGTGATGTATTGTGGATTCGGATGTTGTGCGCAAGAATCTCTCCCGGGGTGGGGTTTGCGGGCGATATTGGGGGTAAATCCTGATCTGGCGTTGGTGGTGTGGACGACTGCGGCCGTCTTTGCGAATTGTGCTTTTTAATGGAACACGATGATTTCGTTGTCGATTGAAGAAATTTTGCCGTCTGCTGCTCCGTTGGAGCTTCTTTTGCTGGCCGATCCCTCTGAGGAAAAGGTTCGGGCTTACTTGCCTGCGTCGAGATGCTTTGTTGTCTTGAAGGATGGCGTTGTGGTTGGTGTGTGTGCGGTTCAGCAGATAGAAGCGGGCGTTCATGAGCTGATGAACATCGCGGTCAGGCCGGAGCAGCAACAGTTGGGCGTTGGTTCGCGGCTTTTGATGTGGGTGATCGAGATTTATCGCGCGGCCGGCGCGAGGGCTCTGGAAGTGGGTACCGGATCGTTTGGGTATCAGCTGACTTTTTATCAGCGGTATGGCTTTCGGGTTGTTGAGATTGATCGCGATTTCTTTGTTACGCACTATCATGCGCCGATTTTTGAAGAGGGCATTCGGTTGCGGGATATGCTGCGGTTGCGTATCGAGTTTCGCAATTGAAGTGTGCGATGGGGTTTCTTTTCGCGGTGCCCCTCAGCGCGTTGGCC
>NZ_BAYD01000126.1 GCF_000685075.1 Paraburkholderia oxyphila NBRC 105797
ACGGGCGTCGCGGCGCTTCTCACCCGCTTCGCCGGCCTCGCCCGCAGGCTTGCCCTGCGCCTCGCCGCGCTGCTGGGGACGCGCGCGCGCACGCGCCTCGTCCGCGCCGCCGGGGCGAGGCCCTTTGGGGCCCTTCTGGCCGGGAGCGCCCTGTGCGCGCCGCTGGCCCTGAGCGCCCTTCTGCGGCCCGGTCTTTGCGCCCGCCTTGTTTCCTTTGGGCGCATGCCGGCCTTGCGGCGACTGCGCCTGCTCTTCGGGAGGCTGCTCGGTACCCAGGCCCATGCTCTTCTTGATTTCCAGAAGCCCGTCTTTGAAGCTCAGGGTACGGCGTTGTTGCGATGCGGCTTTCACGTCCAGATCTCTTCCTTATTGGATCGGACGCTATGATACCGAATTCGCGCAGCGTGTTTTTATCCCGGCACGCGACGCACCGGTTTCGGGACCGGCCGCGCGAGCGTCGGACGCGGCGCAATGCGTCGGCGAGAGGCCCGGAATACGTCTTGCCTGAGGGTCCTGGCGGCCCCGGAATGCCCCAAGCCGTCGCGCTAGCGTCCTGCTGTGATTGGCGCGCCTGGGCGCGACTGTTCCCCGTTTTTCATCGGCCGATGCGCGTGCCAACGCGCGTGCATCGTGCGCTATTTCTTCCAGACCATGACTGCTCCCACCGTTACGCCCTCCCCGATCCGCGCCATCGTGACCGGTCATTCCCGCGGACTCGGCGCCGCCCTGGCCGAATGGCTGCTGGAGCGCCAGATCGACGTGCTCGGCCTCGGCCGCAGCGCGCACCCCACGCTTGCCGCGCGCGAGCGGTCGCCGTCCGTCGCGCAATTCACGCAAGCCGCGCTCGATCTCGCCGATCCCGCGGCGCTCGAGCGCTGGCTCGCGAGCGGCGCGCTGCGCCAGTTCGCGCACGGTGCGCAGTGCGTGCTGCTGTTCAACAACGCGGGCACGGTCGAGCCGATCGCACCGCTCGGCGCCCAGGACGCCAACGCCATCACCCGCGCGGTCACGCTCAATGTCGCGGCGCCGCTGATGCTTGCGAACGCCGTTGCCTCGGAACAGGCTTCGGGCCACGCACAGGACCGCCGCATCGTGCATATCTCGAGCGGCGCGGCGCGCAACGCCTACGCGGGCTGGAGCATCTACTGCGCGACCAAGGCCGCGCTCGATCATCACGCCCGCGCGGTGGCGCTCGACGCGCCGCCGGCGGTGCGTATCTGCAGCGTCGCACCGGGCGTGGTGGACACCGGCATGCAGGCCACCATCCGCGCCACCAGCGCCGACAAGTTCCCGCAGCGCGAGCGCTTCGAGCAGTTGAAGGAAAACGGGCAACTCGCCACGCCCGAGCAAGCGGCGCGGCAATTGATCGATTACGCCCTCAGCGACGCGTTCGGCGCAACGCCAACGGCCGACGTGCGCGAGCTCGCAAAAAGTTGACGGCAATCGCCGCGGGCTCGCGCAAATCCTCACCTGGGCGAGCCCGCTTTCGCCTCAAGTGAGCGCAACGCGCGGCCGCGCCCCTTTCCATCGCCGCGCGCCGCCGGCCAGCACCAGCAGCGCAGTGATCGCGAGCAGGTCGCCCGCGAGCCGGGCGGGCAAGAAGCCGCTCGCGTGCGTGGCACGCATCAGCGTATCGATCGTAATCGAGGCGAGCGCGCCGCCCACGAAACACACGAGCCCCTGCTGCCCCACCGTCACGACGCCCGGCAGGCGTTGGGCGAGCCAGCCGATCCAGCCGAGCCGCACCGCCTGCGCGGCCAGCCAGGCCACCGCGGCAAAGCTCACAATGCGCAGGCTCGCGAGGTTCTGCTTCATGTACCCCGGCTGCGGATCGACTTCGATGAAGAGCCGCACGATCGCGAACGAGGCGACAAGCCCGCACGCCAGCACCGTCAGCGTGCGGCCGAGCTGCGAGACCTGAAAGGCCTCCGACACCGGATAGAGCCGGCACAGCAGGCCGAGCATGAACATGGCTTGCCAGGCAAACGGATTGAACGGCCAGATCGACCCCTGCGCGGCCGGCAAATAGTCCACGAGCCAGCAGCCCCCGAGCCAGATGCCAAAGCTGCCCAGCAGCACGGCGTCGGGCATGCGCCGCGCGAGCGGCATGACGACGGGCAGCGCGAGCACGAGTATCACGTAGAGCGGCAGCACGCCGGCCAGATAGGGCTGGTCGCGGAAGACCGCGATATTGCCGAGCATCGCAAACGGGTGCGCGGCGAAGCGCAAAAAGCCCGAATCCGCAACGAGCGGTGAATCCACGCGTAGCGCCACGGCGGCGGCACCGGAAATCAGCATCAGCGCCGCCGTGCACAAATAGGCGGCATAGATTTCGCGCCCGCGCCGCCAGAAGCGCAGGTTGGCGGCATGGGCGCCCTTCCTCGCGGCGATCGCAAGCCAGCTCGCCGCCGACACATAGCCGCTCATGAACACGAACACTTCGGCCGAATCGCAATACGCAAAGGTGTGCAGCATGCCGTGCGAAAGCACACTGGAAGGCATGTGATCGAGGGCGATCGCAATCAGCGCGAAACCACGGAAAAAATCGATTTCGATCGATCGCTTCGGTGTCTGACTCATCAATCAATACTCCCCTTCGGGTCGGGTTCCAGGGTTGGCGTAATGGAAAAAGACTCGGCCTCCAGTGGCCGAATCGCCGGTGCGTCGAGGCTGCGAACCTGAGGCCATGCTTTCATCAGGATTGCTGATCATGTATGCGACATTGCAAGACGCTTCCACAAGAAAGGTCGTCGTAATGACTCGACGCTTTCGACGCTGAACCAAGCGAATTCAATGCCAGCTCGCCATGCCACTCCGTTCACTGCCATCCCTTCCAGCATCTCACACTCCGCAACACGCCCGCAGTTTCTCCATCAGACGGAAAGTTGCGCGTAAGGATCGCGTGCGCGGCCCCGCCGGGTTGACGCCCACATCGCCGGCAGGTTCCCTGCTTCGGCCGCACTCGTCAGGGCTTACCCGCCTCATCGGCAAATTACTTGACATCTAAACTAATTAGACCTAAATTGACTCTGCGGACAGAACAAGGGAGCGAGCATGCGCATTGTTTGCATCGGTGGCGGGCCAGCCGGACTGTACTTCGGCCTGTTGATGAAGCGGCGTCACCCGGATTACGAAATCACGGTGATCGAACGAAACCGTCCATACGACACATTCGGCTGGGGTGTGGTGTTCTCGGACCAGACGCTCGGCAACCTGCGCGCGGCCGATCCGGAAAGCGCAAACGAGATTCTCGACGCGTTCAATCACTGGGACGACATCGAGATCCATTTCCGCGAGCGCTCGATTCGCTCGTCGGGCCACGGCTTCTGCGGCATCGGCCGCAAGCGTCTGTTGAACATCCTGCAGGCGCGTTGCGAGCAGCTTGGCGTGAAGCTCGTGTTCGAGACCCAGATGAGCGACGACGACGTGCAGAACGCCGACCTCATCATCGCCAGCGACGGCCTCAATAGCGCGATACGCCAGAAGTACGCGGCCACCTATCAGCCGGACATCGACATGCGCGATTGCCGCTTCGTGTGGCTCGGCACCTCGAAGCTGTTCGACGCTTTCACGTTCGCGTTCGAGCAAACCGAATTCGGCTGGTTCCAGGCGCACGCCTACCGCTTCGACGACAACACCTCGACGTTCATCGTCGAAGCGCCCGAGCACGTCTGGCGCGCTGCGGGCCTCGAGGAAATGAGCAAGGAAGACAGCATCGCGTTCTGCGAGAAGCTGTTCGCGCGCTATCTCGACGGCCATGCGCTGCGCTCGAACGCGGCGCATCTGCGCGGCTCGTCGCAGTGGATCCGCTTCCCGCGCGTCGTGAACCGCGAGTGGGTGCACTGGAAGACCGCTGCGGACGGCAAGCAAACGCCGGTCGTGCTGATGGGCGACGCGGCCCACACCGCGCACTTCTCGATCGGCTCGGGCACCAAGCTCGCGCTCGAGGACGCCATCGAGCTCGCCAACAGCATGGACGCGCATCCGGGCAATCTGCGCGCCGCGCTCCATCACTACACGAGCGTGCGCAGCGTCGACGTGCTGCGCATCCAGAACGCCGCCCGCAACTCGACGGAATGGTTCGAGCACGTGGAGCGCTATGCGCAGTTCGAGCCCGAGCAGTTCGCCTATTCGCTGCTCACGCGCTCGCAGCGCATCTCGCACGAAAACCTGCGCGAGCGCGACGCGCATTATCTCGGCGGCTTCGAGTCGTGGCTCGCCCAGCGCGCGGGCTCGGGTGTGCTCGCGGGGTCAGGCACGGCAACGGGCCAGCGCGCCGCGCCGCCGATGTTCACGCCGTACACGGTGCGCGGCGTCACGCTCAAGAACCGCGTGATTGTCTCGCCGATGGCGCAGTACTCCGCGCGCGACGGCGTGGCCGGCGACTACCACCTGATGCATCTGGGCGCGCGCGCGATGGGCGGCGCGGCGCTCGTGATGACCGAGATGACCTGCGTGTCGCCAGAAGCGCGCATCACGCCCGCCTGCCCCGGCATGTACACGCCCGAGCATCTGCAGGCATGGCGGCGCATCGTCGACTTCGTGCATGCGAACTCCGATGCGAAGATCGGCATCCAGCTCGGCCACTCGGGCGCCAAGGGCTCGACGCGCGTGGCATGGGAAGGCATCGACCAGCCGCTTGACGACGGCAACTGGCCGCTCGTTTCCGCTTCGCCGCAGCAATATCTGCGCGGCGTGAGCCAGTGGTCGCACGCGGCGAGCGCCGACGAGCTGCGCGAGATCGAGGCGCAATTCGTGCGCGCCACGCAGATGGCCGCCGAGGCCGGCTTCGACTGGCTCGAGCTGCACTGCGCGCACGGCTATCTGCTCTCGAGCTTCCTCTCGCCGCTCACGAACCAGCGCACCGACGACTATGGCGGCTCGCTCGAGAATCGTCTGCGTTTCCCGCTGCAGGTGTTCAACGCGATCCGCGCGGTGTGGCCCGAGGACAAGCCCATCTCCGTGCGTATTTCCGCGCATGACTGGGTCGAAGGCGGCATCACGCCCGACGACGCCGTGCAGATCGCACGCGCCTTCAAGGCGGCGGGCGCGGACATGATCGACGTTTCGTCGGGTCAGGTGAGCAAGGACGAAAAGCCTGTGTATGGCCGCATGTTCCAGACGCCGTTCGCGGACCGCGTCCGCAACGAAGCCGGCATCGCGACGATCGCGGTCGGCGCGATCTCGGAGGCCGATCACGTGAACGGCATCATCGCAGCGGGCCGCGCGGACCTCTGCGCCGTGGCGCGCCCGCATCTCGCGAATCCGGCGTGGACGCTCAACGAGGCCGCGAAGATCGGCTATTTCGATGTGAAGTGGCCGAACCAGTACACGGCCGCCAAGACCCAGCTCGAACGCAACATCGAGCGCGAGCGCGCGGCAGCTGCGGCTGCCGCGGGCCTCTCGCCGCTCGAACGGGCGCAGCGCGCCGAAGGCACGGTGTGAGCATGAGCGACGATACGCTGAAGGATCGCCACGCCGTCGTGACCGGCGGCGGCAGCGGCATCGGCGCGGCGACGGCCGCCGCGCTGCTGCGCGCCGGCGCGCGCGTGACGCTGATGGGACGCGACGCGGCAAAGCTCGACGCGCAGCGTGTGGCGCTCGGCGGCGGCGAGCGCATCGCCTGCGTGAGCGTCGACGTGATCGACGAAGACGCCGTGAGCGCCGCGTTCGCCCGCGCCGCCGACGGCCTCGGCGCCATCGACATTCTGGTGAACAATGCGGGCCAGGCCACCGCCGCGCCGTTTGCGCAGACCGATCTCGCGCTCTG
Source organism: Paraburkholderia oxyphila NBRC 105797 (assembly GCF_000685075.1). Taxonomy (GTDB): domain Bacteria; phylum Pseudomonadota; class Gammaproteobacteria; order Burkholderiales; family Burkholderiaceae; genus Paraburkholderia; species Paraburkholderia oxyphila. The sequence goes on from NZ_BAYD01000126.1 coordinate 5,771, forward strand.
GAAGCGCATGCTCGACGTGAACCTCACGGGCGTGTTCCTGTGCACGCGCGCCGTGCTGCCGGCCATGCTCGCGCGCAAGAGCGGGCGCATCGTCAACGTGGCGAGCACCGCGGGCCAGGTCGGCTATCCGTATGTGGCCGCGTATTGCGCCTCGAAGCACGGCGTGATCGGCATGACGCGAGCGCTCGCGCTCGAAGTGGCCACGCAGGGCATCACGGTCAACGCGGTGTGCCCCGGCTATACGGAGACCGAACTGTTGCAGGCCTCGCTCGACCAGATCACGCGCAAGACCTCGCGCAGCGAGGCCGAGGCGCGCAGCCTCCTCGTGCGCCACAACCCGCAGCAGCGCTTCGTCCAGCCGGAGGAAGTCGCCAACGCGGTGCTGTGGCTGTGCGCGCCCGGATCGTCCTCGATCACCGGGCAATCGATATCCGTTTCCGGTGGAGAAATCACATGACATCGCCCGTGCCGAAACACAAGGAGCGCAAGGCGCCTGCCGCCAAGACGACGCGCAAGGGTGTCGCTAACCCCGCGGAGAATGTCGTCGACATGGAGATGAGCACCGGCGCCGATAGCCACATGGGCCTGCGCCTGTGGCTGCGCCTGCTCACCACGACGAACCTCGTGCAAGCCGAGCTGCGCCGGCGCCTGCGCACCGAATTCGACACCACGCTGCCCCGCTTCGACTTGATGGCGCAGCTCGAGCGCTATCCCGAAGGACTGCGGATGACCGAGCTGTCGCGCCGCCTGATGGTCACCGGCGGCAACGTCACGGGCATCACGGACCAGTTGCAGAAAGAAGGTCTCGTCGTGCGCGACGCCGACCCCGAGGACCGCCGCTCGATCGCCGTGCGCCTCACGCCCGAGGGCCGCGCCGCGTTCGACCGCATGGCGGCCGCGCACGAGCAATGGGTGGTGGAGATGTTCGGCGGCCTCTCGCTCGACGAAAAGTCGAAGATGCACGAGCGCCTCGGCAAGCTCAAGCAACACCTGCGCGACAGCCTCGAAGGCTGAGGCGCGCGAACCTGCAATCAAGCAATACGAAGCCGATACCCGGAAGGAGACATACCTTGACGACAGAACGCTCCAGCGCAGACGCGCTCTTCGCGGGCAACCGCGTGACGCTGGCCGGCTACGAAGCCAGGCACTTCGGCTGGTCGGTCGAGGGCCGCGTGGCGACGATCACGCTCAACCGCCCCGAGCGCAAGAACCCGCTCACGTTCGAATCGTACGCGGAGCTGCGCGACCTGTTCCGTCAACTCGCCTATGCCACCGACGTGAAGACCGTCGTGCTGCACGGCGCGGGCGAGAACTTCTGCTCGGGCGGCGACGTGCACGACATCATCGCGCCGCTCATCGACCTGCCGATGCCGGAGCTGCTGATGTTCACGCGCATGACCGGCGATCTCGTGAAGGCAATGCGCCATTGCCCGCAGCCGATCATCGCGGCCGTGGACGGCGTGTGCGCGGGCGCGGGCGCGATTCTCGCGATGGCCTCCGACATGCGCTATGCCACCGCGCGCAGCAAGCTCGCGTTCCTCTTCACGCGCGTGGGCCTCGCGGGCTGCGACATGGGCGCGTGCGCAATCCTGCCGCGCATCATCGGCCAGGGCCGCGCGGCCGAGCTGCTCTACACGGGCCGCTCCGCAAGCGGTGAGGAAGGTCATGCATGGGGCTTCTACAACCGCCTGTGCGAACCCGAGGCGCTGCTTGCCGAGGCGCAGAAGCTCGCGGCCGATCTCGCGGCGGGCCCGACCTTCGCGCACGGCATCACGAAGACGATGCTGCATCAGGAATGGACCATGAGCATCGACGAAGCGATCGAATCGGAAGCGCAGGCGCAGGCGATCTGCATGGCGACGCGCGACTTCGGCCGCGCCTATGAAGCCTTCGCGGCGAAGACGCGTCCGGTTTTCCAGGGAGACTAAGCAAGTGAACAAGCAATTGAGCGCAGCGGCTGACAACACGCTGCACGGCGCACTTGCGTGGCCGTTCTTCGAAGAGCGCCACCGGGCGCTCGCCACCGACGTCGAGGCGTGGGCGCGCGAGCATCTCGCGCACGTCCCACACGACAACGTGGACGACACCTGCCGCGCGCTCGTGCGCAAGCTCGGCGCGGCGGGCTGGCTGCGCTACGGCGTGGGCGGCACCGCGTACGGTGGCCACGGCGACACCATCGACACGCGCGCGGTGTGCCTGCTGCGCGAGACGCTCGCGAAGCATTCCGGCCTCGCCGACTTCGCGCTCGCGATGCAGGGCCTCGGCTCGGGCGCGATCTCGCTCGCGGGCAACGACGCGCAGAAGGCGCGCTACCTGCCGCGCGTCGCCCAGGGCGAAGCGATCGCCGCCTTCGCGCTCTCCGAGCCGAACGCGGGCTCCGACGTCGCCGCGATGGCGCTGGCCGCGCGCGCCGAGGGCGACGACTACGTGCTCGACGGCGAGAAGACGTGGATCTCGAACGGCGGCATCGCCGACTTCTATGTGGTCTTCGCACGCACCGGCGAAGCGCCGGGCGCGCGCGGCATCAGCGCGTTCGTCGTGGACGCCGACACGCCGGGACTCGAGATTGCCGAGCGCATCGACGTGATCGCACCGCATCCGCTCGCGCGCCTGCGCTTCACCGGCGCGCGCGTGAAGAAGAGCCAGATGCTGGGCACGCCGGGCGAAGGCTTCAAGATCGCCATGCGCACGCTCGACATCTTCCGCACCTCGGTGGCCGCCGCGTCGCTCGGCTTCGCGCGCCGCGCCATGGCCGAAGGCCTCGCGCGCGCTGCGTCGCGCCAGATGTTCAACCAGACGCTCGGCGATTTTCAGCTGACGCAGGCGAAGCTCGCGCAGATGGCCCTCACCATCGACAGCAGCGCCCTGCTCGTCTATCGCGCCGCCTGGCTGCGCGACCAGGGCGTGAGCGTCACGCGCGAAGCCGCCATGGCGAAGTGGCATGCGAGCGAAGGCGCGCAACAGGTGATCGACGCGGCCGTGCAGCTCTGGGGCGGCATGGGCGTGCAAAGCGGCAACATCGTGGAGTCGCTCTATCGCGAGATCCGCTCGCTGCGCATCTACGAGGGCGCGACCGAGGTCCAGCAGCTGATCGTCGGACGCGACCTGCTCAAGGAGTACCACGCGGAACATTCGGCGGCTTGAACGTTGTTCGCCACACCGACTAATGGACGCAAAACCAGGCACGCAAAACCGGACGCGAGACATTCATGAAAAAAGCTCTTCTTCCCGCAGGCTGGGTCAAGCCGCGCGGTTATGCCAATGGCGTCGCCGCCGTGGGCACCCAAGTCTACATCGCCGGCCAGATCGGCTGGGACGAGAACGCGCGCTTCACGAGCCGCGAGTTCGGCGCGCAGGCGGTGCAGGCATTGCGCAACATCGTGGCCGTGCTCGAAACGGCGGGTGGCAAGCCCGAGCACCTGGTGCGCCTGACCTGGTATGTCACCGATAAAAAGGAGTACCTGGCATCGCTCAAGGAGATCGGCGCGGCGTTTCGCGAGCTGATCGGCGACTACGACATCGCCATGAGCGCCATCCAGGTGGTGGCGCTCATGGAGGACGACGCGAAGGTGGAGATCGAAGCAACGGCCGTGATTCCCGACGACGCCCGCCTGTCGAGCCAGTAAGCGACGCGAAAGGCCGCGCACGCAGCAACAGCACACCACAAGAGACTGTTCACAGCCAAGCCGGAGACACCATGCAACCGTCCGCTCACGTCGATACCTTCGCACGCGATCACCTGCCGCCCGAGGCGCAGTGGCCCGTGCTGCTGCTCGACAATCCCGACGTCGCCTACCCGGCGCGTCTGAACTGCGCGGCCGAGTTGCTGGACCGCGCCATCGAGGCCGGGCACGGCGAGCGCCCGGCCATCTGGTCCGAAGTCGACGGCAAGCCGCAGGCGACCACCTATGCGCAATTGCGCACGCTCGTGGACCGCAGCGCCCATGTGCTGGTGGAAGACATGGGCCTGAAGCCCGGCAACCGCGTGCTGCTGCGCGGCCCCAATACGCTGCAGATGGCCGTCGCGCTGCTCGCCTCGCTGAAGGCGGGGCTCGTGGTCGTGCCGACCATGCCGCTGCTGCGCGCGAAGGAGCTCAAGCAGATCGCCGACAAGGCGCACGTGAGCGCCGCGCTCTGCGACGTGCGCCTCGCCGACGAGCTCGCGCGCTGCATGAACCCCGACGACGAATTCTTCTGCGCGGAGCTCGCGCAGGTGTGCTACTTCCACGACGACGCACCCGGGAGCCTCGAGAGCCGCGCGGCGGCCAAGCCCGCCGAATTCACGGCGTGCGACACGGCGAGCGACGACGTCTGCCTGATCGCCTTCACGAGCGGCACGACGGGCACGCCCAAGGGCTGTATGCAGTTCCATCGCGACGTGATCACGATGTGCGACCTGTTCCCGCGCCACGTGCTCAAGCCCACGGCCGACGACGTGTTTTGCGGCACGCCGCCGCTCGCTTTCACGTTCGGGCTGGGCGGCCTGCTCTGCTTCCCGTTGCGCGTGGGCGCCTCCACCGTGCTGATCGAAAAGCTCACGCCCGCGCTGCTGCTGCAGACCATCGAGCGTTTTCGCGCGACAACGGTGTTCACGGCGCCCACCTTCTACCGGCAGATGGCGCCGCTCGTGAAGGACGTCGACATTTCGAGCCTGCGCAAGACGGTATCGGCCGGCGAGGCGCTGCCGCAGGCCACACGCGAGCTGTGGCGCGACGCGACGGGCATCGAGATGATCGACGGCATCGGCGGCACCGAGCTGATCCACATCTTCATTTCCGCGGCGGGCGGCGACGTGCGGCCCGGCTCGATCGGCCGCGCGGTGCCGGGCTATGTCGTGCAGGCCCTCGACGACGCGATGCAGCCGGTGCCGCCCGGCGTCACCGGCAACCTCGCGGTGCGCGGGCCGACGGGCTGCCGCTATCTGGCCGACGAGCGGCAGATGAAGTTCGTGCGCGACGGCTGGAATCTGCCCGGCGACGCCGTCACCATCGACGCCGACGGCTATGTGTTCTATCAGGCGCGCGCCGACGACATGATCGTCTCGTCGGGCTACAACATCGCCGGGCCGGAGATCGAGACCGTGCTGATGCAGCACCCTGCCGTGGCGGAATGCGGCGTGACCGGCGTGCCCGACGAATTGCGCGGACAGGTGGTGAAGGCCTTTGTCGTGCTGCGCCCCGGTTTCGAGGGCAATGAGGCCATGGTGGCCGAGCTGCAGAGCTTCGTGAAGAACGCGGTGGCGGCTTATAAGTATCCGCGTCTGGTGGCGTTTATCGACGCGCTGCCGAGAACCGAGACGGGCAAGCTCAAGCGGTCGGCGTTGAAGACGATGTGATGGAGGCTGGACACGTCAGTGGGGAATGGTGAGGCGCAGGCCGCCCCTGACGTGGCCAGAATGCTACAGCTGGCGATCGACATCCATCCGTTGGTGGAGGATCCGGATGACGTCGAGCGTATGGGCTGCTTCGCGGTAGAAAATCACGTGTGAACCGGCGGTATAGAGCCAGTAACCATCCCGCACGGTGCAGATGCGGCCAACCTTGATACCGCATGCCAGTGCTTCGATCGTCGAAATCAGATCACGGTGGTAACTGTCGGCCTGATCTTTCGACCACTGGCTGAAGGTGTAACGCCAGATCTCCTCGAGGTCGGATTCGGCCAGCGGCGTTAGCCGGACCTGCCGCCCCCTAGCTGCCATATGTAGTCCGCATGCGGGCCAGGAAAGCTTCACTGTCGAACGGCTTGGGGTCGCCCGAACTCTCGCCGGCCTTCAAGGCTTCCTGCAACGCCCGGACTTGCGTCTCATGCGACTCCAGCAGGCGCAGACCTGCGCGCACAACGTCACTCGCGGAGCCATAGCGCCCTGAGAGGACCTGAGCGTCGACAAACTCGGCGAAATGGTCGCCCAGAGAAATGGATGTGTTACGCGGCATGACTTTCTCCTCTTCAGCCGCCCCATCATATACCAAACTTTGGTATTCAATGAACCTCCGCGGGACGCCCCCCAATTCTCGTCAATGAAATCCCCTTTTTGCTCGCTGGTTTGCTCCCGCAGCGCGCTGAGCGCCTCCAAAAACTGCGCAACCGCTCCTGTTTCGATCGCCTACACCAAAGAAAGCTCAGATTGAGGTTTGGCGATTGGTAATACAACGTAAACCGTCATAAATTTAATTATTATATCGCGATAATTTGACATTATTTTTATAATGTTGGGATTTTGCATCCGGACGGCCACGCAATTCACTCGCCCGTTCAACTCCTCGGATGCTTCATGTTTTCCGATTCGATGGCCGCATGCCATTCTTCGCTCGCCTCATCCGGCTCGATCGCGTCATCGATCGCTGCCCTCGCGCGCTCGGCACTTGCCCTCGCCTCGTCTGCGTCGGCGTCATCTTCCTCGTCAACGACCTCAGGGGGCCGGATCATGTCCCTGAGCATTGCGCGCAGCTCGGGCGTGTCCCATGGAAGGTGATGCTGCATTTGCACCTTGATGTAGTGCCTCACTTCCGCATCCTGCTCAGCAGTCAGAGGCAATCCCCGAAACGTATTTTCCGGGCCGAGGTCAGTCATGGCTTTCTCCTCTAGCTGGCATCTGCTCTGTGCCAGTGTAATCCCGGCGTAAAGATGCTGCGCGCTTCGTGAGAGGCTTCACACGTCTCCCCTGATTCCAGCATCGGAATCGGCAGACGATCGATTTTCATCAGGATTTCGAAGCACTTTTGACAACGGCCAGTGACACGTCTTCACCGTCCCGGCGATCCCGCGATGCGGCCCTCGCGCAGCAGTCTGCCCGCTTCCGCGGCGCCCACGGGCCGGCTGAAATGGAAGCCCTGCGCTCTCGTGGCCCGATTGGTGCCTGCGAGCAGCAGACGCTGCTGCTCGGTCTCCACGCCCTGCGCAATTACGCCAATGCCAGCCTCGCGCGCCACGTCGACGATACCCCGGATCGTCGCCGCGCCCGGGGCATCGCCGGTCAGGCGCTGGGTGACCGATCGGGCGATTTTCAGATGATTCACCTGCCAGGCCCGGGCGTACTCGTAAGTGGCGAATTCGCTGCCAAAGCCGTCAATGGCGATCTTCACGCCGAGCTTGCGCAGCGCGTGGAGCACGTCGTTGCGCGCCCACGCGAGCCGCGTCAGGGTGGCCTCAGTCACGTCGAACTCGAGATCGGCCGGGGCCAGCCGCCATTTCGCGAGGGTTCCGGCCACGTCGCGAACCAAAGCCTCCCCGTTCAGGAGTTCGCACGAGGACAGGTTGACTGCGATCATCAGCGGTGCAATGCCTTCATCGCGCCATGCCCGCATCTGGCGGCACGCCTCATCCAGCACCCAGTGGCCGAGCGCCCCCATATTGCCGGTGTGCTCGGCGAGCTGCATGAAGGCGTCCGGCCCGAGCAGGCCGCGGGTCGGGTGATGCCAGCGCACCAGCCCCTCCATGCCAATGATGTTTCCCGACGACAGCTCCACCTCGGGTTGGTACTGGAGTTCCAGCTCGCCGCGATCCGGTGCGCCGCAAAGGTCTTGGGCCAGCTTCATCGTTTCGCGCACGGCATGATCGAGCCTGCCGGAAGGGAAGCAATACCGGTTGCCGCCCCCTCGCCGGGCGCGCTGGAGCGCCGTATCGGCCTGCCTGAGCAGTTCCTGCGCACTGCCGCTGCCCCGGATACACGGACACACGCCGATGCTGGTGGTCATACGGACTTCGTTGCCGCCGAAGCACCAGGGCGCCGCCAGTGCCGTCTGGATCCTCTGCGCCAGCATGCCGGCGTCGAGTGCCTCGGCCGCCTCGGTCTGCAGCACGGCAAACTCGTCGCCACCGAGCCGGGCCACGAGATCGCGTTCGCCCGCGCAGCCCCTCAGGCGCTGCGCGACCTCCTGCAGCAACTGGTCGCCGAGCGGCTGCCCGAGCGTGTCGTTGACCGATCCGAAATGATCGAGGCCCAAATGCAGGACTGCAAACGGTAGCGCGCCGCGCTCGGCGGCCGCGAGTGCATGACGCAACCGGTGCGTGAAAGCCGACGCGTTTGCCAGTCCGGTGAGTGCATCGGTGCCCGCAAGCCGCGCGATCTTTTCCTCCGCTGCACGCATCGCGGTCAGGTCGAGGATGATCCCCTCCACTTCAATGAGCCGTCCGTCCGCGTCACGCACGGCCATGAACCGGTTCTCGACCCAGCGGCAGTTGCCCTCGCCCGTGCGCAGGCGAAACTCGACGGATGCCTGCGTGACGCGTTTGTCCAGCACGCGCGCCATGGCCGTCTCGACGCCTGGCCAGTCGCGCGGGTCGACCAGCGCTGGCAGCCCTGCAGGTGAGGCCATCAGTGCGTCGCGGTCATGGCCGAATTGGGTGATGTCGTGCGAGATCTCGAGGAGCGGCAGGGTGGGCTCTCCACGCAGGCGGTAAAACACGACCGGGCCGTTTCCCGCGATGCTGTTCGCTTCGTCAAGCGCGTCGGTGCGCTCCTCAACGGCGCTGATGCTGGCAGCGGCGGCCTCTCCCGAGCCATGGCCGAGTTGCCCGGGCCCGGACAGCCCCTTCGTGGTTGTCGCTGTCGCGGTGCGCCCGACGCGTTGCGCGCGTCGTCGCGACGGCCAGTGCGGCACGTTGTGAGCCGAAACCATGATCACCCCCTCCGAATGACGAGGCGGGGTCGGCAACGCCGCCCGGGCAACGATGCACGGGGCGTTCGAGCGTGCGGGACATGTCCGTCTCGTCAGACGATACCAGTATAGTTGCCTCTGGCCGGCCGGCGAGCCGGGCATTGCGAATCTCGCGCGGCCCTTCATTCGCGTTTGGCGCCAGGTCACGGCATGCCTCGCGGGCGCTGCGGGCAACGCTGATTTACGGCCCCGATCCCTATGCGATCACAACCCGGTTGCGCCCCAGATGCTTCGCACTGTAAAGCCGCTCGTCGGCCACGCGCAGGATCGTGTCGATCGTGTTGCCGTCGCGGCCGAACTGCGAGCCGCCGACGCTGACCGTCACCTCGCCAGGCTTGCCGCTGCCGGCGTTGAACGCACTGCCGGCGATCGACGAGCGGATGCGCTCGCCAATCGCGAGCGCCGCGTCGAGACCGGCCTGCGGCAGCAGCACCATAAATTCCTCGCCCCCCACGCGCGCGACGCCGTCGTACGGGCGGATCGCGTCGAGACATTTGTGCACGAACTCGCGCAGCACCTCGTCGCCGGCCAGGTGCCCATACGCGTCGTTGATGGCCTTGAAATTATCGAGGTCGAGCGCCAGCAGGGAAAACGTCGCGCCGCCGTGTCTCACGCGTCCGATCTCGGCTTCCACACGCTCGATGAACTGGCGCCGGTTGGCCGCGCCAGTGAGCGGATCGGTGGCGGCCAGGTGCTTGAGTTTCTCGTTGGTGCGCTGCAGTTCCTGCAGCGCGCTTTCGGTACGCGCCGTGGCCTCGGCAAGCCGCGCCATCAGTTCTTCCTGGCTATAGATGTTCGAAAACGAGCGCGTGGTGTGAAACGCCTGCACCACACCGTAGCTGAGCAGAAAGAAGCCCGCGGCGAAGATCGCATGAGCGAGCCACCACATGTGGTTCCACGGCCGCCCGAGGATGAAGGCGAGCGAGGCCAGCGCGAACGACGTGATCGAGATGCCGTAGATGACCATCAGCGGCGTGCGGATCCTGCGCAGCATCAGCGCCGCGACGTTCAGCATCGAGAGAATCATCGCCCCGCCTTCCATTGAGAGGCGAACCGCGAGGCTGCCGGCGATCGGGGAATACGCCACCCAGGCGACCGCCAGGTCCACCACCACGAACGCTGCGATCCACGCGAGCCAGCCGCGCGGATCGGAACGCTTTGCGGTGCTATCGGGCGAGTGGTTATATGACAGCAGCCCCGCCAACAGCAAAGCCGACATCGCGAAGCGCGACGCGGGACCATAGAGCAGGAACAGCCAAATGTTGTGATGCGCCATGCCGGTGAAGATGCCGTGCAGCGCATAGATGAGCACGAAGCCGAGAAAGCCTAGCGTCAGCCAGCGTAGCAGCGGCTCGCCGGAAGACCGGTAGCACTGCCATGTTACGTAGGCGACGAACAGCCCTTCGAGCGTTGCGGCCGCGATCGCGATCTCGTGGAACAGATGATCTTCGAATTTGAGCGCGGGATTCTGGAAGAAGTACAGATAGGCAATCAGATAAGCGGGCAACAGGGCAAAGCCAACCAGCAGGAAACGGGCGTAGGCCCTGGTGACGAAACGGACCAGCGCCTGCGGCTCGCGCGCAGCAATTGTGGCATTCATCCGCGATCTCCCTTTGGTGTTCACTACCGTTTCGCCGATGGTCCTGCCCTGCAGGCCTCGAACCTGAACCCGGTCCGCCCCGCTGCCCGCGTCGCGCGGCACCATCGAATCGGGGGCCGACTGACAACCGGTCAATCCTCAGGCAAATAAAAAGTATAGGCGCAGCATTTCATCTGACAAGGCAAGCCGCCGCGCACCGAAATGGCTCAACGGTATTCGATAGAATATGTACATACGATGGCACTCCAGCATTCCAGGCGAAGCCATGCGCCGCGCAACGCTGTCCCGGCCGTCGTGCGGACCCGACTCGAAATGAGTGCGCCCAAGATTCTGTGCGGCATCGCGTTAGCTACGCTGTCCATGACATGCGCCGCTGCGGGGGGAGCCGGTGCGTGTGTGCCGTCGTTCGCCGAGGTCGACGTCAAGGCTGGACTCGAAGTGCGGGCCCGCTGCACGCTCTCCGCACCCGCGTTAGCGCGCGCCACTGAACGCCTGAACCGCGTGGTGAAAAGCAACGAGCTCTCCGCCGCACAACGCGTTGCGCTGGCGAGCGCAGCCAACGTGATGCTGCACGCGGTCTTCTCGCAGACCGACCACGCCGAACCCGCGAACGACGCCACGTTCATCAACTTCGAAGCGATCCTCGAAAGCCTCGCATCTCAGATCAGGACGCGCGCCGATATCGACCCCGCAGCCGAAGCTTCGAAATGGAGCACGCTCTATCAAGATCTGCTTCACAGGTTGTCGGTCACGCGCAGCACCGATCCCACCGAACTGCAGCTAGACGAAGCCGCGAGGCGCCTCGATCTCGATAGCGCATTGGCGCTGCTGACGCGGCTCGCCGCCGTTGCACCGGGCACCGCCCAGCTATCCGCGGCACGCAACTACGAAGCGGCGAGCATCGAACTGCTCCGCTTCATGCCATGGAATGCGCTGCCCTACCTGGAAAAGGCCCATGCACAGCAACCCGACGATATGGACATCGCCACCGCATTCGCCGACACGCTGCTCGTGCAGCACGAGCCCGAGCGTGCGGAGCCGGTATATCGCGCGTTGCTGATCCAGTATCGGACGCTCGCGCAACAGAAGCCCGCCGAGTGGCAGCCCGCCGTCGCGCGCACGCTCGAGAAGCTTGGCAGTCTGTATCTGCTGCAGAAGCAGCCGGAGGAAGCCGAAGCCGCGTGGCTGCACGCGCTCGAAGTCTATTGGGCGCTCGCGCGTGCGAATCCTTCTGCCTACGGTCCCGCAGTGGCCAACACGCTTGACAGCCTCGCAACCTTCTATCGCGACACGCAGCGTCTGCAGGACGCGGCTGACGCGTGGCACGAGGCCCTCGGCCTCGATCGCGCGCTGGCCCAGCGGGACCCGGCCGCGTACCGGCCCGCGGTCGCGACGACGCTCAACGATCTCGGCATCCTCTACAGCGCGACACAGCGCACACACGACGCGGAAGTCGCGTATCTCGAAGCGCTCGGCATCCAGCGCGCACTCGCGCACGAGAACCCCGCCGCGTGGCGCCCGGCGCTCGCGCGCACGCTGAACAACCTCGGGAACCTCTACAGCGCAAGCGAGCGACTGCCGGAAGCCGAGCATGCTTACCTGGAAGCCCTGAAGATCCGTCAACAGCTCGCGCGCGAAAGTCCCGCGCTCTACCAACCCGATCTGGCGCGTACGCTGGGCAATCTGGGCGTGCTCTACCGACTCGAACGGCAACCGGCCAGGGCACTGCAGGCAGATCAGCAAGCGCTGCAGATCGTTCATGCCCTCGCGCGCAATGCGCCTGCCACGTACCAGCCTGACGAGGCGCGGATACTGAACAATCTGGGCGTGCTCTACAGCCGCACGGGCAAGCTGCGTGAAGCGGAGGACGCGTGGCGCCGCGCGCTGGATCTGTACCGCAAGCTCGCACACGACGATCCGCTCACCTGGCGGCAGGATGAAGCGCGCACCATGCGCAATCTCGGCACGCTGCTCAGCCACACACAACGTTCGGCTGAAGCCGACGCATTGCAGCGCGAGGCCGACGAGCTGCTCGATTCGCCCCCGGCGCAATAGATCGCGACGCAAGCAGCACGAACAGCGCGCTTGCCGGTTGCGGGCCTATAGTGAACGATGAGCGTCCCGACTTGCGCGTTGCGCACCCGGCAATGGAAGCCTCCGCCCCGGATATCGTCCGACTTTTTCCGACTTTCGTATGGTGTCGTCGCCTCGAACAGGCGTGCTACGAATCGCTTGACCGGGAGCTGATGGCCTATGTCGATAGCCTGGTCCGCAGCGGCGTCGGCACCCGTACCGGCGCCGCATGGCAATCGGGTCACCAGCAACATGGAAAGCCCGCGTTTGCCGCGCTGACCGCGCATATCGAACGCGCTGCACGCGATGTCCTTGCGTTTCTCAAAGTCGCCGACGCTCCATTTCACATTACCGGATGCTGGGTCAATGTCCTGGACCCGGGCGGGGCGCACGCGATGCACTGCCATCCCAACAACTTCCTCAGCGGCGTGTATTACCTGCGCACCCAGGCCGGGGCCGACACGATCCATTTCCACGATCCGCGCCCTCAGATGAGCGTGATTCGTCCACCCGTCACGGAGTTGACGGCTTACAACACCGATCAGGTGGTATTGCCCGTCAGCGAAGGCACGCTGCTGATGTTTCCGGCCTGGCTGGCGCATTCGGTGCCGGCGAATACGAGTGCGCAAGCACGGGTGAGCGTCAGCTTCAACATCATGTTCGACGACTACGACACCACCATGAGTTCACCACTCTGGGGAAATTGAAGCGGAGTGCCGCTGACCGCACGCCTTCAACCGGGAGGGTCGGCGCAATAGAACCGTTTCGACCAACCGTAGAACGATCGCGACATATCTCCTCATCCGTCACGGCAACACGCCCCCAGGTCCGACCGCATTTAGCGCGTCCCCGGTGTCGTCATCACGCGCCGCACCAGCCTATTTACGCCTTCGCCGCCCCGCATAGAGGGTAAACCCTTACCCCATCGATCGGACGATGAAGTCCCCGCTGACAACGGATCCGCGCACGTAAACCCTTATTTTTACTTCGTCTACTACAAACCTATACTTCGTCTACAGTATGTATACATAGATTCTTACCGTGTGAATTCAGACTGATCGCGCCACCCGAAGGCGCAGTGAGATTCACAAGCGACATTGGAATTTGAAATGCAAACGGTTACCTCGCTTCCCGCAGACGACAGGATGTGCGGCTGGTATCACACCAGCCGAGCGCGCACGCCCAGGGCGAGCCACACGGGAGAATCGAAAGCGCGCTGGGCAGTAGTCGGCGCCGGCTTCACCGGACTCGCGGCGGCGCGGCAGCTTGCCTTGAATTTCCCCGACGACGAGGTCGTGCTGGTCGAGGCGCAGGAAGTCGGCTTCGGCACCTCGGGACGGAATGCGGGTTTTGCGATCGACTTGCCCCACGACATCGGCGCCGACGATTACATCGGCGATATCGCCACGGCAAAGACCACGCTGAAGCTCAACGTGCTGGGGCAGACGATCCTGCGCGAGCTCGTCGCGAAGCACGGCATCGACTGCCATATGAGCGCGTCCGGCAAATATCAGGCCGCCGTCGAAGCGCGCGGCGTGGCCGTGCTCGACGCCTATCGCCGTGGCCTCGACAAGCTCGGCCAAGCGTATGAAGTGATCGAGGGCAAGGACCTGCCCGCGCACATCGGGACATCGTTCTATCGCAAGGCGCTGTTCACGCCCGGCACCGTGCTCATTCAGCCCTCGGCGCTCGTCAAGGGCCTGGCCGATTGCCTGCCGCCCAATGTTACGTTGTACGAACATACGCCCATTACGGACGTGGAATACGGCGAGAAGATCGTGCTCGCGCATCGGCATGGCCGCATTGTCGCGGACAAGCTGGTGCTGGCGAACAACGCGTTCGGCATGCGCTTCGGCTTTCTTCAGCGCACCATGCTGCCGGTCTTCCTCTATGCGAGCCTCACCCGGCCACTGACCGCCTCCGAACAGGCGCAGCTCGGCGGCAAGCCGTTCTGGGGCGTCATCCCTGCGGATCCGTTTGGCAGCACGTTGCGCCGCACGCACGATAACCGCATCCTGGTGCGCAACAGCTTTTCCTTCAATCCCGACGGCCGCCCGAAGGAACAGTACCTGCCCCGCTTCGCTGAGCGCCACCGTCTGTCGTTCGAGCGGCGCTTCCCGATGCTGCCGGATGTCGATTTCGAATACACGTGGAGCGGCTCGCTGGCGCTCTCACAGAACCACAAAGGCTTTTTTGGGCAGCTCGCGCCCAATGTCTATGGCGCGCTCTGCTGCAACGGACTGGGCATTACGCGCGGGACCGTGACAGGCACGCTGCTCGCCGACTGGCTTGCGGGCAAGCCGAATGACCTGATCGATTTCCTGCTCGAGACATCGGGACCGAACAAGGCTCCGCCCGAGCCGTTCCTCTCGATCGGCGTCAACGCGACCCTCTGGTGGGGGCAACGCAAGGCCGGACTCGAAAGCTGAGCCCCCTCGTCACCGGCCCGGCTACCCGGTGGCGGTGATCAGTTTGGATACCAAAAAATCGGCGAATCGACCGATCAAACCTTGAACGACCCGCTCGGAACGCAGCACCCATCATGGCTCGCGCCAGGACGCTTTGCGCCCAATTTCATGGAAGGAGACACGCAATGTCGAACAATCACGTATCCATTGAAGATGTTCCGCTCAATGGATTTCATCAGTTACTCACCATCCGCTCGAGCGGAGGCTGGCTCATGGATGGCTATGTCCTGAGCATCATTGGTGTGGCGATGGTGCAATTTTCCGCGGCGCTCGGGCTCACCAGCTTCTGGGAAGGCATGGTGGCCGCTTCGGCGCTGATCGGCATTTTCTTCGGGGGATTCGCGGGCGGCTGGCTCAGCGATCGCATGGGGCGTCAAAAGCCCTACTTCTTCGGGCCCGTGATTTTCTTCGTCTGCTCGATCGCGCAGTTCTGGGTCCACTCGGGAGAAGCGCTGTTCGTGCTGCGCTTTCTCATCGGAATCGGCGTGGGCATCGAATATCCGGTGGCGGGTTCATTGCTCGTCGAATTCATGCCGCGCAAGTACCGGGGTCCGCGCCTCGCCATGCTGACGATCATCTGGTTCCTTGGCGCGGCGCTCGCCTATATCGTCGGCAATCTCATTCTGAGCAGCGGCAGCCCGGACGCGTGGCGCTGGGTGCTCGCGAGTCCTGCCGTGATCGGTCTCGTGCTGTTCCTCGTGCGCATCGGCACGCCCGAATCGCCGCGCTGGCTGCTCAGCAAAGGCCGCAACGCCGAAGCCGAAGCGATCATCAAGAAGGTGTACGGCCCGTCGTTCTCGCTGCGCAACCTGCCCGAGGAACAAGCGGAAAAGAAGATCTCGCTCTGGGCGCTGCTGCATTCCGGCTATGGCAAACGCATGCTGTTTGTCTCGGTGTTCTGGAGCTGCTCCGTGATTCCCGTGTTCGCGGTCTACTCGTTTGCGCCGCGCGTGCTCGAGGCGATGCACTTGACCGGCCAGTGGGAATCGCTCGGCTCCGTTGCGATCACGCTGCTGTTCGTGGTCGGCTGCATCATCGCGACGCGCGTCATCAACGTGCTGGGACGCCGCGCCATGGTGATCCACAGCTTCCTGTGGTCGGGACTCGCCCTGCTCGCGCTGGGCGCCTCCTCGAACGGCTCGGCATGGCTGATTCTGGTGTTGTTCGGCGCCTATGCGGTGCTGATCGGCGGCGCCCAGGTGCTGCAACTGGTGTATCCCAACGAAATCTTCCCGACCGATATCCGTGCCTTTGCAGTCGGCATGGGCGCCTCGCTCTCGCGCATCGGTGCTGCCATCGGCACGTGGCTCGTGCCTGTCGCCCTGCAGACCGTCGGTATCGGCAACACCATGTATGCCGCGGCAGCCGTCTCATTCATCGGCCTCGTTGCTTCACTGGCTCTCGCCCCCGAGACGCGCTCGCTGAGCCTGCAAGAAGCCGCTTCGCTCAATCACTGACACAACCCCGGTGGCGGCGCCCTCACCTGTGCGACGGCGCCCCTTTCGTCAACACGGCAGTTTTGAATTTCGCGGACCCACATCATGAACTTTGAAGGCATCTACACCCCGGCGATCACCCCCCTCACCGAAGCCGGCGAGATCGACAAGAAGGCCTTTGCCGAAGTGCTCGAATCGCTGATTGCGGCGGGCGTCCATGGCATCATCATCGGCGGCTCGACGGGCGAGTACTACGCGCATACCGCGCAGGAACGTTTCGACCTCGGCAGCCTGGCCAAGGAGGTGATCGGCTCGCGCGTTCCCTTGATCATTGGCACCGGTGCCGTGCGCACCGAGGATTCCGTCGAATATGCAAAGGCCGCCAGGGCGATCAAGGCGGACGCGATTCTCGTTGGCTCCCCGCCCTACGCGTTGCCGACGGAGCAGGAAAATGCCGAGCACGCGCTCGCGATCGATCGCGCGGCGGATCTGCCCATCATGCTCTACAACTATCCTGGCCGCATGAGCGTCTCGATGGGCCGCGAGTTTTTCCACACCGTCTGCGAAGCATCGAAGAACTTCGTCGCGATCAAGGAAAGCTCGGGGCAAACCGGCCAGTTGCACATGCTGGCGCGCGAATTCCCGAATCTCGGCCTGTCGTGCGGCTGGGACGACCAGGCGCTCGAATTCTTCGCGTGGGGCGCGCGTAGCTGGGTCTGCGCCGGCTCGAACTTCCTGCCGCGCGAGCACATCGCACTGTACCAGGCCTGCGCGGTGGAAAAGGACTTCGACAAGGGGCGCCGCATCATGTCCGCGATGTTGCCGCTGATGGACTTCCTCGAAGGCGGCAAGTTCGTGCAGTCCATCAAGCACGGCTGTGAGATCGTGGGCCTGCGCAGCGGTGGCGTGCGCGCGCCGCTCAAGGCGCTGAACGAAGAAGAAAAGCAGCAGCTGCAGACCGTCGTTGCCGCACTCAAGCGCGAGGTCGCATCCGTCGTTGGAGGTGAGGCCTGATGTCTTCTCTGCTCAGCGCATCGGAATACGCGGCGCTAGCCGCGAAGCTGCAGTTTCCGACCCAGGCATTCATCGACGGCGCTTTCCAGCCGTCGAGCTCCGGTGAGACGTTCCAGACGACCAACCCGGCCACCGACGCGGTGCTCGCGCAGATCGCCGCGTGCAACGCCGCCGATGTCGATTTCGCGGTCGCGAAGGCCAGGGCGGCGTTCAAGGACGGCCGCTGGCGCAGCCTGCCGCCGTCGCGCCGAAAGGCGATCCTGCTGAAGTTCGCCGATCTGCTCGAGCAACACGCGCACGAACTCGCGACGATGGAGAGTCTCGACAGCGGCAAGCCGATCCGTGAATGCCAGAACACCGACGTTCCCGAGACGATCCATACGATTCGTTGGCATGCCGAACTGATCGACAAGATCTACGACTCCACCGCGCCGGTGGGCGCAGGCGCGCTCTCGCTGGTCGTGCGCGAGCCCATCGGCGTGGTCGGCCTCGTGCTGCCATGGAATTTTCCGCTGCTGATGCTCGCGTGGAAAATCGGGCCGTCGCTCGCGGCTGGCTGCTCCATCGTCGTGAAGCCGGCGAAAGAAACTACCTTGACGGCCCTTCGCGTGGCGGCGCTGGCCCACGAGGCGGGCGTGCCGGCTGGCGTCTTCAATGTGCTGCCCGGCGGCGGCAAGGACGTTGGCGAGCCGCTCGGCCGGCACCCGGACGTCGACATGGTCAGCTTCACCGGCTCCACCGAAACGGGCCGCCGCTTCCTCCACTATGCGGCCGAGTCCAATCTCAAGCGCATCGTGCTCGAATGCGGCGGCAAGAATCCGGCGGTGGTGCTCGGCGACGCCGACGATCTGGACGCGGTCGCGCAGCACGTCGTCAACGGCGCGTTCTGGAACATGGGCGAGAACTGCTCGGCGTCGTCGCGCCTCATCGTGCATGCCAGCGTGAAGGACGAACTGCTGCAACGGATCGGCGTGCATATGCGCGAGTGGAAGATGGGGGACCCGCTCGATCCGGAGCACCGCATCGGCGCGATGGTCAGCAAGGCCCATTTCGAGAAGGTCCGCTCGTATCTCGACCAGGCCCAGGCCGAACAATTGCGCATCGCATTCGGCGGCGACACGCAGCATGGCATTTTCGTCGAGCCGACCGTGGTCGACGGCGTGGGCCACGACAGCCGCTTGTTTCAGGAAGAGATCTTCGGCCCGGTGCTCTCGGTGACGACGTTCAACGACATCGATGAAGCGATCGAGCTGGCCAACGACTCGGTCTATGGACTCGCCGCCTCGGTCTACACCGGCAATCTGAATCACGCGATCCGCCTCTCGCGCGAGATTCGCGCGGGGGTCGTGACGGTCAACTGCTTCGGCGAAGGCGACGTCACGACGCCGTTTGGCGGCTACAAGGAGTCGGGCTTCGGCGGGCGGGACAAGTCGGTCTGGGCGCACGACCAGTACACCGAGATCAAGACCATCTGGATCGACGTGCCTGCTGCAAGCGCATAAGGGCATTTGACGCATGCCGGTCGCGATCATTCACGATGGTCGCGGCCGGCCATGCCACGTTGGCCGCCGCGGCGCGCCGTGGCGGCCCGGCATCATCACCAGCAGGTTCGAAGTATGAAAAACAAGGACACGGCCACGCTGATCGGCCTCGTCGCAATCATGTTGTGGGCGTCGGTCGTCGCCCTCATCCGGGGTGTCAGCGAAAGCCTTGGCGCCACTGGCGGCGCCGCCATGCTGTACACGGTGGCATCGGTCTTTCTCGCCTTGACCGTGGGCCTCCCCAAGCTCAGGCAATTTCCGCGCAATTACCTGCTCTGGGGCGGCCTGTTATTCGTGGCCTACGAACTGTGCCTGTCGCTGTCCATCGGCTATGCCGACAACGGCAGGCAAGCGATCGAAGTGGGCATGGTCAACTATCTGTGGCCCACTTTCACGCTGGTTTCGGCCATCGTGTTCAACAAGCAGAGGGCCAACCTGCTCGTCGTGCCCGGCTTCGTGCTTTCGATGATCGGGATCGGCTGGGTGCTCGGCGGCGATCAGGGCATCGACTTGCCGGGCATGCTGGAGAACGTCAAGGACAACCCGCTGAGCTACGGCCTGGCGTTTTCCGGCGCGTTGATCTGGGCCGCCTATTGCACGGTGACGGCGCGCATGGCGAACGGCAAGAACGCCGTGACACCGTTCTTCATCCTGACGTCCGCGCTGCTCTGGGCCAAGTATGCGATCGACGGCGGCGGCGCGATGCAGTTCGACGTTCACGCGATCGTCTATCTGCTGCTCGCCGCTGCTGCGATGGGCTTCGGCTACGCCGCATGGAACATCGGCATTCTGCAAGGCAACGCCACGGTACTCGTGGGCGCGTCGTACTTCATCCCTGTGCTCTCCGCAGCCGTGGCCGCGCTGCTCCTGCACGCTCCCCTGTCCGAGCCGTTCTGGCACGGTGCGTTGATGGTCTGCGGCGGATCGATGCTCTGCTGGATGGCCACGCGCCCCCGGCGCGAATTGGGGGCAGACTTGCATTCATAGCGCCGCCAGTGCGCATCGTATGGTGAATTTTCGTCCGGCGATTTATAGTACACAGAAAGTAGACAGAGAATTCCGATGAAACAAAGCCCCGACGAATCCCCGCTCGACACGACCGTTCCTCTCGACCGCAAGGCCGTGCTGGCCGACACCCTGCGCCGCCGGATCGTCAGCATGGAGTTGCAGCCAGGCGCCGTGGTCGACGAACTGGCCCTGTGCGATGAATTCGGTCTGTCGCGGCCGCCCGTGCGCGAGCTCATGCGCCAGATGGCCGCCGAAGGCTATATCGAGCTGGAAGCCAATCGGGCGGCGCGCGTCTCGTCGATGAACTACCACTCGCTGCGCAGCTTCTTTCTGGCCGCGCCGCTCATTTATGTCGCGACGACGCAACTCGCGGCGGCCAATGCGAACGCAGCGGACATTGCCAGGCTCAGGGACATCCAGAAACGGTTCCGGCAGGCGATCGATGCAGACGACGTGGACAATCGCGTGCTCTACAACGACCAGTTCCACCTCGAGATCGGCAGGATGGCGCAGAACGATTATCTGATGCCGAGTCTGCGGCGTCTTTTGATCGATCACGCGCGCCTTGGCAAGACGTTCTACCGCTACCCTGCCTCCGAAAGCATGCAACATGAAATGCATCAGGCGGCGAACCAGCACGACGAGATCATCGACGCCATCGAGCGCCGCGACGCCGAGCGGGCCGGCGAGCTCGTGAAGGCGCATTGGGAGCTTTCGCGCCGTCATATGACGGACTATGCGATTCCAGAAGGGCTTGAAGTGCCGCTGAGTTTCGCCTGATCGGCGCGGCATCTGCGGACCGTGTCCGAGGGGCGTTCGCCGAACATGAGGCGATAGTCCTGGGCAAAACCGCCGAGGTGCAAAAAGCCCCATTTCATGGCGGCAGCTGTAACCGAATCGCTGGCGCGCAACGCGCGGCATGGCTGCTTCGTGAGCCGCTCAGCGTCGTTCAACTTTCGTTCTCCATGCCGCACCTGATCGCCCCTACCCACCCGGAACCGGCACGGCCGCTTCGATTCGGCATCGTCCTGTTGCCGAATTTCACGTTGACGGCCTTTTCGGGTTTCGTCGATCTCCTTCGCCTCGCAAGCGACGACGGAGACATGAGCCGCCCCGTGCGCTGCACCTGGACCCTCGTCGCGGAATCGCTCGTGCCGATCCGCGCGAGCTGTGGCATTCAGGTGACCCCGTGGGTCACGTTCGAAGACGCCGGCGCGTTCGACTACCTGGTGGTCGTGGGGGGATTGCTGCATTCGGGACCCTCGGCGAGCGACGCGACGCTGCGCTTCATCCGCGCCACGGCAGCGACTTCCGCGACGATCGTCGGCATCTGCACGGGCGCGTTCGCGCTGGCTCGCGCGGGCGTCATGCAGGGTTACCGCATCTGCGTGAGCTGGTTTCACTACTGGGACTTCGTCGAACGCTTTCCCGACATTCCCGAAGCCAGCCTGATCGCCGACCGGCTCTTCGTGGTCGACCGCCGGCGCATCACCTGTTCGGGAGGCCGCGCATCGATCGATGTCGCCGCCGCGATACTGTTACGGCATTTCGACGCCAGCATCGTCCAGAAAGCCCAGCGCATCCTGATCGTCGACGATGCCCAGCGCGGCAGCGCCCCGCAGCCCTACCCGCCAGGTCTCGATCCCGCTTCGCATCCCAAGGTGCGCCGGGCCATCCTCGTCATGGAGCAGCACATTGGCAATCCGCTCGCGCTTCCGGAACTCGCAAGGCGCGTGGACACCTCGGTGCGGCAGCTCGAACGGCTGTTCTTCGCCGAGACCGGCAAGTCGCCCAACGTCTACGGGCGCCAGATGCGCGTGCGTATGGCCGCCTGGATGCTGACCGCCTCCGACCGCACCATCGCCGATATCGCGATGTCCTGCGGATTCTCCGACGCCTCGCATTTCGGCCGGGAGTTTCGCAAGACATTCAACGATTCGCCTGGCGCGTACCGCATCGCGCGCTCGCATGCTCACGAAGCGGCTGTTGTTGCCGAATGACACAGGTGCGGCACATCCCTGGGGCTTGTCGCAAACGTTCTATCACGCCGGCGTCGCGTGCTTTCAAATAATGGCAACGCGGCCATCGTGCTGCGAAGCAAGGCGCGCCAGATCACGCGCTGGAACCTGAGAGCAAGATCGCGCGCAAGCCGACACCGTTGTTGTCTCGTCAAACCGCAACTGGAATAGACATGTTCAATAGAACCACCTCGACCGTCGAAAACGTCGATCCCGAACTCTTCAAGGCGATCGAACTCGAGAACCGCCGCCAGGAAGAGCACATCGAGCTCATCGCGTCGGAAAATT
>NZ_BAYD01000125.1 GCF_000685075.1 Paraburkholderia oxyphila NBRC 105797
AGACATGGCATCAGGCGCACGAGGTGCCGGTGTCGGCCACGCTCTCGGCGGTGACGTTCGCCGATGCACAGCGTGGCTGGGCGGTGGGCCAGTGGGGCGTGATCCTCGCGACCCGCGATGGCGGCGAGACCTGGCAGAAGCAACGGATGGACCTCTCGGTGGACCAGCCGCTGTTTTCGGTGCTGTTCACGAGCGCGCAGGACGGCATTGCAGTGGGGCTGTGGTCGCTGATGCTCGCCACTCACGACGGTGGCAAGACGTGGACCAAAGTGACGGTGCCGAAGCCGCCAGGCGCCGGCAGAGCGGACCGCAACCTGTACCACGTCTTCGCGGACAAACAAGGGGCGCTCTACATCGACTCGGAGCAGGGCATGGTGCTCAAGTCGACCGATGGCGGCGCGACCTGGAGCTATCTGGCGACGGGCGGCAAGGGCACGCTGTGGGCAGGCGTAGCGCTGCCCGATGGGCGCATCGTTGTGGGCGGACTGCTCGGCAGCCTGTACCAGAGCAGTGACGGCGGCGCAACGTGGACCTCGCTGAACGCCAACACGAAGAGTTCAATCGCGGATCTCGTTGCGACGGGCAACGGTTTGCTCGGCGTTGGACTCGACGGACTGGTGTTGCGTCAACGCGAGGGCAGCACGTCGTTCGAGGTCCACCAGCGCGAGGATCGCGCGACGCTCACCGCCGCATTGATCGACGGTACGGGCAAGCCGATGCTGTTTTCGCAGGATGGGGTGCTGGCGGCGCGCTGAGCAATGCAAGTCCCCACCTTGTTAAAGCGCTTTCCTCAAGAGCAGAGAAAACAGTAGAGGAACAATGAAACTGACCTGGTCATCAAAAATGGATCGGAAACGTAGGCCGGATACCCAGACGCGGCGCCAGCTTCTACGGCTTACGGCGATGGGTGCGGCGTCACTGGCGGCCGGCGGCATGTCGCTGGCGCAGGCCGCCGTAACGAAACCCACGGACGGCGATGTTCTGGATGTCGCAATCATCGGCGCGGGTCTCGCGGGTTTGACCGCGGGCCGCGACCTCGAACTGGCCGGATGCGATTCGTTCGTCGTGCTCGAGGCCCGCAACCGCGTCGGTGGACGCACCTATAACCATGACCTCGGCCACGGCATCGTTTCCGAAGCCGGTGGCCAGTGGATCGGTCCTGGTCAGACCGCCATCTTCGATCTGGCCCGTGAACTCGAGATCGACACGTTTCCGAGCTGGTACACGGGCAAGACCGTCGTGCTGGCACAGGGCGTGGCGGTGGCTCAGGATTTTCATGGCGGCACGGGGGGCGACGACACGATCGGGAACCGGCTTGCCGAACTGGCGCGCGGCGTGCCGTCCGGCGCGCCGTGGAAGGCACCGCATCTGGCGGAACTGGACAAGCTCTCGTATGGCGACTGGCTCTTGCAGCAGGGCGTGAAATACGAGGATGGCTACTTTCTCGCGCTGGCGGCCAAGCTGACCACGGGCGGTGCGCCAGCCCAGCTGGGTCTTCTGCATTACTTATCGATGATCAACAGTGCGAGCTGCAACTACACGCAGCTCGAAGCGTTCAAGGGCGGCGCACAGGAGACGCGCATCGTCGGCGGCTCGCAGCGTCTGAGCATCAAGATGGCCGAGCAACTCGGCAACAAGGTCAGGCTGTCCTCGCCGGTGCGCAAGATCTCAGGCTGGGATCGCGATGTGGTCGAGCTGCACACCGATCAGGGCGTGGTCAGAGCGCGTCGCGTGATCGTGGCGATGAATCCGGCCCTGTGCAATCAGGTGGTTTTCGATCCGCCGCTGCCGGGCGGGCGCGCGCAGCTCCAACAGAGCTGGCCCACCAATGCCCCCATGCGCAAGACCGTCCACGTCTACGACAAACCGTTCTGGCGTGACGCCGGTTACTGCGGGACGATCTTCCAGGTCGGTGGCCCGGTCTTCATGGCGTACGACAACTCGCCTCCCGATGCATCGCTCGGCGTGATCGCCGCATTCGTCGCGCCGGGGATGTTGCCCGACGATCGCGCGACGGCCGAAAAGACGTTGTCGGTGACGTATGCCAAGGCATTCGGGGATCGCGCGCTGCATCCGGCGCAGTTCCACGACTACGACTGGGGCCGGGTCGACCCCTGGACCCTGCATTGCATCAATCCCATGCCGCCAGGCTTCTGGACGAAATGGGGCAAGTATCTGCATCCCGAAGTCGGCCGCCTGATCTGGTCGGGGACCGAAACCGCCGATATCTGGGCCGGCGCGATGGATGGCGCCGTGCGTTCGGGCCACCGCGCAGCCTTGCAGGCGTTGGCCGGTTTCGCTCGACGCGGCGAGGTGGCGTGAATGAAACGGACATGGATCGTTGGCGCAGTCGTCGTGCTGGCAGGCGTCGTGGGCGCGGGAGCGCTCTACGGACGCGATTACCTCGACGGTATGCATTTCGAAAAGGCGATGAACGAGATCGACAAGACGGAGGTGGCCAACGGCGGCCCCTGGCCGCAACCGCAGGAGACCTGTTACTTCTGCCACGGTGCGCATGGCCAGTCCGTCAATGCCTGGTATCCGGCGCTGTCCGGACAGCCAGAGGCTTATCTCGTCGCACAGTTGCACGCGTTTGCCGCTGGGCAGCGACCCAACCCCTATATGGGTGCGATTGCGAGGGAGTTGACGGACGAGCAGATCAAATCGCTCGCCAATTATTTCGCGCGTCAGACACCGGCCCAGAGTGAAGCGGTGCACGCAGAGGCGGCGCTCGAAAAGCGGGGCATGGCGCTAGTCGCGGCGAAAAGCTGCGAGGCCTGCCACGGAGCGTCGTTCATGGGCCGGGACCAGGTACCGCGTCTGGCGGGCCAGGGCGAGGCCTATCTCGCGAAACAACTCGCCGCCTTCAAGTCGGGCGAACGTCATGACCTGAGTGGTGCAATGAACGGGTTGGCGGCCACCTTGTCCGGCGAAGACATCCGCGCGGTGGCCCGCTACCTCGCTGGCTTGACGCCGGGCGGCGGCGCCGCAGGCAGGCAATAGCCGCTACGGCGTAGCGAGGCGGGATTCGAGAATACGGCAGGGAATACCCTGTCTTTTTTAGCGCCCAGTATTTTGTAACATGGACTAAGTTTTGTATTGTGTTCTATTAAGTACGCATGCATCATCGCAGCATCATCCGACGGCATTGCTCGTCAGCCGCCGGCGACATCCCGGGCATTGAACAGACGCAACATTTGACCCATTACGTTTCAGGAGACAAGCATGGCAAAGCATCCCGTCGTTGTTTATGGCGCAAGCGGTTACACCGGCATGTTGATCATGGACTGGCTCATCGACCAGGACATTCCCTTTACGGCGGTCACGCGTAATGCGAAGCGCACGCAGGACATGATGGCGCAGCGTGTCGTGCGCCTCGAATCGGCGAACTACGAAGTCATCGAAGCCGGGCACGACGTGGATGCGCTCGTGAGTGCCTTTCGCGGTGCAAAGGTCGTGTGCAACACGGTCGGGCCGTTCTTCAAGTTCGGCCTCACCGGCGTGGAAGCGGCGCTCAAGGCAGGCTGCCACTACCTCGACACCACGGGCGAGCAGCACTATATCCGTCAGGTTCGCGATCAGTTCGGCGAGCAGTACCGGCAGGCCGGGTTGCTGGTGTCGCCCTCGAATGCCTACATGTACACGTTTGCCGAGATCGCAGCCGAACTGGCGCTCGAAACGCCCGGCATCGATGCGCTGGAGACCGCCACGCTCACGCGCGGCCCGCGCGGCGCCGGCGCCGGTGTGAGCGTGGGGTCCACGGCGACCATCTTCGAAGGCTATCGTCAGGAGGAATGCTATCTGTGGGAAAAGAAGCTGGTGCCGCATGACAGCCACGCTTCGTTCAACATCGCCTCTCCCGATTTTCTTCAGCCCGTGTTCGCGCTGCCGTGGGGCGGCACATCGCTGCCGGTGTACTTCGAGCAGGATCCGCGCGTGCGCAGCTGCGTTTCCTGCGTGGGCTTCTACGACAACAACGCGATGCAGATGGTGCACGCACTCGGACAGAAGTGGGATGCCGAGTACGCGAACTTGCCGCGCGAGCAGCAGGATGCGGTGCTCAAGCAACTCGTCGATTCGACCACGCCGGCCATGCCGCCGCGTGAGCGCACGTCGCTTCATCGCACGGTTGACTTCGCGATCGGCCGTGGCCAGCTCTCGGCAGTGCGCGCGACCGTGCACGGGATCACGCCATACATCTCGACCGGCGCCATCCAGACCGCCGCGGCGATCAAGCTGCTCGACGGCGAGACCGCGAAGGTGGGCTTCGCCTCGGGTTCCAAGGCATTCGGGCATCGCTATCTGCTCGGGTTCCTCGAGCAGCGCGGGCTCGCGCGCGCGACCGTCGCTCAGCTGTAAGCGCCACGCACGAGCAGATTCAGAACCGATTCAGGGAAACATGGGACATGGCAATCATTGACTTCTTCGATCGCGGTTGGCGCATCAACCGCAACGGCATCGCCTACATCCAGGACGAGCGCAGCTATTCGTTCGATGAGGTGCACACACTGTCGTGCCGCATCGCCAATGGCCTGCTCGCCGCCGGCTTTGAAAAGGAAGCGAAGGCAGCGGTCTGGGCCGACAACGATGTCACGGCATGGACCTGCACGCTGGGGTTGTGGCGTGCGGGCGTGGTGTGGATCCCGGTGAACGGGCGCAACGCGCCGCTGGAGAACCAGTATCTCCTCGACGCGTTCGATTGCGAAGCGCTGTTCTTTCACCAGGCGTTCGCACCGGCGATCGAAGCGCTGCGTCCGAGCCTCCCCAAGGTCAGACTCTGGATCTGCATCGATGCCGATCTGCCATGGGCGCCGTCGCTCGAGAAATGGAGCGCGGCGCAACCGGCGAGCGAGCCGCGTGTCGACTACGACATGGACGATATCGTGACGCTTTCGGCCACGGGCGGGACGACGGGCTTGCCCAAGGGGGTAATGAATACGCATCGCGCGTTTCAGACTTACTTCGCGCAGTTCATGATGGCGTTTCCGTATGGCGCGGAGCGCCCGGTGAATCTGGCCGCCGCTCCCATGACCCATACCGCAGGGATGCTGTCTCTGCCTTGCACCGCGCGTGGCGGCACGGTGGTCGTGCTGCCCAAGCCGGTGCCGGCACGTCTGCTCGCCGCGATCGCGAGGCACCGGGTCACGGAGTTCTTCCTGCCGCCGACAGTGATCTATCGCCTGCTCGATATCCCAGGCATCGAGGATCAGGATTTTTCGTCGCTCAAGTGCTTTCTGTATGGCGCCGCGCCGATGTCGGTGGAGAAGCTCAAGCGCGCGATCGAGGTATTCGGTCCGGTCATGGCCGGCGGCTACGGCCAGACGGAAGCCCCGGCGTCGATCTCCTATCTCACGCCGGCCGAGCACTTCGTCGAAGGCGCGCTCGCACCGCAAGAGCGGCTCTCGTCAGTCGGAAGGCCCAACCCGCTGATTCGCGTCGAGATCATGAACGATCGCGGCGAAATCCTGCCGCAGGGCGAGAGCGGAGAGATCTGCGTGCGCGGCGACCTCGTGATGAAGGGCTACTACAAGGCGCCGGAGAAGACCGCGGAAACGGTCATCGACGGTTGGCTGCATACGGGCGATATCGGTCATCTGGACGCCGAAGGATATCTGCACATCACCGACCGCAAGAAGGACATGATCATCAGTGGCGGCTTCAACGTCTATCCGAGCGAAGTCGAGCAGGTGATCTGGGCGCACCCGGCCGTGCAGGATTGCGCGGTGATCGGCGTGCCCGATGAAAAATGGGGCGAGGCCGTGAAGGCGGTAGTGGAGCTCAACGCGGGTCAGAGCGTCAGTGCCGAGGAGCTCGTGGCGTTGTGCAAGGCAAAGCTCGGCTCGGTCAAGGCGCCGAAGAGCGTGGACTTCATCGCGGCACTGCCTCGCAGCATGGCCGGCAAGGTGCTGAAGAAGGATTTGCGCGAGCAGTACTGGCAGGGTCACACCCGCCGGATCTGAGTCAGCCACGTTGGAATAAGACACCATGAGCGACATTTATATCGCCGGCATTGCAATGACCGTGTTCGGCCGGCATTTCGAGCGCAGCATCGACGATCTCGCGGGGGAGGCGCTACGCGGGGCATTGAAGGATGCGGGTTGCGATGCGGGGGCGATCGGCGCGGCTTTCTATGCGGGCATCACCAACGGTGCGCTGCAGGGACAGCTGTCGATTCCGGGGCAGGTCGTGTTCAGCAAGATCGGCATCGAAGGCGTCCCGGTCCACAACGTCGAGAACGCCTGCGCTTCGGGCAGCACCGCGGTGCACCTCGCGGGCCAGGCACTCAGGTCGGGTGCCTGCGATGTCGCGCTCGCGCTCGGCGCAGAGAAGATGAACGTCGCGGACAAGGCGAAATCATTCGCCCTGTTCGAGGCGGGCTGGGACGTGTCGCGCGTCGACGAGAATTTCGCCAGCCTGTTGAAGCTCGGCGAGGGCGTTCAGGCGCCGCCCGGTTCGGAGTCCGATCGGCCCTATAGCCGCTTCATGTCGGTCTATGCCGCGCTGTGCCGGTATCACATGAAGACCTATGGCACCACGCAACGCCAGATCGCAGCGGTTTCGTCGAAGAACCACCTGCATTCGGTGCACAACCCGTATTCGCAGTTTCGCCAGCCGTTCACGATCGACGAAGTGCTCGCGGCGCCGCCGATCACGTATCCGATCACGCTGCCCATGTGTGCGCCGGTTTCGGACGGCGCGGCGGCGGCGATCCTGTGTACCGAGGAAGGCTTGCGGCGCATCGGCGCCGATCGCCGCCGCTGCATCCGGATTGCGGCGAGCGTGATCCGCAGCTTCACGCATCGGGACATCGACGAGCCGGAAAAGAATATCGGCCGCCTCGCGGCGCTGCAGGCTTATGAGCAGGCTAGCCTCGGCCCCGAGGACATGGATGTTGCCGAGGTGCACGACGCGTCGGCGATGGGCGAGATCATCCAGGCCGAAAATCTGCAACTGGTTCCGATCGGCCAGGGCGGCCCCGCAGCCGAAGGCGGCGAGTTCACGCTCGGCGGCCGCGTTCCCATCAACCCATCCGGCGGCCTCGAATCGAAGGGGCATCCACTGGGTGCGACAGGAATCGGTCAGCTCTACGAACTGGTGACTCAACTGCGTGGCGAAGCGGGCGCGCGTCAGGTACCCGGCGCGCGTCACGCGATTCAGGAAAACGGCGGTGGATTTCAGGGCATCGAAGAGGCGGCGCTTGCTGTCCACATTCTGAGCAAGACTTGATGGAGCTGGTATGAGCGAGACGACGGAAACACAGGCAGAACAGGAGGACGGCTCGCGTTCCGGAGTGAGCCGCCGCACGTTCCTCAAGGGCGCGGGGGCGGCAGCCGTAGTGGTGCCGGCCGTGGCGGCTACGCAATGCTCGCGCGTCGAATCGGCGGGACCCGTGGAGGAGGCGAAATTGACTGCTGACATGGAGAAGTATCGCGCGCTTGGCGGCTGGGTGGAAAAGCCAGACGACCTGCAGCCGGAACTCGTGGGCGACGTGAGTGCGGACGTGGTCATCGTCGGCGCCGGGTTTGCCGGGCTTTCGGCTGCACTGGAACTGGTCAGGCACGGAGCAAAAGTGGTCGTGCTCGAGCGCGAGTTTGCCGGATTCGGTGCAAGTGGTCGCAACGCGGGCTATCTGGCCGGCGCACTCGCGCTCGAATACGATCTTTTTCTCAAGAGCATCGGCAACGAAAAAGGCAAGGAGATCGTCCGCTACTACGAGGACGCCGTCCCCTTCGTGGAGGGAAAGCTCAAGGAGTACGAAATCGACTGCGACTACAACCAGACGGGGCTGATTCGTGCCGGCATCGATCCGGCTCAGGAAGAGAAGGTGCGCGAGGATATGCGAACCGGCACCGGGTTGGGCTTTCAGTCGGAGTTTCTCGATCAGGCTGAGATGCGTGCACGCGGCATTCCGCCGGCGTTTCTGTTTGGCAACTACGTGTCGCGCGGTGGCACGCTCCACCCCGGCAAGTACGTGATGGGGCTCAGGCGCGCGGCGCTGCGGGCAGGCGTGAAGATCTACGAGAATACGCCGCTGCTGTCTTGCACGGAGGGGCCGGTCATCAAGGTACAAACGCCACGAGGCAGTGCGAGCGCCCCGGCGCTGATGCTGGCTACCAACGCGTATACGCCGCAACTCGGCCAGCTTGCGGACAAGGTCATACCGTTGCGGGTTTCGGCGATCGAGACCGAGCCGCTTTCCGATGCGCAGCGCAAGACCTTGGGCTGGCCGCGACGCGAAGGCATCGTGACAGCACACTGGACCATGGAAAGCCACCGCCTGACCGTCAACAACACACTCGTGGTGACGACGAAGCGTATCCATTATCCATACGGCTCCAAAACGCCGAACGTGCCCGACTACGAGTCGTATCACGAGCTGCGCACGGCTCTGCATGACCGCTTCCCGACGCTCAAAGGCATCGCGCTGCGGGCGTGCTGGAGCGGCTATATCAGCCTGGCCAATGACGCGCTGCCGGTCGTCGGGGCAACAGGGGCGCATCGGAACATCTTCTACAGTGCAGGATGCTCCGGACATGGCGTGGCTGCGCAGTCCATGGTGGGCAACCTGATTGCCGGGCGGATTCGCGGCGCCGAAAATCCACTGCTTTCGGCGCTGGATCACAAGACGCCATCGACCCTGCCCGAGCCGTTGCGATGGTGCGTCGTCAATGGGGCGCTGGGCGTGACGAACGCGCTCGACGAGCGCGTGAACAGCAAGGCGCGCGCCGCGCAAGCGCTGCGGGCGTAACGCGCGTCAAGGTAGGGGACGCTGATGGTGTTTCAGCCTGTTGTAAGGTATAGTCATGTTTACCTAGGAAGCGGTTCGTCTGACCGCATTGCCTCTCCTCGGCGAGGCGTCTACCTTACTCAAGGCGGAAAGCGATGACAGTGCCAAAAGAGCCCAGCACCCGCAAGCGGCGGACATCGAGCGCAGCACCTTCCACGGGAGCGTCACCCGACGGTCTGCGGGCCCAAGGTGTACGTACACGCAATGCCATTGTTCGTGTGGCAAGGAAGCTCTTGCTCGAAAGTGGCCCGATAGACTTCTCGCTGCGTGCCGTCGCCCTGAAAGCGGGAATCAGTGTCAGCAACCTTCAATACTACTTCCCGACGCGGCCTGCCGTTCTGCGTGCGGTCATGGCGCCCGTGATCGACACGTATCTCGATGCGCTGAAACAGGCGCTCCAGAGCAACGCCTCGCCGCGTGCGACGATCGAAGCCATTCTCGATCAGTCGTTGCGGGACGCGAAGGACTCGAAGAACATCCCGCTGTGGTGGCATTTCTTTTCGTTTGCGTCTAGCGACCCCGAGTGCGCACAGATGCGGGACGAGTGGTACGACACCTTGACGAGTGAACTGGCCAAGCTCATTCGTGCCGCGAATCCGGAGCGTGGGGCGGCCGAGAGTGCGCACATCGCCGTGCTGCTCATTTCGATGGTGGACGGCATGACCATCCATCTGGGCACCGCACGCAGTAAGCGCGCGTACATGCGAGGGTTTGAGGCGATGTTCCTTGAGACCGCGCGTAACCTGGTGTGGGGGAAGACGGTGGACGCCGAGACGGCCTAGCCGCCACGGCGCCATGCCGGTGAAGAAAGAGGACAGGGGAATACCCTGTCTTTTTTTTTCGCCTAGTGTTTTGTATTGTTACCTATGTTTGGTATGTTGATCTATAAATGAGGCGACTGGGTTGCAGGGCAGTCCGGTCGACATCCGTCCAGGAGAGGAGGAGTACTGAAATGATTCGACTGCACAAATCCGTGGGGTTGCCGCTGGCGGGATTGACCGGTTTCGAAACGCCGCTGGGCGAGGAGGAACGGGCGATCCAGGACACGGTTCACCGTTTCGCACGCGACGTGCTGAAGCCCGTCGGCCGAGAACTGGACCGCATGACGCCGGAGGAAGTGATCGCGCCTGGCTCGCCGTACTGGGTGGCCATGATGGAGAGTGCGAAGCTGGGCCTCGATCCGCAGCTGCTCGCGCAGCTTCCGCCAGACATGGCGGTGCGCATCGAATCGCTGATCGGCGAAGAGCTTGGCTGGGGTGATGCAGGGCTTGCCGTTTCGATCGGCGTGGCGCCTGCTCCGTTGATGATGGCGCAGTCGGTCGGCAATCAGGAGCTGATCGACATGTGCACCGGCAAGATTGGTTGCTGGATGAACACGCAGCCCGACCGCGGCACCGATGCCGCGATTCTCTACCGCGACGAGATCAGCGCGGGCGGCAAGCAGCCGGTGGGCAACCTCACGGCGAAGGTGGGTGCCGACGAGATCGTCATCAACGGGCAGAGTTCGGCGTGGATCTCGAACGGCTCGGTCGCGCAGGTGGCGCTCGCGTACATGGCGGCGGACTATGGCGATGGCTTTTATGGCACTGGGGAACGCAGCGTGTTCACCAACGGCATCGGCATGATTCTTCCCCTCGATCTGCCGGGTATCTCGCGCGGCAAGCCGCTCGACAAAATCGGCCAGCGCTCGCTGCCGCAGGGCGAGATCTACTTCGACAACGTGAAGGTGCCCAGGCGTTTCGCCATTGCGCTGCAGGACGACTATCCCGGCAATCTGGCCTCGACCTGGTCGTTCGCCGGCACTCACATGTGCCAGGTGTTCGTGGGCGTGGCCCGCGCGGCATTCGAACTCGCGCTCGCGTATTGCCACGAGCGCAAGCAGGGTGGCGCGCTGTTGATCGACCACCAGATGACGCAACTGCGCGTGGGAGAGATGCTGCGCCGGCTGGAGATGGCGCGTGCGATTGCGCGACGCAGCCTCGCATTCTCTCGTCTGTCTCCAAAGAGCCATCCGTACGCAACGGCCCAGGCCAAGGTCAGCGTGACCGAAGAAGCGATGAAGATCACGCACGAGGCGTTCCAGATGTTCGGCGGCAACGGCACCACCCGCGAATTTCCGATTGAGAAGCTGTTCCGCGATGTGCGATCCGCGCTGATCGAAGATGGCGAGAACTACCATCTCACCTTGCGTCTGGGCGTGCTGGCAGGAAAGCTCTATCAGAACGGGTGGGCGAAGGAGTAAATTTCCGTCGATTCGGACCTGACTCCATCTTTTATATTAGGAGTACGACATGAATATCGCCGCCATATTAAGGCATACAGCTTTCGCGGCTGTGCTAACTACCGTCGCCGTTTCGGTCCAGGCGCGTGGCGGCGGTGTTCGCCCCGCCGAGCAGTCGGTTCCGCATTCCGCGTCCGTCTCGAGTGGCGTGTCGGACGACCCGGGTGCGCAGGCCGATGCGGTTCGCTCGGATGCGCGTCCGGTTGCGGACGTAAGCGCGGCGCCGGACAAAACCCGGG
The DNA here is from genome assembly GCF_000685075.1 of Paraburkholderia oxyphila NBRC 105797. Classification (GTDB taxonomy): domain Bacteria; phylum Pseudomonadota; class Gammaproteobacteria; order Burkholderiales; family Burkholderiaceae; genus Paraburkholderia; species Paraburkholderia oxyphila. The sequence continues at coordinate 11,309 of NZ_BAYD01000125.1, forward strand.
CGCAAGTCCGGGCCGAACTTCTGCAGGCCGGTGAGCAGGGGTTACTTCCGCCGCGCTGGATTGACTATCCGCCCAGTGCTGCGACGAGGGCGCGCAACCGGGAAAACTTCCTGCGCCTGGAACAGGTGTGGAAGGCAGAAGGGATCATTCCGGCGACGAGCGTAAGCAGCACCCGTGATTGAACGAGGAAGCGCGCGAAATAATTTAAAAGGATTCCGAATCATTGCGGTAGCCAGCTGAATCGATCGGTTGTGAAACCTCGTGCCTGAGCGCAGCGGTTTCGGTGGCTCGCGAGGAGCGGGGCGCTTCATTACGTAAACAGAGGCACTATGGTAAAAAAATCTTCCCCTGATGGCGCTGCAAACTTGCAGCGCAGGCAATGGCTCAAATATGCCGGCGCCTCGGCTGCCGTGGGCACGCTCGCCATGGGTGCCGGACAGTCGCATGCCGCAGTCAGCAAGGGCGCACCGCGCGCGGACGACGTTCTCGACGTCGCCATCATAGGAGCAGGGCTGGCTGGACTGACCGCCGCGCGAGACCTGCGTCAGGCGGGCTGCGAGTCATTTCTGGTACTGGAAGCCCGGGATCGTGTCGGGGGGCGAACCTTCAACTACAACATCCCTGGTGGGTACGTTTCGGAAGTCGGCGGGCAATGGATCGGGCCCGGTCAGACCGCCGTTGCGGATCTCGCACGCGAACTGGGTGTCGGGACCTTCCCGACCTATTACGACGGCAATACGGTCGTTCTGGGCGGAGACGGTCGCGTGACCGCCGATCTGAAGGGTACGTTCGGCACCGACGAGGCGATCGGGGCAAAGCTCAGCAGGCTCTCACGCGACGTGCCGTGTGGCGCGCCGTGGACGTCCCCGAAGGCCGGCGAACTGGACAAGCTCTCGGTTGGTGACTGGCTGGAAAAGCAGGATATCAAGCCTGAAGACCAGGTTGCATGGAATGGCAGCATCACCCTTTCGGGAGGCGCGGCGCCAGCAAAGATGGGGTTGCTGCATTTCCTTTCGATGGTCAATTCCGCGGACTGCGATTACTCGCAACTCGACAGCATCAAGCACAGCGCCCAGGAAACCCGCTTCATCGGTGGCTCGCAAATCCTCAGCATCAAGATGGCCCAGCAACTGGGCGACAAAGTGCGCCTGTCTTCTCCGGTCCGCCTGATTTCCGGATGGGACGGCGACGTTGTCACCCTGCATACCGACCATGGAGACGTGCGGGCTCGAACCGTCATCATGGCCATCCATCCGGCTTTGTGTCATCAGGTGCAGTTCGATCCGCCTCTCCCGGAAAAGCGTGCGGCCCTGCAGCGCGCCTGGCCCGCGCATTCCCCGGCACGCAAGACGGCCATGGTCTATCGCCGGCCGTTCTGGCGCGACAAGGGCATGAACGGCAGCATCTTCCAGGTCAATGGCCCCATCCTCTGGGCCTACGACAATTCTCCGCCCGCCGGGGAGATCGGGGTCATCAACGCGTTCATCGAGAATGCAATGGTCCCGTCCGGGCGGGACGCCGCAATGGCCATGCACAAGCAACTCTACGCGCAGGCATTCGGCGACGAAGCGCTGTCTCCCATCGCCTACCACGATCAGGACTGGGCCCGGGTCGATCGCTGGACCTTGACCTGCGTTTCCGCCATTCCGCCGGGCTTCTGGAGCGCACACGGAGAGGCGCTGCGCCCGTCGTGCGGCAAGCTGATCTGGTCCGGGACGGAGACCGCGAATATCTGGGCCGGCTACATGGACGGCGCCGTGCGCTCCGGCCATCATGGCGCGCTTCAGGCGCTGAATGCCCTGAGTCGGGCGTAGGAGGGCAACGATGAAAAAAATTCTATTGATTGGCATTCCTCTGGTTATTGTTCTGCTGCTGGCCATTTTCGGTTCCGATCTGCTGGGTCTTTACCGGCTCCAGAGCTATATCACGGCATCGACCACGGCTTACCTGGCTGACGGCGGTCCATGGCCGCATATGACCGACGTCTGCATGGGCTGCCACGGCGTCAAAGGCAATTCGCTCCATCAGGGGTACCCGAGTCTCGCGGGGCAGCCGGCGCCCTACCTGGAAACCCAGCTCCACCATTTCGCGAGTGACGCGCGGCGCAATCCGAACATGGGGCCGCTGGCGATGACGATGAGCGATCCACAGATCAAATCGCTGGCTGAATATTTCGCCGGTGTGACCCCTGTCGCAAATCACTACTTCAAGCCGGATGCGCAACTGCGCGAGCGGGGACAGCACCTGGTGGCCGCGGGCAACTGTGTCGCATGTCACGGTGCCCAATTGATGGGCCACGACCAGTTTCCGCGTTTGGCGGGTCAGGGATACGACTATCTGCTCGCACAGTTCGACGAGTTCGCATCAGGCATCCGCAGCGAACCTACAGGCGTCATGAAAAACCTCGCGACAGGTTTTTCGCCCGAAGACCGCAAGGCCATTGCCACCTATCTGGCCAGCCTTGAACCGAAGCAAAATTGACCAATCAGATGCAACCGGAGTTGGGAGTTTAGTCATGGACCTCAGATCTGTCGTACTTGTTCTCTCTAGTGCCTTACTGGCGTTGAGTTCTTTTTTCTACGGCTGGAAGATCGTCAGGAAACGCAACTATCTTCTCGGGCTGGAGATGTGGATTGTCGGTATCTCCGCGACGAACGCCATTGGATTTTTCGCCACCGGAAATGCCGTTTCCTATGAGATATCGCATTTCTTCGACGCATTTTCTCGCGGGTTCGGCATGCCCATCATTGCCGTAGCGGGCCTGATGGCGATTACACACGGCTACAAGCCGTCTATTCGTCAAGACGTCGCGGTATTCGTCGCCTCGTTTGCGCTCACATTCGTCCTCGTGGGAGCGGATTTCATCGCGGGGGTTTTGCCCTGGTACTACCTGGCGATGTGGATCTGGCTGTCGATCTATCTCGCTTATTTCGTCAAGCGATTGCTGAGCGTTGGCGCGGTGCTCGAGGCCCTGGGTGTGACGGTGTCGCTGATGGCCTCGCTTGCGATTGCCGGTATCTACGATTTCTACAAAATCCCCGGAGAGGAAACCAACGTCGTGCTCAATTTTTACACGTTGGCGCTGTGCACGTGGGCCGGCTTCATGCCGACGATCTATTACGGCTACTGCGCCCTGGAGCGTGTCCAAAGCGGCGGGCAAATATCGAAGGGTCTCGCGCCTTCCCACAATTGAGCGAAGACGTCGCTGCGGCCAGGTTCCCGGGCAACCGGGAAGTCCAATGCGGGCTACGTTTAGAGTTTCTCCTGGAGATTATGATGAATCAGACCTCAAGCAAGGTAATGCGCTTCACGGCCTGGAGCGCCATCATCGGTGGCGTTCTGGCATACGCGAATGTCGGGTTGTCTTTGGCGGTGACGGGCCCGGATGCGGATATGGTGCTGCACGGCGCATCGATGCTGGCACTGCCGCCCGATACCCGCGACCTGTTTCGCTGGTGCATGGTTGCCGACACGCTCGGTTTCTATCTGCCCTTCCTTGTCATAGGCGGATATTTTGTGCATGTATTTCGCGAAGAGTTGGGCGCGCTGGGCAACATGGTGGCGATGGCCGTCGTGTTGTATGTCATGGTGGGCGTGACCGGCGCAGTCATGCAGTTCGCAATCCTTCACCCGCTGGCCCATTTGTACGCGGGCGGCGACGATGCCACGAGAAACGCTGCGGCGGCCGTATGGACGGCGATAGCCAATGGGACGCAAAACGGCCTCTGGTGGATCGAGGGTCCCCTCGTGCTCTTCTGGACGCCGATTGCCGCTAACCTGCTCAAGAAGGCGGGCTGGAAGGGATCGATTCTGCTGAAGATCGTCGGCTGGGCTTTCGGGGTCTTCTTCCTGTTCGGCTTTTTTCCGGATCTCGATGCGCTTTCGAATGCCAGCGAGATGGTCGTCGTGCTGGTTCTGCCGCTGTGGATGTTGTTGTTCGGCTGGCAGTTGCTGCGCCGCGCACGAACGTTGCCAGCACGCTTGCAAGGCGCTGGCTCAACCACCTGGTGAAACACCCAAACACCTCTCAACACGGAATTGAATATGACTACCCTGATCGTTAGCTACCCGAGCGCAGAAGGCGCGACGTTTGACCGTGAGTATTACCTTTCGACTCATGCGCCGCTTGTCCGCTCGGCGTGGAGCGAGTTCGGCCTGCAATCGGCGGAGGTCCTGTTTCCATCGCCAACGCCGCAACCCTTCGCATGCGTGGCGATACTGCGTTTCAGCGATCAAGTCGGGATCAATAGGGCGCTTGCCTCAGCCAAAACCGCCGAGGTCATTGGCGACGTGAAGAACTTCACCAATATCACCCCGACGATTTTCTGCGCGGACGACTGACCGATCGCGAGGCCGGCCGGCCTGCGCCATTGCCGTCAGGCCGGCAATCCTTGCGATGACCTATACCAACAACAAAGGAGTATTTGCATGAGAAAGTCCCGCCGCACTTTTATGATCACGACCGCAGGTGTTGCAACGGGGCTGTCGCTGTCTCGACTCGCCTTTGCCGATGGGGCAAAAGTGCCGGAAGTCGATTCGACGGCGCGCGCGCTCGGTTACAGGACCGACGCGACCAAGGTCGACAAGGCGAAGTATGCGAAGTACGTAGTGGGGCAGGTTTGCGGTAATTGCATGTTCTATCAGGGCAAATTGAACGATGGGTTCGCTCCGTGCCCAATGTTCGGCGGCAGACAGGTCGCGGCCAAGGGGTGGTGTAGTGCCTATGGCAAAAGGGCTTGATTGCTCAGAGGCAGTATGTTCACGAAAAGCGTGCGCATACTGCACGTCATTGCAGGATCCCGCGTAAAACTGATCGGTGCGGGCGAGCCGGGTTCACGCCAAATGGTGGTTCCGGAATCCAGCATCACGATGTGAGGCATTGTGCGGACGACTTGTGTTAGCCGGTCTGAGTCCGGCGGCTATGAGTGCGTGCCTGCAGCATGCGCTCGAAGGCCGCGACTATCTGGTCGATATACGGATTCTTGTGCGCCAATGGACCGAACCGTGGTTCGCGATGCGCAAGCATGGTGGCGTTGGTTTCAAACACGAGCACCTGCCCGTCGGCGGTGAGCGAAAAATCGATACCGCCATAGTCAAGCGCGAGTTGTCGCCCGATCGCGACAATGGCCTCATTTGCCCGCTTGCCCAGCGCCGCGAACGGATCGGCGAGAAAACGCCGCTCTTCGTCGAGCTTCCACGGCTGTTCGACCATACCGGCCGAAAAGTAGTGGACCATCCAGTGGCTCGAGATGGCGAGATGGTAGGGGTAAGGCTCGCCGTTGACGTAGATGATCCGGTATTTGCGGTAGTAGCCGTCGGCGCTTCGAAAGTCGTGCCAGGCGGTGAGGTAACACGGTGCTTCGAGGTCGACGAGCGCAGACCACAATGACGCAAGCGACGTATGCAGTTCGAGGCCCTCGCCACCGTGGGTCGCGAGCGGGCGCATCAATAGCGGGAACGCGAGACCGGACTGCTCGATCTGCTGCGTCAGCGCTTTCACATCTGAGGGGCGAGCATCGATGCGCAGGCAGCGTGGCACGATGACGTCTTGCACGCGCGCGAGCAACTCGGCCGTTTTGTGGCGGTGCGTGCGCTCGATCGCTTCAGGCGGATTGAGCATCGGCCGGTCACACCGTGCGGCAAAGCAGGCGAGGCGCGCAGCAAGCGGCGTTGCGACATCGGGGTCGCCGATTCCATTGAACACCAGGTCATAAGGCGGCAGTTGCGCGTCCTCGGCTTCGTCGGCGTAATCGATCGCGTAGCGAATGCGCGAGGTGTTCAGGTGGGAAAGCAGGGCGTCGACAGGGACGTTGCCCGTGCCTTTGCCCACGCCCAGGATAAGGACGCGGCGCTCCTCGTTACCAAGCGCTGCATCGGTGAACACGCGCTGTAGCCGGTAGGCCTGTTCGCGATGAGCGCAAGCCTCCTCACGCAGCCCCTCGCGTTCGAGCGCCGCGGCCAGGTTTTGATGGGCGATGGCAAGGTCCGGATGAATCCTGAGCGCATGCCGGTACCAGCGAATCGCCGCCTCTCGCCTTCCTTTCATTGCGTAGACCGTCGCAACGTTGTAGAGCACGAGCGCGAGCTTGTCATTCGTCGTGGCGCCGAGCAGATCGAAAGCCGCGAGTGCCAGCTCGTGCGCGGCGCTGAGCGGCTCGTCGTTGGCCGCGCGCGCGGCTGCGAGCATCCGCGCGTGCAGCGTGACATCCAGAGGGGCGGCGTCGAGCGCCCGCGTCAGGTGTTCGATTGACTGTTCCGTGGCGGCATCGGGTGGCAGCGTGCCGGTAGTCGTAGCGGCCGCCGTGGCGGGCTGCAAGCGCTGTCCGGAGTGCGGCGGCATCTGGTGTTCAGGGCGATGGCAGGCGTGGCGCGCTTCAGACATGGTGGAGTCCAAAATCGGTCAAGGCATCGCACAGCGTTTCGACTGCGTCGAGCGTTACCGCGTTGTAAAGCGAGGCGCGCAGCCCGCCGAGCGAGCGATGCCCCTCGAGTCCGCCGATGCCGCGCTCGGCGGCGTGGGCGATGAACGCGCGATCGAGCCGTTCGTCACCGAACGTAAAGGCAGCGTTCATCTGCGAGCGCCAGGGGCTCGCTGCATGCACCTTGACGGCATCGCGCATCGCATCGAGCGTGCCGTAGAGACGCTGCGCCTTGGCTTCGTTGATGCGCTGCATGGCCGCGAGTCCGCCGATTGTGTTTCGCAGCCAGCGCGTGACGAGTGTGAGCACGTAGATTGCGAATACGGGCGGCGTGTTGTAGTTCGAGTGATGCTCGATTTGCGTGCGCAGGTCGAGAATGCGTGGCAGCCCATCGGGAATGCGTGCGAGCATCTCGCGATCGATCAGCGCAACGGTGACGCCCGCGGGACCGAGATTCTTTTGCGCGTGCGCGTAGATCATGGCGAAGCGGTCCGTGGCGAGCGGTTTCGACAAAAAGTCCGAGGACATGTCTACGATCAGCGGCACGGCCGGCTTTTCTTCGGGCAAGGAAAATTGCAAGCCTTCAACCGTCTCGTTCGACACGTAGTGCAGATAGGCTGCGTTGCGTGAGACGGCAAGCCGATCTGGCGCCGGCAACTCGCGAAAGCCTGTGTGCGTGCCGTCCCAGGCGATGCGGCACGCGCCCACGCGTTTGGCTTCGGCGCTCGAGCGCAAGCTCCAGTAGCCCGAATTCACATATTCCGGCGGCTCGAACGCGCGGGTCGCAAAGTTCAGCGGAATCGTCGCGAATAGCAGGCTGCTGCCGCCTTGCAGGAAGGAAATCGCGTAATGGTCGGGCAGGCCGAGGAGTTCGCGGATGTTTTGTTCAGCTTCGTCGAGAATGCCGAGAAACCACTCCGAGCGATGGCTCATGCCGAGCACCGAGAGTCCGGTGGTGGGCAGCGCGACGATTGCTTCGCGCGTTTCATCGAGTACGGTGGCCGGAAGCGCGCCGGGGCCGCCGGAGAAATTGAGGGCGTTGGACTTCATGAACGGTCGGGGGAAAGTGCCTCTTGGCCCGCGAGATGCCGGGTGCGTGACGTCAGGGCCGATGACGACAGGTTACCAACACGTAGACCGTTTCAAGACGGCGAGATGAAGGGCAAACGGGCATCAATTCACCCGACGCGGTTTTCCGATGGCTTTCAGAGGCTTTCAGTCCGGTCGGCCGGCGACACCCATACCCAGCAGCGGGGATGAGGAGCGGTAGTCTCTTTTAGAGAAGAGAGGAATGCAAAGTATTTGCACCGTGCGCGCGAGCGCACCGGGGTCACGGCTTCGAGAACACGAAATCGCACCGCCGCGCCGTGAGTCGCGACCCCGTGCCGGACGTGGCGTCAAAGTGCGCCTTTACCTCATACGAATACGGCGTGAGCCGGTCCACATGCCCCACGGCGAAGATGGGCGCGCCGCTCAGGCCGTTTGCGCGCAGGCTCGCATCGCCGTCCGGGCCGATCGTGCCGTCGAGCACGAGCCAGCCTGCCTCGTGCTCTCTGCCGTGTTCGCCATGCAGCACGCTGTCCTGTACCCGCGCGGGGAACTGGTAGTTGTAGCTGTACGCGCCATCGGGCGTGGGCGGGCAGGTGAGGGAGACGGCCCAGTCCCCGTCGAAAGCGCCCGCACCCATCGCGACGGTGGCCAGGAGGCCTGCTGCCGCCGCACTGCCCCTGGCGAAGCGGGTGGCATGTCGTATCCGCATGGCCGGTCCTCCTGCGCGAGCTGCGCTGCTCTATCCACCATCGCGCTACGAAACGCGGCGCTTGAACCCGTCCAGCTACGCGTCGGCACGAAGGTCCGTGCGCACCGGCGCCGCCGCCGATCGCACTCAGTTCGACCAACGTAGCATCGGCGAGTCTCAACTGAGGAGCCTGCGCGTTCTCGCGCCGATAAGCAAGCGGGGACGCGCCCGGAATCCGCAGAACATTGGCGCGCAGGCGCGCAAGCGCACCGATATCAGGAAAGCCGGCGGGTTCGGTAGACGCCGGGGCGGAGGGCCAGCGCCAGGACGGCTTTGAGCTTGCGCCTGGCTTACATGCGCAGGCGATGTCCCCGCTGTATCGCAGGTGTCCTGGCCCGGCAAGTCCCTCTCCGAAAACGCTATTGAACTCTTGTTTAATATTCCCTATACTCCGTGGCGTGCGCTATTGAACAAGCATCCAATTGCGTCAGGCGCATTGATATCACAGAAAAGTCTTGCGTGGACGACGTGATCCACATTGATTTTGCGTATCACGAAGACACACGCAGGGCGTAGTCGACTGACCGCGCGAAACGTATCGAATCCTCACAAGACGAGGGTTTGCCTGGCTGAGCGGAACGGTTGGCCTTGATCCAGGGCTATCCCGCACTTTATTGAACGGTCATCAAATAGTAGAGTGCGTTCCGGGCGGTGCGTGCAGTCGGCAATCAGGCATGAGTCAGACAGATCGAGCAACCTAAACTTTGGAGGGGACGCTGTGAGACGCATGAAGGCGGTCATACCGATGGTGATTGCGGCACTTGCCTTGGGGCAGGGGGCTGCGGCGAGCGCCACTACGCTGAACGTTCTGAACTGGTCAGACTATATCGGCAAGGACACGATCTCGAACTTCCAGAAGTCCACGGGCGTGAATGTCCGCTACGACGCACTCGATAGCGACGACACGCTGCAGGCGAAGCTGCTGAGCGGCCATACCGGATACGATGTGGTGTATCCGACACTGACCTACATGACCAACCAGATCGAAGCCGGCGTGTATGAGAAGCTCGATTGGTCGAAGATCCCCAACCGCGCGAACCTCGACCCCGAGTTGATGAAGAAGATCTCGAAGATGGACCCGGGCAATCGATACGGAATTCCGTATGCGTGGGGCACCGAGGGCATCTCGATCAACCTGCAGCAGGCAGGCGCCGCGCTCGGCAAGGACGCCGACGTGAACGCGCTGGGCTGGAATCTGCTGTTCAATCCGGAGGTGGTCAGCAAGCTCAGCAAATGCGGCGTCTCGATCGTCGATTCGCCGGCCGACGTGTTCCCGATTGTCCTCGCCTACATGGGGCGAAATCCCAACAGCAAGAATCCGGGCGATTATCGCGATGCCTACAATGTGCTCAAGAAGATCCGCCCATACGTGACCCAGTTCAGCTCCACCTACATCAATGATGTGGCGGGCGGCGATGTCTGTGTCGCCTATAGCTGGTCGGGCGACGCAGGCATGATCAAGCGCCGGGTGAGAGAGGCGCATCGCAGCTTCCAGATCGAGTATCTGGTGCCCAAGGGCGGCGGCGGAGTCTGGTTCACGATGATGGCGATCCCGAAGGATGCGGAGAACAAGGACGACGCCTATAAGTGGCTGAACTTCATGCTCGACCCGAAGGTGTCGGCGGGATTCACCAACGATACGACCTATATCACGGCCGACGCCGCTGCGCGCGGCATGATCGATCCGGCGGTCGCGCAGGATACGTCCATCTATCCCACTAGCGAGCAGTTGAAGTCGTACTTCGTGCTCGAGCCGATCGACCCGGATATCCGGCGCACGATGAATGCGCTGTGGCTGCAGTTCAAGGCCAACCGCTGATTGCAGGCGCAGGCCCGGCCCTATAATGACGCTCATTGCCAGACAACGGAGAGTGAGGCGCGATGACAACGGCAAATGTCCGCAAGAGGCCCGGGACAGTGGCAAAACCGACAGGACGCGTGCGCAGTCGCGAGGACCCGGAAGTCCGGCGCAAGTCGCTGATCCAGGCGACCATGCGCTCCATCGCGAAGTACGGCTATTCCGGCACGACGGTGGACAGCATTTGCGCGGAGGCCCAGGTCTCGAGAGGGATGATCAACCATCACTTCAAGAGCAAGGACGAGTTGCTGCGCCAGTCGTATAAGGAGTTGTGCGACGAGTGGGCTTTCCAGACGCAGCAAATGGTCATGAGCACCTATAGCGATCCCGAGGAGCGCTTGCGTGCGCTGATCCGGGTCAGCTTCGGCCCTACGCTGTTCAAGCCGGACTATCTGGGCATCTGGGTGGGTTACTGGAGCGTGATCGGCAAGTCGCCGGCGCTCAGGCGCTTGCACCGCGAGACCTACAACTACGACCGGGAGTTGTACCAGAAGCTGTTCGAGGAGGCCGGCAAGCAACGTGGGCGGGAAATCAACGCGCGGCGCGCGACGATTTTGCTGATCGGCGTGATCGACGGATTGTGGCTGGAGTGGGGGCTCGATCCGAAAGGATTCAGCCCGAAGGAGGCCGAGGAAGCCTGTCTCGACTTCCTCTCGATGATGCTGGCGTAACAGGGGCGGGCGGCGGGTGTCGGTATGCCGCCTTTTTTCAGCGCGCGCTATTGGATGAACGTTTGTTCAACATAAGCATGATGCGAGCTTTCTCGCGGCATCGACTGGAGACGGCACGATGTTCAATATTCCTGAAGAGATGAGGTTATGAATAACGCACTGGAAAGAGCGGCATGGTCTGATCTTGGGGCGCCTGGGCAGCGTCACGCTCTCGAGGACGCAACGCCAATGGGGTACACCGCCGCGCGCAAGCCGGACTCGGGCTTTGTGGAGATCGTCGGCATCGTGAAGCAGTTCGGCGCCACAACGGCCGTCGACCATGTGAGCCTGTCGATCGGCAAGGGCGAGCTGTTCGCCCTGCTGGGCAGCTCGGGTTGCGGGAAGTCCACGCTGCTGAGGATGATGGCCGGCCTCGAGACGCCGACGTCGGGGCGCATCCTGGTGGAGGGTGTCGATCTGGCGACGGTGCCCGCGCATCGCCGGCCGACCAACATGATGTTTCAGTCCTATGCGCTGTTTCCCCATATGAGCGTGGAGGCGAACGTTGCGTATGGCCTGAAGCAGGAGCGGGTGCCGCGAGCCGAGATTCGCGAGCGCGTGAGCGAGGCGCTCGAACTGGTGCAGATGTCCGCCTACGGGTCGCGCAAGCCGCACCAGCTTTCCGGTGGGCAGCAGCAGCGTGTCGCGCTGGCGCGCAGCCTGATCAAGCGTCCGAAGCTGCTCCTGCTCGACGAGCCGATGTCGGCGCTGGACAAGAAGATTCGTCAGCGGACCCAGTTCGAACTCGGCAACATTTTGCAGAAGGTGGGCGTGACTTGCGTGATGGTGACGCACGATCAGGAGGAGGCCATGACGATGGCCGATCGCATCGCGGTGATGAATCGCGGCCGCATCATGCAGATCGGCGCGCCGGAAGACGTCTACGAGTCGCCGAACTGCAAGTTCTCCGCTGACTTCATTGGCTCGACGAATCTGTTCGACGGCGTGCTCCTCGCGCAAGGGGAGGACCGGATCGAATGCGCCGACCTGGACGCGCAGATCCGCCTGCGCGCGCCGTTGAACGGAAGGCGCGCGATGACCTGCCACGTGTCGATCCGCCCCGAGCGCGTGAACCTCGAATTCACGCCGCCAAACGTCGGCTACAACGTCGCCGAGGGGACGGTGGAGGAATGCGCGTACATGGGCAGCTACACGCTGTTCTATGTGCGCCTGCGCAGCGGCAGGCTGCTCATGGTCAACGTGTCCCGCATGACGCTCAGGCAGTTCGCGCACCCGCCTGGGTACGGTGAGCCCGTCTATCTGTCGTGGGACGCGGACAGCGTGGTGGTGCTGGAATCATGACGACCCGCGCCCTTAGCCTGCCACGGCGCTTCATGCCTTCGGGGCGCAGCGTGGTCATCGCGATTCCGTTCGCGTTTTTATTGCTGTTTTTCATGGTGCCGTTCTTCGCGGTCCTGAAGATCAGCTTCGCGGATCTGCGCATGGCGATGCCGCCGTATTCGCCGCTTGCACAGTGGGTCGATGGCGTGCTGCAGATCCGGCTGAACTTCGCGCACTATCGCGACGTGCTGACCAACGGCCTGTATATCGACGCCTATCTCCAGTCGGTGCAGGTGGCCTTTATTTCGACGCTGCTGTGTCTGCTCATCGGCTATCCGACCGCCTGGCTGATCGCGCGCTCGAATCCGGCCCGGCGCAACGTCCTGATGGTGGGCATCATGCTGCCGTTCTGGACTTCGTACCTGATTCGCATCTATGCATGGATCGGCATCCTGAAGGAAAAAGGACTGCTCAATGATTTCCTGCTCTGGGCGCACCTGGTCGATCGGCCGCTGAGGCTCTATCACAGCGACTGGGGGCTCTATATCGGCATGGTGTACTCGTACCTGCCGTATCTGATCCTGCCGCTCTATGCGCACCTGGTGAAGATGGACATGCGTTTGATCGAGGCTGCACGCGATCTTGGCGCCCGGCCCTGGAAGGTATTCGTGACCGTGACATTGCCGCTCTCCGCGGGCGGCATCATTGCCGGCTGCCTGCTGGTGTTCATCCCGGCGGTGGGCGAGTACGTGATCCCCGAACTGCTGGGTGGTGCCGATTCGCTGATGATCGGCCGCGTCATGTGGGATGACTTTTTCAATAACACGGACTGGCCCGTCGCGGCGGCCGCGGCCTGCGCAATGGTCGTGCTGCTGCTCGTGCCGATGGCGTGGTTCCAGCGTGTTCAGGCGGGGGAGGGCAAAACCTCATGAACATCATGCGACGGATCCTGCCGGGAGCATTCCTCGCGCTGGTCTTCCTTTTTCTCTACGTGCCGATCGTGAGCGTCGTGTTCTATTCGTTCAATGCGTCGAAGCTCGTCACCGTATGGACCGGTTTCTCGCTGCGCTGGTACTACGCGCTGACGCAAGACGCGGAGCTGCTGAGCGCCGCCGCCGCGAGCCTGAAGATCGCGGTGGCCACTGCCTGCGCCTCGGTCGTGATCGGCACGTGGGCCGGCTTCGTGCTCTCCGATTTCGGCCGGCTTCGCGGATTCACGCTGTTTGCCGCGATGACGAACGCACCGCTCGTGTTGCCCGAGGTTATCCAGGGCATCTCGCTGCTGCTGCTGTTCATCGGCCTGCAACAGTTGTTCGGCTGGTCGGGCGGACGCGGGATGGTGACGATCTGGATCGGCCACGTGATGCTGTGCCTGTCCTACGTCTCGATCACCGTGCAGTCCCGGCTCGCGAAGATGGACCGCTCGCTCACGGAGGCGGCGCGGGATCTCGGGGCGCCGCCATGGCGCGTGTTTTTCGACGTGACACTGCCGTTGATCGCCCAGGCCCTGCTCTCGGGCTGGCTGCTGTCGTTCACGATCTCCATGGACGACATCATCATGTCCGCGTTTCTGTCCGGCCCCGGCTCGACCTTGCTACCGCTCGTCGTGCTCTCGCGTGTGAGGCTCGGCCTGAACCCAGAGATCAACGCAATGGGCACGATCGTCATCATGTTCGTGAGTGTCGTGGTGGTGCTCAACAACACTTTCATGCTCAGGCGCGCGCGCAAACGCGACGCCGAAGTCAGCCGCGCACTGGCCGCGCCGGCACAGGAAGAGCAGACGCCCGTGCGTGTGGCGCAGGCGGCATGACCGGGCACGCTGTTGAAATCAATGGAGGAAAGATGAAAGCCTTGAAGAATCTGGAGCAGATCCGCAAGCAGGACAACGAGTCATGGCTGCACCCCTGGGAGTCGATGGCGGACGTGGGCGCGGCAAACCGGACGGTGGTGCAGCGTGCCGAGGGCATCCACGTGTACGACGAAAAGGGCAACCGCCTGATCGACGGCCCCGGTGGGATGTGGTGCATGCAGATCGGCTATGGCCGGCAGGAGATGGCCGACGCGATCGCGCAACAGATCATGCAGGTGCCCTACATGAACCCGTTCTCGCTCACGAGCGAACCATCCGCCAGGCTCGCGGCCAGGCTCGCGGAGCTGGCGCCGGGCGACCTCAATCATGTGTTTCTGACGACGGGCGGTTCCACCGCGGTCGACACCGCGCTGCGTTTCGTCCACTTCTATAACAACGTGAAGGGGCGGCCGAACAAGAAGCACATCATTTCGCGCGCCTCTGCGTATCACGGCAGCACCTACCTCTGCTCGCTCGTGACCGGCAAGGATCGCGACCGCAACTGGTTCGACATCGGCTCGCCCACGGTCCACTTCCTGCCGTCGGTGAATCCGTCACGCCGCCCGGCGGGGATGAGCATCGAAGCATTCGCCGACGAAAAGGTCCGCGATCTCGAACAGAAGATACTGGAGTTGGGCGCGGAGCATGTCGGCGCGTTCATCGCGGAGCCCATCCAGTCGTCGGGCGGCGTGATCGTGCCGCCGAACGGATACTTGCGCCGCTGCTGGGAGATTTGCCGCAAGTACGACGTGCTCTACATCTCAGACGAGGTCGTCACCGGCTTCGGGCGTCTCGGCCACTGGTTTGCGTCGAAAGAGGTGTTCGGCATCGAGCCGGACCTCATCACCTGCGCGAAGGGGCTCACGTCCGGCTATCTGCCGCTGGGTGCCTGCCTGATCTCGGATCGCGTCTTTGCCGAAGTGTCCGGCAGCCGGGCGCGCGGCGCGACCTTCGGGCATGGCTTTACTTACTCGGGGCATCCGGTGTGCAGCGTCGCCGCACTGAAGAGCATCGAGATCATCGAGCGCGAAGGCATTCTCGAGCACGTACGCGAACTCGGGCCGTACTTCCAGTCGCGGCTACAGGAACTGCGCGACATCCCGATTGTTCTCGACGTGCGGGGCATGGGGCTCGTCGGCTGTGTCGAGTGCAGCGTGAAGAGCATCGCGGAAGATTCGCTGGCGTTCGACAGCGACCTCGGCGCGCGCATCGACCGGCATTGTCACGAACTGGGGCTCATGGTGCGTCCTATCGTCAATCAATGCGTGTTCTCGCCCCCGCTCGTGATAACGAAGCAGGAAGTCGACCGGATGATGGACGCCTTGCGCGAAGGCATCGTGCGGACCATGCACGACATCGAGCAGGAACTCGGTATCACGATAGCTTGAGGCCGCATCCGCGGCATTGATGCGCCCCTCCTGGCGATAGCAGGCGGGGCGCAGCTTCGCCTGCCAGTGGCGGACGTTTGTTTCCACACCGGCTTTTCGTGACGACCACGTAGTGCAATCCATCGCCTTTATTGAATGAATATATAACCGGTATTCGCCGCGCTGCCGGAGCGGGCGGCTACGTGCTGGCGGTTGGCGACATGACTAACGAGGAGAACGAGGATGAAGAAACGACTTATTTGCATGGCGGTGGCGGCCTGTCTACCGGGGTTGGCGATGGCCGATGCCACGGACGCGCAGATCAAGGCGCTGCAGGCGCAGGTGGCTGCGTTGCAGAAGGCGATGGCCAAAATGCAGGACGCCATGGCGGCGCAAACGCGCAGCGCGTCCGCGAGCGGCGCGAAGCCGGAAGTGGCCGCGCAGGCGGCGACGCCCGCGCTGTCGCCCGACGATGGCGCTGCGCCGGCCACGCTCACGAACGACGAGGTCGCGAAGATCAAGCAGCAACTGGCCAGCCAGCGGCTGAAGGTGGACACGCTCGTCGATGCCGCCAACACCGGCCCGATCGCGGGTCTCTCGATCACGGGCTATATCGACCCGAGCTACATCTATAACCGGGCGGCAAACACTTCGTCGTTCCTGTTTGCGAATCACGAAAGTTCGTACAACTACTTTAATAGCACGTTCGGCGATGTGTATCTCGACATCAAGAAGACCTTCGGAGTGGGCCCGATGGCGCCTTCGGCCGAAATCACGCTCATGCCCAACCGCGGCAATGGAATTACGCTGCTCACGAACGAGCACGGCTCGATGGCCGACGACATCCTGAATACCGCCGTCGTCACCGTGCCGGTGACGGCTACCGGCACGTTCGTCGCGGGTCTCATGACGAGCTTTGGCGGCTACGAGGTGCAGCAGTCGAACCAGATGCTGACGCTCACGCACAACCTGCTCTACGACTTCTCGGATCCGGGCAGCTACGTGGGCGTGGGCTGGAACTACTCGCCCGACAACAGCCAGTGGGCGTTCAAGTTCATGGTGGGCAACGAGCAGTACCGCACCTACGGCTCTGTTACGCAAACGGGCACGAACGCGCTGGGCGACCCCATCACGACGAGCAACAAGATCCCGACCTTCACGGCGCGCGCCGACTATACGTGGTCGAGCGCACTCGATATCGGCGGCTCGTTCAACGTGGGCCGCCAGACGCTGTCGAGCGCGACCGACCCGACCACGGGCCAGATCGTCTACGGTCCGGGCGGCCAGGC
>NZ_BAYD01000124.1 GCF_000685075.1 Paraburkholderia oxyphila NBRC 105797
GGTCTGTTCCCCAGTTTTTAGCAATTACGTTCTACGAAATATATAACTCAAGACCTCACTGGCATTACGCCGACATTAAAATTTTATTATTTAGATTTCAGGCAAAATTCCGATGAAAATATCGAGACACGGTGGCGATGAAAAACATCGCCAGGATGGATGAATTAAAGAGTGGATATTTTTCCTGATTCGGATCGTTATCGGCGAATACTACCACTTGGGATGGTCATTATCCTTGATCCAGCGCAGGAAGCTTCTGGCATCGAAAGCACGGGGCGCGCATGGCGAAGCAGAAAAAAACTCGGTAATTTATTCACTATCGGCCATTATTCGTGGCGCTTTGGAAAACTGTATCGGGTGCGTCCTGCGGCACGCCATCAATGCAAAAGCAAAAACGTTCTGCGCGTAAAGACTCACGCCAGAACAGAAAAGAACAGAAAAGAAATGGCACTGCGGCGGCGCATTTTCATGCACCGCCGCAGCTATCCGCCCGGTCACATCATGATTTCATTCACCCATCAAACCCTACCCTTCCACGGCACCGCCACGCGCTCGATATAGCGCATCAGCATGTCGAAGCACAGCGCGAAGAACCCGATCACGATGATGCCCATGATCACGACGTCGCTGGAGAGAAACTCCGCGGCATTGAGCACCATGAAGCCGAGGCCGCTCGTGGACGCCACCATCTCCGCGGCCACCAATGTCGTCCAGCCCACGCCGATGCCGATGCGCATGCCCGTGAAGATTTCCGGCAGCGCGGACTTCAGGATCACATGCCAGACCACCTGGGTGCGCGTGGCGCCCATCGAATACGCCGCGTGAATCTGCTCGATCGAAACCGAGCGCACGCCGGCACGCGCGGCGATCGCGAGCGGTGCGAAGATCGCCAGGTAGATCAGCAGGATCTTCGAGAACTCGCCAATGCCGAACCAGATGATGATGAGCGGCAGATACGCGAGCGGCGGCAACGGGCGATAGAACTCGATGGGCGGATCGAATACGCCGCGCGCGAAGCGCGAGACGCCCATCATCACGCCCACCGGAATCGCGGTCACGCAGGCGAGCGCGAAGGCGCCGAACACACGCAGCAAGCTGATGCCCGTATGCTCCGCCAGCGTCGAGTTCGCGAAGCCCTGGGTCGCGACGAAAATGAACTTGTTATAGACCGCCTGCGGCGAAGGCAAGAACAGCGGCTTGACCCAGTGCCAGTAGGTGGCCGCGAACCAGAGGCCGAGCAGCGCCGCAATCGTCACGAGGCTCGTCAACGCGCTGCTGCCCTGGCCGGGCACGCCGAACGTGTCGCCGGGCCGCACGGGACGTTTTGCGAGCAGGCGGGCTCCGCGCCCCGGTTTGCGCGGCGGTTGATACGTGTCGTCCGAGTGTGCGTGCAGGATATGAAGCGATTTCAGACTAGCCATGAGAGACCTCGGCTTCGGCGTCGTGCATTCTCTCGTCGCCGTAAATGATGCTGAGCACGCGCTCGCGCATCTCGATGAAATCGGGGCTGGACTTGATCGCGCGCGCGTCGCGCGTGGCGAGAAAGCGCCGGTTGAAATCCAGTTCGTAGGTATGCGTGATGCGGCCCGGGCGCGGCGACATGACGATCAGCCGGCTCGCGAGGAACAGCGCCTCCTCCACGCTGTGGGTGATGAAGAAGAACATCTTGTTGGTATCGCGCCAGACGTCGAGCAGCAACTCCTGAATGGTCTCGCGCGTGAGCGCGTCGAGCGCGGCCATGGGCTCGTCCATCAGCAGCATGGCCGGATCGCAGGTCAGCGCGCGGGCAATGCCCACGCGCTGCTGCATGCCGCCCGAGAGCTGATAGATCATATGTTTCTGGAAGTCCTGCAAGCCCACGAGCGCAAGATTGCGCACCGCGATCTCGTGGCGCTTCGCCTTGCCCACGCCCTGCAGCTTCAAACCGAACTCCACGTTGTCAATCACGTTCAGCCACGGCAGCAGCGCATGCTTCTGGAACACGACGCCGCGGTCCGATCCGGGCCCCGCAATGGGCGCGCCGCCGAGCAGCAGCTGGCCTTCGCTCGGGGCGATGAAGCCCGCCATCAGCGAGAGCAGCGTGGTCTTGCCGCAACCCGAGGCGCCCAGCGCCACGACGAAGTCGCCGGAATGAATGGTCAGATTGATACGGTCGAGCGCATGCACGGTCTGCCCACGGGCGCGGCCCGGGAACATCACGCTCACGTCCTTGACGGTCATGGTTTCCATGATCTCTCCTCGCTTTCCTCATTGAAGCGCCGCCGCATGCGCGGCGGCCTGCGGCAGGTTTATCGGAGCTTCATGGCCGCTTCGGCATAGGCCGGCGTCACGAACTTCGCATAGTCGGGCAACGTGTCGCCAATCTGCTTCTGGTTCTTCAGGAATGCAGACGTATCCTTGAGCGCGAACGCCGCGCGGCTCGTCTCGCCGCCGCCCAGCCATTGCGCCGAGGCCTGCTCCTCGATCGTCGGGAACGCGTAGAGCGAGAGCGAGGCCGGCACGTCGGCGGGCGTGCCGCCGATCATCTTCGCGATCGCCGCCGCCTGCGGCGAGCCGGCCGTCCATTGCGCCGTATGCGCGCGATACTGGGCATCCGCATCGGCAATCGCCCGCACGAACTTCGCCATGAAATCCTTGTGCTCCTCGCCCCACTTGCGATCCACCGCGATGCCGTCGAACGTAGGCTTGCCGAGCTTCGACAGGTCACCCGAGGTGATGAGCACCTTGCCGCTCTTCTTCAGTTCCGCGAGCGCCGGATCCCACACGTAAGCGGCATCGATATCGCCGCGGTCCCAGGCCGCAACGATCTGGTTCGGCTGCATGTTGAGGATCTTCACGTTCGACGGGTCGATGCCCCAATGCTGCAGTGCGAACATCGTGTGATAGTGGGTGGTGGAGACGAACGGCACGCCGATCGTCTTGCCCTTGAGATCGGCCGGCTTCGTGATGCCTGAGCCGTTGCGCACGACCATGGCCTCGGCGTTGTTGATGTTGTCGAGAATCCAGAACAGCTGCAGGTCGACGCCCTGGCTCACGGCGGCTGCCAGCGGGCTCGAGCCGATCACGCCAATTTTGACGTCGCCCGAGGCCATCGCGGTGGCCACTTTCGCGCCCGATTCGAACTGCCGCCAGTGGATCTTGTAGCCCGTGGCCTTTTCGATGGAACCGTCGGCGATGGCGACGACCCACGGGTCCACGATCTGCTGGTAGGCGATGGTCACTTCCTTGTCCTGCGCCTGGGCGGGCTGGACCACGGCACAGCCTAGCGCGGCAAGCGCGAACGCCGTGGCGCAGCGCAGCGCGCGGGCTAAGCGGTACGGCCATTTCTGCAATCTATCGCGGTTCATGAGCGGTCTCCAGATCCGTGGCGCCGTATTCGTGTCTGTGCACGCCGATCGTGCATCATCAGAGGGATTCTTTCGAATCGCCAGGCACGGCGTGAAATGAGTATCGACATACAAAAATCGGGCGCGTTAGTACCAGACGGAGACGATCGTTGAGTCCACGCGCGGGCGCTTTTCGTGTGCACATTCGGTGGCCGTCGCGCCCGACCAGACCCTCGCCGACTGTTCATCCGCCGATTGTTCCAGCAGGCGAACAATCCCCGTCGCCATCGATAAAAAATCGGGGGCGCGCGGTGCTATCATCGGCATCATTTTTCCGGTTTGGACGGCAGGAAACGCTCGCATGGATACGCAGAAAGTCGAGGCGCTCTGGATGCATCTGCACTGGCTGAACGTGCTCGCGGCCCAGGGCAGCTACACGGCGGCCGCGGCGCGCCTGGGCGTGAGCAAGGCGGCCATGAGCCAGCGCATTGCCGAACTGGAGCGCGTGGCCGGCGTCGCGCTCGTGCAGCGCACCACGCGCAGCGTGCGTTTCACCGAAGCCGGGCAACGGCTGGTGGAAGAGACGCGCGACGAGTTCGAGCGCATCGCGGCAAGCTTCGCGAGCGTGCGCGAGCTGGCCGAAGTTCCGCGCGGCACCGTGCGTGTCACGGCGCCCGTCGCCTTCTCGCGCCAGCAGCTCGTGCCGCGTCTCGCGCAGTTCGCACGCGCGAACCCCGAGGTACGCGTGCAGCTCGAGCTCTCGGACCGGCTCACCTCGATCGCCAGCGAAGGCTTCGACCTTGCGATCCGCCATAGCGCGCAAGTGCCGGAAACGCATGTGGCGTGGAAGCTTTGCGACGTCCACTCGGTGATTGCCGCGACGCCCACGTACCTGAAGAAGCACGGCATGCCGAAAATACCGGCCGATCTTGCGGCGCACGACTGCCTCTACTACCCGCGCGCGACGGGCTCGGGCGTGTGGTCGTTCGAGAAGGCCGGCCGCCGCGCCGGGCAGCCGCGCGTGAGCGTGACCGTGAACGGCCCGCTCGCGGCCAACAACAGCGAGGCGCTGCGCGACGCCGCGCTCGAGCATCTCGGCATCGCATTGTTGCCGGACTTCACCGCCCATTCGGCGTTGCAGGCGCGCAAGCTCGTCGTGCTGATGACCGACTGGCGGCCGGTGGGCACGTTCGCCTCGCAGCTGTACGTGGTGCGCCCGTATGGGGTACACGTTCCGCGCGCGGTCGCGCGATTCATCGAATTCCTGCGCGAATCGTTCGAGAGCGGCTTCCCGCTCGAATGAGCGTCGCCGACATTGCGCCTGCGCGCGCGATAACGCTTCGCAGGCCTTGATAATTCACAGGCTTGCAAAGCGGTGACGCTCAAGGCACCGCTGTGAGCCAGCGCACGAACCAGTCCACCGCGAGGCGCGTCACTTGTTCGAGCGTCCCCGGCTCTTCGAAGAGATGGGTCGCGCCAGGCACGATCTCGATGCGATGCTCGCAGGTCAGGTGTCCGGCGGCCTTGCGGTTCAAGCCGATCACCGTCTCGTCGAGCCCGCCGACGATCAGCAAGGTCGGCGCCGCGACGCAAGCGAGCGCGGGCCCCGCAAGATCCGGCCGCCCGCCCCTCGACACGATGGCGCCCACGCCAGGCGCCTGCGCCCCCGCCACTAGCGCGGCCGCGGCGCCCGTGCTCGCCCCGAAGAGTCCCAACGGCAGCGCCGCGAGGTCCGGCCGTGCCGCCAGCCACGTCAGCGTGCCGCCCAGGCGGCGCGCCAGCAGCGCGATGTCGAAACGATACGCGGCGCCGATGCTGTCGTGCCGCTGCTCCTCGGGCGTCAGCAGATCGAACAGCAGCGTCGCGAAGCCCGCGCGATGCAGGCCCGCCGCCACCTGCCGGTTGCGCGGACTGAACCGGCTGCTGCCGCTGCCATGGGCGAACACGACCATGGCCCGGGCCGAGTCCGGGATCTCGAGCGTTCCGCCAAGCGTCACGTCGTCGACTCGAATCTCCACCTGCAACGTTTGCATATCTCCCTCCACAGGCCGATGCCGCGCAGCCCATCGCGCGAAGGCGCGCGTCACACTGCCGACGTACGCCGCGCCGCGCGTTGTGGAATCCGCACCCCATCGGCCCTGAAAGCGGGGCCGCATCGGCCTTGAATGAATGCTGCCGCTAACTGGCGCAACCAAGCTGCCCGGCGAGTTGCAATAGATCGTCCACAACGAAATCCCATGCCTGCTCGGCTGTGAGATCCGTCGTCTGGTGCGCGCCGTGTTCGGTGGGGCGCGCGACGAATGCCGTCGATAAACCCAGCCGGCGCGCGGCGGCCAGATCGCCGTTATGGGCTGCAACAAGGCACAGTTCGGCCGGTTCGAGCCCGAGAATCTCCACCGTCTCGCGGTAGACCTGCGGCGACGGCTTATAAGCGCGCACGACCTCGGCGCCAAGAATCGCGTCCCATGGCAAATCGGCGCGTTTGGCGATATCCACCATCAGCCGAATATTGCCGTTCGACAGCGGCGCGATGATAAAGCGCTGCTTCAGGCGATAAAGCGCCTCGACGGCATCGGGCCACGGGTCCAGGCGGTGCCAGGCCAGATTGAGCGCATCGATCTGCGCGTCGGGAACGCCGGTGACCCCAAGCCGGTTCAGGACTTTGACGAGATTCTCGCGGTGCAGCACGTCGAGCCGCACGTATGGCCTGCGCCCGCTGCGCACTTCTTCCATGGCGGGCGAGTATTCGCGCCGCCACGCATCCGCGAATTCGAAGGGGTCGAAGCCCGGCGCGTGCCGGTTCAGAAATGCTTGCGCCTCGCGCGCGACGCCGCTGCGCCAATCGACGACCGTCCCGAAGACGTCGAACACGAGTGCCTTGATTCCGGTTGAATTCGTCATGTGTGAGAGAGATTACAAAATGCCTTCATTGAATATGCGCCAGCGCGTGGCCACGCCCCTGCTTCGCCGGATTGAACTGCGGGCCCGCAGATCGAGTCATTCAAGGTATCGCTCTTGCTATCCAGAGTGACTCCGTTCCACCAAAGCGAAATCATGTCGACGACTCAGCCCACCAGCGCATCCCCCAATCCGCCGGCCAACGCGAGGCTGGCCTCGCATCCGCACGGCGCGCCTTCCTCGGCGGCCGGCAAGCACCCGGCCCCGCCCTGCACGCTCGTGATCTTCGGCGCGGGCGGGGACCTCACCAAACGCCTGCTGATGCCGGCACTGTACAACCTTGCCGTCGATGGCCTGCTCGACGATGGCATGAAGATCATCGGCGTCAATCACGGCGAGCGCGAGACCGGGCCATGGCGCGAGGATCTGCACGATGCACTGCAGAAGTTTGCGGCCGACAAGGCCAGCACCTTCCACGCCGGCAAGCTCGACGATAGCGCGTGGAACTGGGTCGCGCAGCGCCTGCACTATATGGCGGGCGAATTCGAGGACGACGACACGTACCAGCGGCTCGCCCAGCAACTCGGCGGCGACGCGCAAGGCAACGTGGTGTTCTATCTCGCGGTGGGCGCGCGCTTCTTCAAGCCGATCGTCGAACGTCTGGGCAAGGCCGGTCTGCTGAAGCAAGACGGCAACGGCAGCGGCCCGTTCCGCCGTGTCGTGATCGAAAAGCCGTTTGGCGCCGACCTCGCCTCGGCGCGCGATCTGAACCAGCATATTCTGGGCTTCGCAGATGAATCGCAGATTTATCGCATCGACCATTTTCTCGGCAAGGACACGGTCCAAAGCATCCTCGCCATCCGTTTCGCCAACGCGATGTTCGAGCCCATCTGGCGCCGCGAATATATCGACAGCGTGCAGATCACGGCTTCGGAAGTGATCGGCGTGGAAGGCCGCGGGCGCTTCTATGAGCAGACCGGCGCGTTCCGCGACATGGTGCCGAACCATCTGTTCCAGTTGCTCTGCATGGTGGCAATGGAGCCGCCCAACTCGTTCGACGCCGAAGCGGTGCGCAACAAGAAGGCCGAGATCTTCGACGCGATCGAGCCGCTCACGCCCGGCGACGTGGTGTTCGGGCAGTACGGCACGGGGCCGGCGGGCGTAGCCTACCGTGACGAGCCCGAGGTCGCGAAGGACAGCCAGACGCCCACGTACGCCGCCGCCCGCGTGCATGTCGACAACTGGCGCTGGGCGGGCGTGCCGTTCTATTTGCGCACCGGCAAGCGGTTGGCCGCGCGGTACACGGAGATCTCGTTGCAGCTCAGGCGCGTGCCGTTTCGCCTGTTCCGCGATACGCCTGTCGACGCGCTGACGCCCAACGTGCTGACACTACGCATCGACCCCACGCACGGCACGAGCTTCGATTTCAGCGTGAAGACGCCGGGGCCGGTCATGCAGATCGGCGCGGTGCAGTCGTCGTTCGATTACGATGACTTCTTCACGGAGCAGACAAACATCGGCTACGAAACGCTGCTCTATGACTGCATGCTCGGCGACCAGACGCTCTTTCAGCGCGCCGACAGCATCGAAGCGGCATGGGCCGCGGTGGACGGCGTGCTGCATCCGAAGGACGGCGCGGCGGTGCGCGTGCAGGCGTACGCGGCGGGCAGCGAAGGCCCGGCCGAAGCCCAGGCGCTGCTCGCGCAGGACGGCCGCGCGTGGCGCGCGCTCACACCTGGCGAACCCAAAAAGAGCTGAACTAACCAAACCAGCGCGAATACCATCGCACTGCATGTACGACCAACGGAGGATCGAGTGACCAGGACAACAAGCGCGGCGAAAAAACCCAAAGCAGGCGCATCGGCGAAGACGCAAGCCAGCACGAAGAGGAGCACCCGGAGTCGCGCGCCCGCATCGCGCGGCGTCGAGAACATTCTCGCCATCGACATAGGCGGCACCGGACTGAAGGCGGCGATCATCGACGCGAACGGCGCCATGCGCAGCGACCGCGTGCGCGTTCAGACGCCGCATCCGTGCCCGCCTGGCTTGCTCGTCGACACGCTCGATGCGCTCGTCAAGCCGCTGGTCGCGCAGTATCCGCCCACCCATGTGTCGATCGGCTTTCCCGGTTTCGTGCGCGACAACCACGTGCTCACGGCGCCGCATCTAGGCGTGGAAGGCTGGAGCAACGTGCCGCTCGCGCAGATGCTCGGCGAGCGCCTCGGCAACCCTTCGGTGCGCCTGATCAACGACGCGGAAATGCAGGGCTTCGCCGCCATCGAGGGAAAGGGCCTCGAATTCGTCCTCACGCTCGGCACGGGCGCGGGCACGGCGATGTTCCGCGACGGTGAGTTGATGCCGCACCTCGAACTCGCCCATCATCCGGTCAGCAAGAAGCACGCGTACGACGAATATATCGGCGACGCCGCGCGCCGCAAGGTCGGCAACAAACGCTGGAACCGGCGCATCGAGAAAGTCATCGGCATTCTCGAATCGCTCGTGCACTACGACAAGTTGTGGATCGGCGGCGGCAACGCGGCGCGACTCACTTTCAATCTGCCTCCGAATGTGGCGACCGTGCCGAACGAGCGCGGTATCGAAGGCGGAGCGCGTCTGTGGCACCCGCTTTCGCTGCGCGAGACGCGGCAGCATCCGGAAGCCACGCAGCGCACGGGCGTTTTCAAATGACCGCCCCGGCGGTCATCGCGGCATTGGCACGGCTTTAGCGTGGCGCCGCGATACCGGGCACATCGACCTCCGAAGCCGTGACGACGCGGTTGCGCCCCATCGCCTTCGCCAGGTAAAGCGCCGCGTCGGCGCGCGCCATTGCGCCTTCGAGGGTGTCTGCCGGCGCGATCCGCTCGACGCCGGCGCTGAAGGTGCAGCGCACGCCGTCGTCGGGTACGCGCTCCAGCGCGAGCCGCAGCGCATTCGTCAGCGCCGCCGCGTCGCTCTTTCGCGTGCCAGCGAAAAGAATCGCGAACTCCTCGCCGCCCAGACGCCCGAACAGATCGCATGCGCGCATCTGGCCCAGCACCACCGAGCCGAAGTGCGTCAGCGTCCGGTCGCCGACGGCGTGGCCAAAGCTGTCGTTGATGGACTTGAAATTGTCGATGTCGAGAATGGCGATGGAGAGCGCCGTGCCGGTCTCCCGCGCTTCGGCAAGCAGGGCCCCCGCTTTCTCCATGAACGCGCGGCGCATGAGCGCGCCCGTGAGTTCGTCGATCGTCGCGAGCCGTTCCATTCTTCGGACCAATTGATCGTGCGCCAGCATGACCATGCCGATCGACATGCATGGCGACGAGACGATCGCGAGGCCGAGCAGCACGATGTTCCAGGGCGACGGCTGCACGAACGTGACCGGCGGCACAAGGCCGAAGACCACCGCGCCGGCTCGCGCAAGGTGGCTCAATGCGCCGAGCCAGGCCGACACCGCGACGAATCGCGCGGCATAGCGCGCCCCCGCATGCCGCGCGTGCCGCAGCGCCAGGGTCCCCACGGCGATCCGTCCATAGGCCAGCACGACGGACAGGCAAACGACCCTCGCCTCGATGCTCGGCAAGACGCACGTGAAATACACCATCGCGCCGTAAGCAGCGGCGAAGGCGGCAGACTCCGCGCGCCGCGTGGGCTGCATGCCGAAGAACTGGCGCGTGCCCTGCAGAAGCACCGCCACCGCCACGATCGTGATGAACGATATGGAGACGATTGCCAACGGACGCGGCCGGTCGCCGGCGAACAACACCGCCGACGAAGCCACGGCGAGGAGCGCATAGGCCACGCACCAGCGGACGACGCCCGGCACCGCCGTGCGGCGCAGCGAACCCAGGATGGCCACGCTCATCGTGCAGGACACGACCAAGATCCCGAATAACGCGAGGGGGCTGAGCATGAGATCGGGCCTGGTGGAAAAGGACGATGAATCAGGATGTTCGAAACGACACCCCGAAAACGAAAGTAAATTGAAATACCATTGCAGCCTTTTATTAAGGCGGCAATCGCGCTGTCGCGGCGAAGACGTATCGTATCGCAGGTCTGCGTCGGGAAAATACCATGAGACCGTGGCGGTGCCCGATCAAGACACGGAACCCAATCTGCTGCTTGACAGAACTCACTCGCTCTCTTGGGTGCCGCGCAATTTATTAAGGATTACAAATAAACTTGAATATAATAGCGCGCGCCAATCACCTGACCATTGAAGGCGGCTTGAATCGATCGGGCTTGCGGGGGAAAAACTACTGGGGGTCCAGGCTCGGATCGAACGCCCTTTCACCTCTTGCGTTCTGCTCGGCCATGGCGTGCGAGAGCAAGGTCCTCGCTTCGCTGTTCGACGCGTCAATGGTCAGCGCATGGCCCGCATTCTGCCACGCGCAAATCCAATCCGCCTGGCGCGCGCACAGGCGTGCGTTGCCAAGCAGCGCGTCGCGCTCCTGCTCGCGGGAGACCAGTTCGGCATGCATTTGCCGCGCCTCCCCGTTGCCGGGCTGTTCGGCCAGCGCGGTCATGATGGACCTGCGGGCCGGGCCGAGATTGTTCTTGTCGAGACTGACTCGCGCAATGGCAAGATTGCGCGCGACGTCGGCGTGCGCGCTCACCTCGTGCTTCATGCCAGCAGCCTGTTCGTCAGGCTGACTCTTGAACAACGCTGCGTCCCGCTGGGCGGCTTCCGTGTGCGGAGGCGGCGCCACGGCCTCGGTCGCCGGAGGCGGTGCGTTCGCGGTCTCGGGCGGCGGCATAGGTACAGCCACCGGAGTCGGCATGGGCCCGGGCGGCTCGGAGTCGTGAGCGGACGCGTCCGCCACAGCGTTTGCGGGCCCCTTCACCGCCAGCATCGCCGGTTCTTTTTGCGTCCCGAGCACGGCCCCCTGGGCAACCTGGGCTTGCGCCGCCATTTCCCGCGCATGGTGATGCGAGTGCACATAAGCGGCGACGACAAACACGCATGCGGCCACACAGCCGAACGCGTAGAGGTACAGACGTCCGTGGCGCGCCCCGTGGGCCTCGTAGGGACGAGCAGCCCGCATCGCCTGGCGAGACGATGCGCCCAGCAGGCTCGCGCCGCACCGGGGACAGAAATTCGATGGCCTTTCGAGCCTTGCCCCACAACTGGAACACTGCCGCGGGCCCGAACTGGCGTGGCCTGGTTCATTGAGCATTGGAAATGCTACGGCTTCGATGGATTGGATGGACTGCCGCTGCCCCAAGGCGTATTGCAGCAGATGGCGACGTCATGAAAATCGGTGTCGGACACCGTGAATCGTTGAGTCGTGGTGGAAATATGCATCTTGAATATGGACTACTTCACCGCGAAGATCAATCGGCGGGTCGCCGAGCGTGACGGATCTGTAACGTCCCTGTTTCGCGGCAAATTCGCGGCAAATCGGCGATGGTCGTGAGCGCGGTCCCGCCCCAAAACGCCCCAAAATCGTGGGCTTCATCGCTATCAATTAATATGTTGCTCACACAACGTTCGGATTCCTTTTTATTTTTAATAGATAGAAATTGACAGATGGCCAGATGGCACTGACTCACGGCAACGCGCGCGACCGCTTGAATTAGCGCACGCGCAGCAAAGATCCAGGCGATGGGATGGTGCGTCGCAATAACTGAAACATGCCGAAAATACGGGCTCGCGACGAACATCGGGTTTGATTGGCGATCGGATCTGGCGAAAAATCAGGGCCTGTACCGATCCCGGGATGCGTTCGGCATACGGCCAGCAGCCGTCCGTTCACCCGTGGCGCTGTGCCGGAAGTGCGCAGGTCTGCTCACCATTCGAATGTTCGAGCATGAACGCCATTCGGATGGGCGTTTGTAAGGGAATCTACTGAGTGTTCGTGCAATGGTCGACGTGCGACTCTATGTCTCAGTGCCATTCCCTATGGAGCCAGGCATGCAAGCTGAGACGCTAAAGAATGCAAGGGTCGCCGCTTTTCTGAATCGGTCGGCGCTGTGTCTGCTGTTGTTGCCAGCTGCGTGCCTTGTCTGGGCACTCCAGGCGTACTCGCCACAGGATGCATGCTGGCTTTGCTTCTCGCTGGCTACCTTTTCCTGGCCTTTCGCTGGCGTCCTGTACTTAGTCTCAGCAGGATTCCACGTCGACACCCCCGCTCAGCGTCTCGAGAAGGACGCCGGATTTCGCGAGGCGCATGGGCACTAAGCCTGTGTGCCGCGCAGCCGGGTAGTCCGCTGTAGTTGCTCGAGCGAAAACCCTCTGGAAACAGGTGGTTTTCGAGCGGAGGCTGTTTAGCCGCCGTTCGTCCAACGGACCACGATCTGTGGCCCGTTGGGAATCTGGGCAAACATGGCGGACCTTCTTGCCGCGCCAGCGACGTTCGACGTTTCGCCGAGCCAATACCGCTTCGTCGACGGCAGCGGTAGAAGCCATACGCCCGTGACGGCCACAGCCGTCATTACGGCACCGTGGCAGCCGCAATGACAAGCGCTATTCGACTTCGCTCTGGTCGCGCATTGCAGTGCTCGCCGTGGGCGTGCCCCACTTCGCCACTCAGAACCGGTGGGTCATGCCTATCCCGGCCAGAATCTGTTTGGTGCCCGGCGCGCTAACGGTGATGCCCGGCCAGCTAACCGTCGAACTGCCGTTGTTCTTGATATAGCCGGCGCGCGCATAGAGGCTCGTTCGCTTCGACAGCGAGTGATCGACGCCCACCTCGACGCCCGGTGCGTTGTCGTGCACACGGCGCACGTCGCGCTCGGTGAAGGCGATTTCGATCACGTCGGCCGAGCTGGCCTGGATCGTGGCGCCCAGTTCCGCCGTGCTGCTGGAATGAAAGGTCCCGAGCAGCGCAGCCAGCGATCTGGCCGGAGGATTATCCGCGCGCTGGTAGGTATAGTTGAACTGCAGGTTCACGATACCGATCCGCCAGGCGAGTGCCCCGATGAAATGCTCCGTTCCCAGCAGACTCAGCGGGCCGGGCAATCCCGCAATGGTTTGCTCTCCAGAATGTTGATTGACGTAGGACACGCCTGCGTACAGTCCGTAGCCCGTATAACTCGCCCCCACGTTCAACATATTGCCGCCCGTCGATGGCGTGGGTTGCGTGACCGTGGCCGAGAACGCGTACATGCCGTACAGCTGCACACCATTCAAATTGGGCGATTGATACAGGATCGAATTGCTTGCGCGCCCATTTCCTGATTGTGTCGATAAGGTATTGCGGTCCACCGCCAGCACGTTGGCCGACATCGGAGACAGCACTTCATTCAGGCGAAATGGATCGGTCGGGTACAGGACTCTAAAGCTCGGCACATACTGGCGGCCAAACGTGAGCGAGCCGAATTTCTCGCTGTTCAGCCCGACCCACGCCTGACGATAGAAGAGCGACGTCGTATCGGCGAACAGCGTGCCATTGTTGATGTTGTAGCCTCCTTCGAGATCGAATTGGGCCGCGAGTCCGCCGCCCAGATCTTCCGTTCCCTTCAAGCCGAACAACGAGCCGCTCGACCCGCCGCTTCGTTCCGAAAAGGCGTGCGCGCCCCCGTTGTCGAGGTACTGCATAAACGTATCGGCCACGCCGTACAACATGACGCTCGAATCCGCCGCGGCGGCATTGCCGGCGGCAAGAACGAGTGAACTTCCGAGAACGCCCGTAACGAACAAACGCATGCATGTCTCCTATATCTTTATGTCGCTTTTAGTGGACGATCAGACGCGTCCCCTGACAGGAATGAGCGCGCCCGTAATGGGCGATGCGGCCTCCGACTGCAGAAAGACGATCACGCGCGCGAGTGCCGCGGCGTCTATCCAGCGAGTCGCGTCTTCGTCGGGCATCGCGGCGCGGTTGGCTGGCGTGTCGATGATGCTGGGAAGCACGGCATTGACCGTGATGCCACGGTCCTTGAACTCCTCGGCCATCGCTTCGGTCAGCCGTGCGACGCCCGCTTTCGACGCCGCATAGGCGCCCATCCCGGTGCGCGCCTGGCTGGCCGCGAGCGCGCCCACGTTGACGATGCGCCCGGCGCCGCGTTGCAGCAGGTGCGGCAGCGCGGCCTGCGAGGCGGACAGCGCGCTGCGCACGTTGAGCGCATACATGCGGTCCCAGGTTTCGACATCGCCGCTTTCGACCGTTTCCCAGACGAAGCCACCCGCCACGTTGACGAGGCCATCGAGCCCGTCCAGCCGCTCGGCCACCGCTGTCAAACACGCTCTCGTTGCGGCGGCATCGGTCAGATCGACGCCGCCCCAGCTCGCTACCCCCTCTTTCAAGCCGGCTGGCTCCGACGCCTTATCGACGAGCGCCACCTTCGCACCCGCCTCTTCCAGCACGTTCCCGACTGCAATGCCGAGCGCACCGAAGCCTCCCGTCACGACAATGCGCTTTCCTTCCAGTACCTTGCTCATGCAAACTCCATCTCTCTTTGGACAAGTATTGATTCCAGCGTCGATGCTTGCGCGCGTGGCTCAGCGGGTGGAATCCGCAGCGCCGTCGAGCGACATCTCGACCGCTGATTCGTCGCTATAGATCTGGCCGCCGAATTTCAGCGCGCTGTACTCTCGGCTGGACTGACACAGCGGATAGAACATCTGGTGATTCCAGCGCTCCGCCCCGAACAACTGATCGTCGCGCAAGCCCACTTCCGCGGGGTACTGGCGCGTAATATGAGCAGTGCCAAACAGTACGTCCCAGAAAAACAGCAGATTGCCGAAGTTTCCCTTGTAGTGGCCGATGCCATCCACATTGGTAATCGCGTGATGCGCGCGATGCGTGGCCGGCGTGGAGATCGTGCGCTCGACGATCCACATGAGCGGGTGCAACGCACGGATCCGGTATAGCGGCGCATCCCACGCCCAGGCGCAGTGAGCGCCCAGAATGACCGCGAGCTTGACGACGACATAGGCGGCGTAGACGCTACCGAAGCCCAGGTACAGCGTCACCGCGCCAACCCACAGGCCCGGCATCATCAGGTAGTAGAAAAAGTTGTTCCGGTACGTAATGCGGATGCTCATATAAGACGCGGAGTGATGGGCGCGATGCAGCGGCCAAAGCAGCGCGGAATGCGAGATCCGATGCCACCAGTACTGCATCATGTCGTCGCCCACGAGCAGGATGGCGGTCATCGCCCACCAGGGGAGCGTGGACCAGGCATTGCGAAGGTGAGGCGCGAACCGCTGGCAGAGCGCATCGGTCACCAGCACGATGAGCGGCTGCGTGAACACCAGCAAGCTGAGGGACATCAGAAGCTCGAGCTTGGTGTCGTTGCTGGTGGCATGGACGGTGTCGCGATAGCGTTTGCTGATGATTTCGGCCATGGCGAATCCGGCTATGGCGATGGCAATCAGCAACCAGGTCAATTTCTGAGGCATACGATATGGGCCAGGTTGGGAAGGGATCGGTGGTGAAGTGCGGGCGCGCGCAACGGCTTGCGTGTGCGGCCCGGTCACTGCATGATGCTGAAGTCAATCCGATAAGACTGTTCAAATCTTGTCGATTCAGGGCTAATACCGATACCTGTTCACCATGCAAGTCTTTTTCGACAATCCGTGGTTTGGAAGTCTGCCCAGAGAGGTGGCCGATGCGTTGCTGGCCTGTGCCCGGCCTCTGCGCCTCGCCCAGGGCGAAGTGCTGTTTCGGCAAGGCGATCCATTCAAGGAATCGCGCGACGGCTTTTTTGGCGTCGCCAAAGGGGCGATCAAGTTCTTCGTGATTCACCCCGATGGCAACGAGGCGATTCTGACCATCATCGAGCCCGGCAACTGGTTCGGCGAAGTGATGCTGCTGGCCCGGCATCCCCGGACCACGACAACCGTGGCGCTGGAAGATACCGAGCTGGTGGTGGTCAGCGCGGAGGACTTTGAAGCGATGATGCAGAACGCCGCCTTCGCGCAAGCCGTGGCCGTGATGGAGGCAAGACGGCTGTTGGGCGTGTTCGGGCTGCTCGCCGACATCGCATTGCGAAGCACGCGCACGCGGGTGGCGCGCCGTCTGCTCATGCTTGCCCGTGGCGACCTCACACAGTCGAGGAGCGATCATCCGGTCATCGGCACGTCGCAGGACAACATCGCCATGATGCTCGGCGTCAGCCGCACGACCCTCAACAAGGAGCTGCAGGGGTTGGCGAAAATGGGGGCCATCGAACTGCGCTACGGCAAGATCGAAGTGAAGGACATGGGCCTGCTGATCGAAACGTCCAATGGCGTTTGAGCGCGTGGCAGGTCAATCGTTGACACGCGGGCCCATTGATTGACGCGCTGGCGCCCGTTCGGCGGCCCCATGCCACCAGACCACTGCGGCCGCGATCGATAACGCGCCCGCAGCCATGGCGCTCATGTGCATGCCCCGTGCAATCGCGTGGCTCGCGGAAAGCAGCGTTCCGCACCATGCCACGCCAAGCGCCGCGCCAACCTGGCGTGCCGCGTTCAGCACGCCCGCCGCAATGCCGGCGCGGCGATCCTCCACTGCCGACATGAGCGTGGCCGTCGTCGCCGGCGTGATCAGGCTCGCGGCCAGGCCGATCGCCGGCAATGGCAGCGCGAGCAGCGCATATGGGGCCGCCGCGCCAACGCCAGCAAGACCGAAAAATCCCGCGGCGGACAGCAGGCAGGCGCCGGTCACGAGGCACTTCGCCCCGAACCTGCCGAGCGCGCGCTTCGAGAGCAGACTCCCCACCGGAACCGGCAGCGTCAGCGGCAGGAACGCCAGGCCCGCCTGCATCGGCGTATAGCCCTGTTGCCGCTGCAACAGCAAGCTCAATTCGAAGAGGAGTCCGTAGAACGTGAACGCCGATACCATCGACACGAAAACGCCTCCCGCGAAGAGCGGCTGGCGAAACAGGTTCATCGGTAGCATCGGTTGTGCACACATCGTTTCTATCACGACGAAGATCACGCCTGCCGCGAGCGCGCCGACGGCAAGCGGCGGCTGCCAGCCGTACGCGGGTACGTCGATGACGAGCACGTTGAGCAGCCCCAATGCCGCAATGCCCGCTGCCTGGCCGGCGAAATCGAACTTGCGCGCAGCGGCCCCGGCCCTTTCGAAAGGGGCGGCGCGCCCCACACGCAAGGCCAGCACCATGGCCGCCATGCAGATCGGCACGTTCGCCAGAAAAATGCTGCGCCAGCCTGTGAAACCGACGAGCATGCCGCCGAGCAGCGGCCCCGACGCCATGGCAATGCCGCCCAGCCCCGCCCACAGGCCGAATACCGCTGCGCGTTCGCGCGAGCCCGTCCACGTATGGCTGATGAGCGTCATGGAAGCGGGCACCAGCAGCGCGGCGCCCCCACCCTGCAAGCTGCGCGCCGCTATCAGCATCGGCAAGCCGGGCGCACAGGCGCACAGCGTCGACGCCACCATGAAGCAGGCAAGGCCAGCGATATAGACATTGCGCGCGCCAAGCCGGTCGCCGAGCGTGCCGCCCGTCAACAGGAGGCTCGCGAAAGTCAGCGTGTAGGCGTTCAGGACCCACTGCAAGCCGGACACACCGCCCGCCAGATCCATCCCGATGCGCTCGAGCGCGAGATTGACGATCGACGTGTCGAGAATGACGATCACGTAGCTCAGGCACGTTGCCATCAGCACCCAACGTTGCTGCGCAGTGTCGACGATGCGGTTGTTACTGCGTTTGTCATTGCGGTTGTCATT
This sequence comes from Paraburkholderia oxyphila NBRC 105797, assembly GCF_000685075.1. Taxonomy (GTDB): domain Bacteria; phylum Pseudomonadota; class Gammaproteobacteria; order Burkholderiales; family Burkholderiaceae; genus Paraburkholderia; species Paraburkholderia oxyphila. The sequence goes on from NZ_BAYD01000124.1 coordinate 17,825, forward strand.
GCGGTTGTCGATGCCGCTGTTCGTCCGGCTCTTCATGCGCTTCTCCACTCGCGGGCTCCCTTTGCGATGGTCGGTCGACCTGGCTGTCCGTCACCAGTATCGAAGATCGCTGCGGACCGATGCTTCGATGCCTGTCGAAGCATGCGCGCGCCGATTGGCGATATGCTGGCGTCGAGTTCCGGGGGCTACGATGAACCATTCACCCAATCTGTCTTCCACCGCATTTCTGATCGCCGACGCCGCGCGCGCCGCCATGCTGATGGCGCTGGCCGACGGCCGCGCACGGCCGGCCGGCGAGCTCGCGTTTGCCGCGGGCGTGACCGCGCAGACGGCCAGCAGCCACCTCGCGAAGCTGCTGGACGGCGGCCTGCTCGCGGTCGAAAAGGAAGGGCGTCACCGCTATTACCGGCTCGCGGACCCGCGCGTGGCCGAGGTACTAGAAGGCCTGGCGGCCATCAGCGCGAGCCGCAGCGTCCGCCGCAAGCCATTGGGCGGCGAAGCGCAGAAGCTGCGCTTCGCGCGCTGTTGCTACGATCACCTCGCCGGGCAGATTGGCGTGGCCGTGACGCAATGCCTGATGGAGCGCGGCTATCTCGCGCTGGGCGGCGAGCGCAGGCTCGATGTGACCTCGGCCGGCGCGGCCTGGTTCGGCAATCTCGGCCTCGATGTGGCGACGCTCAAGCCAGGTCGCCACGGCATCGCGCGGCAATGCCTCGACTGGACCGAGCGCCAGCATCACCTCGCCGGCCCGCTTGGCGTACGGTTCATGACCCTGCTGTGTGCCCGGGGCTGGTTGCGGCGCACGCCATCCTCACGGGCCGTGCAGGTCACGCCGGATGGCTGGGCCGCATTGAAGAGCGAATTGGGATTGACGCCCGGAGAGGTCGAGCGTCTCGCGGAAGAAGAAAGCGGCACGCCGGCGCGCGCGTAATCGATCCGGCCGCGTCGAACACTATCCGGCCGAGCCTGCGCCGTGCGGGTCGTCGGCGTCGTCGTCAGCGTCGCCGAGCGTGTCGGGATCGATTTCGAGCACGCGGCAGACATCGCGCACGAATTCGTTCATGGCGGCCAGGCATTCGGGGCTGCGCGGCGGAAAATCCTCGGGATTCTTCTTGCCCTGCGCCCGCCTGATCGCGCGAATGCTGGCCTCCAGTGCCCGCGCTTCGGCCCAGATCGATGGGTTCTCGGGAGGTTTCGGATGTTCGCACGCCATGCCCTGATTGACGGCAACGGGCACGCAAACTTTAGAGGCGTGCAAGGTTCTAGCGACGGTGCGGTGCAGCAAAGCGCAGTGGCGCTGCGCTCATGCTGCCCGCTCCGGCGCGTCAGCCCCCCTCTTTCGTCTCGCGCAGCCTCGCGAGCAGTTGCACGAGCGCCTGCGCGTCCTCAACCTGAGTACGCCATGACGAAACGCTGATCCGCAGCGCGGGCCGTCCCAGCCACATCGTGCCGCCGAACCACGTCTCACCGGAGGCCTGCACGGCGTGGCGCAGCGCTAGCGTCTGCTCATCCGTAGCACAGCGAAACAAGACCTGGTTGAGCACCACGGGGTTGAGCACCTCGAAGCCAAGGCGCGCGAGTTCCCGCCCTATCCACTGCGCGCAAGCGTGGTGCCGCTCGACCAGCTCCGCCACGCCGGCACGCCCCAGCGTGCGCAGCGCCGCCCAGACAGGAATTCCACGGGCACGGCGCGAAAACTCCAGCGTCAGGTTCTTCTGCGCGTCCGCGCTCGCGGACATATAGGCGGCGTCGCTGTTCATCGCCTCCGCCAGCGCTTGTGCATTGCGGCAAATGACCATCGCGCAGTCGTACGGCGTGTTCAGCCACTTGTGCGCATCGGTCGTCCAGCTATCGGCCTCTTCGATGCCCGCCGTCAACGCAACCAGCGACGATGCACGCGCCCACAGCCCGAAGGCGCCATCGACATGGACCCAGGCGCCCGCCTGCCTCGCGCGCGGGATGATCTGCGCAAAGGGATCGAATGCTCCAGTATTCACTTCTCCCGCCTGCAGGCAGAGGATCGTGCGCTCATCGAGCGGCGGCAGCCGTGCAGGATCCACGCAGCCATGGGCGTCGACCGGAGCGTAGACGAGTCGGTCCAATCCGAAGCCCAGTATGCGCAGCGCCTTTTTCACCGTGATGTGAACCAGTTCGGAGACCACGACCTTGATTTCGGGCGCGCCAATCAACCCCTGGCGGTCGAAATCCCAGCCCTGGCGCGCCAGCAGCGCGCGCCGCGCGGACGCAAGCGCGCCGAGCGTGCAGGCCGTCGCACTCGTGCCGAACCCCACTGCGCTCTCGCGCGGCAGATCGAGGGCGTCGAGCACCCAGCGTCCCGCGACGCGCTCCAGCGTGGCTGACACCGGGGAATTGTCGAACGTCGATGCACACTGGTCCCACGCGAGCATGAGCCGTTCCGCTGCGGCCGCGGCAGGCAGCGCAGCGCCGATCACGAAGCCGAAATAGCGTGGTCCGTTGGACGCCGTGGTGGCTGGCGATCCAATGCCATCGAGCAGCGCGAGCGTTTGCTCAGCCGGCAAGCCGTGCGCGGGCAGCCGCTCGTCGAACGCGCCGAGCGCAGCAATCGCCTCGTCAGACGGGAAGACCCGCCGGGTGGCGTTCCCTTCTATGTAGCGCAGGCCGCGCGCATCGGCATCGGCCAGCAAGGTCAATTCATCCATTCACGCCTCCCGTTTCAGTTTTCCATTCGGACGTCACGCGCGCGCCCGCATTCGGCATGCTCCGCAGGGTGACGGCCCAGAACACCAGCGCCAACGAACTGGTCGTTGCACCCAGCACACACACCCCGTGCCAGCCAGCCCTGGCGTAGATGAGCGTCGTGCCAATCGCGCCGAGCCCGCTGCCCACCGCGTAGAAAAGCATATAGAGGCTCACCAGCCGGCTATGCATGTGCGCGCCACGGCGAAAAATCAGGCTTTGATTGGTCACGTGCAGGGCCTGGCCACCCAGATCGAGCAGCACGATACCGGGCAGCAACGCCCACAGCGAATGCTCGAGCAATGACAGCGGCCACCAGGCCAGCAACAACGCCGCCAGCGCGGCTGCACTGGTGCGCTGGCTCCAGCCCCGGTCGGCCCATCGCCCGGCGCGCGCCGCGGCGAGCGCACCCACCGCACCGGCCAGTCCGAAGGCGCCAATCGCGGTGTGCGAAAAATGATAAGGCGGCGCGCTCAACGGCAGCACCAGCGCGCTCCAGAAGATGTTGAAGGTCGCGAACATCAGTAGCGCGAGCATGCCACGGATTTGCAGCACGCGGTCCGCGCGTAACAGCGCCAGCATCGTGACAATCAGGGTCGGGTAGCTGAGGGCACTGGGCGCGGTAGCCAGGCGGGGCAGCCGCCGCCATAACGGCACGGCAAACGCCAGCATGATGGCAGCGGAGCAGGCGTAGACGCCGCGCCACCCGGACAGGTCGCTGACGACGCCCGCGAACACGCGCGCCAGCAAGAGGCCGATGAACACGCCGCTGCCCGCCGCACCGACCACGCGCCCCCGCTCGTGCGGCGCGGCGGCAGCTGCGGCACAGGCGATCAGCCCCTGTGTCATTGCCGTGCCCAACAGGCCAACGCCCAGCATGCCAGCGAGCAATACCGGCACGGACCGCGCGAGGCTCACCACGGCCAGCGCGCCAACCAGCGCCAGCAGTTGCGCGATCATCAGGCGGCGCCGCTCCATCCTGTCGCCCAAAGGCACGAGCAGCAACAAGGCCAATGCGCAACCGGCCTGCGTAGCCGTGACAACGCCTCCGACGGCGGCACGGCCGATGCCAAAATCATGTGCCAGCGCATCGAGCAGCGGTTGCGCGTAATACACGTTGGCGACGCTCATGCCGCTGGCAGCCGCGAACAACAAGACGAGGCCGCGCGGCATGTCCGCTCGTGAGATCACCTCGCCAGGGTCGTCAGACAAAGCAAGCTCAATGGGTTCCGTATCCATGGCATCCAATCTGGTTGCAAAATGAAACTGATTGAATCATAGGCAGACTAGTTTTAAAATGCAACTACGCGAGACACCGCTTTTCGTTCAAGGAACTCGCCAAAAGGAATTGCCATGGCACGCCACAAATCGACCAACAAGGAGACCTGCCCCGTCGCGCGCTCGGTAGACGTGATTGGCGACCGGTGGTCGCTCTTGATCCTGCGCGATGTCTTCGACGGGATTTATCGCTTCGGCGACATCCAGCGCAATCTGGGCGTAGCGCGCAACATTCTGTCCGGACGCCTGGCCAGTCTCGTCGAAGAGGGCATCCTCGAAACACGCCCGGCATCGGATGGCACGGCCTATCAGGAGTACGTATTGACGGCCAAAGGGGAAACGCTGTTTCCGGTGATCGTCGCGCTTCAGCAGTGGGGCGAACGCCACCTGTTCGCGCGCGGCGAGCAGCACTCGTCGCTGATCGACAAGGCAACGGGCAAACCCCTGCTTTTCATGTCTCCCCGGACCCGTGAAGGTCACGAACTCGCGCCTCGCGATACCGAGGTCAAGAAGCCGGCTTGAAGAAGCCGCTCTTCACGGGCAAGCGTTGATACCTGCGAATCCCCCATCGTAAGCGCGCTGAAATCATAGGGCGGCGCGATATATATCATCAAACATAACGATTTTTCTGATCGTTGCGAGGTCTCTAGACTTGGCCCATCCCTTCACTCGATTCGGCCATGTCTACCCAAACCCCCGCCATTGCGCTCATACCCGATCGCCCCAGGCCCTGGGCCGGCCTCGTCCTCACCACCGGTATTGCCATCGCGGCATTGCTGGCCGGCCGCGATGTCCCGTTGATCGGCGGCCCGGTGTTCGGCATTGTCTTCGGGATACTCGCGCGCCATCTGTTTGCGCCGGGCGCAGCCTTTGAACCCGGCATCCGCTTTGCCGCGAAGCACGTTCTGCAATGGTCGATCATTGCGCTTGGCGCGGGGCTCAGCCTGGCTCAGGTTGCCCACACCGGGCTCGACTCGCTGGCCGTCACGACTGTCACGGTCACGACCGCGGCACTCGCCGCGTGGATCGTCGGCCGCCTGCTCGGCGTGGGCGATCGCCTCACCTTGCTGATTGGCATTGGCACCGCGATCTGCGGCGGCTCAGCCATCGCGGCGGTCTCCCCGATCGTCGAGCCCGAAGCGCACGAGACAGCGTTTGCCATTTCCACCATCTTTCTGTTCAACGTTGTCGCCGTGCTCCTGTTTCCCGTGCTTGGCCACTGGCTCCATCTCTCCAATGCCGGTTTCGGCATGTGGGCTGGCACGGCGATCAACGACACCTCTTCAGTGGTGGCGGCCGGATACAGCTACAGCAAGGAGGCTGGCGACTTCGCCACGATTGTCAAGCTCACGCGGGCCACGCTGATCATGCCCATCTGCCTCGTGCTCGCGCTCGTCGCCGCAGGCCGCGCAAAGCGCAAGGGAACCGGAAATTTCCGGCTCGCACGCATATTCCCGTGGTTCATCCTGTGGTTCCTGGTCGCGTCGGGCTTGCGGACGGCCGGCGTGATTCCCGAGGCCGCGCAGCCCGCCATTCACGATGCGGCCGAATTCATGATCATTCTCGCGTTGTCGGCGATTGGCCTTTCGTCGAATCTGCGTCAGATGGCAGCCACGGGCGCACGCCCGATTGTCCTTGGCCTGGGCGTTTGGGTCGCCGTTTCGGTGAGTAGCCTCGTCGTGCAATACGCAATGGGGCAAATCTGAGCATCATCGGTCGAGCCGTTGCAACCACGCGATGAACCGGCAACGCCTGAGTGACCTTTCCTATCCGTCGGATCTCAACCATGACTACCTCCTCCGCCAGCAGAACTTTCGCACTCCTTCGATTCAGGGCTTGGGCTGCGGCTGCATTGATCGGCATCGTAGCCGTCCCGGCCACCGCCGCGCCCGCCGATGCCCCGAACTTCTGGACAACGCCGACCATCGAGCATTACGGAAAAATGCATGACCTCCCGAACGGTGCATTCAGGCCGCAGCCGGGTCAGGTCTACAAGGTCGTCTTCGCATTGACCCAGGCGCCTGCGCAGCCCGACAAAGTCGATCCCGCGCTGGACCACGTGGCGCGCACCGTGAATCTCTATGTTGCGGCGGGCGTGCCGCTCGACAAGCTGAAGTTCGTTGCCGTCGCCTACGGCGCGGCCACCCCGCTCGCGCTCGACGACGCGCATTATCGCGCCGCCTTTGGCGTGCCCAATCCCAATCTGCCGTTGATCGACGCCTTGAAGAAGGCCGGCGTGACGATAGCGGTTTGCGGTCAGGCGGTGGCAGAACATCATTTCGCCTACGACTGGATCGATTCGCGCATCACACTCGCGCTCTCGGCGCTCACCACTATCACGACGCTGCAGCAGCAAGGCTATGCATTGATGCCGCTGTGAACCTGCATTGACCGAACACAGGAGTTCAGAGGATGTTGATCCCCAAGCGCATGAAGCGCTCCGCGCTCATCACGTGCACCCTTGGCGCCATGGTCTTCGGGCTCGCCCACGGGCAGAGCCTGCCCGCGCACGACGCATCGGGCGTGGCGAAAAACGAAGCCGTCTATCCACCATGGCAACACGGTGCCAACAACGATCGCACGGAACGCGGCCTCGACTTCACCGAACCGGATGCCGACAATCTGGCCGACTTTCACGGCGACCCGTTTCACGCCGCGCTATCTCTGTACGTGGGCGGCAACTACTTTTTCGCCATGGCGCCGCTCGTGAAGACGTTCGAGACGCGTTATCCGCAATACAAGGGGCGCGTCTACTGGGAGACGATTCCACCGGGTCTGCTGGCGAAGCAAATGGAGGCTGACGGCACGATCACCGTTGGCAACATGACGTGGACTGCGAAGCCCGACGTGTACCTGGCGGGACTCAAGGCCGTGGAAAAAGAGATTCAGGCGGGTCGGCTGACTGCGCCCGCGGTGCCCTATGTCACGAATACGCTGACGATCATGGTCGCGAAAGGCAATCCGGAACACATCGCCGGCCTCGCCGATCTGGCCAGGCCAGGCCTGCGGCTCGCCATGCCTAACCCGGCCTTCGAAGGCATTGCGCGGCAGATCAAAGCTGCGCTCGAACATGCGGGCGGAAGCGCGCTGGTCAACACTGTCTACAGTGCGAAGGTCGCGGACGGCTCGACCCTGCTCACCCATATCCATCACCGGCAAACGCCGCTATGGATCATGTCGGGCAAGGTTCAGGCCGGCATGACCTGGCAGTCCGAAGCGGTATTTCAGGAACAGGCGGGCCACCCGATCGAAGACGTGAGCATTCCCGGTCAGGACAACGTGACCGCGGTCTATGCGGGCGCGCTTGCAGCGCATGCGCCGCATCCCGAGGCCGCGAAGCAGTGGCTCGAATTCATCCGCTCGCCCGCCGCGCTCGCGATTTTCGAACAGTACGGATTCCATGCGTACCGCGCCACCCCAGGCTGATTTTCTTTGACGGCGGGCGCTACCCGGTACGCCCACCCGCATGGCAGATTTGCCGCGACTGCATCGGAGAAGCCCTTCGTGAACCTGCATCAACTCCGTTTCATACGCGAGGCGGTACGCCAGAATCTCAATCTGACTGCTGCCGCGAGGTCTCTGTACACGTCCCAACCGGGCATTTCAAAGGCCATCATCGAGCTCGAGGACGAACTCGGCATCGAGATCTTCTCTCGCCACGGCAAGCGGCTGCGCGCGGTCACCGCGCAAGGCAAGCTCGTCGTGGCAGCGGCCGAGCGAATCATGGGCGAGGTGGACGCGCTCAGGCGTGTGCGCCTCGACTACGCGATGCAGGATCAGGGCGAGTTGGTCATTGCGACGACTCATACGTTTGCACGCTACTGGCTCCCGCAGGCGATCGCCGACTGGCGCTCGCGGTTTCCGAAGATGGCGGTTGCGGTGATGCCGGTCACACCTGCGCAGGCGATCGACATGGCGCGCGATGGCAGTGCGGACCTCGCCGTGACGACGGCCGATTTGCCGGACGACGACGTGCTGATGAGCTTCCCGTGTGCCAGCTTGAACCCCATGGCCATTTTCGCGGCAAGCCATCCCCTGGCGAGGCGGCCGCGCGTCGAGTTCGCCGAGATTGCCGCGGAGAAACTCGTCGTCGAAGACGAAATGTTCGGCCAGGGAGCACTACTGAGCTCCGCGGGCCTGAAACTCGACGTCGCGGTGCGTGCCTGCGACGCCGAGACGGTGAAGGCCTGTGTCGGTCTCGGGCTGGGCGTCGGGATCGTCGCCGATCTCGCCTTCGATCCGCGGCGCGACCACGGCCTGCGCGCATTGCCCATTGCGGCAGCACAGGCACGGCAGGCGCGCATCGCGCTCAGACGCGACGCCGTGCCTCGCCGCAGTGTGCAAGCGCTGGCAGAGCTGCTCTCGTCCGGCGCGCCGAAGGACCCCGCCCGCCAGCCCGTTGCGACAGAGCCGATCGCGCAGATGACGAGGCCGGAGAACGTGACCCCGCTGCGTCGTCCATTGCCGTGTGCTCCGGTGCGCGAGCGCAAGCCCGCACAGGTCGGCTAGCGAAACCCGCACAGGCGCCCATCGCCTCCTGTCACATTCCAACCCCTGTTCGGAGACGTTTCCATGAATACGATAACCATGCAGCCGATTGAACACGAGCGCGCCGCGAGTGTCTGGGACCAGCGCGCATGGCGCATTGCCGCCATCTCGCTCGCCCCAGTGCGGATCATTCAGGGCTTCATTTATTGGGGCGGAGGCTCACGCCGCTTCATCTATGCGCCGAGCAAGCTCGATCCGCATGCCGGCCACTGGATGGCCAACAAGTTCCAGACGGCCATGCCGGGTGCGCTGCTTGGGATGGGACACGTCATCAGTTTCTTGCTCCATCACTTCTACGCGCTGTATGCAGGGGTGATCCTGTTTAGCGCGGCGGAGCTGATCGTCGGACTTCTGCTGATCCTTGGTCTCTTCACGCGCGCTGCCGCGCTCGCGTCGATGGGCTTTTCGGTTCTGCTGATGCTGATGTTCGGCTGGCAGGGCGCGACCTGCATCGACGAATGGACCATGGCGTCCTGCAATCTGGCGATGGGGGCGACACTGCTGCTGGCCGGCGGCGGCGCCTGGTCGCTCGACAATGTCCTGTTGCGCCGCAAACCACAACGCTCGACGAACCCCGGATTTCGCTGGGCTTCTGGCTGCGCAGCGTTGCCGCTGTCCGATACCGCCTTTCGCAGGCTCGCGCTGGCGGTACTGTCCTTTACGATCGTGTTCGTTGTTGGGACGTACAGCTATTTCCGCGGCTCTGTCTGGTCGCCGTTCCACAGCGGCCCGGTCAGCCCGACTGTGCATCACCTGACATTGACCGACGCAACGCTATTGCCGAACGCGGGCGTGCGCTTTCACATCGCGCTGGATGCCGGCACGCCCGAGGCCCCGGTTCATGTCGTGAAAGCCGCGCTGCTGGACGCACTCGGCAGCCCCGTCGCGCAATGGGACACAGCCACGCTCTCGATGATGCCGAAGACCGCGTTCGAGAACGACTACGCGTATAACCGGTTCGGTCCGGGGGCGTTCGGCTGGCGCGCGGCCATGGGAGCCGCGTCGACCATCACGTTGCCCGCGCCCACCTCCGCAGCGGCGCCGCTTGCCCGCGCGAAAACCTTGCAGGTGACCGATGTCGACGGGCGGAGCTTTTCGGCGCCACTGCAAAACGCGGCGGCGCCAGCCACGGCGAGCGGCCTGCATTGATCCGCAAACCCGTTGCTCGCTTCCCCGCGAAATGCAACCGGCCTTAGCAGGCTGTTGAAAAGCGCCTCGTTATGACGGCCGTGGCCCTGTTTAAAAGGGTTGCGTATGCGACTGGCTGCTGAGTTGCGGATAAATCGTCCCGGCTGCCCCGCTGGCGAGCGGGCCAGTCGGCGTGTTGCCGCGCGACGGCCACACCTGGCCGGCTCATCGCATTGCCCCTTGTGGCACCGCCGCCAGTATTCGGGCCATGCGAGTCAGGTTGCTCGCCAGCATCGTCAGCTTGAAGTGCTGGTCGACCCGTTTAATGCCGCGATACACGGTCTGTCGAATCCTGCCGACGGTCTTGCCCCAGCCGAAGTGCTCCTCGATGCGTTTGCGAATCACCTGGCTGATGCCGTAGCCGACGTGCCGCGACGTGCGGCCGTCGATCGCGCTGCCGCCTTGATGCGCGTCGTTGCGCGCGACATGTGGCGTCACCTTGCGCGCACGACAGTCCCGCACAAAGTCGCGCGTGTCGTAACCCTTGTCGGCGCCGAGCGTCTTGGCATGACGGCCCGGAACGCAATCGAGCAAGCGCAAGGCGCTGGCGCGTTCGCCAAAACCATCGGCATGGCTCACCATAGCACCCACCACCAAGCCCGATCGGTTCTCCATCAGGATGTGCCCCTGGTAACAGAGGATGGACGGCGTGCCTTTGCTCTTCCTGAACAGCCGCGCGTCCGGATCGGTACCCGACTCGTGAGTCTCATTGCTGCGCCGCTTG
>NZ_BAYD01000123.1 GCF_000685075.1 Paraburkholderia oxyphila NBRC 105797
CTAGCTATTTATGATGGCCTCTCGCTCATCAAAATAAGGATATCTAAATGATTGGCAAATTCCGAGGAATTCTGATCGCAAGCGCAGTTGCTTGCGCGTTTGCTGCGGCTTCCGGCGCGGCCACAGCCCAAATGGTGCCCTCGCCGGGTAGTGTGACGCTGAGTTGCTCCAGCGGCACTTCCGGTACCTGCAGCGCTTCCGGGCAGATCGGGAATTTTCCACGCGGGGGGGCTCAGGCGTTTTACTGGGAAAGCAAGAATATCTCTATCACGCCAACGAGTACAACGACCGCGAACTTCGCGTGCTTCGCCAACGCGCCAGCACAATCGGGATATATCACGGTCGCTACCAGCGTGGACCCTAATGATGGACTTAACACGCCGTTGGCGAGTGCGACTGTGTCCATCTTGTGTAAGTAAGGCGTGACGGCGGGACCAAGCGCAGTTCCTGCCGCAACGAAAACAGCCAGCCGACTTTAGTTCAGTTTCGCTGGCTGTTTTCGCATTTGGCGACAGCGCGACGCACAGGCCCGCGCGCCATCCTCAGCCGTCGTCGTGTTACGGCTTGAACGTGACCGGCTCGCCCGCTTGCTCGGTCGCATAGGCCGTGAGCGCCGAAAAGAACTCGGTGCCCGTGCGCGTGTCGCGCCACTCGCCGTCGATGAACCGGTAATGAAACCCACCCGCTTTCGCTGCGATCCAGATCTCGCTCATCGGCGGTTGCAGGTTCACGATGATCTTCGTGCGATTCTCGAATTCGAGCGTCAGAACGTTGCCGCTGCGCTCGAGTTCGATATCGGCATCGGCCTCGTCCACGGCGCGCTCCACCGCCGCCAGCACGGCCTCCGCGCGGCTCAGGTAGTCACTATCTGGCATGCTAAACTCCACCGGTTAATCATTCAGGGACAATTATGCGTGTCAATTTCAGGATGCGCGCACGGACGCCCCGCGTATCGACGACCGGCAAGATTCTAGCCGCTTTCGCCGTCAGCGCTGTCGCCGCGCTTTCGTTGGCAGGCTGCGGCCAGAAGGGTCCGCTCTACATGCCCAACGTGCCGCCGCTGCCGCAGAAGCCGAATTTCGAGACGCAGCCCAACGACAACGCACAGCCGTCGCCCGAAACCGCCATGCCTGCCTCGGGCGTGCGAGCCGGCGAGCTGCCCGACACGTCGGGCACGCCGCTTTCGCTGTCCCCGGATGCCGAACTGAATTCCGCGCCCGCGGCCGCCAGCGACGCGCAACCTGCTTCCGCTACAGCCCCGGCTCAGTAAGCAGCCGCCTGAGCAGAAACCCGCACCGACTCAACCAGACGCTCGCATGACCCAGCCCGCTTTTCACCGTGACAACGGCACGCTCTTCGTCGAAGGCGTGTCCGCTGCCGATCTCGCCGCACAGTACGGCACCCCGCTCTACGTCTACTCGCGCGCTGCGCTCACCGCCGCATGGCACGCCTACGCGGATGCCTGCGCGGGCCGCCGCGCCACGGTGCACGTGGCGGTCAAGGCGAACAGCAATCTCGCCGTGCTCAACGTGTTCGCGCGCGAAGGCGCGGGCTTCGACATCGTCTCGGGCGGCGAGCTCGCGCGTGTGCTCGCAGCGGGCGGCAAGGCGGCGAACACGGTGTTCTCGGGCGTGGGCAAGCACCCCGACGAAATGCGCATGGCGCTCGAAGCCGGCGTGAAGTGCTTCAACGTCGAGTCGATTCCCGAGCTCGACCGCCTGAACGCCGTCGCGGGCGAGCTGGGCAAGAAGGCGCCGGTCTCGCTGCGCGTGAACCCGGACGTCGACGCGAAGACGCATCCGTACATCTCCACGGGCCTGAAGTCGAACAAGTTCGGCGTCGCATTCGACGAGGCGCGCGCGACCTACCGCGCGGCGGCGGCCATGCCGCATCTGCACGTCGTTGGCATCGATTGCCATATCGGCTCGCAGATCACCGAAGTCGCGCCCTATCTCGACGCCGTCGACAAGGTGCTCGAGCTCGTCGACCAGATCGAGTCGGACGGCGTGCAGATTCACCACATCGATGTGGGCGGCGGCCTCGGCATCCGCTACGACGACGAAACGCCGCCAGATATCGGCGAATTCGTGCGCACCGTGCTCGATCGCATCGAGGCGCACGGCGCGAAGACGGGCAAGACCCGCGAGGTGTACTTCGAGCCGGGCCGCTCGCTCGTCGGCAATGCGGGCATCCTGCTCACGACCGTCGAGTTCCTGAAGCACGGCGCGGAGAAGAACTTCGCGATCGTCGACGCCGCGATGAACGACCTCGCGCGCCCGGCCATGTACGAGGCGTATCACGCCATCGAGCCCGTCACCGAGCGCGCAGGCGCCGCGCCCACCTATGACATCGTCGGCCCCGTGTGCGAGAGCGGCGACTGGCTGGGCCGCGAGCGCTCGCTCGCAATCGAGGCCGGCGACGTGCTCGCGATCCGCTCGGCGGGCGCGTATGGCTTCGTGATGAGCTCGAACTACAACACGCGCCCGCGCGCGGCCGAAGTCATGGTCGACGGCACGCGCGTGCACGTCGCGCGCGAGCGCGAGACGGTGCAGCAACTGTTCGCGGGCGAACATCTGCTGCCGGATTGAGCGGTGCCGGGCGCTGCGCCCGTGCTGAATGCGAAAAAAAAGCGACGCCATCGTGCGTCGCTTTTTTATTGGCTGCGCGTGGTTAGCCGAACTCAGTCCGCCGGGTTGTGTTGCCCGCGCGATGCCCCGCGTGCGGACGGCTATGAGCGCACCGCCGTCCGCGCCTTCAGCCGCGCGATCAGCCACGCGCCGATCCGCCAGCCAAGCAGCGCAACCATGATCGCGCCATAGAGCTTGGGCAGCACGAGATCGTGCTTGCCAGACCTCATCCACCAGAAATGCAGGATCGCCAGCACGCCGATCGCATAGACCAGCCGGTGCAGCGTCTGCCAGCGGCGGCCGAGCTTGCGCGCCATCGCGCGCGTCGAGGTGATGGCGAGCGGAATCAGCAGCACGAAGGCCGCGAAGCCCACCGTGATGAAGGGCCGCTTGCCGACGTCCTTGAGCATCGCGGCCACGTCGAACCATTTGTCGAACCAGACGTACGTCGTGAAGTGAAGCACGGCATAAAAGAAGGCGTAGAGCCCGAGCATGCGCCGAAAGCGGATCAGCACGCTCCAGCCGGTCATCCGGCGCAGCGGTGTGACCGCGAGCGTGATGCAGAGGAACACGAGCGTCCACAGCCCCGTCGAGCGCGTAATGAACTCGATCGGATTGGCGCCGAGCCGGTCCGTCATGCCGAACAACACGATGCGCGCGAGCGGATACCACGCCGCGACGAACACCGCCCCCTTCGCCCACGGCAGCCAGCGCGGGCCACTGATTGCCGGCCTCGCCTGCGCCGCGCGAGGGCTCGCCGCGCTCTTCGTGCCGCCGGCCACCGCGCGCGGCGAAACGGTCGTAGATTCCATGGGTTGCTCCATTGCCGCGTCGCTCTCAGAAGTTCTTGCGCAGATCCATGCCCTGATACATCGACGCCACCAGCTCACCATAGCCGTTGAACATGAGCGTCTTGCGCTTGGGCGTGAAAAAGCCGTCCTCGCCGATGCGCCGCTCGGTCGCCTGGCTCCAGCGCGGGTGATCGACGTTCGGATTGACGTTCGAATAGAAGCCGTATTCGTTGGGCGCGTAGGTGTTCCAGCTCGTCGGCGGCTGCTTCTCCACGAAGCGGATCTTCACGAGCGACTTCGCGCTCTTGAAGCCGTATTTCCACGGCAGCACCACGCGCACCGGCGCGCCGTTCTGGTTCGGCAGCACCTGGCCGTAGAGGCCGACGGTGAGCAGCGTGAGCGGGTTCATCGCCTCGTCCATGCGCAATCCTTCGGAGTACGGCCAATCGAGGATCGGGTCGGCGAGGCCGGGCATTTGCGAGCGGTCGTCGAGCGTGATGAACTGCACGTATTTCGCGTTGCCGGTAGGCTGCGCGCGGCGGATCAGCTCGGAAAGCGACACGCCGATCCACGGAACCACAATCGACCAGCCTTCCACGCAGCGGTGCCGGTACACGCGCTCCTCGAGCGGCGCGAGCTTCAGAATCTCGTCGATGTCGTAGACCTTCGCGTTCTTCACCTCGCCTTCCACGCTCACCTTCCAGGGACGCGGGCGCAGCGTGTGCGCGTTCTCGGCCGGGTCGCCCTTGTCGGTGCCGAACTCGTAGAAGTTGTTATAGGTCGTGATGTCCTTGTACGGCGTGACCTTGTCGAGCGCGACGAACTTCGTGTTGGTCTTCGCGCCGAGCTTGAGGGCCTTCGGGTCTGGCGACGCATATTCCGCGAATGCGTTGCGCACGTCAAACATTCCGGTGACACCGCCGAGCGCGAGCGCGCCGGCCGCCTTCATGATCCGGCGGCGCTGTTCGTACACCTTTTGCGGCGTGATCTCGCTCGCGGCGATGTCGTCGCCGTTGAGGATGATCCTGCTGCTGCGCTTGATCCACATGTTGTTGCTCCTGTCCCGGCGATCCATTAAGGATTGGACCCGCCGCGCCCGCGCGCCGTTCTGGGCCCACCACTACCGGGCAAACACGCGCCATCCACAATCCTTCCCGCCCGGCAAATAAAAAACCGCCGGAGCGCGAGGCATCCAGCGGTTAGTTCGTTGCGCGGGCGGCTGCGGTTACACAGCACGCCATTACCGGGCGTTACAGCTTGCCGTAGCTATGCAGGCCCGAGAGGAACATGTTCACGCCGAGGAAGGCGAAGGTCGTGACGAGCAGACCCGTGAGCGCCCACCAGGCAGCCACGCCGCCGCGCAGCCCCTTCATGAGGCGCATGTGCAGCCACGCCGCGTAGTTGAGCCACACGATCAGCGCCCACGTTTCCTTCGGGTCCCAGCTCCAGTAGCCGCCCCAGGCCTGCGCGGCCCACAGCGCGCCAAGAATCGTGGCGATCGTGAAGAACGCGAAGCCGACGGCGATCGACTTGTACATGACGTCGTCGAGCACGTCGAGCGCGGGCAGGCGGTCCGCCAGCACGCCGCGCTCCTTCATGATGTAGGCCACGCCCACCATCGCCGAGAGCGCGAAGCTGCCGTAGCCGATGAAGTTCGCCGGCACGTGAATCTTCATCCACCAGCTTTGCAGCGCGGGCACGAGCGGCTGGATCTGCTGCGCGTCGCGCGAGATCGAGTACCACATCAGGAAGCCCACAGCCGCGCTGATCACGAGAAGCACGAAGGCGCCGAGCGAGCGCGTGTTGTAGTGCTTTTCGTAATACAGATAGAAGAGCGCCGTGATCAGGCTGAACAGCACGAACACTTCGTAGAGGTTCGAGATGGGAATATGGCCGACGTCCGCGCCAATCAAATAGGACTCGTACCAGCGCACCATCAGGCCGACGAAACCCATCAGCACCGCCGCCCACGTGAGCTTCGAGCCGATCGCCCCGCCCGAGGGCGAGCGCGAGAGCAGGCCGACCCAGTAGAAGAACGTCGCGAGCACGAAGAGCGCGCTCATCCAGAGGATGGCCGACTGGCTCGAGAGGAAGTACTTGAGGAAGAACGCCTGATCGGCGCGCGCGAGGTCGCCCTGATAGATCTGGATCGCGCCGATCGACAGCACGGCGATGGCCGCCATCAAGAGGCGCGCCGGCTTCCAGCGCCAGCCCAGCACGACGAGCGCCGGCACCGTGCCGCAGAGCACCAGCTTGTCGTAATAGTTCATGTGCGCGTGATAGCGCGAGAGCGCGAAGCCCGCGCCCACGACCAGTGCCAGCGCGAACACCCAGTCGAGCGCCGTGAGACGGCGCAGGAAGGGGCGTTCGTCGAAGAAGGCCTCTGCGTGGGGATCATGCGCGAGCGCTGCGTCGCGCGCCGCGGCGGTAGCCGCGCGGTCGGCGCGGCTCGTTTGCGCGGAAGAAGTAACCTGAGTCAAGTCCATGGGCTTACCGGTGTCGATCGTGAGTTTCCGTGGATCGCGTCAATCATTCGAATGGCGCGTGGATCAAGGGGTACGGTCCGTCCCGCCGTCGCCTGCGCGGGTCTCCGGTTTCGCGCCCAAGGCACGGGAGACCGCTTCGCGGGTACGGGCAAACTCTTTCTCGAAGTCGAGGGTGCGGCGCGCGGTCGACATCGCCATGATGACGTCGACGCCCTTGCCGCTGGCCTCGCTCCGGTCCTTCAGCCAGAACCACAGACGTCGCTCGCGCACGTAGAACATCGAGAAGATCCCAAGCACGAGCAACAGGCTGCCAAGATACACGACTTTCTTGCCCGGTGCGCGTGTCAACTGAAATACCGAAGCTTGCACCTGCTTGAATGAATCAAGCTGTAGATAGACAGGCGATCCATACAGGAAGCTGTCCGATACCGCGTTGATCGAGTCCTGCACGAAGCGCGCCGACTGCGCATCGGGCGTGAGCACGGGCTCGCCGGCCTGTGTGCGCGCGAGCTGCCAGAGGTCCCAGGTCGCACCTTCGAGCATGCGCAACAGCAGCCCCGCGGCTTTCTCCTGCTGATCCTTGGGCACGGATTTGTCGATGAATGCCGCCACCGACTGGAAGCCGGCCGCCTGCGCGGCTTTGCTCATACCCGGCGCGCCTTGCATCGAGGGATCGGCGCCCGCGAAAAGGGTCAGGACGCGCAGCGCGCTGTCTTCCAGATGCTGCTGCAACTCGCGGTTTGAATCGGGGACCGAGCGCTGGGCAAATTGGTGCGCGGCCTGCGCGCGCAGCGCCGGGTCCTCGAATGCGGCGCGCAGCAGCATCCACTCCTTCATCGTGCCGCCGCTATCGGCGGGGATGCGCAGGTAGCGGAACGGCTCGTCGGGGTTCTCGCGCATGCCCGCGAGGAAGATGCGCGCGCCGCCCACGTCGACGGGCAGCATGTAGTTGTTGTACTCGCGCGCCTGGCCATCCTTGTCGCGCACCTTGTACTGCACCGACGGCCCGACGTTATGCAGGTCGAGCGGCTTCGAGCTCTTCGCGCCCGAGCCGAGGCGCTCGTCGAACGCTTCCTTGAGGGTCTGATGCGCGACGCCGCGCACGTCGTTCTGGCCGCTGCCGTTCGAGACGTTCTCGACGTTGATGGCACGGAAGTCGGCGAATTCGATGGTCTGACCGTCCACGCCCGGCACGCTCTCGCCCGCGGGCAGCTTCAGCGGCGCCGAATTGCCGATCGTGCCGCCGAACGGGAAGCTCTTCGCGCTCGCTCCGGCCATGGGCCAGGCGGTCATCTGCATCTGCGAGCCGCCGTCCTGGAAGCTCGATTGATAGATCGAGACGCCGTCATACTCGAACGGCTCGTTCACCTCGATGCGCGCCGGAATGCGCTGGCCCGTCTTGTGATCGATCACGACGATGTCGCTCGCGAACAGCTTGGGCATGCCGGTCGAGTAGTAATCGACGATGAACTTGTTGAGCTGGATCGAGAACGGCAGGTCCTGGATGAGCGAGCCGTTGGGCTGGTTCAGGATGGCCGTCGAAACATACTGGCCCTCGGGCACCCACGCGTAGCCGCGGAAAGTCGGGTTCGAGGTCGAGAGGCGATGCTCGGGCGCAATGTCGTTGATGACGGCGTTGCTCTGGATGGGCGTCTTGTCGAAGAGCCACATCTGGAATTTGATCGGAAGATTGCTGTCGAGCAGGCCGCCGAGACAGATCACCACGATGGCGAGGTGCGCGAAGATGTAGCCGATCTTCGTGAGCGCGCCGCGCTTGGCGGCGATGAGCGTGGCGCCCTCGCTCTCGCGGGTGACGAACTTGTAGCCGAGGCGCTGCGCGAGCTTGCCGAGCGTGGCGGCCGTCTGGGCGCGCGTGGCGCCTTCGAGCGCGAACTCACCCTTGTGGTGGAACGCACGCAGGCTGCCTTCGCGAACCTTGTCCTTCCAGCTCTTCGCGTCCGCGATCATCTTCGGGCCGTTGCGGATCACGCATAGCGAGATCGACACCACGAGAAAGCCGAGGATGGTCATGAACCACCAGGCGCTGTAGACCGTGTAGAGGCTCAGCGAACGGAAGATGTCGGCCCAGAACGGGCCGAACTGATTGACGTAGTTCGGGTACGGGTCGTCCTGCGTGAGCACCGTGCCGATGATGCTCGCAATGGACAGCACCACGAGCAGCGCGATGGCAAAGCGCATCGAACTAAGCAGCTCGACGGCGCTTCTGACCGCTCTCTGGCGGATATTCAACTGCAAACCCTGCGTGGTGACGCTCATTCAAACTCCGCTTCTCATTGCACTTTTCAGCTGCGCACTACAGCAAAAAAGGGTGCAGGACCGCCGCATCGACGCGGCGCCCACACCCTTTTCTTGTTCTTCGACTGCCCGACGCTAGTTGGGCTTCAATGCAAACCGGCCGCGTAGTCGGCGACAGCCTTGATTTCGTCGTCCGAGAGACGGTGCGCGATTTCGTGCATCGGCTCGTTGTTGTTACGCGTGCCCTGCTGGAACGCCTGGAGCTGCGCGACGATATATTCCGACCATTGGCCCGAAAGACGCGGGTACTGGATCGGGATGCCCTGCCCCGTCGGCCCGTGACACGCGGCGCACGCGGGCACGCCTCGATCGGCAATGCCGCCGCGCCAGATCTTCTGGCCGAACGGCACGGTCTTCGCGTCGTGCGCAAAGCCGGGCTTGGGCGTCTGTGACTCGAACCAGGCCGCGACGTTGATCATATCCTGATCGGAAAGCGCGCTGGCAAAGCCAACCATAATGGGATTATTACGCGTAGGGGGCTTGCCACCGGGCTGTGGCTTGAAATCCTTGAGCTGCTTGACGAGATATTCGGCGTGCTGGCCGGCCAGCTTGGGGTAGGCGCCACCGCTGCTATTGCCGTCGGCGCCATGACAGGCGGCGCAGACTTGCCCCGCAATGGCCTGTCCACGGGCGAGATCGGGCTTGGCCGGGGCCGGCTCGGCTGCCGTCGCCATCATCGATACACCTGCTGCAAGACCTGCCGTTGTCGCAACTATCGCAAATTGGAGTAACTTGAAGGACTTGCCCAGTCGATTCATTCGCGCACCTTGTTTCGTCTTGTGGGAATCAGGTTCTGCAAATACGACAGCGACCGTCTACCTCGAAAGCCCCGCGCTGGCCTCGCCGGTATTCAGTAAACCATCGCATTGTACAATAGCGCGCAAGGCGCCACGGCGCCAGTCGGGCCTCTCCCCGATATCTCCCAATCCTTCCCGGCATCCCGGGGCCTGGCGGACCCGCCGCCTCGCTTATTTCACAATGTGGTCCTACCGATGGCCTTCCTGCTGCATCAAGCCCGTTTCTTCACGACAGTGAACCATTTGCGCGACCTGCCTGCCACCGCGCGGCCCGAAGTCGCGTTCGCCGGGCGCTCGAACGCAGGCAAATCCACGGCGATCAACCTGCTGTGCAACCAGAAGCGCCTCGCCTTCGCATCGAAGACGCCGGGCCGCACGCAGCACATCAACTATTTCTCGGTGGGCAACGCCGACGATCCCGCAGGCTATCTGGTCGACTTGCCGGGCTACGGCTATGCCGAAGTGCCGGAAGCCGCGAAGGCTCACTGGGAACACCTGCTCTCGGTGTATCTGCAAACGCGTGCGCAGCTCGCCGGCCTCGTGCTGATGATGGACGCGCGCCGTCCGCTCACCGAGCTGGATCGACGCATGATCGAGTGGTTCGCATCGACCGGAAAGCCGATCCACGCGCTCCTCACGAAATGCGACAAATTGACGCGTCAAGAAAGCGTCCTGGCGCTGCGCACGACGAACAAGGCCTTCGACGAATACCGCAAAGAGGGCTACGAGGGGAAGCTGAGCGCACAGCTCTTTTCGGCGCTCAAGCGGGTGGGGCTCGACGAAGCGCACGAGGTCATCGAAAGCTGGATCGTGCCCGAGGCCAAAGCGGACGCCGCTGAAGCCGCCGCGCCCACCAAGTAAGACGAAACCCGGCGCGCCCGCGCCTGCCGCAGGCGCCGCGCCGCGCCGCGAATCGGGCGATCACGTCGCCCAAGCGGTCCATTTGCGGCCTGCGCCGCCCGTTCCTCTCCCGCAACTTCTGCACGGCTATGTGCCCAAGCCCACATATCGGGACGCGCGACGTCATTTGCGCCCCCTGGCGGGTGCGCATGGCACATTTCGGCCGCACATAAAAAAACCCGCCGTAAATGCCGGCGGGTTAAACAGCCTTATCGAAAAACGACAGGCACCCGCTCAGGGAGGAGAAGCGGGGAGTCTGGCGCCAGGCGCCTCGCTCGATCGGTATGATATACCATTGTCCTGAAAAGTTTCCTGCGCGCCTGGACGCGCTCTGTTTCAAGATAATCTCCCGACATGAGCTTCTATCCGCATCATCGTCCGCGCCGCATGCGCCGCGACGACTTCTCGCGCCGCCTGATGCGCGAAAACCTCCTCACCACCAATGACCTGATCTATCCCGTGTTCGTCGTCGCGGGCAACAACGTGCGCGAAGCCGTGCCGTCGATGCCCGGCGTCGAGCGCGTCTCGATCGATCTGCTGATGGGCGTCGCCGAGCAGTGCGTCGAGCTCGGCATTCCGGTGCTCTCGCTGTTCCCCGCCGTCGATCCGGCGCTGAAGACGCCCGACGGCATCGAGGCGACCAACCCCGACGGCACGATTCCGCGCGCCGTGCGCGAGCTCAAGAAGCGCTTCCCCGACCTGGGCGTGCTGTGCGACGTCGCGCTCGACCCGTACACGAGCCACGGCCAGGACGGCGTGATCGACGAGAACGGCTACGTCATCAACGATGAGACGGTCGAGATCCTCGTCGCGCAGGCGCGCACGCAGGCCGAAGCGGGCGTCGACATCGTCGCGCCGTCGGACATGATGGACGGCCGCATCGGCGCGATCCGCGAGATGCTCGAGAGCGAGAACCACATCCACACGAAGATCATGGCCTACTCGGCCAAATATGCTTCGGCGTTCTACGGACCGTTCCGCGACGCCGTGGGCTCGGCGTCGAATCTGGGCAAGGGCAACAAGATGACCTACCAGATGGACCCGTCGAACTCGGATGAGGCGCTGCGCGAAGTGCGCCTCGACATCGAGGAAGGCGCCGACATGGTGATGGTCAAGCCCGGCATGCCGTACCTGGACATCGTGCGCCGCGTGAAGGACGAGTTCCGCTTCCCGACCTACGTGTACCAGGTGAGCGGCGAATACGCGATGCTCAAGGCGGCCGCGCAAAACGGCTGGCTCGATCACGACAAGGTCATGATGGAGTCGCTGCTCGCGTTCAAGCGCGCGGGCGCGGACGGCATCCTCACGTACTTCGCGCTCGACGCCGCCCGACTGTTGCGCGCGCAGAAGTAAGCAGCGCAAGCGGCGCAGCGCTTCGCGCAAGGCCCATGCGAAAAAAGGCACGTCGCGATGACGTGCCTTTTTTGTTTGCGCAGCGCGCTGCGCGACGTAGCGTGCGCGACCGTGCGGCGTACTTATGATTTCCCGGTGAGGATCGAAAGCGTGGCGCGCGCCGGAGCCGCCGATGCCGACGGTGCCTGCGACGGCGCTTGCGTTGCCACGCGGTCGAGCCGGGCGAGGAATTTGTCCGCGTTCTCGTAACCCACCACGCGCAGCACTTCCTGGCCGCTCGCATCGAAGAAGATGATGCCAGGCGGCCCGAACAGGCCGAAGCGCTTGAGCAGGGCCTGGTCGTCGGGGCTGTTGGCGGTCACGTCGGCGCGCAGGAGGCCGAGCTGCGCGAGGCGCGCCTGCACGCGCGGGTCGCTGAACGTGAACTTCTCCATCTCCTTGCAGCTCACGCACCAGTCGGCGTAGAAGTCGAGCATCGAAGGCTTGCCCGCCGCCTTGAGCGCCGCATCGAGTTGCGCCGACGAGCGCACCGGCGCGAAGCTCAACGCGTCGGCTTCGGTGGCAGCAGCGGCCTGCGTTGCGCCGTTGCCAGCGCCGCCCGCCCGCGCGGCCAGCACGGCGAGCGGACGCAGCGGATCGGTCGAGCCCGCCGAGAGGCCGACGATGAGCGTCGCGGCCCAGATCGCCAACGCCGCGCCCACGCCGCGGCCAAGACGGCGCCAGACGTTGGACGCGTCCGCATGCGGCGTAAAGAGCCCGAGCGCGGCGGCGGCAAGCAGCAGCCAGAGCGCAGCCAGCAGCATTTGCGCGCTCGCCCCCAGCACGGGCCATACGATCCACAGCGCAGCCGCCAGCAGCACGACGCCGAAAAAGACCTTCACGCCGTCCATCCACGTGCCCGCGCGCGGCAGCAGCGTCCCGGCGCCGAACCCGATGATCATGAGCGGCACGCCAAGCCCGATCCCCATCGCGAAAAGCGCCGCGCCGCCGAGAACGGCGTTGCCCGTGTGCGCAATGAAGGCGAGCACGGCGAAGAGCGGCGCCGTCATGCAGGCGCCCACCACCAGTG
Organism: Paraburkholderia oxyphila NBRC 105797; assembly: GCF_000685075.1. GTDB lineage: Bacteria > Pseudomonadota > Gammaproteobacteria > Burkholderiales > Burkholderiaceae > Paraburkholderia > Paraburkholderia oxyphila. The sequence continues at coordinate 12,340 of NZ_BAYD01000123.1, forward strand.
CGGACAGCGCGCCCATCACGCCGACGGCCACGAACTTGCCGCCCGAGCGGCCCTGCGAGGCGCGAGACGCGCCGTCCTGCCAGCGCTGTGGCAGCGCGATGTCGTAGCCGGCGACCAGCATCAGGGCGAACGCGGTAAGCAGCACGGCGAACGCACCGAGCACCCACGGGTTCTGCAGCCACGCGCCGAGACTCTGCCCGACCAGCGCGGCAGCAATCCCGAGCACCGTGTAGACGAGCGCCATGCCGAGCACGTAGACGAACGACAGCGAGAAGCCGCGCGCGCGCGTGACCTGTGCGCCCTCGCCCACGATGATGGCCGACAGGATCGGAATCATCGGATACGAACAGGGCAGCAGGCTCAGCACGATCCCCGCGAGAAAATACAGGCCGACCACGGCAAAGAAACCGCCGCCTTGCAGCAGCGACTGCGCATAGTCCGCGCTCGTCGCGCGTTCGTACCACGGCTGCTGCGCGTCATCCGCCGCTGCCGAAGGCGCGACCGAAGCGGTCTGCGCGCCGTTGCCGCCTGCGGCCGGCACCGCGCTCTGCCCGCCCACGGCGGCCTGCAGCGCCGCGCCGCTCACGTGGTAGACATGCACCGCCGGCGGATAGCAGATGCCCGCGTCGGCGCATCCCTGCGAGGTCACCGCAAGGTCGAACGCGCCGCTGGCCTGCTTCACCGGCACGCGGATCGTCAGCTCTTTGCGGTAGGTTTCGACGTTCTTGTTGAACGTCGGATCGAATTTCACGTGGCCGGGCGGGATCTGCGCGTCGCCGAGCGTGGCCGTGCCATTGCGCGTCGCGAATGCAAAGCGCTCGCGATACATGTAATAGCCATCGGCGATCTTGAAATGAACGTCGACCATGCCGGGCTCTTCGCTCGCGCTGAACGTGAAGGCCTGGTCGGGCGGCAGGAAGTCGTCGTCGGCACGGGCGGACGGCGCACCGAACAGCAGCGGCAACAGGCAGCCTACGAATGCGAGGAAAGCCAGAAATGAGGTGTACGGCGCGGTGCGCAAGCGCCGATCGAAGCGGTTAGACATGAATGGGGCGCTGTGTCTCGGCATTGACCCATTGGCCGTAGGCGTTCGACGCCGTGACCTGCCACGAGAGGATCTCGGGCGTCTCATAAGGATGCTGGGTCTGGATGAACTGTTCGAGCTCGGCCGCGCGCGCGAGGCTCGTCTTGAAAAGCAGCTGGATCTCGTCGCCGGACTCGATCCTGCCCTGCCAGTGGTACTGCGAGTGGACCGGCCCAAGGCGCGTCACGCAGGCCGCGAGGCGCGCCTCGAGCGCAGTCGACGACAGCTTCTCGGCGGCGTCCTCGTCGGGCACCGTGGTCAGCATCAGGGTCACATTGAGGGTCACGACGAACTCCGGCATGGCGCCCCGCACCCGCGGCGCGAGAGCCAGGGGCGCCTGAGGCAGAACGTTATCGTACCACCGGCATCGATTGGCTTCGTTCATGCGCCATCGGTGTGCGTAGCGGTGACAGACAGCAAACGCACGCACAGGCCAATTTAATCCGCAGCCAAAAACAAAAAAGCCAGGCTAGGCCTGGCTTTTTTGCGCGCCGCTCAATCTGGGATCGAGCGACTGAAAGCTTATTCCGCTTCCTGGACGTTCTCTTCCGCGACTTCCGGACGGTCGAGCAGTTCGACCAGTGCCATCGGCGCGTTGTCGCCCACACGGAAACCGAACTTCAGGATACGCAGGTAGCCGCCCGGACGGTTCGCGAAACGCGGACCGAGCACGTCGAACAGCTTCGTGACCGAGTCACGATCGCGCAGGCGGTTGAACGCCAGACGACGGTTTGCGAGCGACGGCTTCTTGCCCAGCGTAATGAGGGGCTCGACAACCTTGCGGAGTTCCTTCGCCTTCGGCAGCGTCGTCTTGATGACTTCGTGCTCGATCAGCGAGTTGGACATGTTACGGAGCATTGCCAGACGGTGGCTGCTCGTGCGGTTCAGTTTCCGCAGACCATGACGGTGACGCATTTCAATTTCCTTGAAACAAAGTTTTGGTCCAGCTCTTCTATCGCTCTGCAGCTACCAGAGCACGGGCCGGTACGTGAAAAAGGCAAGACGCGGATTCTAAAGGAAAATCCGCGTCCGTGCCACATGACTTACTTGTCGAGACCAGCCGGCGGCCAGTTTTCGAGCTTCATGCCGAGCGTGAGACCGCGCGAAGCGAGCACTTCCTTGATCTCGTTGAGCGACTTGCGACCCAGGTTCGGGGTCTTGAGCAGCTCGTTCTCGGTGCGCTGGATGAGGTCGCCGATGTAGTAGATGTTCTCGGCCTTCAGGCAGTTCGCCGAGCGAACCGTGAGTTCGAGATCGTCCACCGGACGCAGCAGGATCGGATCGATCTGCGGTGCGCGCGACGGTGCTTCCGCAGCCGTTTCCGTGCCTTCCAGAGCGGCGAACACCGACAGCTGATCCACGAGGATGCGCGCCGACTGGCGGATCGCTTCCTCAGGCGAGATCACGCCGTTGGTTTCGATGTTCATCACGAGCTTGTCGAGGTCGGTACGCTGTTCGACACGCGCGCTTTCGACGGCGTAGCTCACGCGGCGAACCGGCGAGAACGACGCGTCCAGCACGATGCGGCCGATGATCTTGGCCGACTCGTCGCCGTAGCGGCGCACGTTGCCCGGCACGTAGCCGCGGCCCTTCTCGATCTTGATCTGCACGTCGAGCTTGCCGCCCTTCGTCAGATGCGCAACCACGTGTTCCGGGTTGATGACTTCGCAGTCGTGCGAGAGCTCGATGTCGCCAGCGGTGACAACGCCTTCGCCTTCCTTGCGCAGCGTAACCGTCACTTCGTCACGGTTATGCAGCTTGAACACCACACCCTTCAGGTTCAGCAGCAGGTTGACCACGTCCTCTTGCACACCATCGAGCGTCGAGTATTCGTGCACGACGCCTGCGATCGTCACTTCGGTCGGCGCGTAGCCCACCATCGACGACAGCAGCACGCGCCGGAGCGCGTTACCCAAGGTGTGGCCATAACCGCGTTCAAACGGCTCCATGACCACTTTCGCGTGGTTCTCGCCGAGCGATTCCACAGCGATGATCTTGGGTTTCAACAAACTGGTTTGCATAGGTTTTCCTTTTCAATACCCTCGGCTCGTTACACCGATAAGGCTGAGAATGGCAACAACCTGAAAAAAACAGCCGAGGCCACCTCCTGCGCGAAGCACAGAGGCTACCCCGGCCGTCAATCCGATTAACGCGAATACAATTCGACGATCAGGCTTTCGTTGATGTCGCCAGCGATGTCGCTGCGCTCCGGCATGCCCTTGAACGTGCCTTCGAACTTCTTCGCATCGACCGCGACCCAACCCGGCATGCCGCCTTGCTCAGCCAGCGACAGCGCTTCGACGATACGCGCTTGCTTCTTCGCCTTTTCGCGAATCGCAACGATGTCGCCTGCCTTCACTTGCATCGACGGGACGTTTGCAACGACGCCGTTCAGCGTGAGAGCCTTGTGGCTCACGAGCTGACGCGCTTCAGCGCGGGTCGATGCGAAGCCCATGCGGTACACGACGTTGTCGAGACGCGACTCGAGCAGTTGCAGCAGGTTTTCGCCGGTGTTGCCCTTGCGACGGTCCGCTTCCGCGAAGTAGCGGCGGAACTGACGCTCGAGCACGCCGTAGATGCGCTTCACTTTTTGCTTTTCGCGAAGCTGCGTGCCGTAGTCGGACGTGCGGGCGCCCGAGGTGCGGCCGTGCTGACCCGGCTTGCTGTCGAGTTTGCACTTGTCGGCGAGCGAGCGGCGTGCGCTCTTCAGGAAGAGGTCGGTACCTTCACGGCGGGACAGCTTGGCCTTCGGGCCGATATAACGTGCCACGTTGCTTTCCTTCGATAATTGATCACGCGAGACCTAAGTCGATTTCGCGCTAGTCCGGCCCTTTGGACCGAACGGTGGGCTTAGTCAATTCAATAACGCCGAGAGCCTGGGACGCCGAAACCGGCGGCTCAGGCGATCGGCTAAAGCGACGCCTTAGATGCGGCGGCGCTTCGGCGGACGGCAGCCGTTGTGCGGGACCGGCGTCACGTCGGAGATCGCGGTGATCTTGATGCCAAGACCATGCAGCGCGCGCACCGCCGATTCGCGGCCAGGACCGGGGCCCTTGATACGCACTTCGAGGTTCTTGACGCCGTATTCCATCGCGACACGGCCAGCCGACTCGGCTGCGACCTGAGCTGCGAAGGGGGTCGACTTGCGCGAACCCTTGAAGCCCTGACCGCCCGAGGTTGCCCAGGCAAGTGCGTTGCCCTGACGATCGGTGATCGTGATGATGGTGTTGTTGAACGACGCGTGAACGTGAACCACGCCCTCGGCGACGTTCTTCTTGACCTTCTTGCGAACGCGTTGCGCCGCGGAGTTGTTCGAAGCCTTAGCCATTACGTTTTCCTGTAACTGTCAGTTCCGCTTACTTCTTCAGCGACTGTGCTGCGCGGCGCGGACCCTTGCGCGTACGTGCGTTGGTACGCGTACGCTGGCCACGCAGGGGCAGGCCCTTGCGATGGCGCACGCCGCGGTAGCAGCCGAGGTCCATCAGGCGCTTGATGTTCATCGTCACTTCACGGCGCAGATCGCCTTCGACGAGAAACTTGCCCACTTCCTCACGCAGCTTTTCGAGATCCGCGTCGTTCAGGTCCTTGACCTTCTTGTCAAACGGCACACCCGCGGCAACGCAGATGTTGCGCGAACGCGTGCGGCCAACACCGAAAATTGCCGTCAGGCCGATTTCAGTGTGCTGGTGGTTCGGGATGTTAACCCCTGCAATACGAGCCATTGTTTTTCCTCAAACAAAAAGCGCAAGCGCGCTAATCAGCCTTGACGCTGCTTGTGGCGCGGGTCCGAGCTGCAGATCACGCGAACGACGCCGTTGCGCTTGATGATTTTGCAGTTGCGGCAAATGCGCTTTACCGATGCCATCACTTTCATGATATTACCCTTTTTCTAAATCACTTCGCCCGGAACACGATCCGCGCACGCGACAGATCGTAAGGCGTCAACTCAACCGTCACCTTGTCGCCCGGGAGAATGCGGATGTAGTGCATCCGCATTTTTCCGGAAATATGCCCCAGAACGACATGGCCGTTTTCCAGCTTCACCCGGAAGGTCGCGTTGGGGAGGTTTTCGATGACCTCACCCTGCATCTGGATTACATCGTCTTTGGCCATAGGTCCTTACCGCATCGGGACTCCGCCGCCCTTGAAGTTAGCCTTCTTGAGCAGCGATTCATATTGTTGCGACATCACGTACGACTGCACCTGCGCCATGAAGTCCATTGTGACGACGACAATGATCAGCAGCGACGTTCCACCAAAATAAAACGGCACATTCCAGCGCAGCACCAGAAACTCCGGCAGCAGGCAGACGAACACGATATAGATCGCACCGGCCAGCGTCAGACGCGTGAGGATGCGGTCGATATAGCGAGCCGTCTGATCGCCCGGGCGGATGCCAGGTACGAACGCGCCACTCTTCTTCAGGTTGTCGGCCGTTTCCCTGCTGTTGAACACCAGAGCGGTGTAGAAGAAGCAGAAGAAGACGATCGCCAACGCATACAGCAACACGTACACAGGCTGGCCAGGCTTGAGGGCTTCGGCCACATTGTGCAGCGTGTCTGCGAACCAGCCGGATCGCGACCCCGAACTGAACCAGTTCAGGATGGTTGCCGGGAACAGGATGATCGACGATGCAAAGATCGGCGGAATCACGCCCGACATGTTCAGCTTGAGCGGCAGGTGCGACGACTGCCCACCGTAAATCTTGTTGCCAACCTGACGCTTCGCATAGTTCACGAGGATCTTGCGCTGGCCGCGTTCAATGAACACCACCAGGTACGTCACGGCCGCGATCAACGCCACGATGATGATCGCCGAGACGGGGCCCATCGAGCCGGTGCGAACCAGTTCAAAGAGACCGCCGATCGCGTTCGGGAAGCCCGCTGCGATCCCGCCGAAGATGATGATCGAAATGCCGTTGCCAAGCCCGCGTTCCGTGATCTGCTCACCAAGCCACATCAAGAACATCGTGCCCGTCACGAGCGTCACGACCGTCGTCAGGCGGAACACCATGCCCGGATCGATCACGAGGCCAGGCTGGTTTTCCAGCGCGACCGCGATGCCGAAAGCCTGAAAGGTTGCCAGCACCACCGTGAAGACCCGCGTGTACTGCGTGATCTTGCGTTGTCCGGCCTGCCCTTCCTTCTTCAGCGCCTCGAGCTGCGGCGAGACAATCGCCATCAGCTGCAGGATGATCGACGCCGAGATATACGGCATCACACCCAGCGCGAAGATCGTGAAGCGAGACAGTGCGCCACCCGAGAACATGTTGAACATGCCCAGGATGCCGCCCGACTGGCTTTGAAAGAGCTTCGCCAGTTGGTCCGGGTCAATACCGGGAACCGGAATATGCGCACCGATACGATAAACGACCAACGCCAGCAGCAAGAACATTGCACGCCGGCGCAGGTCGCCGAACTTCGGGGCGCTGCGACCGGTTTTTGCGAGACTCGGGCTGTTAGCCAAGTAGCTTCTCCGATGCAGATGTTAGTGACGGCGGGCAAGCCCGCACGCACCACTCACAATCACTCGGCAAAAGAACCGCCTGCTGCTTCGATCGCAGCACGCGCGTTCTTCGTCGCACCCAGGCCCTTGACCACGACCTTGCGCTTGATCTCGCCGGTGGCGATGATCTTCGCGCTGCGGGTCATTTCGCCAACGAGGCCTGCCTGCTTGAGAGCCAGCAGATCGATTTCGTCGACCGGCAGCTTCTCGATGTCGGCGAGGCGCACTTCACCGACGAATTCCTTCGTCAGCGAGGTGAAGCCACGCTTGGGCAGACGGCGCTGCAGCGGCATTTGACCGCCTTCGAAGCCGACCTTGTGGAAGCCGCCCGAACGCGATTTCTGACCCTTGTGACCACGGCCAGCGGTCTTGCCGAGGCCGGAGCCGATGCCGCGGCCGACGCGACGCTTTGCGTGCTTCGCGCCTTCTGCCGGCTTCAGGTTATTCAATTCCATTTTCAACTCCTGGAGTCTTCTGGTCGACCGCTTAGCCGATGACCTTGACGAGGTACGAGACCTTGTTGATCATGCCGCGCACAGCCGGCGTGTCCTGCAGCTCGGAGACCGAGTTCAGGCGACGCAGGCCGAGACCGCGCACGGTGGCACGGTGCGATTCGCGGGTCCCAATCAGGCTCTTGACGAGCTGAACCTTGACAGTTTTATCAGACATGGTACCCACCCTTAGCCCAGAATGTCTTCGACGGACTTGCCGCGCTTCGCCGCGATGTCGGCCGGGGTCGACTGCTTGCGCAGACCGTCCAGCGTCGCACGGACGAGGTTGTACGGGTTCGTCGAACCGTGGCTCTTGGCCACGACGTTCTGCACGCCCATCACGTCGAACACTGCGCGCATCGGGCCGCCGGCGATCACGCCCGTACCTGCCTTCGCCGGAGCGAGGAGGACGACCGATGCGCCGTGCTTGCCGTGCACTTCGTGTTGCAGGGTGCCGTTCTTCAGGGGCACCTTGAACATGTTGCGGCGAGCTTGTTCCATCGCCTTCTGGACAGCAACGGGCACTTCCTTCGACTTGCCCTTGCCCATACCGACGCGGCCATCACCATCGCCAACCACGGTCAGTGCGGCGAAGCCGAGAATACGGCCACCCTTCACGACCTTGGTCACGCGGTTGACCGAAATCATTTTTTCGCGAAGGCCGTCGTCGCGTTCGTCAGCCTGAACTTTCGCTTGCATCTTTGCCATGACGAATTCCTTCCTTAGAACTTGAGCCCGGCTTCGCGCGCAGCATCAGCCAGCGCCTTGACGCGGCCGTGATAGCGGAAACCCGAGCGGTCAAAGGCGACGGATTCGATGCCGGCGGCCTTGGCCTTTTCTGCAATACGCTTGCCGATCAGCGAGGCAGCGGCGACGTTGCCGCCCTTGCCCGACTGGTCAGCCAGTTGCGCACGCACTTCGGCTTCAAGCGTCGACGCGCTGGCCAGCACCTTGGTGCCGCAGGGCGAGAACACTTGCGCATAGATGTGCGTGTTCGTGCGATGCACGGCCAGACGCGCGACCTGCAGCTCAGCGATCTTGAGACGCGTCTGACGAGCGCGGCGCAGGCGAGATTGAGTCTTATCCATGATTGCGCACCCTTACTTCTTCTTCGTTTCTTTGAGGATCACAACCTCGTCGGCGTAACGCACACCCTTGCCCTTGTAGGGCTCAGGCGGGCGATAACCGCGCACTTCGGCTGCGGTTTGGCCGACTTTCTGCTTGTCGATCCCCTTGATCACGATTTCCGTTTGCGACGGGGTTTCAGCCTTGACGCCTTCCGGCATCTGGTGCACCACGGGGTGCGAGAAACCCAGCGACAGGTTCAGCTTGTCGCCTTGCGCTTGAGCACGGTAACCGACGCCAACCAGCGTCAGCTTGCGCTCGAAACCCTTCGTCACGCCTTGCACCATGTTCGCGACAATCGCGCGCATCGTGCCCGACATCGCATTGGCTTCGCGGCTTTCATCGGTCGGCTCGAACTTGAGCGTACCGTTGTCGTTCACCACCTTCACGAGGCGGTTCGCAGCTTGCGAAATCGTACCCAGCGGGCCCTTGACGGTAATCTTCTCGTCGCTGAGCGTCGCTTCTGCGCCTTGCAGCGCGATCGGGCTCTTACCTACTCGAGACATGTTTCTTCTCCTTAGGCCTTAAGCGACGTAGCAGATAACTTCGCCGCCGACGCCAGTAGCGCGCGCCTTGCGGTCCGTCATCACACCCTTCGGCGTCGACACGATCGCAACGCCCAGGCCATTCATGACCTGCGGGATGTCGTTGCGGCCGCGGTACACGCGCAGACCCGGCTTCGAGACGCGTTCGATGCGCTCGATAACGGGACGGCCAGCGTAGTACTTCAACGCGATGTTCAATTCCGACTTCGCACCTTCGGTTTTCACCGCGAAGTCGTCGATATAACCTTCGTCCTTCAGAACCTGCGCAATCGCAATCTTCACTTTCGACGAGGGCATAGCAACCGAAACCTTCTCGACCATCTGCGCATTGCGGATGCGAGTCAGCATATCGGCGATAGGATCACTCATGCTCATTTATGTTTCTCCTATTACCAGCTCGCCTTGGTGATGCCAGGGATCTCACCACGGAACGCGATTTCACGAATCTTGTTACGAGCGAGACCGAATTTGCGGAACGTACCACGCGGACGACCCGTGATCGCGCAGCGGTTACGCTTGCGGGTCGGGTTCGAGTTGCGCGGCAGTTGTTGCAGTTCGAGGCGAGCTGCGTAGCGCTCTTCTTCCGACTTGCCTTGGTCGTCGATGATCGCCTTCAGCGCTGCGCGCTTCGGCGCGAACTTCGCTGCCAGACGAGCGCGCTTCTTTTCACGTTCAATCAGTGCCAGTTTAGCCACGGTAACCTCAGTTTCTGAACGGGAACTTGAAGCCGGCGAGCAGTGCCTTTGCTTCTTCGTCGGTCTTCGCGGTCGTCGTGATGCTGATGTTCAGCCCACGCAGCGTGTCAACCTTGTCGTAGTCGATTTCGGGGAAAATGATCTGCTCTTTCACACCGATGTTGTAGTTACCACGGCCGTCGAACGCCTTGCCCGACACACCGCGGAAGTCGCGCACGCGGGGCAGCGCAACCGTCACGAAACGGTCGAGGAATTCGTACATCGCCTGGCCACGCAGGGTGACCATCGTGCCGATCGGATAACCTTCACGGATCTTGAAGCCGGCGATTGCCTTGCGCGACTTCGTGATGACCGGCTTCTGACCGGCGATCTTCGTGAGGTCGCCAACGGCGTGCTCGAGGACCTTCTTGTCAGCGACGGCTTCACCGACACCCATGTTCAGGGTGATCTTGGTGAGGCGCGGCACTTCCATGATCGACTTGTAACCGAACTTCTCGATCAGGCCGGGAACGACCTTCTCTTTATAAAATTCTTGCAAACGTGCCATTTTTTACTCCGCAGCGTCAGGCGCTCAGGACAGCACCGGTCGTCTTCAGGAAACGAACCTTCTTGTCCCCTTCGACCTTGATGCCCACGCGCGACGGCTTGCCGTTCGCGTCGACCAGTGCGACGTTCGAGATAGCCAGCGGCATTGCCTTGGCTTCCACGCCACCCGTCGTACCCTTCATGGGGTTCGGCTTCACATGCTTTTTAGCGATGTTGATGCCTTCGACAGTGACGCGCTCTGCGCCGATGGCGACCACGACACCGCGCTTGCCCTTGTCTTTGCCAGTGACGACGATGACTTCGTCACCCTTGCGAATCTTGTTCATCGCGACTCCTTACAGCACTTCCGGCGCCAGCGAAACGATCTTCATGAATCGTTCGCTACGCAGCTCACGCGTAACCGGCCCGAAAATGCGGGTGCCGATCGGCTCAAGCTTGGTATTCAAAAGCACGGCGGCGTTGCCATCGAACTTGATCAGCGAGCCGTCTTGACGGCGCACGCCCTTGGCGGTGCGAACCACAACAGCGTTGTAGATTTCGCCCTTTTTCACGCGCCCGCGCGGCGTTGCTTCCTTGACGCTCACCTTGATGATGTCGCCAATGCTGGCATAACGACGCTTCGAGCCGCCGAGCACCTTGATGCACATGACTTCACGCGCACCCGTGTTGTCGGCTACTTCAAGCCGAGTTTCGGTCTGGATCATGGTTTATCTTTCCCAACTTAATCCGGTTGCGCCACCATGGCACATCCGGTCAGTCTTGGTCCCGTCAGCCGCGCCGCCACTAGAACGACCGCTCAGCTGCTTGGGTTAGAACAGCAGCGACGGCAAACGAAACCGGCCATCGCATTCCGGTGAATCTTGCAGATCCGGACTGGCGCCCGAACCACCTCCCCCACTACTTTCACCCATTGCTTTGCCAACAACGAGCCCATAAAGAGGGAAGACCAAGACTATAACTCGATAATCTTGGTCTCGCAAGCGAAATCTTTAGCGATTTCAACAACTTCTGCATCCCGGAGAAAGGCTCTCCGGGATGTTGCATCACTTTTTAGATGATGCGTGCTGCTTCGATCAGCTTCGACACGGTCCAGGCCTTCGTCTTCGAAACGGGACGGGTTTCCTGGATTTCCACGAGGTCGCCCTCGTTGTACGTGTTCGACTCGTCGTGCGCGTGGTACTTCTTCGACTGCACAACGTACTTGCCGTAGATCGGGTGCTTGACGCGGCGCTCGACCAGAACGGTGACCGTCTTGTCCATCTTGTTGCTGACGACCTTGCCGACCAGCGTCCGCTTAAGCGAGGTTTTCACGCTTTCGTTCATTTCTGGTTCGCCTTTTGAGTCAGGACGGTCCGCACACGTGCGATGTCGCGACGAACCTTCTTCAGCTGGCTCGTGTTCGTGAGCTGCTGGGTCGCGAGTTGCATGCGCAGGCCGAATTGCGCCTTCAAGAGGTCCGACAGCTCTTGATCGAGCGCGGCCTTGTCTTTCTGAAGAAGTTCAGATGCCTTCATCATTAACTCCTTAGGCGCCGAGCTGGCGAACCATGAAGACCGTCTTCAGCGGCAGCTTGGCTGCAGCCAGACGGAAGGCTTCACGGGCCAGTTCTTCGGACACACCATCCATTTCATACAGCATCTTGCCCGGTTGAATCTCTGCGACGTAGTACTCAGGGTTACCCTTACCGTTACCCATACGCACTTCCGCCGGCTTTTGCGAGATCGGCTTGTCCGGGAAGATACGGATCCAGATGCGGCCGCCACGCTTGATGTGACGCGTCATTGCACGACGCGCTGCTTCAATCTGACGCGCGGTCAGGCGACCACGACCGATAGCCTTCAGGCCGAATTCACCGAACGAAACCGCGTTGCCGCGCGTTGCGACGCCGGTGTTACGACCCTTCTGCTCTTTGCGATACTTCCTGCGTTTCGGTTGCAGCATCGTTATTCTCCAGTCTTGCCGTCACCGCCACGGCGCGGTGCGCCACGACGGGCACCCGGCGCGCCTTCGCCATCACGGCGCGGACGACGATCGCCCGGGCGCGCGTTGCGGCGCGGACGCTTTTCTTCGGCGACTTCTTCCACCACCGGTGCGTCGTTGCGGCCGAGCGTGTCGCCCTTGTAGACCCAAACCTTCACGCCGATGATGCCGTACGTCGTCTTCGCTTCCGAGGTTGCGTAGTCGATGTCAGCACGCAGCGTGTGAAGCGGCACTCGACCTTCGCGGTACCATTCGGTACGTGCGATTTCGATACCGTTCAGACGGCCGGCGCTCATGATCTTGATGCCCTGGGCACCCAGACGCATCGCGTTCTGCATCGCGCGCTTCATGGCGCGACGGAACATGATGCGGCGCTCGAGCTGCTGCGTGATCGAGTCGGCGATCAGCTGCGCGTCGGTTTCCGGCTTGCGGATTTCTTCGATGTTCACGTGAACCGGAACGCCCATGCGCTTCTGGAGCTCGGCCTTGAGGAGTTCGATGTCCTCGCCCTTCTTGCCGATCACCACACCCGGGCGCGAGCTGTAAATCGTGATGCGAGCGTTCTTTGCCGGACGCTCGATCACAACACGGCCCACCGAAGCGTTCTTCAGCTTCTTCTTCAGGTATTCACGAACACCGATGTCTTCCTTCAACATCGCCGCGAAATTGTTGTTGTTCGCGTACCAGCGCGAAGCCCAATTGCGGCTGACGGCCAAACGGAAGCCAGTCGGATGAATTTTCTGTCCCATCGTATGGCTCCTTAATTCCCGACCGTCACAGTGATGTGACAGGATTGCTTCTCGATGCGGTTGCCGCGGCCCTTGGCGCGCGCGGTGAAACGCTTCAGCGAAGCCGCCTTGTCGACGTAGATGCTCTTGATCTTGAGCTCGTCGATGTCGGCGCCTTCGTTGTGTTCCGCGTTTGCGATCGCCGAGAGCACAACCTTTTTCACGATGCCAGCCGCTTTCTTCGGCGAGAACGTCAGAACGTTCAGTGCCTTGTCGACCGGCAGACCGCGGATCTGGTCAGCCACAAGGCGCGTCTTCTGCGCCGAGATGCGGGCACCGCGATGAATTGCCTTCACTTCCATCTTGATTGCCCCTTATTTCTTGGCCTTCTTGTCGGCCGCGTGACCCTTGAACGTACGGGTCAGTGCGAACTCGCCAAGCTTGTGGCCGACCATGTTTTCCGTGACATACACCGGAACGTGTTGACGGCCGTTGTGAACGGCGATCGTCAGGCCGATGAAGTCCGGCAGGATCGTCGAACGACGCGACCAGGTCTTGATTGGTTTCTTGTCGCGCGTCGCTGCAGCCGCCTCAACCTTCTTCAGCAAATGGGCGTCGCAGAACGGACCTTTCTTAATAGAACGTGCCATTGCCTACTCCTTAACGCTTGTGACGGCGCTGGACGATCATGCTCGTCGTGCGCTTGTTGCTGCGGGTGCGATAGCCCTTCGTCGGCGTGCCCCACGGGCTCACCGGGTCGCGACCAGCCGCAGTCTTGCCTTCGCCACCACCGTGCGGGTGGTCGACCGGGTTCATTGCAACGCCACGGACCGTCGGGCGGATACCGCGCCAGCGGTTCGCGCCAGCCTTACCGATTTGACGGAGGCTGTGCTCTTCGTTGCCGACTTCACCGATCGTCGCGCGGCACTCGACGTGCACGCGGCGGATTTCGCCCGAACGCAGACGAACCTGCGCGTAGACGCCTTCACGGGCCAGCAGCATGGCCGACGTACCAGCCGAACGCGCGATTTGCGCGCCCTTGCCCGGCAGCATTTCGATGCAGTGGATCGTCGTACCGACCGGAATGTTGCGGATCGGCAGGGCGTTGCCCGCCTTGATCGGCGCTTCCGAGCCCGACATCAGCGGCGTGCCAACCGTCACGCCCTTCGGCGCGATGATGTAGCGGCGCTCGCCGTCTGCGTACAGAACCAGCGCGATGTTCGCGCTACGGTTCGGGTCATACTCGAGACGCTCCACCTTCGCGGGGATGCCGTCCTTCGTACGACGGAAATCGATCACACGGTAGTGTTGCTTGTGACCGCCACCCTGGTGACGCGTGGTGATGTGACCGTTGTTGTTACGGCCCGCCTTCACGGATTGCTTTTCGAGCAGCGGTGCGTACGGCGCGCCCTTGTGCAGATCCTTGTTGACGATCTTCACCATCGCGCGGCGACCCGGCGAGGTCGGCTTAACTTTCACGATTGCCATGATTACTTGGCCTCCGCTTCAAAGTTGATTTCCTGGCCGGGCTTCAGGCAGACGTACGCCTTCTTCACGTCCTTGCGCTTGCCGTTGAAGCGGCCAAAGCGCTTGGCTTTGCCCTTCTGGACCAGCACATTGACGGACTCGACTTCCACCTTGAACAGCAGCTCGACAGCAGCCTTGACTTCCTGCTTGTTCGCGTCCGGCGCGACTTCGAAGACGACTTGTTCGTTCTTCTCCGCCACCAGCGTCGCCTTTTCGGAGATCACCGGCGCGAGCAGGACCTGCATCAAACGATGATCGTTCTTGCGAATCTCGCTCATGACAGCAACTCCTCGATCTGGGCGACCGCAGCCTTCGTGATCAGGATCTTCTTGAAGTAGATCAGCGAGAGGGGGTCGGCAAAGCGCGGCTCAACGACTGCCACGTGGGGCAGGTTGCGCGACGCCAGGAACAGGTTCTCGTCGACCGTGTCGGTGATGACCAGCACGGATTCGAGACCCATGGCCTTGAACTTTTCGGCCAGCAGCTTCGTCTTGGGCGCTTCGAGCGAGAGCTCTTCGACGACCGAGATGCGGCCTTCACGGGCCAGCTGCGAGAAGATCGAGCAGAGGCCTGCGCGATGCATCTTCTTGTTGACCTTGTGCGAGAAGTTTTCTTCCGGCGAATTCGGGAAGATGCGACCACCGCCACGCCACAGCGGGCTCGACGACATACCGGCACGAGCGCGGCCCGTACCCTTCTGACGCCACGGCTTCTTGGTGGTGTGCTTGACCTGCTCGCGGTCCTTTTGCGCGCGGTTACCGCTGCGCGCGTTCGCCTGGTAGGCGACAACGATCTGGTGAATCAGCGCTTCGTTGTAGTCACGGCCGAACACGACGTCCGACGCGTTAACTGCTGCGCCTTCCTGACCATTAGCGTTCAGGAGCTTCAGTTCCATTATTGCGCTCCTTTCTTGGCGCGGGCCTTGACAGCCGGCGTCACGAAAACCTTGCCGCCCTTTGCACCCGGCACGGCACCCTTCACGAGCAGCAGCTTGCGCTCTGCGTCGATACGGGCGATCTCGAGGTTCTGCACCGTCACGGTTTCGTCACCCATGTGACCGGTCATGCGCTTGCCGGGGAACACGCGACCCGGATCCTGCGCCATACCGATCGAGCCCGGCACATTGTGCGAGCGCGAGTTACCGTGCGAAGCACGACCCGATGCGAAGTTGTAACGCTTGATGGTACCGGCGTAGCCCTTACCGATCGAGGTGCCTTGCACGTCGATCTTCTGGCCTTCTTCGAAGAGTTCCACACCGATCACGGCGCCAGCGGACAGTTCGGCAGCCTTGGCGGCGTCGATCTGGAATTCCTTGAGGATTTCACCGGCTTGAACGCCAGCTTTGGCGAGATGACCTGCGAGCGGCTTCGTCACGCGTGATGCGCGGCGCGTACCGAACGCAACCTGAACGGCCGTGTAGCCGTCGGTTTCAACAGTCTTGATCTGCGTCACGCGGTTGTCGGACACGTCCAGCACGGTAACGGGAATCGAGTCCCCATCCGCCGTGAAGATACGGGTCATGCCAACCTTGCGACCTACGAGTCCAAGGCTCATCGTTTTCTCCATTCCCGACTGCGATTGGTCGGGGCTAATTTACAAAGTACCGGCGTGTTTTCGAGGTAAAGGCCCGAAAGGGACACACCGATTTTTTGCGCAAACGCGCGAAAAGACGTCAAGTATAACGTCCTTTCTCGTTTTCCGCAAGCAATCAAAGACTTAGCGCTGTCAGGCTAACTAGACAGCGCCAGAGACTCTTACTGCAGCTTGATTTCGACGTCCACGCCAGCCGGCAGGTCCAGCTTCATCAGCGCGTCAACGGTCTTGTCCGTCGGGTCGACGATGTCCATCAGGCGCAGGTGGGTGCGGATTTCGAGCTGGTCGCGCGAGGTCTTGTTGACGTGCGGCGAACGCAGGATGTCGAAACGCTGGATACGCGTCGGCAGCGGCACCGGACCGCGGACGATGGCGCCCGTGCGCTTCGCCGTATCGACGATTTCAGCAGCCGACTGGTCGATCAGACGGTAGTCGAAAGCCTTCAGGCGGATACGGATTTTTTGGTTCTGCATGACAATTCCTTGAAAAGAGCGAGGCGGACTTGCGCCGCCAGACTAGATAAAGAGCGTAGGACCGGCCTGCGGCGGAGAGCCGCAGGCCGGTCCCTGGATACGTCAACTTCTACAGCAAGCCGAGTATTCTACTCGATTTACTCGATGATCTTTGCAACCACGCCGGCG
>NZ_BAYD01000122.1 GCF_000685075.1 Paraburkholderia oxyphila NBRC 105797
CAACGCCTGCGGCCCGCCGCGAAAACAAGGAAATGCCAACGCCCGCGAACACGCGAAAAAAATCATCGCACAGCGACCCGATACCGCTCTTTCAACAGCCGCCGCAGCAACTTCCCATTATCATGCCGAGGCAGCGCCTCCTCGAAATCCACCGATCTCGGCACCTTGATATGCGAGAGCCGTTCCCGGCAAAACGCCATCAGCGCCTCCACAAGCTCGGGACACGCGGCATCCCGCTCACGCAACTGCACAACGGCCTTCACGGCCTCCCCAAACTCAGCATGCGGCACGCCAATCACAGCCACATCAGCCACGGCAGGATGCTCTGCAAGCACATTCTCGATCTCCTGCGGATAGACGTTCACACCACCGCTGATGATGAGATCGACGCGCCGGTCGCTCAAATACAGATAGCCATCGGCATCCACATGCCCAATATCGCCATACGTCGCCCAACCGTGCCGATTGAAGACGCTCTGGGTCTTCACCGGATCGTTGAAATACTCGAACGGCGGCCCGCCTTCGAAGAACACACGGCCAATCTCGCCCACAGGCAAATCGCGGTCTTCATCGTCGACAATATGCAGCGTGCCGAACTTGGCGCGCCCAACCGAGCCGCGATGCGCAAGCCATTCCTCGGGCCCGATCGCCGTGAGCCCCACACCTTCAGAGCCCGCGTAGTACTCGTAAATCACCGGCCCGAACCATTCGATCATCTGCTCCTTGACGAGCGGCGGGCAAGGCGCGGCCGCGTGGATCGCCACTTTCAGGCTGCGCACGTCGTAGCGCTTGCGTACCGCCTCGGGCAGATTGAGCATGCGGATGAACATCGTCGGCACCCACTGGCTGTGAGTGACCCGATAGCGCTCGATCGTCTCGAGCGCGGCCTCGGGGTCGAACTTGCGCAGCACGATAATCCGGCCGCCCACGCGCAGCACGCGCATCAGATAGCGCAGCGGCGCCGCGTGATAAAGCGGCGCGGTGCTCAAATACACGGAGTCCTGATCGAATCCGAAGCTCTTGCGCCACGAAGCCATTTCGGTGTCGTCGATGGCGCGCTGCTCCCACGGCACGAGCGGCTTGAGCACGCCCTTGGGCAGACCCGTCGTGCCCGACGAGTAAAGAAAGTCGCGGCCCTGGGGGCAGGCGGGCAGCGGCTCGCGCGTGTCTACACGGGCGAGCGCATCGTTGAGCGAGGCGAAGCCGGGCGCCGGTGCGCAATCCGCCGCGCGGCCCGCGGCGTCTTCCGCTGTCGCCATGAAGCACGCGACGCCTTGCGTGGCGCCCTCGGTCACGAGCGTTTGCGCGAGCTCGCGCATCGCCTGCGAGGCGATCAGCACGCGCGCGCCGCAGTCCTTGAGGACGTGCGCGACCTCGCGTGTCTTCAACTGGATGCTGATGGGGGTGTAGTAGAGGCCGGCGCGCTCGGCGCCGACGGCGAGCACGGCAAGCGCGGGATGATTCTCGAACAGCAGCGCAATGCCGTCGCCGGGTTGCAGGCCAAGGCCGATCAGCCAGTGCGCGACCCGGTCCGCGCGTTCGTTCAGTGCTGCGTAAGTGAGGATTTCGTTGGTGCCGGCAAAGCGCAGGGCTTCTTTGCCGGGTGCTGCGACTGCTAGTTCGCGGACACGCTCCACGGTCTCGTCTCCATATCGTGCGCGGCTCCAGTCACACTGCCGAGCGCTGCCTCCACGCGCCTGACCAGCGACATCAGCCGGGGGGCAATGTCGGCGGTCAACTGGTTGCCGCTGATGTTGAATACCGCAATGGAACAACTGAAAACCCAGTACTCGTCGTCGATGGGCGAAGCGAGTGGAATCGCCACCGAATGAATTTCGCGCTGCATGTCGCCGTGCGAGATCGTGCAGCCGTATTCGCGCAACTCCTGCTGCGCCTGCGTGAGGCGCTGTGCGAGCAACTCGCCCTTGGCCGGGTCGCGCGTGAGCGTCTCCTGCAGGTACTGCTCGCGCGTCTCGGCCGGCACGGTCCACAGATACGCGCGGCCCGACGCCGTGCGCGAGAGCGAGACCCGCGTGCCGATCTCCGAGCGGTACACCGCGCTGCCCGCGCCCTGAATCACCTCGGCATAGGCGAGGTTCAGGCGATAGCCCACCGCGAGCGTCACCTGGCCCTGACAATAGTCGGCCAGCTCCTGCATCAGCGGCCGCGCAAGCTGGCGGATCGTCATGCGGCCGAGCGCGGGCGCGGCGAGGCTCAGCATCTCCGTGCCCAGCACGTACTTCGAAATGCGCTCCGAGTAGCGCAACAGACCGAACTCGCACAGCGTGTTGATGAGCCGTAGCGCCGTGGGCTTGGGCAGGCCCGTGCGCTCCACCAGCTCGCGCGCCGACAGCTCCGACGCCCCCATCGAAAAGCACTGCAGGATCCGCACGCCGCGCGCGAGCGCGCTCACAAGCTGCGAATCGGGCTGTGCATCAGCTGCATCGTCGCTGCGCGGGGTGGCCATGTCGGTCATTTCGGGTTCCTTCGTCAATGGTGAGGGCGCTGCAGGCCGGGTTGGGGCGAGCGCGGCCCGCCGTGCGGCAAACCCGGCATTCTAGCTTTCACCTGTGGGCTGGAACAATTTTTCAAGACGACTGGCTCATTTTTTCGCAACAGCGGCGCTTTGCCGCGCCTAAAAAGGCGCTCGAGCGTGCTGTCGCGGTTGAAATTCGATCCATTGAGTCCGAAACATGAGCCTAGTGTTGCGGATTGACGATCAGAAATCAACAAAAATGATCCTGGTGTGCCGAAAAATGTTAACCACTATTGAAATTTTGAGATGGTATGGTGTATTTTGATCCGGTGGATTCATTTTTAGTCTCCGGTGCGCGGTTTTTGCCATCGCGCTCTTGCCGCCGATGAAACGGCGCCACCGGTTTCCCCCCACTTCAACCATCGAGTGAACCATGATCCAAAGCGCGGTAATCGTCGACGCAGTGCGTAGTCCCATGGGCCGGAGCAAGGCGGGTGGCGCCTTCGTCGACTTGCATCCGGTCGACCTGCTTTCGCAGGTGATCCAGCAACTCGTCGAGCGCAACGACCTCGACCCCGGCACCGTGGACGACGTCATCATCGGCTGCGTGAGCCAGGTGGGCGACCAAGCCTCCACGCCGGGCCGCGCCGCCTGGCTCGCGGCCGGTTTTCCGCAGCACGTGCCATCGACCACGGTCGAGCGCAAGTGCGGCTCGAGCCAGCAGGCCGTGCACTTCGCGGCGCAAGCCGTCATGGCGGGCGTCAACGAGATCGTTATCGCGGGCGGCGTGGAGTCGATGAGCCGCGTGCCGATGGGCTCGTCGCGCATCGGCCGCGACCCGTACGGCGCGCGCTTTCACGCGCGCTACCCGCAGGGTCTCGTGGGCCAGGGCGTCAGCGCCGATCTGGTCGCGCAGAAGTGGGCACTCACGCGCGAGATGATGGATGCGTACGCAGCGCAGTCGCACTGCCGCGCCGACGCGGCGCGCGCCGCGGGCCAGTTCGCACGCGAGATCGTGCCGATCGAAGTGCAAGGCGAAACGGGCACGCGCCGCATCGACATGGACGAAACCATCCGCGCGGGCACCACGGCCGAGCGCCTCGCGAGCCTCGCGCCCTCGTTCGAGGACGCCGCGCTGGCCGAGCGCTTTCCGGGCATCCGGTTCAACGTGACGGCGGGCAACGCCTCGCAGATCTCCGACGGCGCGGCGGCGCTGCTCGTGATGAACGAACAGAAGGCGGCGCAACTGCGTCTGAAGCCGCGCGCGCGCATCGTCGCGTTCGATGTCTGCGGCGACGATCCGCTGATGATGCTTTCCGCGCCCATTCCCGCTACCGAGCGCCTGCTGAAGAAGGTCGGCCTCTCGATCGGCGATATTTCGCATTTCGAAGTGAATGAGGCGTTTGCCTCGGTGCCGCTCGCGTGGCAGAAGGCGCTGGGCGCGGACGCGTCGCGCCTGAACCCCGCGGGCGGCGCGATTGCGCTGGGGCACCCGCTGGGCGCGTCGGGCGCTCGCCTCATGACCACCATGCTCAATGCGCTCGAGCGCAGCGGCGGACGCTACGGCTTGCAGACGATGTGCGAGGCGGGCGGCATGGCCAACGCGACGCTCATTGAGCGCCTCTAGGCACAGCACGGCAACACAACGACAGGAGATACGGCATGGAACTGAAGGGAGCGGTAGCCGTGGTGACGGGCGGCGCGTCGGGCCTCGGTCTCGCGAGCGCGAAGCAACTATTGGAGAAGGGCGCACAGGTTGTGATTGCCGACCTCGCGAGCTCGCGCGGGGCGGCGGTGGCCGACGAACTGGGCCCGGCGGCGAGCTTCGTGCCCGCCGACGTCACCAGCGAAGCGGACATGACGGCCGTGTTCGACGCGGCCACGAAGCGCGGCACGCTGCGCGCGCTCGTGCACTGCGCGGGCCGCGGCGGCGCGGTGCGCCTGATCGAGAAAGACGGCTCGCCCGGCTCGTTGCAAGCCTATGAAGACGTGGTGAGGGTGAATCTCATCGGCACCTTCAACGCGCTGCGGCTCGCGGCGGCGGCCATGGCGCGCAACACGCCGAACGCGGGCGGCGAGCGCGGCGCCTGCGTGCTGACCGCATCGGTGGCCGCCTACGAAGGGCAGATCGGCCAGGTGCCGTATGCGTCGTCGAAAGCGGGCGTGGTCGGCATGACGCTCGTGGCCGCGCGCGATCTTGCGAGCAAGGGCATTCGCGTGTGCACCATCGCGCCGGGCCTGTTCGACACGCCGCTGCTCGCACGCCTGCCCGATGAGATTCGCGATGCGCTCGGCAAGATGGTGCCGTTCCCGCCGCGCCTGGGTGTCGCCGACGAGTTTGCCTCGCTCGCGCTGCACATTCTCGAGAACCCCATGCTCAACGGCGAAACGATCCGCCTCGACGGCGCGATCCGCATGCAGCCGCGCTGAGCGGACCTTCGGGACGCTCACAGAACAGGAGAGCACATGAGCGACGAATTGCTGATCGAGTACCGCGATGGCATCCAGATCCTCACGATCAACCGGCCGCAGGCGCGTAACGCCTGCACGAAGGCAGTGGCCGAGGCCATGGCCGCGGCACTCGACGAACTCGAGCGCCGCGACGACCTGCGCGTTGCGATCCTCACCGGCGCGGGCGGCACGTTTTGCGCGGGGATGGACCTCAAGGGCTTCCTCAAGGGCGAGCGCCCGAGCTTGCCTGGGCGCGGCTTCGCGGGCCTGACCGAGGCGCCGCCGTCCAAGCCGCTGATTGCGGCGGTGGAAGGCTACGCGCTCGCGGGCGGTTTCGAGCTCGTGCTCGCGAGCGACCTCGTGGTCGCGGCGCAGAACGCGCAGTTCGGGCTGCCCGAGGTGAAGCGCGGCCTCGTGGCTGCCGCGGGCGGGCTGTTGCGCTTGCCGCATCAGTTGCCCGAACGCATTGCCATGGAGCTCGTGCTGACCGGCGACATGTGCGATGCGCAGCGCGCGTACGCGTACGGCCTCGTGAACCGGCTCACGCCACCGGGCGAGGCGCTTGCGGGCGCGCTCGAACTGGCGCAGCGCATCGTGGCGAACGGACCGCTCGCCGTGGCCGCGAGCAAGCGCGTGATGAAGGCGTCACGCGATTGGGCGCAAGATGAGATGTTCGCGCGGCAACGCGCGATCACGGAGCCGGTGTTCGCGTCCGCCGATGCGCGCGAGGGGGCGGCGGCGTTTGCGGAGAAGCGGCCGGCACGGTGGCAGGGGAGATAGCGGCCGCACGCGCGCCACGCCGGTGGTCGTTGCGTGGCGCGCGCCGCCTGAGTCGTACGCCAGCGGCGTGTCCTCAGAGCGGTCGCAGCGCGTTTTCAGTGCGTCCAGGTGTCGGTGCGGGGCGGCATCGCAGCTTCATCAAGCGCATCAAAAATCCCGACTACACCCTCGGCCGCGCCATTCCAGTGATCGAGCGCGTGCGTACCCACGATCTCATCCCAGAAGGATTCCGAACCATATTGCAGGCGCTGCGCATGTAGCCGCCGCGTATAGAGCTGCAGATCGAACCCGGCGGCGATGCCCATCGCGCCCACGAGGCCATGCGCGCCGTTCGCGACAAGCGGCGCCGCGCGGCTCGCGCGCGCCTTGGCAATCGCGCTCGCGAGGCGCTGCCGGCCGCTGCGATGCGCGGCGCAGCCGAGCTGCGCGGCCATGCGCGTGGCCGCGACGTGTCCGGCCATCACGCTCAGTTGCTGCTGCACGGCCTGGACCTTGCCGGGCGAGCCGCCCAATGGCTGGCGCTCGTTCACATAGCCGGTCGTCATGTCGAGCACGCGCTGCATCGCGCCCGCCATGGTGGCCGCGGTCACGAGCGCGCCCAGCTCGGCAATGCCGCGCGCGGGCAGCGCGTACGCCGTGCGCGTGTCGAAGCTCACGGTGGCGTCCAGCGCTTCGCCATGCTTCTCCACGCAGGCCGTATCGAGCGAGACGAGAAACGTGCCCGCCGACGTTTCGACCACGACCGCGTCGGCCACCTGCCCGTAAGGCACGAAGGCCATGCTTTGCGTGGAATCGGCGATCGCCAGCGCGACGGGCCCGCGCGGCGCCTCCACGCCGGCCGCGGCCAGCAGATGACGCGCGATCATCGTGTGCGCCGCCGGCAGCGGCAAGGCGTGCTGGCCGAACGCGAACAGCACGCCCGCGGCCTCGGCGAGCGGCAAGTCCGCGCCGCCCTGCGCCTCGGGCACGAGCGCGTCCAGCAATCCCCGTGCTTCGAGTTGCCGCCAGAGCTCGCGGCCCGCGCGGCGGTCGTGCGCCGCTTCCACGCCGCGCACGAATTGCGGTGTGCAGAGGTCGGCGAGCACGGTTTGCGCCGAGGCGGTCAGCATGTCGTCCATTCGTTTCTCCCCTTTGTTTAGCGTAGTCCTGGCATCGCCCGCGCTCAGGCGGGCCGGCCCGCTTCGAACGCCTGCCCGTAGAAGCCGCGGCCAGGCAGTTGCGCGTCCGGTGCTATCGCCATGTCTCATCCCCATGCTTTTTTCTAAAGGGCGGCGCGTGAGCGCGGCCCAATTCCGTCCCGATTCTAGGATCGCGGTCAAGACGAGGCAACCTGAAAAAATCCCCGCTGCATCAATTGACCCTCTGTTTAAGGCCTTGTTTCGTTGATTCGAAAACAAAAATCGCGTGCCACGCCCATAACTTCGGGGTATACGCCAGGTCTGTGCCGAGGCGGACGGGCTGTGCCACTTTCCTGCGCAACAATCCATTGCCGGATCCGAAATGGCGTAGTGCGCGCGAAACGGAAATATCAGCTGGCTAGTTGCATATGCAATTAATCTTCGACGCTGCGCGAATGATCGGTGTGTACCGTATTTTTTTGAGGGTTTTCCCGTAGCCGCCGAGGCCGCCGGACAGGCAGGCTTGAAGCCCGCCCCCACACCTAGGTGCAATTGCCGACTTCCACCGAGCCGAACGCCGGCTTTTCCGAAAACAAATTGTTAGCTTGCTGGTGCTCGCCCACACTGGCACCTGTTCCATAGCGGCAAACCCAATGCAGCAGGCGTTTCGCAGCCACTGGGCGCAACGCACCCGGCCCCCCCGGGGCCGTTGGCCGACGGAGTCGCTATCGAATGATTCGAAATGCGAAATAAAACGCGGCGGTAAACCCTCATACAAAAGGCCCTCGAGGCAACGGAGGAGACATGACCCGATTCAAGCCGCGCGCCGTGCAGGCGCGCCGTGCCGTGCGAACGCTGCGCCGTCTCGCCGGCGGCGGCGCCTCGACAGCAGCGCTGGCCGCCGCGCTAAGCGGCCTCCTGGCACCGGCGCAAGCCCACGCAAGCGAATGGAAGGTGGGCGTCGAGTTGCCGCTGACCGGCCCGCTCGCGCAAGCCGGCACGGAGATGTACCGCGGCATCCAGGTGGCCGCCGACCAGTTCAACCGGCGCCATCCGCAAGACAAGATCACGCTCGTCGCCATTGATGACGAGTCGAATCCGGCCAAGGCCGTCGCGGCTGTCGAGCAGCTCGCCTCGCAGCACGTGGTGGCCGTCGCGGGCGCGGCGAACTCGAACTGCGCGGGCCCGGCCTCCGAGGCCGCGAGCAAGGCAGGGCTCGTCTACGTCACCTCGGGCGGCACCAGCGACGACATGGTCACGCGCGGCCTCAAGAACTTTTTTCGCGTGAGCAACACGCCCGGCTATACGAAGGGCATGACGGGCCTCTTCGAGACGCTCGGCGTGAAGTCGGTGGCCATCGTCTATTCGACGAAGGACGCAACCAGCGACCTCGCGCGCCAGTTGGACGCCGCGCTCAAGGCCAAGGGCGTGAAGACCTTCCTGCATGCCTACGATCCCTCGATCAGCGACTTCAAGCCGCTCATCAACAAGGTGAAGCTGCAGGACAAGCCCGATGCCATGGCCATGCTCGGCTACGAGAACGACTACGTGGGCATTCTGCGCGCCTCGCGCGTGCTCAAGCCCGAGCTCAAGGCGATTGCCGCGCCGTGGGCGTTCGCGAGCCCGAAGATGGCGCAGTCGTTCCCCGATCTCGTGCCGAACGTGTACGGCGCGACCGTGCTCTCGTCGCCGGCCGACTACCGCTCGGCGGACCAGCGCGACTTCTCCGACACCTATGAGCGGCTCTTCAAGACCGTCTCGAACTACCAGTCGCAGACTTCGTTCGTCTACGCGCAACTGCTCTTTGACGCCATTGCGAGCGCGCAGAAGGCCGGCACGCTCGACAAGGGCGGCCTGGCCGACACCTTGCGCGCCACCCGGCGCGACGACACCTTCCTCGGCAAGGTGAGCTTCGATGCGCGCGGCGACAACCCGAACTATGTCGCGCACATGGGCCAGTTCGCCGCGAACGGCAAGCTCGCGCTCGTCTGGCCTGCGCAATATGCCACCGTGAAACCCGCCTACCCTGGCGTGCCGTGGTGAGCCTCCGCGATCCAGATAGCGCCTGAAATCCTCGCCACGCGAAGCGCGCATGCAGACGCGCCGCGCGCGAGTTGCACGAAGCATGCCCTCGCCATCGAGCCAGGGCGCGCACGACAACACCATAAAAGACGGTTTGGAGGACTCGATGTCCCGCAGCACTTCTCGCAACGCCGATTGCGGCAAAGGGCGCGCGTTCGCGCGCGCGATCATCAACCTTGGCGCCTGTGCGCTCGCGCTGCTGGCAGCCACACCGTCCGCATTTGCGGACGTGCTGCCGGTGGGCGTCGAGTTGCCGCTCACGGGCTCGATGGCGCGCGCGGGCAACGCGCAGCTCGAAGGCATCAAGGTGGCCGCCGACATGTTCAATCGCGGCAATGGCAAGCACAAGGTCGCGCTCACCGTGATCGACGACGAAGCGCAACCGGCCAAGGCCGTTTCCGCCGTGGAGAAGCTCGCCTCGCAGGGCGTGCTCGCGATTACCGGCGGCTACGGCTCGAACGCCGTGAGCCCGGCTTCGGAGGCGGCCGACAAGGCCGGCCTCGTGTACATCACCTCGGGTGCTGTCGACAGCGCGATGACTTCGCGCGGCCTCAAGCGCTTTTTCCGTATCGGGCCCGCATCGGGCTACTCGAAGGCCGTGTTGGGGCAGCTCGATGCGATGGGCGTGAAGTCGGTGTCGATCGTGGCCTCGACCAGGCAGGCCACCACCGATCTGAGCAACGACGTTTCCACGAAACTGCGTGCGCAGGGCGTGACGGTGACCGTGCACGCGTTCGAGCCCACGATGACGGATTTCAAGCCGCTCGTGAACAAGATCCGCCTGCAGGACAAGCCCGAAGTCATGCTGATGATCGGCTACGAGAACGACTATATCGGCATCCTGCGCGCAGCCAAGGTCCTCAAGCCACAACTGAAGGCGGTGATGGGGGTATGGGCGATTGCCACGCCGAAGATGGCCGCCGAGTTTCCGGACCTCGTGAACAACGTGATCGGTTGCGCGATGCTGCCGCATCCGGCGCAGTTCGGCAGCGCCGAAGGCAAGGCGTTCGTCGACGCCTATGTGGCCGCGTACAAGAAGGAGCCCGACTACGTGGCCGAGTTCGCGTTCGTGCAGTCGATGCTGCTGTTCAACGCGATGGCGCGCGCCGCCGACGCCGGCACGCTCAAGAAGGACGGCATTGCCGCCGAGCTGCGCGCGAAGCCGCACGACACGCTGATCGGCAAGGTGAGCTTCGCGGCCAACGGCGAGAACCCGGCGTTCTCCAACAACATGGCGCAGATTCAGGGCGACCGTATCGTGCTCGTGTGGCCGAAGGAGCGCGCCACGGGCAAGCTCAACTATCCGGCGCTGCCATGGTGAGTGCGCCGCGTTCGCCGCATTCGTTGCTATCGCCGCAATCGTCGTTCTGAAGGAGGTCGCGATGACCGAACTCGTTTTGCAATCGCTGTACTCGGGCGTGCTCGTGGGCGGTGCGTATGCACTCGTCGCGCTCGGGCTCGCGCTCGTGTTCGGCTCGATGCGCATCATCAACCTCGCGCACGGCGAACTCGTGCTGCTGGCGGCCTATATCGCCTACACGTTCGAGACACGCCTGAACCTGAACCCGGTGTTCGCGATTCCGGTGGCCATTCCGGTGGTGTGCGTGGCGGCCGTGGCCGCGTGGTATCTGGTGAGCTGCATCAAGCGCGACCGCGAGCTGAATTCGCTGATCCTCACCTATGGCATCGGCATCGTGCTGACCAACGCCGTGCTGCTGGGCTGGGGCGCCGATGTGCGCTCGACCGGCAACGCCTGGCTGCAAGACAGCGTGATGCTCGGCAACCTGCTCTCCATGCGCAGCGAAGTGCTGTCGTTCGGCATCAGCGTCGTATTGATGTTCGCGCTCTGGTGGTGGCTCTCGCGCTCGTGGTACGGCCGCGCCGTGCGCGCGATCTCGAGCAACCGAGATGCCGCGCGCCTCATGGGCATCGATCCGCGCAAGACCGAGCTGGTCTCGTTCGTCGTGGCGGGCGTGCTGGCCTCGTGCGCGGGCGTGTCGATCTACGCGTCGAGTGCCGTGCAGCCTTCGATAGGCGAGGCGCTCACCGTGAAGGCGTTCATCATCACCGTGCTTGCGGGCGTGGGCTCGATTCCGGGCGTGCTGGCGGGCGCGATGCTGCTGGGCATTACCGAGGCGCTGACCGTCACGCTCGCGAGCTCCGCATTGCAGGAGCTGGCCGGCATGCTGCTGTTCCTGATCGTGCTGTACGTGCTGCCCAACGGCCTGTTCGGCGTGGCGAAGCGAAGGGGGTAAGGCCGATGACGACGCCATTCAATCCGCAAGCGGGCCGTACTGCGTGGCCCGCATCACGTGTGGCGGTGCTGGCCGTCACGCTGGCCGTGCTCTATGTGGCCGTGCCGCTCGTGCTCGGCCAGAACCTCTATCTGATGAGCCTCGCTGTGGCCTCGCTCACGATTGCGGGCATCGCGCTCGCGTGGGCCTTGCTCGGCAACCTGGGCGGCATGGTGAGCTTCGGGCACAGCGCGTTCTTCGGCGTGGGCTCGTACATCTCGGCGCTGCTCACGCTGAAGGCGGGCTGGCCGGTGTTTCCCGCGATCGCCGCGGGCGGCGTGGGCGCGGCGCTGGCCTCGTTCGCCATGGCGCCCGCGCTGCGCCTGAAGGGGCCGTACTTCGCGCTGGCGATTCTCGCCTATGCGCAGATCTTCCGTATCGTCGCGACCGAATGGTCGGGGCTCACGGGCGGTGCGAGCGGCCTTTCCAGCATTCCCTCGCTGCCGAAGGTGGCGGGCTTCGACTTCGGCAGCAAGAGCGGCGGTTACCTGGTGATCCTCACGATCGTCATCGTTTTCGCCGCGGTCTATGCGAAGCTGCGCGGCTCGCACGTCGGGCTCGCGCTGCGCGCGATGCACGAGTCGGAGGACGCCACGCGCGTGGTGGGCGTGAACAGCGTCATCCTCAAGCTCGCGATGCTGATGCTCTCCGCGCTCATGACGGGCCTCGTGGGCGCCTTCAACGCGCACTACATCAACTTTCTCGAGCCCGACTACGCGTTCAACGCGAGCTGGGCCGTGGTGCCCATCATCGCGGCGATCTGCGGCGGCTATCGCACCATCCTCGGCCCGCTGGTGGGCGCGGTGTCGGTGTACCTGATCGATCAGCTGGTGCTCAAGAGCCTGCTGCCGACGGGGCATCAGATCGTGCTCGGCATGCTGCTCGTGGCGATGATCATCGTGAGTCCCGCGGGCCTGACCGCGCTGCGCCTCAAACGTACCCGGCGAGGTGTTTATGCAGCAGGCTGAATCAAAAGCGGAACTGCAGTTGCAGGACGTGTCGATCCGCTTTGGCGGCATCACGGCGGTGAGCGGCGTCTCGCTCACGCTCGGCACGCACGACGTGGTGGGCCTCGTCGGCCCCAACGGCGCGGGCAAGACCACGCTCTTCAACGCGGTCTCGGGGCTCGTGCGCCCCACCAGCGGGTCGATCCGCTTCGAGGGCGTGGACCTGCTCAAGACGCCGCTGTACCGGCGCGCGCGCCTTGGCATCGGGCGCACCTTCCAGGTGCCGCAACCGATGCACGAGCTCACGGTGCGCGAGAACCTCGTGGTCGCGCAGCGTTTCGGCGCGGGCCGCGTGGACGAGGCGCGCATCGACGAAATCCTCGATTTTCTGGGGCTCGCCGGCAAGGCGCAGCGCGACGCGGCCACCGAGCTGGCGCTCACGGAGCTCAAGGCGCTCGAAGTGGCGAAGGCGCTGGCGACAGGACCCAGGCTGCTGCTGCTCGACGAAGTGCTGGGCGGCCTCGAGACGGCCACCAAGCGGCGCTTCATGAAGACGCTCATCGACGTGCACGAGCGCTATAACGTAGGCATCCTGATCATTGAGCACGATATCGAAACGGTGATGAACCTGTGCCGCCGCGTGGCCGTGCTCAACTTCGGCAAGCTGATCGCCGATGGGCCGCCGGCCGAGGTGTTCCGCGATCCGGAAGTGGTGCGCAGCTATACGGGGGAGGCGGCCCATGCTTGAGATCAACAACGTGCGCGCGGGGTACGGCGCGATCAACGTGCTGTGGGACGTGACGCTGAACGTGGCGAGCGGCGAGGTGACCACCATCGTCGGCCCCAACGGCGCGGGCAAGACCACGCTGCTGCGCGCCATCATGGGGCTCGTGCCGCTCGAGCGTGGGCAGATCGCCTTCGCAGGCGCGCCGCTCGCAGGCGTGCCCACTTGGGACATGGCGCAACGCGGCATTGCGATGGTGCCCGAGGGCCGCATGATCTTCCGCGACATGTCGATCGAGGAAAACCTCATGCTGGGCGCGTTCGCGAAGACGCGCCGCGCCGGGGCCGCCCGGCAGCTCGAAGAGGTCTACGCGCTTTTCCCGCTGCTCAAGGAGCGCCGCGCGCTGCCGGCGGGCACGCTCTCGGGCGGGCAGGCGCAAATGCTCGCGCTCGGACGCGGCCTCATGTCGGCGCCGCAACTGATGCTGATCGACGAGCCCTCGCTCGGACTCGCGCCCGTGATGGTGCAGGAAGTCTTCGCGATTCTCGAGCGGCTGAAGGCGGCGGGCCGCACGATCGTGCTGGTCGAGCAGAACACCCATATGGCGCTGCGGCTGGCCGACCAGGTCTACCTCATGCAGGGCGGCAAGGTCACGTTCGCGGCGCGCGCGGCGGAGGTGGAGGTCGAGGCGCTGCACGACATGTACTTTGCGCGTTGAGGGTGTGGCTGGGGTGGGGGTAGGCTCAGGGCGCGAAATTGAGACGCACGGTCAAGGCTGCCGGACAAGCCTGGGTATTGTCGCTGGGTAACCAACAAGGGGGATCGGCCGCGTTCGGGACGTTGACGAACGAGGGGCGGCCGGGGAACACCTCGCGCATCGCGGCGCGGGTCCGGGGGATAGATCGACCCGCGGCGACGATGCTCCGGACCGCCCTTCCCGGGCGCCGGAACCCTACGACCACAGGCAAAAAATAATGCGTTCCACACAGCAGCCACAGAGACCGAACGCCGGCAGCCTGCTGCCGGCCAGCCTTGCCGACACCGAACTCGACCACGTCGAGCGCATGGTCCAATACGTGACCCACGTGCAGGGCGCCCATTCGCCGCGCGGGATCGACGCCGATTACTGGAAGAAGCGCCTGCGCGTGCTCGAGCAGACTTACGACCTCGTGGCCACGCAACGCCAGCGTGTGGCCAGGCTGTTCGCGATGCTCGAGCGCGGTGAGCACGATGGACGCGCCGGCTGCGAGCCGCGCACCGCCGCGCCGCGTCGCGCTTTTGTCGCGTAACTGATCCCTTCCTCGCAATTCGTCGTACGCAATGGAGTCGCCGGGCCTTCCGGCGGCCCCTGCATGCGCTTCACCCCATCGACGAGCCCGGTCGGAGCCCGCCGCCGGCTTCGCGCTGGCACATGGCTGGCCGCGCACGGCATCGATCCGCAGGCAGATTCTCCTGCTGCGCCCGCTCGGGGCGCGGCATTTCCAATTTCGCCCACGCGTCCCCAATTTGATCGTTTCAATCGCAGAAATGATTGAATTGCGCAAAATAGACGGCGCAGCTACACTCCGTGATGATCGTTTCAATCAAAACAGTGCGCAATCCGATCAAGCCGATCAAACCGATCAAGCCGATCAAGCTGGCCTGCGGCGTGCGCCGAACGGATCATCATCGAGGAGATTCGCATGGCCCAGATTCCCATCAAGCGTTCGATCGAGCGCGTTCCCGGCGGCATGATGATCGTGCCGCTGCTCGCCGGATCGCTCGTGGCGACATTCGTGCCCGGTTTGCCGAAGTTCTTCGGCTCGTTCACGAACGCGCTTTTCACGGGCGCGCTGCCGATCCTCGCCGTGTTCTACGTGTGCATGGGTGCGAGCATCGACGTGAAGGCCACGCCGTATCTGCTCAAGAAGGGCGGCGCGCTGTTCGTCACCAAGGTGGGCGCGGCGATCCTGATGGGGATTGCGATGGGCCATCTGCTCGGCGAGCAGCCGATCGCCTCGGGCCTGTTCGCGGGGCTCTCCACGCTGGCCGTGGTCGCGGCGATGAACGATACCAACGGCGGCCTTTACATGGCGCTGATGGGCCAGTACGGCCGCTCCGAGGACGTGGGCGCCTACACGATCATGTCGCTCGAATCAGGGCCGTTTCTCACCATGGTCACACTCGGCGTGGCGGGGCTTTCGGCGTTTCCGTGGCAGACGCTCGTGGGCAGCATCCTGCCGCTGTGCGCGGGCATGCTGCTCGGCAATCTCGACCGCGAAATGCGCGCGTTTCTGGCGCGCGCCGTACCGGTCATGATTCCGTTCTTTGCGCTGGCGCTGGGCGCGGGCCTCGACCTGCACAAGGTCTGGCAGGCCGGCTTGCTTGGCATGGGCCTCGGCATCGCAGTCGTGATCGTCACCGGCATTCCGCTCTATTTCGCGGACCGCGTGACGGGCGGCACGGGCGTGGCCGGGGTGGCGGCGGCCAACACGGCGGGCAATGCGGCGGCCGTGCCTGCGCTGGTCGCAGCGGCCAATCCGGTCTACGAGCCGGCGGCGCAAAGCGCGACGCTGCTCGTGGCGGCCTGCGTGGTCGTGACGGCAATCGCCTCGCCCGTGCTCACGGCCTGGGTCGCGAGGCGCGTAGAGGCGCGCCACGGGGCACGCGCGCAAAGCGCAGAGAACGTGAAGGCATGCTGAAGCACGTGCAATAGCAAGACGAGTAGCAAGACCAATGGCAAGAGGCGCACTCCATGAAGCTTTTGATCATCGCCGATGATTTGTCCGGTGCCGCCGACTGTGCGATCGGGTTCGCGAACGCGGGTCATCCGACGATCGTGACGTTGGAAGTGGCGGGCGGCGATCCGTCGGGCGGCGAACCGTCGGGCGGCGATCCGTCGGGCGGCGCTTCGGCTCGCGCGATGACGGCGGACGACGCCGAGGTGATCGCTGTCGACACCGACACGCGCCGCCTCAGCGCCGCCGACGCGGCCGCGCGCACCGCGCACGCGTTCGCGGTGCTGGGTGGGCAGCGCCGCCTCTACAAGAAGATCGACTCGACGCTGCGTGGCAACTGGGCCGCTGAAGTCGCGGCACTGCAGGCGGGCGCCGGGCTCGCGATCGTGGCGCCCGCGTTTCCCGCGATGGGCCGCACGGTTCGCGAGGGCGGCCTCTACGTACACGGCGTGCCGCTCGAGCGCACCGAGACATGGCAACTCGAGCACGCGGGCCGCGCCGCGAGCATGGCCGCCATGCTCGCGGCGGCGGGCGTGAAGAGCGAGCGCTTCGACGCGGCGCTGCTGCACGGCGACCCGCGCGCACTGGCGCGCCGCATCGCGCTGATCGCGTGCGAGGGCGCGGACGGTGCGCAGGCCTTGATCGTCGATGCCCAAAGCGCGGACGACTTGCGCGAGCTCGCGCGCGCCACGCTCGCGCTTGAAAGCGCATTCTTCTGGGTTGGCTCGGGCGGCCTCGCGCGCGAGCTCGCGACGCTCGACATGCCGCGCGCGACGAACGAAGCGCAGGTGTGCCATCGCAAGGAGAACGGCAGCGCCGCTGGCCCGATTCTCGTGCTGGTGGGCAGCCTGTCGGCGGTAGGCGAGCGGCAATGCGCCGTGCTGCGCGAGCGCGTGAGCGCCGAGGCCCGCAAGGGCCTTGTCGAGCTCGTGGTGCCGCCCGCCGTACTGCGCGCGGGCGCGGCGCATGAAGCCTGGCCGCTATGGGACGCACGCATTGGCGCGACGCTCGGCGGCCATAACGACTTGCTGCTGCGCATCGGCCGTGACGAAGCTTTCGATCCCGCCGAGGGCGCGCAGCTCTCGGCCATGCTGGCCGCGCTGGTCGCGCCGCACTTCACCCGGATCGGCGGCCTGATCGCGACAGGCGGCGAGACCGCGCGCGCGATGCTCGACGCAGCCGGCATCGGCAGCCTGCGGCTCATTGCCGAGGTCGAAGCGGGTGTGGCCGTGGCGCGGCCGCACGGCTCGACACACAGGCACGGGCATCGGCCTGCCGTGGTCACGAAGGCGGGTGCCTTCGGCACCGATGCGGCCTTGTACGCAGCCTGGCTGCACCTGAGCAACTTGACAGACGAGGGCACGGCGCGCACCCCGCAGCGCACCGGAGCCGAATGAACACCACTGGCATTGAGCATCATTGAGGAACACATGAGCACCTATATCCCCGTCATCGGCCTTACGATGGGCGACGCCACTGGCGTTGGCCCCGAGGTGATCGTCAAGAGCCTGACGCACGCCGAGGTCTACGCACAGTGCCGCCCGCTCGTGATCGGCGACGCGCGCCGACTCGAGCGCGCCATCGCCATCTGCGGGCTGAAGCTTGCGGTGCGGCGCGTGGGCGATCCGTCCGGGGCGCGCTACGAGCCGGGCACGATCGACGTGATCGACCTGCACCTGATCCCCGACGATCTGCCCTTCGGCCAGCTCTCGCCGCTCGCGGGCGACGCCGCGTACCAGTACATCGCGCGCGCGGTCGAACTCGCGCAGGCAAAGCAGATCGATGCGATCTGCACGGCGCCGCTGAACAAGGAAGCGCTGCACGCGGGCGGCCACAAGTATCCGGGCCACACAGAAATGCTCGCGCACCTCACGGGCGTGAACGAAGTCTCGATGATGCTGGTTGCCCCGCAATTGCGCGTGATTCACGTGACGACGCACATCGGCATCATCGACGCGATCCGCAAGATCGAGCCTGGCCTCGTGCAGCGCACGATCGAGCGCGGTAACGCCACGCTCGTGAAGGCCGGCATTGCGAAGCCGCGCATCGGCGTGTGCGGGATCAATCCGCATGCGGGCGAGAACGGCCTGTTCGGCTATGGCGAAGAAGAAGAGAAGATCATTCCGGCGGTGAAGCGGCTGCAGGAACGCGGCCTCGACGTGACCGGCCCGCTGCCCGCCGACACGCTGTTTTTCCGCGCGGGACGTGGCGACTTCGATCTCGTGGTGGCGATGTATCACGACCAGGGCCACGGTCCGGTCAAGGTGCTCGGACTCGAAGCGGGCGTGAACGTGACGGTGGGCCTCGAAGTGATCCGCACTTCGGTCGATCATGGCACGGCGTTCGATATCGCGGGCACGGGCGTCGTGGACGAAGGCAGCATGCTCGAAGCGTTGCGCCAGGGCGCGGAGCTTGCAACGCGGCGCTGAACGCGCACGGCAGGCACGCCGCGCATGCCGCGCGCCGGCGGCCCGCACGGTTGCGCGAGCCGCTGGGCGCGTTCGTTCGTGCCGCGTGTGTTCGTGTAAGATCGTCGGGTCCGCGGGCGCCGGACGAATGCGATTCGGCGCCTGCTCGTCCACGCAGCGAACCCCATTGCAATGAAAGCATCCGATCGTCAACGCGCCATTCTCGAACTCGTGCAGACGCGCGAGGCCAACGTCGAACAGTTGACCGAGGTGCTGGGCGTGTCGGAAGCCACCATCCGCCGCGATCTGGCGGTGCTGCACAAGCAGCGCCGGCTCGTGCGCACCTATGGCGGCGCGACGGCGCTGGTGGGCGTGCACGAGCCGGAGGCCTCGCTGGAGGAACGCAAGGCGGCGCGGCGTGAGCAGAAGGAGACGATCGCGCTTGCGGCGGCCGCTCACGTTCACGACGGCGACACGGTCATGCTCGATGGCGGCACGACCTGTGCGGCGCTGGCGCGCCACCTGGTCGCGCGCAACGACCTGCACGTGGTCACCAACAATCTGCTGGCCGTGACGACGCTCGCGAACGCGCCGGGCGTGCAGGTCACGCTGCTCGGCGGCGATTTGCGCAGCTCCAGCATGAGCACGCTCGGGCCGCTGGCCGAGTTGCTGCTCACACGCGTGAGCGTGGACAAGGCCTTCCTGGGCGCCGATGGCGTGGTCGCGGGCTTCGGCCTGTGCGAAGCGAGTGCGCCGCAGGCCTCGCTCAAGGACTGCATGATCCGGCGCGCGGCGCAGATCATCGTGCTGGCGGACGCCGACAAGCTCGGCCGCGCGCGTCAGCAGCACTGGACGCCCATCGAGCGCGATTGGCGTCTGATCACCGCGGCGAGCGCGAGCGAAGCGGCGCTCGCACCGTTTCGCGCGCTGCCGCAGGTGGTGGTGGAGCTGGCGGGGGACGCGGCCCCGCGTTGAGAACGGCAAGCGGCGCGGCTTCAGGCGCCGCCGCTGGTTCCCCACTGCGGCCCGACGCTGGCTCTACAGCCCGCGCCGCTTTGGCGCGACAATAGCGGGATCATTGTTACAGGCGCGCGGCCCGAACGCCGTTAGCGCCGCCCAACCGCGGAGCCGCCATGTACGTCCCAGCCCATTTCGACGAGTCCCGAACCGAAGTCCTGCACGCGCTCATCGCGCAGCACCCGTTCGGCACGCTCGTCACGCACGGGGCAAGCGGGCTGGACGCCAATCACATTCCGTTCGAACTCCTTGCCAATGAAGGCGCGCTCGGCACGCTGCACGCCCACGTCGCGCGCGCGAATCCGCTCTGGCAGGACGTGGCCGACGGCGACGAAGTGCTCGCCATCTTCCGCGCCGGCGACGCCTATATCTCACCCACCTGGTATCCGAGCAAGCACGAAACGCACCGCCAGGTGCCCACCTGGAATTATGTGGTCGTGCACGCGCACGGCCGCATCCGCATCCGCGACGACGAGAAATTCGTGCGCGGCGTGGTGGCCCGGCTCACGCGCACGCACGAGGCGAACGAGCCGAAGCCCTGGAAGATGGGCGACGCGCCCCAGGACTACCTCGACACCATGCTCAAGGCGATCGTCGGGCTGGAGATCGAGATCACACGCCTCGTAGGCAAGCGCAAGCTCAGCCAGAACAAGGAGGCGCGCGACATCCACGGCGCGGGCGACGCGCTCGTGGCGCGCGGCCGGGAAGACCTTGGCGAGCAGATGCTCGAGATCGCCGCGCGCAAGGCGGAGCAGGGCTGAAACGCGCGCGGCGGCGCAGGACACACTACGCGCCACACGCCACACGCCACACGCCACACGCCACACGCCACACGCCACACGCGTTGCGCCGCGTGCCCGGCGCGGCTAGATCACCAGCCGCGAATGGCCGATCCCGCCGCCCTTTTCCACGCGGATCTGCGTGGCGATGCGCTCCTTGAGACCGTCGACGTGGCTGATCACGCCGATCATCTTGCCGCTCGCGTTGAGCGTGTCGAGCGCATCGAGCGCGATTTCGAGCGTATCGCCGTCGAGCGTGCCGAAGCCCTCGTCGAGGAACAGCGAATCGATCGAGGTCTTGTGGCTGACCAGATCCGAAAGCGCGAGCGCCAGCGCGAGGCTCACGAGGAAGCTCTCGCCGCCCGAGAGCGTGCGCGTATCGCGCGTGGCGTCCGCTTGCCAGCCGTCGACGATCTCCAGTTCGAGCTCGCCCGTCGACTTGCGGCGCAGGAGATAGCGCGCATGCAGGCGGTCGAGGTGACGGTTCGCGAGCGCAAGCAGATGGTCGAGCGTGAGCCCTTGCGCGAAGCGGCGGAATTTGTCGCCCTTCGCGGAGCCGATCAGCGCGTCGAGCCGTTGCCAGAGATCGGCATCTTGAGTCTGCGCTTCGATCTGCTCGAACAAGGCGCGCTGGCTCTCGCGCTGCTGCGCGTCGCGCGTGAGCAGCCCGCGCTGGTGGCCTAGCCGTTCGTTGAGCATGGCGCCTTCTTTTTCCACCGTTTCGAGCTGTGCTTCCAGTGTGTCGAGGGTGGCCTCGGTCAGTGCTTGCTGCTGCAGGCCCACGAGTTTTTCGCGCACGCCTTGCAGCAGCGCGCTCGCCGTCTGCTGCTCCTGCTCGCGTTGCTGCTTGAGCGTCTGGAGCTGCTTGCGCGTCTCGGCGGGCAAGAGCGCGGCGAGGAAGGCGGCTTGATCGGCGAAGGGGCTGCTTGTAAGCGCCGCTTGCCACGCTTGCGTGGCTTCGTCGAGCGCGGTGCGCTGTTGCGCGAGCGTGCGTTCGAGATGCGCGAGCTGGCCGTCGAGCGTGGCCAGTTCGTGTGTCAGCGCCGCCGCGCGCGCGACACCGGCTTCGAAGGCTTCCGGCGAGGCGGGCTCGCTGCCTTCGTCATCGTGATCGACATCGTCGAAGAGGGATGCCGTCTGGTGACCACGCGCCGGGTCGGTTGGTGCGGATGTCGAAGTTTCGATGCCGATGCCCTTGCAACGCTCGCGCCACGCCTGAACCTGCGCCTGCGCGGCGTCACACTGCCCGCGCTGGCGCACGAGCGCCTGGTCGAGCGTTTGCAGGCCGCGTTGCGTGTCCTGCCACGTGCGCCATTCGGCGTCGCGCGCTTGCAGCCATGCGGCGCTGTCTTCGGGCACGGCGTCGAGCGCGTAGCCGCCCGCGCGCACCGATTCGAGCAAGGCCGCTGCCTCATGTTCGAGGCCGGCTTGCACGGTGTCGCGCTCACGGACGATCTCGGCAAGCCGCGCCTGCATGCCGTCGAGCGACTGCTCCAGCAATGCAGCCTGGGCGCGCGCGGCCTGCAGCGCGTCCGAGTGACGGGCGTTTACCTCGCGCGCCCGTGCGAGCGCTTGCTCCGCCTCCTCCGCGGTGTCCAGATGCTGCTTGATCTGCTGAGCGGCCTGCGCGGCAGCCTCGCGCGCCGCTTCGAGCGTCTCGGCACGTTGCCAGCCGGTTTCATCGATGGCCGATTGCGATGGCAGCGCCGCGACAATCGCGTCCCATTCTTCGCGGCCCTCAGCGGCGCGCGTGGCGAGCCGTTCAAGCTGCGCGCGTTGCTGGCCTTGGGTGGCGCGTCGCGCCGACGACGTCTCCACGGACCCACGCACACGTTGCTCCAACGCCTGCAATTCAGCGCGGACCGCTTGCAGCGCGGCTTGCGTGGCCGAGACGTCGAGCGCGCGATACGCCTCGATGGCGGGATGCTCGTGCGAGCCGCAGAGCGGGCAGGCCTCGCCGGGCCGCAACTGCTCGCGGTGTTGCGCGAGACTGCGAATGACCTGTTCCTGTTCGAGCAGCTTTTGCTTGTCGTCGACGCGGGCCTGACATTGCGCGTGTTCCTGTTGCAGCGTCTTGAGCGCTTCGTCTTGCGCTTCGATGTCTTGCTCCACGCGCGCCAGATTGGCTGCGAGCACGCGCTCTTCTTCGGCGAGCGTGCGGCGGCGCCCGGCCACGGCTTCCAGTTGCTGCCAGCGGTTGAACGTGGTTTGGGCGGCTTGCCAGGCGTCGCGCAGGTGCACGAGCGTCTGGCCGGCGAGGCGCTGCTCCTGTGCGGATTGCAGCGCTTGCAGGCCCGCGTCGGATTCGGTTTTGGCGCGCTCCGCTTCAGCGAGCGTCGCGGCGTGCCGTTCGCGTTGCGCGCGCCGTTCGTTCTGTTGCTGCTCGAGATCGGCGCGCTGCTTCTCGCGTGCGGCTAGTTCGGCCTGGGTGCGTCGGCGCTGCTCGAACTGCTGACGCCACGCGCCAATCCGCTCGCCAAGCTGCGCGAGATTTTGATTGGCACTGCAAAAATCATCGAGTTGCCGCTTTTGATCCTCGAGCTTCGCAAGTTGCGCGAGCGCTTCGCGCGCGATACCTGCGGCCAGCGTGGCGGTCGAGCCGTACTCGCGCCGCTGCGCGGCGAACCGCTCCGTGCGGTCACGGCGCAATGCGGCAAGGTCCGCGCTGGATTGCTGCCACGCCGCTTCCGCCTGCAGCACGGTTTGATACGCCGGGCGCAGTGTCTCCGCAGGCTCGCTTGCCGAGAGGCGCGCGAGCTCTGGCGCGGCGGTTTCCAGCGCGCCGGTTGCCGCGGCAAGGCGTGTTTGCGCCGACTGCGCGTCGGCTTCGGTCTGCGCCAGGTCGCGGCGCCATTGTCGCTGAGCTTGCAGCGTTTTCGTTTGCGTCGCGAGCGCGCTTAGCTGGCCCGTGAGCGCGCCGATCTCCAACTCCATCGCCTCGCGCTGCCCGGCGCTCAGCAGCTCCATGCCTTCCGCCCTGGCGCGCAACTGCTTGAGCGCGTCGCGCGCCTCGCCGGCGCGCTCGAAGACCTTGCGCGAGATTTCGCCGTAGATTTCGGTGCCGGTGAGCTCTTCGAGCAATTCCGCGCGGTCGTTCGCGGTGGCGTTGAGAAACGCCGCGAAACCGCCCTGCGCGAGCAGCATCGAGCGCGTGAAGCGCGGGAAATCGAGCCGCGTGATTTCCGTCACGCGCTTGAGCTTCTCGTTGATGTGCGTCGTGAGGATCGTGTCGCCGCCGCCTTCGGGCGCCACGCTCGCCAGTTCCACGCGCGGCGACTGCAACGCGCCGTCGACTTTGTCGCGCGCACGGCGCTGGCTCCAGAACGCGCGATAGACCTCGCCCTTCACTTCGAAGACCACTTCCGCGAGACAGTCGGCGGTATGGCGCGTCATGATCTCGTTCGCCGATGCGGAAACCGTCTTCAGGCGCGGCGTCTCGTGGTAGAGCGCAAGGCAGATCGCGTCGAGCAGCGTGGACTTGCCAGCTCCAGTGGGCCCGGTGATGGCGAAGAGGCCATTCTCGGCGAACGGCGGCTTCGTGAAGTCGATATGCCACTCGCCCTTGAGTGAATTCAGGTTCTTCAGGCGCAGGCTGCGGATCTTCATGCTTCGCCCTCCACGGTGGCGGCGAGCACGCGCTTGTAGCGCTCGGTGAGCGCGGCGCGCACGTCGTCTTCGAGGGTCTCGTGTGCGAGACGGCGCGCGAATACGTCGAGCGGATCGAGCTCGTCGAGCGTGACGCCCGCATCGCCCGATAGCTGCGCCACGGCAGTGCCGCGCTCGCGGCGAATCCGCAGCACTTCGAGCGGCAGGCCCTCGGTCATCGTCTGGATGCGCGCGGGGAGGTCGGCCAGGTAGTCGTCTTCGGCCACCGTCACTTCGAGCCAGACGGGCCGCTCCGGCGAGGCATCGCGCGCGGCTTGCGCGAAGGCGTCGGGCAGCGATTTCAGGTTGCCCTTGAGCGCGAAGAGCGGCTGAAACACCGGCACCGGCAGGGGCGTCACGGCCTCGAGGCCCGCTTCGCCCAGATCGACGAGCAAGACTTCCTTTTGCTGGGTGGCTTCGTCGAAGCTCAGCGCGATGGGCGAGCCGCTATAGCGGATATGCTCGAGGCCGCCCACTTTCTGGGGCCGGTGGATATGCCCGAGCGCGAGATAGTCCACGCTTGGGAACGCGCTGGTGGGGAACGCGTCGAGCGCGCCGACGTAAATCTCGCGCACCGATTCGCTCGCGCTCGCGCCCACCGTGGTGAGATGGCCCGTGGCGATGAGCGGCACGTTGTGGCCTAGTTGCGCGCTCAACGTTCTGCGCTGGTCTTCCGCTGCCGCGTGGACGGCCTGATAGTAGGCCTGGATTGCGAGTTGCAGCGATTGCTGCTTTTGCTCGGCGCTCTGGCCGTATTCGCTTTGCATGACGTCGCGCGCGCGAATGAAGGGCACCGCGCAGACCACGCAGCCGGGCGCCGCACCCGCGCCGCCGCTTGCATTCGTCGCGCCATTCGCGTTCCCATTCGAACGCAGCGGCAATACACGCACCTGATGCTCAGGCGCATCGGCGGCCGGAACCACGCGTGCGGAGAGCTGCTCCAGCAACGCGCTGCTTTCGCGCAGCGTGGCCACCGAGTCATGATTGCCGCCGAGCAGCAGCAGCGCCACACCGGCCGCGTGCAGGCGCACGACGAGCTGGCTATAGAGCTCGCGCGCGTAGCTGGGCGGCGTGCCGGTGTCGAAGATGTCACCGGCGATCAGGACGGCATCGACGGCGTGCGCATCGAGCTGGGCCACGAGCCAGTCGATGAGCTGCTGATGCTCGGCCTGGCGGCTCTTGCCCATGAAGTTCTGGCCCAGATGCCAGTCTGAGGTGTGGAGGAGGCGCATGGGGGTGAGGCAGAGTTCGTTGTGGAGGCGGCCCGCGCAAATGCGGCGCGAATATGAGGCACCGAACGGGCGCAAGTGGAGGATTGTAGTGCAGGCGCACGCTTGCGGCGCCCGGCGGCCTTGCGTCCTGCAAGCGCGGGGGGCTGCGGCCGTCCCCGAAGTGGCCTCGATCGCCCCCGGGTCGACCCATTGTCGAGCGTCCCGTCAATCACGACATCACCACAGATTTGCTTACTTTCAGCGGGCTGAATACTTGCCGTTCGCTGCGTTGCGTAATGGAGTAGAGTCGATCCGGCAGCAGATCGGGCGCTTCGCGCGAGGTGGGGCGCCTCAACCTATCGCGGTTCTTGCAGGGGAATAAGCATGGAAGCGATAACGCCGGAAGGTCTTGAGCCTGATGCGTTCGGTTTCGGTGGCAATGGAGAGGTCGTCGTATGGGCACTGCTCCAGAATGACGACGATGGTGAGATGCTTCAAATGACCAAGTTGCTCCAGACGCTGCTTGCAACGACTGGGCGCTTCGCTTCGTGCGTCGAGTCGAAAGCGAAAGAAAGCGTCATCGGCGCGCACAAGAAGCTGGGCGGAGGGCGCTCGATCTGCATTACAGGTCATTCGCGTTTTCGCGGCTCCAAGGGGGAGATCATTGCGCTTCCGGAGCGCAGCCTTGGCGGCTTCAAGATCAACGACGTCATTGAGGAATTGGCGCTTGCCGTCCAGTATCACGGGATCAGCTACATCGAATTCTGGTGCTGCGAGACAGCCTGCAGCGAGCAAACAAAGGACCTGGACGGCGGCAGCCGCAAGGGGGTCGTCGAGCAATGCGGAGTCAAGGACCTCACGCGGATGCGGGAGTTCCACCATGCACAAACGTGGTCTCATCTGAGCACGCTCGAGTACATCTGCTTGAGGCTGTCAACGATTCTTTACCAATGCAGCAGGAAAAGCCGGGTCGATTACCGCCTGCACGTCACGGGCCTGAACGGCGTTGGATACATCACCGGCGACGACAGGCAAATCGTGACGTTCGACCAGATTCAGATGCTGAAAACCGTGGAAGACATTGGCATCCTCGAGAAAAAAGTTAACAGCAAATCCCCGGGGACCCATGACGCAAAGAATCTCGTTCAAGCCGAGAAGCGTTTGCGCGATCACATAGCGGCGCGGCGATGCCACTACATCGCCATGCTTGTCGATACGGCAGTGATACGCCGGGATCTCAAGGAGAAAAAGGAGCAGGAGGCTCTCAAGGCGCAGGAGGACGCAAAGGGATCCGGTGGAAGCTCGGGCTCGCCCGGGCTGCCGAAAGGGCCCGGTCCAGGTCCGGGCACCGGCGGCGCGGGGCTCACCGTCGGCGCTAGCTAAACAAATTCCGCCATGGCGCCGCTCGAGCCTGACGGCAAGCGCGCCGTCTGGCATGTGCGCCCCGCGCGAGCGGACGACTGGCCGGCCATCGAGGCCACGCGCCTGGCCGCGATCTCGTCGCCCATCGGCCCCGCCTTGTCGGCACGCGAGCAGGCGGCCTGGTTGACTATGCCGATGACCGACCTTCGTGCGGTCATCGGCGTCTCCGAAGGTGCGTGCGTGGTAGGAGAGGCAGTGTGCGCCGGCTCCGGTGTGGCCGGTTACGCCTGGGCAAGCGCAGGCGCCCGCCCGCATCTGCGCGCGTTGTACGTCGAGCCGGGCGCCAGGCGTCAAGGCCTCGGAAGCGTGCTTCTGCATGCCGTCGAGCGCCAGTTGCTCGAGCAGGGCGCGAGCGAGCTATTCGTTGCCGCGGCACCGGGCGCCGTCGACTTCTACCGCCATTGCGGCTATGCCGTCGACTGTGAGTTCATGCTGCCCCTGCGTGACGACGAGGGCCCTGTTGCGCTGCGTCTGCGCAAGATGTGGAAGCGGCTCGCCTGATCATTAAGCAAACGCCTAAAGTTTTGGCGCCGTCCTGCCGTTGACCCGGGTTGAATCGGGAACACCGCAAAGGAGACGCCAGCGCACGGCCATCGACTCGATGTCGATACGGCATCGAGTCCGCTTGTGTCCCGGGAGACCAGCATGCTTCACAAGCTTTCGATACGCGCGAGTCTGACCCTGATGGTCGCCTTTTTCGGCGTCGTGCTCGTGATTGGCGCGGCGGCAGGTTTGCTGTCGATGCGCGCGGGCAACGACGCCATGCAGGACATGTACACGGTCGACACGCCGGCTGTCGCCGATCTCGAGGGCAGCGCGGGCCAGTTGCTGCGCCTGCGGCTCGCGCTCGCCACGTATGCGTCGCTTGCCGATCTCGGCGACCAGGACGGCGCCCAGGCCGTGCTCAAGCGCTCCGACCAATACCTGAAGATCTCGAACGAGCGTCTCGACCACTATCTCTCGATCGTCTCGGGCGACGACGAAGACCGCCGCCTGATCGCCCAGATGCAGGACAAGCGCAACACCTTCCTGGACGAGGGCGTCGATCCGGCGCTGGCTGCGCTCAAGGCGGGCGAGCGCAGCACGTTCCAGGAACTGCAGGCGCACAAGCTCCCCGCGCTCTACAACGGCTTCGAAAAGGCCATGCTCGTGCTGGAGCAACGCCAGATCGAGCGCGGTGCGCAGCGCTATCGCGAGGCGCAGGCGCGTTTCAAGGCGGTCTGCATTGCCGTGGCTGTGGGCATGGTGCTCGCGCTCGTGTTCGCGTGGCTCGCACGCGTGGCGCTCATCCGCGCGATCGTGCATCCCGTTAGCGCGGCGGTCGAGCAGTGCGAGCGGATTGCCTCGGGCGATCTGGGTGCGGCGGTCGCGCTCGCGTCGCGCAACGAGATGGGCCGGCTCTCGGCGGCGCTGCAGCGCATGCAGGCGGCGCTCATCAACATGGTGGGCACCGTGCGTGACGGCGCCCAGTCGATCGACACTGGCGTGAGCGAGATTGCCACCGGCAACACGGATCTCTCGCAACGCACCGAGGAACAGGCCGCCTCGCTCGAAGAGACGGCGGCGAGCATCGAGCAGCTCACCTCCACGGTCAAGCAGACGGCCGGCAACGCGCAGGAAGCCAGCTCGCTCGCGCACGGCGCATCGGGTCTCGCGGCGCGCGGTGGCGAGCTTGCGCGCGAAGTGGTGGGCACGATGCAGCACATCGTCGACGATTCGCGGCGCATTGCCGAGATCGTCGGCGTGATCGAGGGCATTGCGTTCCAGACCAACATTCTTGCGCTGAACGCCGCCGTGGAAGCGGCGCGCGCGGGCGAGGAGGGGCGCGGCTTCGCCGTGGTCGCGGGCGAAGTGCGTTCGCTCGCGCAGCGCAGCGGCGCGGCGGCCAAGGAGATCAAGGCGCTCATCGACACCTCGACCTCGCGCGTCGAAACCGGCGCGGGCCTCGTCGAGCGCTCGGGCACGACGATGGAGGAGATTGTCGGCGCGATTGGGCGCGTGAGCGCGATCATGGACGAGATCGCCTCGGCGGCGAAGGAGCAGAGTACCGGCATCGACCAGGTCAATCTCGCGGTCGCGCAAATGGACCAGGTCACGCAGCAGAATGCGGCGCTCGTCGAGCAGGCGGCCGCGGCGGCGGCGTCGCTGGAGGATCAGGCACGGCGCCTGAGCGCGGCGGTGGCGGTGTTCAGGACCTGACCGGCACGGCGCCTGGGGACCCGGCCGGAGAGGGCGCCGAGGGTGGAAGCGGCGCTTCGCGCTATCATTGCCCCCATGACCGACGGGGTCGCCCCGATCGAAGCCGAATTTCACGCCGATTCAAGCCGACGATGGC
This sequence comes from Paraburkholderia oxyphila NBRC 105797, assembly GCF_000685075.1. Lineage (GTDB taxonomy): Bacteria > Pseudomonadota > Gammaproteobacteria > Burkholderiales > Burkholderiaceae > Paraburkholderia > Paraburkholderia oxyphila. The sequence goes on from NZ_BAYD01000122.1 coordinate 28,407, forward strand.
CACAAAAAACACGACAGGCACCGCGCGCCGCAGCGCGGGGCCGGGCAAGCGCGCCGCGCTGCCACCCGAGGAGACGCACCCCGACACCGAAGCCGGTGAGGCGGGCGCCAATGCAGACGAGGAAAGCGGGGGCACGTCCAACTATCTCGTGCCGGGCCTCGAGCGGGGCCTGCGCATCCTTGCCGAGTTCTCGGCGCGCGAGCCCGTGCTGGGTGCGCCGGAACTTTCGCGGCGCATTGGCATTCCGCGCACGACCACGTTTCGCCTTTTGCAGACCCTTGAAGGGCTCGGCTTCATCGAGCGCGCCAACGGCGACCGCCAGTACCGCTTGAGCGTGGCGGTGCTGCGCCTGGGCTTCGAGTACCTGAGTTCGCTCGAGCTCACCGACTTTGGGACGCCGGTATTGGAGCGCCTGCGCGACGCTACGGGCCTGAGCACGCATTTGCTGATTCGCGACGAGCGCGACGTGGTGTTCGTGGCGAAGGCGCAGACGCGCGAGCCGATGTTCAGCTCCGTGAAGGTCCATGTGGGCACGCGCTTGCCCGCGCATGCGACCGTGCACGGTCAGGTGTTGATGGGCGACCTCACGCTTGGTGAATTGCGTGCGCTTTATCCTGAGAAGCAGCTCGAGCGTTATACGGATCGCACGCCGGCGACCGTGGCCGATCTCTATGCGCGCGTGCGCGAGTTTGCGCAGCAAGGCTATGCGGTGAGTGAAGCTTCGTTCGAGACCGGTATTTCGGTGGTGAGCGCGCCAGTGCGCGATCAGTCGGGGCGTATCGTGGCCGCGCTTACGGCGACGGTGCCGCGGTCGGATATCGCTGAGGGCGAGCGTGGGCCGCTCGTGGCTACTGTGTGTGCTGCGGCGCTCGATTTGTCGATGCGGCTTAATTATCGGCCTGCGCCGGCCGATCCCACCGCGGTTCAGGCTGCGCAGGCGCCTGTTGCGAAGAGCCGTAGTCCGCATTTGCTCTGATGCGGGGGCAGGAGATGGCCTGGGATGTGCCTCCAGGCGTGGTGTGGGTCTTTAAGGCGTTGGCCTTAA
>NZ_BAYD01000121.1 GCF_000685075.1 Paraburkholderia oxyphila NBRC 105797
TCGAACGTGTGGGGCCAGACGCTGCGCGTGGATACGCCGTCGCCCATCTATGAGCGCGCGCAACCGGTGGAAGTGGGCCACGTGGTGTTCTTCACGAACTGCCTCGCGGAGCAGGAGCAGTTCTATCACGAGCTGCTTGGCTTCGAGACGTCGGACCGCTATCCGGATCGCGGGGCGTTCATGCGCTGCGCGCCCCACGGCGGCCACCACGACCTGTTCCTGCTCGCGCTGCCCGACGGCAAGAAGGGCCTCAATCACGTGGCGTTCACGGTGCGCGACATCCACGAGGTGTTTGGCGGCGGCCTGCATATCAGCCGTTGCGGCTGGACCACGCAGCTCGGCCCTGGCCGGCATCCGGTTTCCTCGGCGTACTTCTGGTACTTCAAGAATCCGGCGGGCGCGCTGATCGAGTATTACGCGGACGAAGACGTGCTCACGCCGGAATGGCAGCCGCGCGAATTCGAGCCGGGCCCGACCGTGTTTGCGGAGTGGGCGATCGACGGCGGCCTCGACGGCAACACGCGCCGCCAGAAGAACGCGGAAGCGCCGCAGGGCAAGTTCATGACGGAGCGAGCAAAACGATAAGTCTTGAATGGCGCTCTGCCGCGGCATAACCGACCTCAAGTCCGATCCGCGTAACTTGAGGTGCGGCTGGCCCATGCAGGATGTCCAGGAGCGGTGTGCGGCTTCGTATGAAGTCGTGAAAGGCGCTGAGCCGTCGAAACCTTCACCGAAAGGTGTCTGATCACTATGACACAAAAATATGGAAATGTGCCATCATGACGACGCAACCTCAGATTTTGTGTCATAGGGCATCCGTGCGCCAGCAAGCCTCCTCCAGGCGTTACTCCGGTCCGATCTTCCACGCCCGGGCGAAAGCACGTCTGCGGTGGCCAACCGTTCTACAACGACGAGGAAAATGATGACCCAGCAGAAGCTGATCGACGCCGCACGACGCCACATTCACGCGGAATCAGTCGGCGATTTCGAAACGACGCTCGCCACGTTCGAGTCGGAGCCAGTCTTCGAGTTGTTTCCCGTGGGTTTGCGAATGAAGGGATTCGACGCAACGCGGCGCTACTACCGTCACTTCTTCGACACCGTTGCTCCGAGGTTCGTCCCCGAATGCACCCTGAGCCACGGTGAATGGCTCGGCGATTCCGGTCTGACGCAGGAGTTCTCCGTCACGTATCGTTCATCCGATGCAAGTGAAAGAGCTTTCCGTGTCATCGGCATCCTCACATTCGGAAAGGAAGGATTGACCGGCGAGCGCATCTACGCGGACGAGGCTCTCCTCAAGCTGATGTTCGCCCCGGTCTGGGACGAGCTCGAGGTCATCGAACCCGTCTGACGCCCACTGCATACCGATTGCACACCCCTCCCGACTGTCGTCGCGCAACGTCATGCCTGCTGGTACGGTGGAGACTCGCCAATGAACAAAATGCATCATCGCTATCCCAAGCTGTTATCTCCAGGAAATATCGGCACGATGGCGCTGCGCAATCGCATCGTCGTCACCGCGATGGGTGCAAGCCTGGCGGAACCCGATGGCCATTGCGGCGAACGCTTGATCCGCTATCACGAGGCGCAGGCGCGTGGGGGGGCTGGTCTGATCGTAACGGGTGTTGCCGGTGTGGCCTGGCCGGTTGGCGCAAATCAGGCCAATCAGATCGCCATCTCCGACGACCGTTTCCTGCCCGGCCTGACCTCCCTGACACAAGCCGTGCATGCGCATGGGGCGAAGATCGCCGCGCAGTTGCATCATGGCGGCCTCGTCGGAATGGAAGACATGCTCGCGGGGCGGCCGATATGGGGGCCCTCGCTTCCGGATCCGCCCAGCGGCGATTTCACGGCTGCCTTCCTGCCCGAGGAACTGGCCGAAGCGCCGTTTGGCCGTATTACCGCGATGAACGTGAAGGTCATGACGCAATGCGATATCGACACCGTGGTCGCGCAGTTCGCTGCGGCCGCTGGTCGTGCAAAGCAGGCCGGCTTCGATGGCGTCGAGATTCACGGCGGCCATGGTTACCTCCTGTCATCGTTCATTTCGGCAAAGAGCAACAAGCGCACCGACGACTACGGTGGGCCGCTGGAGAATCGGGTTCGCTTCCTGCTCGAAGTATTGCGTGCAGTGCGCGCCGAGGTCGGCAGCGAATTTCCTGTATGGTGCAAAATCGACTCTCGCGAAGAGGGTGTGCTAAACGGCATCACAATTGACGATGCGGTTCGCACCGCGCGGTTAGTCGAGATGGCAGGTGCCGACGCGGTGACCGTGACCGCATACCATGACGCGGGAAATCCCAAACTTCACTCGGGATCGCATACGCCTCACGAGCCGGGCGTCAATCTGCCATACGCCGCACGAATAAAGGCAGTCCTTCGCATTCCGGTCATCGCTTCCGGACGGGTCGAGCCGGAGATGGCGGACCATGCCATTGCTGCCGGAGAGCTCGATTTTGTATCGATGGGCCGCAAACTGCTGGCGGACCCGGAGCTGCCCAACAAGCTGGCTTGCGCACAGCAGGACGACGTCCGGCCCTGTATCTATTGCTATACGTGCATCAGCGCGATCTATGTGGGCAAACCGATGCGTTGTGCGGTCAACCCGAATCTCGGTTTCGAATTCATGTCTCAGCCGCCGGCGTCACGTGGCAAGCAGATCGCCGTCGTAGGCGGCGGTCCTGGCGGCATGGAAACCGCGCGCCGTCTGGCAGCGGATGGCCATCGCGTCACGCTGTTTGAACAGGGGGCGCATCTGGGCGGGACGCTTAGATTTGCGTCGCTCGCCTACCCACCCAATGAACGCCTGCTCGAGTGGCTCAAGCGCCAGGTGGAGACATCGCGCATCGAAGTGCGGTTGCGGACTGCCGCGACGCCTGCCTTGCTGCGTGATATGAAACCCGACGCGGTCGTCGTCGCAACCGGCGCGGTACGACGTTTGCCAGAGATCCCCGGGCATGACCTCCCACATGTCCTCAGTGGTGACGACCTGCGCCGGCTGATGCTTGGAGAAAGCTCGGCCGAGCTCACGCGCAAGGTGGGATTGACGACACGCATTGCCTCGCAGCTCGGCGCAGCGACCGGCTTGACGTCAAGCCTCGAGTTCGTACGGCGTGCCACGCGCCGATGGATGCCGTTAGGTAAAGACATCGTGATCATCGGCGGTGAACTGGTTGGCCTTGAACTGGCCGAATTTCTCGCTGAGCGCGGCCGCACTGTAACGATTGTCGATGACGTGCCGCGCCTGGGCGCCGGGCTGACGATCGTACGTCGCATGCGAATGCTGGCCGAGCTGGCCGAGCACGGCCTGAAACTCGTTGCTGGAGCAGCCAGGATCCGCATCGAGCCCACGCAGGTCGTCTATTGCGACGGGGAGGGCGAACACCGTGCTGTTCCCGCAGAGAGCGTCATCGTGGCCAAGGGAGCAACTGGCGATCTTTCACTCGCCCATCAATTGAGCGCCGACGGATTCATCGTCCACGAAGTTGGCGATTGTGGTGGAGTGGGCTATATCGAAGGTGCGATGCGCGGAGCTGCACGGGTTGCCGGACTTATTTCAGCTTCAAGCCGGTGAATGCACCTTGCTCCAGCGCTGCAAGCAGTCGGAGGCATTCTCGCGTCAGGAGGCGACAATCTGCATGGGACTGGTCGTTCAACGATGACTCGGGCGAACACGCCCGCTTCTCGGAGGAGCCGGTGCCTGCGGGATTACAGGCGTTGACGCCCGCACAGGTAGCATTGGCCGAGTTTCTGATGCTGGATGCGGATTGGCTCGCCGCCGCCGCCGAGGCCAGCCCGTCATTATTGGCCCCGGAATCCAGCGGGAGCGAAGACAGCCGCTATGATCCCTGGTTACGTGAGTTGCCGGTTGAGGAAATGCGGGCGAAACTGCGCATGCTGCTACAAGGACGCAGCCGTGAAGCGGAGAGAACGCTTCGAAACGCATTTCTCAAATGGGAGAATGGCAGGAATGCAAAGCAATTGAATTTGCCCGGGCGCCGTCGAATATCCGAAATCGAATCAAGGGTCGCCTCTCATCGTGCCATCCGTGAAAGATGGGAGCAGGAAGCACGCCAGGCGGCCGAGGCCCGCCGTCGTGAGGGGCTGGCGTACGGGCGGCACGTAGTCCAGGCGCTACGCAAGCATGCCCATGATGTTTTCGACCATTTCTACGGCGTGCTGTCGCGTCACATGTTGGCCCTCCGGCTTGCCTCAGATATCGAATCGGCGTGTAATGAAAGGTGCCCCAGAGACCCCAGAGGCGGTATGCGCTGCACCCATTGCGGCTTCGAAAACCCGGCGGACGCCAACTTCTGTCAGGAATGCGGCGCGGGATTGCCGCCGGCCTGCCCGGCGTGCGGGCGCGTGTCGAGTCCGGGCGCAAAGTTCTGTGCGGGATGTGGCGCGCCAATGGCCGCCGCTGCGATACGTGGCGCCGCGCAATCTGCCAGTTCATCCGTCCCTATTCAGTACACACCACGGCACCTGGTCGAGCGGATCCTCGCCGAACAGGCGACGATGGAAACCCGGGGCTCGACGGTCGGCGAACGCAAAACGATCACCGCGCTCTTTGCCGACATGGCGGGGTCGACCGCGTTGATCCGGGATCTCGATCCGGAGGATGCGCAGCGTCTGATCGACCCCGTGATCGCGCTCATGATGGAGGCGGTGCACCATTACGAGGGCTACGTCGCCAAGTCCCTCGGCGATGGCATCCTGGCGCTGTTCGGCGCTCCGCTGGCCCATGAGGATCATGCTCAACGAGCCGTCTATGCCGCGCTGCGCATGCAGGAAGCCATGCGCCACCACAGCGATCGCGTGCGACTGGAATTCGGCATCGCGTTGCAGATTCGGGTCGGCATTCATACCGGCGAGGTCGTTGTGCGCTCGATCCGCAAGGACGACCTGCACGCCGATTACGACCCCGTCGGGCACACAGTCCATATTGCGTCCCGGATGGAAAGTACCGCTACGCCTGCGACGACCCTGGTGAGCGAGTCCACCCACAAGCTGACCGAGGGCTACTTTGAGTTCAAGGCGCTGGGGACCACCCGCGTCAAAGGCCTGGAGGACCCGCTCCTCGTCTATGAGGTGGTCGGCCCCGGGCCATTGCGCACGCGTCTGCAGGTGGCCGCGCACCGGGGGTTGGCCCGCTTCGTTGGTCGCGCCGCTGAACTGGCCGGACTGGAATCGGCCTGGGGGCGTGCGCGCGCCGGGCACGGCCAGATTGTTGGCGTGGTAGGGGAGGCTGGGGTCGGCAAGTCGCGGCTTTTCCTTGAGTTCAAGGCCCGTGCGCAGCCCGGCAGCAGCGCTCTGGTGCTCGAAACGTTCTCCGTGTCGCACGGCAAAGCCTTTGCTTACTTACCGCTGATCGAGTTGCTGAAGAACTACTTTCAGATCACCCCCCGGGACGTGGAGCGCACCTGCCGCGAGAAGGTCGTGGGCAAGGTGCTGACGCTCGACCGAACGCTCGAGGAACTCCTGCCCTATGTGCTGTATCTCTTCGGCATCGAGGAGCAGGGCTCGGCCCTGCTTGCCATGGATCCCCAGATCCGGCGGGAGCGTACCTTCGACGCGATCACACGCCTGCTGGTGCGCGAAAGCGTCAATCAGCCCGTGCAGGTGCTGTTTGACGACCTGCAGTGGCTGGACCGCGAAACGGAGGCATTTCTCAATGCGCTCATTGAGCGCGTGCCGAATGCCGGGATACTGTTGTTGCTGAATTTCCGGCCGGAGTATCGGCCGGGCTGGCGCCAGAACAGTGATTACACGCAGTTGAGGCTTGATCCTCTGGGTCAGGTCGAATCCGAAGCACTGCTCATCACATTGTTGGGGGAAGACACTTCGCTTGCGCGTCTCAAGCGGCTGATTCTGGACAAAACCGACGGCAACCCGTTCTTTATGGAAGAGGTGGTCCAGACGCTCGTCGAGGAAAGCGTCCTGCTCGGCGAGCCGGGCCGGTATCGCATCGAAGTGGCGCCCGACACATTCCAGATTCCGACCACCGTGAAGGGCGTACTCGCGGCTCGCGTGGATCGCCTCGAACCTGCAGAGAAGGCGCTATTGCAGACGCTTGCCGTGATCGGCACGGAGTTTACTTGGAGTCTCGTGCGGCAGGTCGCCGGGCAGCCGGAAGATCGCTTACGCTATCTGCTGGCCAAGCTTCAAGCCAGCGATTTCATTTACGAGCGGCCAGCGTTTCCAGAGGTCGAGTACGCCTTCAAGCACTCGCTCACACAGGAAGTGGCGGGACAGGCCTTGCTGAGCGAGCAGCGCGGCGCGCTGCACGAACGAACCGCGCAAGCGATCGAGGTGCTGTACCGCCAACAACTTGACAGCCATTGCAGCGATCTGGCTCACCACTACAGCCTGAGTGGCAACATTCCCAAAGCGGTTGAATATCTTCACAGCGCCGGGAGCCAGGCGCTCGAGCGATCGGCACATCTGGAAGCCATTCCGCATTTGAATACTGCGCTCGAACTACTCAAGCGGTTGCCTGATACCCCCGAGCGTGCGAATCAGGAACTCGCCTTGCGTATTACGCTCGGTCCGGCCTTGATTGCGGCGAAAGGCTACGCGTCTCCCGAGGTAGAAGCGAGCTTTAGCCGGGCGCTTGCGTTGTCAGAGCAGGGTGGGGAAACGCGGCAGATCTTTCAGGCGAAGTTGGGTCTACGCACGTTTTACTCCCTGCGAGCGGAGCACCAGACTTCATACAAATTAGGTGAAAGCCTGCTCAGTCTGGCTGAGCGTGCACAGGATCCGGAGTTGATTGGGCAGGCTAATTTCGCCCTGGCTACGAGTTCGTTTCATCTGGGCGACCCTGTCAAGGCGAAGGCTCATCTAGAGCGAGGGCTTGCCACCATTGACCGTGAACACCATACCGCCACGTCCTTTCTCCTTGGACAGGATCCCGTGGTACACGCGCTTGTCGCCGCGGCCCGGGTACTGTGGTATCTGGGCTGTCCCGACCAGGCCGCCAGGCGAATCCAGGACGCGCTGAAGCTGGCCCGCAAGCTGTCTCACCCCTACAGTATGGCCCTCGTGCTCGCCCTTGCCGCCGAAGTGTATCAGTGCCGCCGTGAGGCTCAACTCGTCGAGGAGTTCTCTGATGCGGCCATCGCGCTTTCGACGGAGCAAGGGTTTCCATACTGGTCGGCCTGGGGAGGCATATTGCGGGGGTGGGCGCTGGCCGAGCAAGGCAGCCCCGCCGAAGGCATCGATCAAATCCACCGGGGCATCCGTGCCTGTATTGCCACGGGCGCTGAACTGGCGCGCCCTTACGTGTTGGCGCTGCTCGCACAGGCATATGTCAAAGCGGGACAGGTGCCGGCCGCACTGGAGACGCTGACTGAGGCGCAGGACACCGCTAATCGGACAGGGGAACGGTATTGTCTCGCTGAATTGCATCGGCTGAGAGGCGAACTGCTTTTGCAGTGCGCAAGCGACCAGTCCAGCAAGCCTTCAAACGACGAAGAAGCGCAAGCGTGTTTTCTTGAAGCGATTTCGATCGCAGGCAAGCAAGGCGCGAAGTCGCTCGAATTGCGCGCGATGTCGAGTTTCGCACGGCTATCACGAGACCGGGGCAACGCCGAGGCTGCACGGCAGAGGCTTTCTGCGACCCTGTACGCTTTTCAGGAGGGCCTTGACACGGCTGACTGGCAAGAGGCCAAAGCACTACTCGATGCGCTGGAATAGTATAGGAATACTACCTGGGTGTCTGAACGTAAGGGGCTCATGGACGATGGGGACGGTTAGCGTGCGATTTTAAACCTCGATCGGCTTGGAGGAGAGTGGATCAAGGTTTGGCAAAAAATACTGTGCTGTTCCGGTTTGTGTGGGGCGTTTTTCTGTCTGCTGCGGCCTGGTGTATGTGTTTGCCTGGGCCGTCGCAGACACGAGCGCCTTTAAAGAGCCGTGTCGATACCCAACGCGTTGAGAGCCTTGCGCTGAAAGCCATTCGTCGCGAGCAACAGGCGGCGTGAATACTCGTTATCGACCTGCTGCGCTCTGATTCTCTCCACATCGAGTTCTTCGACAATCTCGCCATTGCGCATGATCGCAACACGCGAGCACAGAAAGCTCACGACAGCGAGATTGTGGGTGACAAGAATCATCGTCAGGTTATGCTCGCGATGCAGGCGCTTGAGCAAGTTCAATATCTCAGCTTGCACGGAGACATCGAGCGCCGATGTAGGCTCGTCGAGCAGCAACACACGCGGCTCGACGATCAGCGCGCGCGCGATCGCCACGCGTTGCCGCTGCCCACCCGATAGCTGATGCGGATAGCGAAATCGAAACGACGTATTGAGCCCGACTTCACGCAGCGCATTGACGATACGTTCTTCATGCCGGCCGATGCCGTTGATACGCAACGGTTCGCGCAATGTCTGATCGACAGTGAAGCGTGGATGCAGCGAGCCGTATGGGTCCTGAAACACCATTTGCACAGCGCACTTTTGCGCGACACCGCCTTGCTGCGCAATGCGCACCGTGCCTTGCGCGACAGGCGTCAATCCGCTCAACGCACGAAGAATGGTCGACTTGCCGGAACCCGACTCACCGACGAGCCCGAACACTTCGCCTTGCGCTACATGAAAGCTCGCATCGCGGACGGCATCGACTGCGCCCGCGACCGTCTTGAAGCGCACTGTCAACGCATCGACGTCGATCATGCGGATGCTCCTTGCGTGTCGTTGAGCCATGCAGGATCGCGTGACAGAACGGGCAATTCGGCAGGCGGATCGGCAAGCGGCGGATTCGCGGCAAGCAACCCGCGCGTATAAGTATGTTGCGCATGCACGAGATCGCGCGCCGCGCATGTCTCGACGACACGCCCCGCATACATCACCACCGCCCGATCGCAGAACGACATCACGAGCGGCAAGTCATGGCTGATAAAAATGAGGCCGGTATCATGTTTGGCGATCATCTCGTCGAGTACGGCGAGCACCTGCATCGATACGAGCACGTCGAGCGCACTGGTCGGCTCATCGGCGATCAGCAGGCGTGGTCCCGTCGATACCATCATCGCGATCATCACGCGCTGTCCCATGCCGCCGGAAAGCTCATGCGGATATGAATCCGCGACGCGCGCGGGGTTGCGGATATGCACCGCTTCGAGGGCCGCGATGATCTTCTCACGCATCGCACGCCGGTTGAGCTTCGGATCATGCAGTGCGAACGCCTCGCGCATTTGCTGCGCGACAGTCATCACCGGGTTCAGCGAGTACTTCGGATCTTGCAGGATCATGCCCATTTGCTGACCGCATAGACGCCGGCGCCTGTCGGCGCGCATATTCAGCAGATCTTTTCCGTCGAAGCGCAACCTTTTCGCGGTGCAATGCGCGGCAGGCGGCAGAAGTCCGAGCAGCGCGCGGCCCGTCAGCGACTTGCCCGAACCCGATTCACCGACGATGCCAAGCCGCTCGCCTTTATTCAGCGTCAGCGAGAGACCGCGCACGGCTTCATTCAGCGTACCGTCGTGCGTGCGAAATGCGATGCGCAGATCGTCGATCTCACAGAGAGGCGTGCCCATGTCAGTCTCCATGGCGGGGATCGAACACGTCGCGCAAGCCGTCGCCGAGCAGATTGAATGCGAGGCTCACGAGCAGAATCGCGAAGCCCGGCATCGTCGCCACCCACCACGCGTCGAGCAGCACGTTGCGGCCCGACGCGACCATGAAGCCCCATTCGGGACTGGGCGGTTGTGCGCCGAGCCCCAGAAAACCAAGGCCAGCGACGGTCAGAATGATGCCCGCCATATCAAGCGTCGCGCGAACGATCACCGACGACGAACACAGCGGCACGATATAGCGCAGCAGAATGCGCAGGTTCGACGCGCCTTGCAGCCGCGCGACGTGTATGAAATCGGCTTGCACGAGCCTCAACGTTTCGGCGCGTGCAAGACGCGCATACGCGGGCCACGCGGTAATCGAAATGGCGATCACCGCATTGAACACACCCGGCCCCAATGCCGCGGCGAATGCGAGTGCGAGCACGATCTTCGGGAACGCTAGCGCGATATCCGTCACGCGCATCAGCACGTTATCGACCCAGCCTCCGAAAAAGCCCGCCGTCGTGCCGATCATCAAGCCGATCGGCATGACGACCACGACAACGAGGATCGCAATCGACAGCGTCAGGTGCGAGCCGTAAATGATGCGCGAAAGAATATCGCGTCCGAGCTGATCAGTGCCCAGCCAATGAGAGGCTGAACCGGGCGGTAGCAGACGGTCGGACAACACCTGCCGGAGCGGATCATGCGGCGCGATCCAGGGGCCGATGACGGCGACGATCACGAGCAGCAAGAGGATCGCCAGACCGAACACCGATAGCGGATTACCCGAGAAACGCCGCCAGCGCCGATACGCAAGACCGAGCGCCGCCTGCCTGCGCGAAGCAGGCGTATCGGTCAGCAGCCAGGCTCTCCACGTTGCGCGAGGCACGTTCATCGGCAAGTCCTGCGTTGAAGTTTCAACAGGTGGACGCACGTTGCAAATCTCCGTTGCATCAGCGGGCGCGCGGATCGAACACGCGATAGAGCGCATCCGTCAGCAGGTTCAACGCAATGAAAGTCATGCCGATCACGAGCGTGCTGCCGAGCACGGCATTCATATCGGCGTTGAGCAGCGCGCCCGTCAGATACGAACCGATGCCTGGCCACGCGAACACGATTTCGGTGAGCACCGAGCCTTCGAGCAAAAAGCTGTACGACAGTGCGATCACCGTCAGCAGCGGCACCGCGATATTGCCGAATGCGTGCACCCAGACGACTCGCCGCTCGGACAAGCCTTTTGCACGTGCCGTCGTGATGTACTCCTGGTTCAACTGGTCGAGCATGAACGAGCGCGTCATCCGGCTCAGATAGGCGACCGAGTAGTAGCCCAATATCGCAGCGGGCAACACGATATGCGACAGTGCATTGAAAAACACATCCCATTCCCCCGCGATCAGCGAATCGATCAACAGGCTGCCCGTGTGCGTATCGACCATGCCATCGAACACGGGGTCGATTCTTCCTGGTCCCGACACCCAATGCAGCTTCGCATAGAACAACAGCAGTCCCATCAGACCGAGCCAGAACACGGGCACTGAACTGCCGATCAGGCCGATGAAACGCGCAACGTGATCGATCCAGCGGTTGTGTCGTGTCGCAGCAATCACGCCGAGCGGCACACCGACCAATACGCCGATGATCGTCGACAGTGTCGCGAGTTCCAATGTGGCGGGGAAGACGCGCTTGATGTCGTCGAGCACGGGATTCGCCGTCAGCAGCGATACGCCCAGATCGCCGTGCAGCACCGCGCGCACGTAAATTAAAAACTGCTCGGCAAGGGGCTTGTCGAGTCCAAGCTGAATGCGCGCGGCCGCATAAGCGCTCGCCGACGCGCGATCGCCGAGTATTGCGAGCACGGGATCGATCGGCACCTTGCGGCCGATCACGAAGGTCACGGCCAGCAAGCCCGTGAACGTGACGGCGAGCGTGAGCGCCCAGCGCAGCACGCGCAACGTCCAGCGCACGGTCGCGCTGCGCGCGGACGCAGCACGTATCTGGTCCATAGGAGTGGTCGTCGTCGACATGTCTCGCGCGCTCACTGCTTCTTCACATGCAGATACGACACGAGATCGTTGATTGGACCGACTTCGAGGCCCGACACGCCCGGACGCATCGCCACTTGCGACACCTGCTGGAACATGATGACGAACGGCGACTTTGCGAGCATTTCCTTCTGCATCGTCTGATAGAGTTGCGCGCGCTTTGTCGTCGACGATTCGGCGAGCGCCGCATCAGTCTGTTTCGTCAGATCGGGAATGTCCCACGAATTACGCCATGCGAGCATCTTGTACGCAGACTGGTCGGAGTTGTCCGGATTCCATGCGTAGCCCTGCGCATTGCTGTGCGGGTCGATGTAATCCGCTGACCATTCGCCGATATAGATATCGTGCTGACGCGCACGATACTTCGCGAGCGTCTGCTTGTTGTCGCCCGGAATGATCTCGACCTTGATGCCGCCTTGCGCGAGATTCGCCTGTACGGCTTGCGCAATTTCATTGTACGGGTAAGCGCTGCGCACATCCATCGTCACGTTGAAGCCATTGGGCAAGCCCGCTTTGGCGAGCAGCGCCTTGGCCCTGGCAACGTCCTGGTGATACGGATTGGTATTCAACGCGCCGAGGAAACCTTCGGGCAGGAACGTCTGATGAATCTTGAACGTGCCCTTCGTCACGTTCTTCTGAATGCCGTCATAGTCGATCAGCCATTTCATGGCTTCCTGCACTTCCGGTTTCGCGAGATTCGGGTTCTTCACGTTCAGGCCGAGGTAAAGCAACGTCGCTTGCGGCACCGACATCACCTGCACCTTGTTGGCCTTGGTCAATGCGGCGAGATCGTCGGGGCTCAGATTGCGCGCGACATCCGCGTCGCCGTTTTCGAGCAGCAGGCGCTGGCTCGCGGCCTCCGGAACATGGCGCATCACGATGCGTTTCATCGCGAGCGGAAGTCGGTAGCCGTCGTATTTCTGCAGGATGATGCTGTCGTTCGCCGTCCATTTGACGAGCTTGTACGCGCCAGAGCCCGCCTCGTTCGTACGCAGCCATTCGTTGCCGAAATCGTTGCCCTTCTGATGCGACATCAGGAGCTGCTTGTCGACCACCGACGCGGGCCACGCACCCAGCACGTTCAGCACGAACGTGGGCGAGTATTTCTGGTCGGTCGTAATGCTGACGGTCGAGTCGTCGATCTTCTTGACGTTTTGCAGCGCGTTGTCTTTGGTCAGGCCAATGCCTTGCAATACGGCCGCCGCGCCTTTATCGAGCAGCACGCAGCGCTGGATCGACCACGCGACATCATCGGCTGTCAGGGGATGGCCCGAGTGGAACTTGAGACCCGGGCGAATCTTGAACGTGAACGTGAGTCCATCAGGGCTGACCGTCCACGATTGCGCGACATCGCCATTGAATTTCGCCGGGTCTTTCAGATCGACGCGCACCAGCCGGTCATAGGTATTCGCGACATATTCTTCCGGAACGAGCTCATAGACTTCGCCGGGATCGAGCGTCGAGAATTCGTCGAGCGTGGTGGCGATCACCAGCATGTCTTTCGGTGTCGCCGCAAATGCAGTACTTGTTGTCGTCATCGTAAGCGTCAGTGCGGACACGACCGCGACTGCCGCCAGCGCATTGCGCAAAACCAGATTCATACTCGCTCCGTATCGAGAGGGAAAAACGGTGAGAAACCCGCAAACGGACAGCAAAGAACCAGATCTCGATTACATCAATTTCAGGGGGCCGCTTTCGGTATTGTCAATAACGGGCAGCGAGCGTGAACCCGGAATTTCGTAATGCCACCATTCGCCTGGAATATGCGTGAATCCTGCCGCATGCATGATGCCGAGCAGCAGCAGGCGATTGCGCTGCACATGCCGCGGCAATCCGTGATGGAAGTGCTCGGACTCCTTGATCATTGCATCGAAGCCCGTGCCCATGTCGAGCGCTTCACCGTTGCTGTCGATCAAGGTGAGATCGAGCGCCGTACCCCGGCTATGGTTCGAGCCTCGGCCAAGTTCTGCGATATACGTGGGGTCGGGCAGAAAATCCCACAGTACTTTCTGTGCCTGCGGCGGACGGTACGCATCGAAAATGTGCAGCTTCATGCCGACGCTTTCAGCAAGTTCGACGGCTTTGCGCAATCTGGCTTCAGCGGGCGCGAGCAGCAGGGCGTGCGCTTCCTTGTAGATCGCCTTGCCGGTGAAATTGCGATCGGTGGCATACACGAGGTCGAGTTCGACGCCGTGCGTTTCCGGTGTGATGTGAATGAGATGCGGTTTATCGGTCATGATTGTCAAAGATCGAATTGATCGAGTTCACGTTGCAATTCGCGGTTGTGCGCGACGCGTTTGTCGATAGTCGAGCCGAGCCGCTCGACAATCGACGTAATCAGCAGGTTGAACAGGCAAGTGAGCGGCGCAAGCGAATCCCGGAACTGACCGACATCGGTTTTCACTTGCAGCAGATCGCAGGCGAAGTCGCGCGCCCACGGGCAATAGAGATCGGTGACGAGCGCGAACGGCAATTCGCGCCGTGCCGCCGCCTCGCAATAGCGGCGCGCGATGCGCGAATAGGCACGCGTGTCGGTGACGATCAGATACGGCGACTGGAACTCCGAATTCAGCGACTCCACATACGAGCCTGACATGCCGTCGGAAAAGAACACACGTGGCCGCAGATATTCGAGGTAGCTGTAGAACGCATTCGAAATGCCGCGCGTCGATTGTATGCCGAGAATAAAGACGGCATCTGCAGCGGCAATGCGCTGTGCGACGCGGGCGAATGTGTCGCCTAGTGCAAGCCTGTACACATAGCGGATCGCATCGACCTCGAGATCGAGCGAGTGTGCGAGCGCCGTGTCACTCGTGTTTTCCACGCCGCTCGCGTAGCCGGCGAGGCGCTCGCTGTGCCAGGCGTCGAGGCGATCAGTGATGAGCCATGGCCGTGTTTGTGCACCGCGCAATTCACGCTTCAGGTCGTCGAGATTGCGATAGCCGACGCTGCGCAGAAAGCGCCCGACCGAAATGCCGCTCGTGCCCGTCTGTTGCGCGATCTGATCCGCCGTCTCCAGACCGAGGCGCTCCAGATTCGCAAGCATATAACTGGCAATGCGCTTGGCCGTGGGCGTGAGCGTCGCAAAACTCGCTTCGACTGTATGCGCGAATGCGGTGGACATCGAGTTGTGTTTCCGGTCTTCTCGTTAGTTATCTGTCATTCATCGGCGAACTGGTATAAATATGACAAGGACAATAAAGCGAATGCTAACTTGATTTTTTTATCGGATCGTGAAAGCCAATAGCGAGGAGGCGCGTTGCTCGCTGAACGCTTTCGTCGGAAAAAGGCAAATCCTCGGCATTGCCGATGCGGAACTCGAGTTCCGGAAAGACGCGCCTCGCTTTCTCGACCATCGCTAGCGAGAAGTCCACACCGGCGACGTCTGCGCCACGACGGGCGGCTGCGGCAGCGAGGTAGCCAGACCACGATGCGACGTCCAGAAAGCGCGCGCCCCGACCAATCCAGAGCGCGTCGAGCACGGCCGGATTCGACTGCGTGGTCAAATCACCGAAGTATGTGTGATAGGGCTGCGCGACCCTCTCCCAACCTTGGTGCTCGAATGTACTGAAGTCGACCTGTCCCATCCTTGCCGCCCACTCGTTCGACGCTTTTGCGTTCCGGCGTGCCGGCTACCGTGTGCCGCCGGGAGAGGCGCATGTCCGCCTGGCGAGGCATCAACCAGTTCGGCCACTCAGGGCTACACAATTCTGTGGTGCAGCGCACCAACATTCGTAGTGAAGAGCTGCCGAACACGCGCCTTTGTGCCAGGCTTGTATCTGTTGCTTTCTTGCTGAAGCATACGCCGTGGCATGATTTCGGCGCTAAAGTTAAAGTGGTTTCTGAAGCTCTCGATGCGGCGCGGGGAAATGGCGTCCACATCGACGGCGACCGGATCATATTTTCGCGGCATCTGCGAATGGGCTGCGAAACTACCGGTGCACGGGAGCAGCAGATGAAAGACACGAAGATTCAGTCACTGCGATACCAAGTCGAAAAATGGCTCGCCCCGACCACGCCGGTGCACGTCACCGAGTTTGGTCGCACCCGCTCGGGCCGAGGGCGCTACGTGTGCGTAGAGACCTGGCAACCGGCGGGTTTGCACGCGTTGTTTTTCTTCCAGCACGATGACGGCTACTGGCACGTATTCCCGCCCGCGGCTGATTCGGCGCAACTGCGCGCGCTGCGCATGGGTACGCACCTCAGTTAAGCCGGCTGCGCCCGAGGCTAGCCTGTAGCCTGCATTGTCTCTTTTCTGGCTGACCCGCGTCTCGCGCGACGCATGGACTTTGTCTGCGCGGACTTGCTAGCCGTAGGTTTCCCTGAAGCTGCGCCCGTGCCGGCGGCCTTCCTGCTTGTGTGCTTGAAGCGCTGCGTTCGCTGAACCGGCTATCAAGAAGTGGGTGCGGTCCTTCACGGCCTTAATCCATGAGGGCGCCCGGCCACGCCCCGTCCGTTCGGCCCCCGTTTTAGGGTCGCATACTTCGGTACGCCGATGACGCTGCTCTTTGACAGGGCACGCCTCCGGCGCCCGAAAATGTCTCTTTACGTGAGTCCGTATTCGGCGACTTTCGTGCGAATTTCGACAATGACCGCATGAACTTCGAGCGCCTTTGCTTCCTCCGCTTGATGGGCAAGGTCGGCCAATTGAGCCTTGAGTTCGTGATCCGTTGCCATTTGCCACCTCCTCGTCTTTAGCGGTTTCGTTCCTGGGATAGTGGGACGGTGGATGACTGCAATGTGTGCAGGTTGCCGAAGAGCGTCTCCGGCCAGTGAAAAACTTCAATGCTCTCCGCGAAACAACTCAGCTGAACACCCTTGAAGTCGCACAATTCCATTTTTTCACAACTGGCTTCATGTGAGCAGGCAAACCGGGCTAACGGCGGAGCAGCGTGAAATTTTCGCCGCAGCGAGTCAATGCCTGCCGAAGCGCTGGACAAAGGGCCGACCGCCGTAGCACTCCCGCATAAGGTAAGCGACGCAGCGCGTCGCTTTAGCCAGTTTCTCACTGGGACTGGGAGTTCACCCATACCTGACACGCCTGTAGCACCGGAAAATCGATCCTTCATGGCGGGGGCGTCAACCGAGTGCACCGGGTGGGCTACTCCTTAATGTTTCGCGGTCTTCGGCGGCCATTTCCGCTGACGTGTTGACTTATTTGGCATCCTAACGATGGCCGCCACCGTACAGCCGCAGCGCCAGGATATTCCTGTACCAGCCGCCCACCCGGCGTGATTTCGATCACCGTTTGTGTGGGCTCGACGCCGAAGAACTGCAGCGTCTCCCTCGGATGCCGATAGACGTCGCGCACTTCGATGCGCTCTCCTGACAGTTCTGAGTCTGGCCTCGTGAGCTGCAGCGATATGCACCGAAAGGGTTAGCGAATGATCGCCGTTGCCGAAGGCCGAAATTCTCGCGGGCACCCGCTTAGAACATCTTGCGAAGACCGATTGCCACGCCCAGTTGATTGGTTCGGCCAATCGTGTTGCTTGGAACGCCAGCGGAATCGACCCCGCCCGGATAGTCGGCGGCGAAGGCGCCAGTGCCACGCGACCAGTCCGTGATCGCATAGACTTCCGACTGCTTCGAGAACGAGTATTCGGCGAGAATGGTAGCCGATTGGTTCACCCCAGTACCGAGCGAGCCGTCGAGTCGCTCAGCATTGCGCGCGTGCCCGTAGTAGTAGGCGAACGTGAACAGAAGTGGCTCGATGACCTTCCAGTTCGCGCCGACGTAGTAGGTATCGTCGATACGGTTGGGGCTGGCTCCCTTCAGTGTCGGCGCGCCGGCTTGTTGCATATTGCCGTCGGTCAGCCCAGTCTGGTCCTGTCCGTGAAGCCAGCCGGCCAGCAGGCGGATTTCGTGGGTGATCTGATACGCGGCGCTGATGTGAAGGAAGTTGATCTTGGCGCCATTGATCGCGCTGCCGACGCTGGTGCCGACCGAGGTACCGGTCGCCGATGTCGGCACGGAGACCTGCTGGAAGCCTGCGTTGAGCATGGCAGGGCCGTATGTGTAAGTCAGTTCCACAGCGTAAGTGGCGCCGAGACCGAGCGCGCCAGACTGGTTGCCGAAGCCATAAAGGGCATCAATTGCCAGGTTATGGAAGGTACCCTGGTACTTGACTGAGTTGTTGACCTCCAGGTAACCGCCTATTCCGTTATACGGCCAACTGTTTTGCCAGTAGTTGCCGACGGTCAACGGGTCGAAGATGTCCCCCAGGGTGTCGTAAGCGGGCGCATATTGCCTGCCGAAGGTCAGCGAGCCCCATGTGGTGTTCGACAGACCCACATAAGCTTGTCGACTGAACAGTGTGTCGGGAACGTGTAGTTGCCCATTGAAGGCTTCAAAGCCGTTTTCCAGGTGGAAGACTGCAGACCAGCCGTCCCCAAGGTCCTCACTGCCCTTCAAACCCCAGCGGCTGTGGGTTTCTGGACCAGACGTCATGGAGACCTGATCTTTCCCACCCGGGCCAGCATTCGTCTGATAGCGGATGGCTTCATCGACGATCCCGTATAGCGTGACTGAGCTTTGTGCGAATGCCGGCAGCGAAGTGGCAGCGAAAAGTGCGCTAGTGGTACTGGAAATGATGATTTTTCTCATGAGCGATCCACCGTGGTTAGCGAGGCGGTTGGAACAACTCTTCCATGGACCCGATCAGCAAGACCGTGAACGGGAGCATAGCGTGTCACTCCATTGAGGCATAGAGATTGTTATGGAGTGTTGCTTATCTGCCGCGTCGTAAGGGATATGTGCCAGTTTACCGGTTACAAGTGCAACCCATGAAATCAAGCAAGGTGTGGCGATGACGAAATACAAACTTCGGAGCGTGGGGGAGCCTGCGGTTATCGTGATTGAAATTCGGAAGCTGGCACGGGAGCCAACGCACGACTGCCTGGTCGAAGCGACTCGACAGTTTCGCGTGAATTGGCGCGCAACGGCAATTCGGCCGCGCTGAACTACGATACGGCGCGTGCGGCGTCGGTGTACCGCGCTTGCCATCAGGGTTGCAGGCGTCGGCGCAAATTGCTTGCTGGCACCGGGCTACATTTTCATGGCATCTTACTAATTCGGACCGGACCATGGACGACTGTGGGCAGGAATCATGCCGGGCCTGGCTGGCCAAAAGCCTCGATTATCGAGGCGAGAAGATAGTAACGGGTGCCATGAAGTAGCAGTTACTGGCTTCGTTGCCTTACTTGCTTTGCTTGCTGTCGCGCGCGTCATAAGCCGCCGGACCACTCGTATCGATTTCCGTGGCATCCAGTTTCTCCATGACGCCGCGTATTCTCAGGCGTTCGGCGATACTTTCGTTTGCGGGGCATCTCTATCCCTTTCTGGCGCGTCACGCCTCGCAGCTTCACAAGGGCGATTGATATTCCACCGGCTTGAACGGCTTTGAAGCACGTTTTCGGATCGTGATGCAATATTTATTGAGGCCGGTGTAACCAATTCGGCTGCCGACCGTATTGCACTGTCCGCAGTCTGGATATTCCTCGGCATTTCCTCAGTGCTTTGTTTGCAGTACCGCAACGTTGCACTGGCGCGGCACTTATAGGAGCAGGTAATGAAATCGAACCTGCGATGTGCCTTGTGTGCATCTTTTCTATTGATGCTTGCGGGCATGTCCCATGCCCAGTCGGCCAATGCGCCTTCGGACGCGTCAAACCTGGCGGGCGCGATGGCGGCGGCTCCCAGCGCGAAGAAGGCGGACCGCGCGCTCTCTCATGCTGTCCGGCGCGCATTGGCTAAAGCGCCGGGCCTGGATGTTTCCGGGATTTTCGTTCGCGCGAGAGACGGTGCTGTGACGCTGAGCGGCTCGGTTCGCAATAGCGACCAGCTCCGGCAGGCGGAAGACGTTGTGCGCTCTGTGCAGGGCGTGAATTCCGTATCGGACAAGCTGACGTACTTTCACGGTGGCAATGGCTAAGGCTCGGTGAAAGCAAAACATACAGGGGGCAACCGTTTCGCGCGCCGATTGCACCGGATGCGATGTGATGACCGGGGCGGTCATTGTCTATTACGGAGGGGAGCTCAAATTCGCTTCGGTTGGAATGGATCGGCGGGAGCAGGTCGCGAAGTGGCTACTGACTGATCTCGCCCGGCGAGCAGAGTCGAGCAGGCGAAAGCGCCCACGCGATTGAGAACGTCAGAGCGCTCGTGGTGTTCGACGGTACGGCCAGCGTTTTCGGGATGCGTACGGCGGATCGCGATGCGGCGCTGCCGTCCGAACGTCCAAATGGTTCTCTCAGCGAGTGGCGCTTCATGGCCGGCTATTGCCCGATGCGGTTGGCTATACCCGGTCGCGCAAATTTTTCCGTGAATGACGCGTTGTACGTCTATAACACCAGAACGGGGCCGCGTTCAGATCATCGCTGACCCGCTGCGTGAAGCCAACTTGCAGCGTCCGTTTCCGTTGGGAGGCAAACATGGACAAGCGATTGAATGACGAAGGGGTGGATCTCCTGTTCCGTCAGGCTCGAACCCACAACAGCTGGCTGCCTCAGCCGGTCAGTGATGACACATTGCGCGAACTCTATGAGCTGATGAAGTGGTGTCCAACGAGCGCAAACTGCAGCCCGGCACGTATCCTGTTCCTGCGCACTCAGGAAGCGAAGCAACGACTTCTGCCGGCATTGGCACCAGGCAATATCGACAAGACGATGAGCGCACCGGTGACTGCCATCATCGCCTACGACGGCAAATTCTATGAAAAGCTGCCTAAACTCTTCCCGCACGCAGATGCGCGAGCCTGGTTCGCCGACACACCGGAACTGGCCGAGGTCACGGCACGGCGCAATAGCTCGCTACAAGGGGCTTATTTCATCCTCGCTGCCCGCTCGCTCGGACTGGATTGTGGGCCGATGTCCGGATTCGATCATGCAAAAGTTGACCATGAATTTTTTCCTGCGAGCGCACAGGAGGGTGTCTTCCAGCAGGAGTACTTTCCGGACAGCCATATCAAGTCGAATTTCCTCTGCAACCTGGGCTATGGTGATCCGGCAGGGCTGTTCCCGCGTAGCCCGCGCCTGGATTTTGACGAGGCCTGCAAATTGCTCTGACCACCCAAACCCTGCTTCGTGGGCCTGATCTCCCTCGGCTGGGTATACAGCCATTCCATTCCCGTCGATCGCAGCCGTGTCCTGCAAAGCTGACGCCCGGTTTGATCATCAACTCTGGTTTGAAGCGGATCCTTTGCTGCAGATGACAATGGCTGTCCCGACGCTGATTCGAATAGGTCGAAGTGGTACGGAGACGCTGGCGTGCGGTGATCATGCACGGCGGCGGATGTTGATTGTCTGCAGCGCGGGCGAGCAGTCGCTCGGCACGGCCACTCAAGGAGCATAAATCGGCCAAAGACGACCGTCGTCGAATTTCGAGACGACCGCACGTACCGGCCTCGTTCTATGCAAGTAGTCCGCTAGATGCCTGTTCACACTAATGACAGGCCTTGGGACGAGCTCACGCGAATAACTGCGCTAAGCCCCCTCGACGCCGTTCGCGCCGAGGTAGCGATCGCTCCAAACCGCAATCACGTTCGCCGCGTAGATGGCGTCGAGCTTGCGCGACAGAAGGTGGTCCGCCCCGGCCAGCGAGATGAAGCTCTTGGGATGCAGTGCGGCCCGGAAGATGTGGTTCGCGTTGACGATGCCGACCGTCGAGTCGTCGGGGGCATGCATCACCAGCAAGGGGAGATTCATGCGGGCGATCTTCTCCGTCAGCCGCTGCTCGGCGACGTCCTCGAGGAACTGCCGCTTGATCCGGAACGGCCGTCCCGACAACTGGACTTGCGCCTCGCCTTCGGCCTCGATTTGCGGCAGGTAGTCCTTGAAGAGTCCCGTCACGTGCCCGGGATCGCTCGGTGACCCGATCGTGACGACGGCCTCGGCGCCCGTGATGTCCGACACCGCGGCCAGCACTGCGGCACCGCCCAGGCTGTGGCCGATCAGCAGCGCGGGTGCGCGGTGCGTCGCGCGCAGGTGATCGGCCGCTGCGATCAGGTCACGGCAGTTCGAGGAAAAGTTGGTGTTCGCGAATTCGCCTTCGCTCGCGCCAAGCCCCGTGAAATCGAACCGCAGCACGGCGATCCCGTGCTCGGTCAGCGCCTGGGCGATCCGGCTCGCCGCGAAGATGTCCTTCCCACAGGTGAAGCAATGCGCGAACAGGGCGAACGCGCGAGGCTCCGCGTCAGGTAGCTCAAGCCGGCCGGAAAGCTGTTGTCCATCCGATCCTTGAAACGTGAATCGTTCGGTAGACATGGCGGACCTCCATGGGTGGAATGCTTGCGGTCTGTTCCCGTAACTCTACAATTCTTTCTGGCGGCCAGCCCAAGCCGGTTATTAGCGTGGACAGGCACCAGGCACACGCTTGCGCTCAGGAGCCCAGGCCAGGCGTCGCGTCCAGGCTGCCTGCTGCGCGGCGCCCAGGTGCAGCGCCAGGGTTGAAGTCACCGCCCGTCATGACAAAATGTCCCTTCAGATCTCCATAATAGTGGGATTCCTGCGGGCTGCTGATCAACGAACGCCTGGAAGAAGGAACATCGGTTTGTCGATTGGAATGCGAATGGGTCATGTCGAAACAGCGGGCCTTCATCGCACCCCTCAAGCGGGCCACAAAGCTACCGCTCTGCGCTCGAGCAGCAAGCCGAGTACGCACATGCGGCGCCTGCGGTTTTTCTGGACACAGATCGGCATAGAGGCTGGCCTGAGCACACGGACCAGCGACAACTACACCCGCCGACCGGCCAAGGTAGTTGACGATCTACAGGCACGTTACGATTGACTCCCGTCTAGCCGTAACCGGCGCACCTGGACGCATTACGGCGTGAACTATTGCGCTCCTTCGGGAGCCCACTCCACAGTCCACGCCGCGTTTTGCACCCTGTCACTTTCAGTGGTGGTCGTAAATCGGAGCCGAGTACGACGATACACGAACGTCCCGCCGCTGTCCGGCGTCAGACGAACCACCTGCGACACCACCATAACCATCTGCTGCAGCGGCTTGTTGCGCGGCCACCTTAGCCTCCGCCTGCTGAATCGCCTGCGGGTAGTTGGTGCGGTCACCATTACCGACGCGATAACCAGCGTTTTCAAGTTGGACGAGTTCGCCTCGTACCTGAGCCCGGGTAACGGGTGGCGTTGCGAACGATACAGCCGGAGCGGCGAGGGCGACAACAATGGCAACGGACTGAATAAATGACTTCATGATTTCTACCTCTTTCAATGTTGAGACGCGGTCTGGTTCGACCGGTGTGATTGAAGTCTAGTGTCGATCATCCGCAGGTTGAATGTCGCATTGGCTCAACAGGATGCTCATTTGGCTCAAGCTGATAATTTGCGCTTGAGTGTCGAAGAGTTGCTTGCCTGACGTGTTGACAGGGTATGTGTGAACCTCATATCAGGTATGCTCTTTCGTATCGATTGCCGGAGCGTCCCTTCTTCTGGTTGCGAGGTGGGGGGATTGGTAAAAGACAGATGCAACGATCCTAAGGCTAGGGCCTGTTCAGACTAATTTTGTTTGACCGTATACTTCGGTGATGGAAATCACCGAAGCCCAATATCAGCGTATCGAGTATTGCCTGCCACGACAGCGCGGCAATGTCAGCCTGACGAACCTGCAGGTGCTGAATGCAATCCTTTACGTCGCCGAACACGGTTGCAAATGGCGCGGACTGCCCAAGCGATTCGGCCGCTGGCACACGATCTACACCCGGATGAACCGCCGGTCCAGAAGTGGTGTGCCGGATCGGGTGTTTACGGAATTGCAGCGTGAGCAGATCGTTCGTATCAGGATTGAAGCGGTCTCGCTGGATAGCACGGTGGTAAAGGTTCATCCTGATGGTACCGGCGCATTAAAAAAACGGACCACAGTCCATTGGAAAATCCCGTGGCGGATGGACTACCAAGATTCATATGGTTGCCGCGGATGCTCGTCATAACGTTCGCGCTGTCGCCCGGCCAGGCTGGCGACGCGCCGGAAGGATGCGCCCTGCTGCAAAGCCTGGGACCGCCCAATCGGCCACTGCACCTCTTGATGGATAAGGCGTATGAAGGTGACGAGACACGGCAACTCGCGCTCGACCTGGGTTTCATTCCCGTCGTTCCGCCCAAAAGCAATCGCCTTGAGCCATGGGAATATGATCGGGAAAATGTATAAACGCAGGAACGAAGTTGAGCGCCTGTTTCGCCGCCTCAAAGGCTTCCGTCGCATCTTTTCCCGGTTCGAAAAACTGGACGTGATGTTCCTCGCCTCAAGACACTGAGGTTAAAATCAGCTTGCCTTGGTGACAATGTTGTCACGCTGACTATAGATGATCTTCATCAATTCTTCGATCTCAGCGCTCGGAGCCCCCAGTTGATACAGCGTATTCTTGATTTCGTGGGTAGTCACATCAAACTCGTACGCGGTCAGCCCCAAATGGCTGTGCGAAGTTACCATATCGCGCCCAGGATAGCATTTGGGTCCACCAGTGAACTCGATCACCCACGCAGTGACCATGAATTTGTATCCAGCCTTGAACGCATCAGTGTGAAACGCCTTGACCTTCTCGTTCGCAGCATTGAGCGTCTCGTTGCGATGCAGATTCTCAATGAGACGGTCGACAGCGGTTGCGATGCCATATGCACCGCCTAGACGCTCGTAAAGTGTCTTGCTCGCCGCTTCGCCCTTTTGTGCTGTATCGGTAGGAACTGAATTCTTCATGTCGATTCTCCATCTAGTGAACGGGCCGCAAGCCCAAGATTCAAAGTCTGTCCGCAATAGCACTTACTAACATTTTATAAAGTATTGTCATGCTCGTGAGACAATACATGCATGAAATCCAAACGCACATCGGACGGCCGGAAACTGGATCACATGACGTTGCAGGATTTATAGACACGTGAACTTACCACGTCAAGCACGGGCTTCTCGAGCTACCAGCACACGAATCTGTAACCTGTAAAGCACCAGTAACTCGTAAAACGTACTTTTATCGGACGTGGACCTCGCGAGAGCCCGATTGTTTTGAGGAACCCGTTTCGCTTTGATCGACCTCCTCTACTGCGCGTCGAGTCGAAAGGCCCGCAGTCAGTGGGGAACGTGGATCCAGTCTCACTATCGCTAACGGTTGAACGAGCATATTCGAGCGAGTTCGTACCCGACGAGAATCGTGTAGTTCGTAGTGAAGTCACGGCCTGGTTGTGATGGAAGCGATCACTCTTGCTCATACCGCGGTGATAGCGATCAGAATACCGGAAGCTTTGAAGCGGCGTTGAAGGCGCGTGTTCATCAAGAATTTGTAAGCCAGGCCCCGGTTCAGGGCCTCTACCGTCCACTTCGTGGTCTTGGGACTGGTCCGGCTACGTTATTCGAGAGCTCTGGCTTTGAAGGCATGCACTAGTTTGCATAACAGATATGACTACACAGAGTAGTGCCGGTTCGGCGGCCAATGGCTCGCAAGGATGAGCGCTGGCGACGTCCACAACTCGAGATTGAAGAGGCTTATAGTAACCACTATTATGGATTTGCCAAGGTTAGCGACGAAGATCTTCGATTTCGACGAAATCTTGCGTGGATTATGTAGTGATTTGCTGAGTTGCAGCCAGGGCGCCGGGGCGAAAACCGCCAGCGGTTCGGGTTAGTTTCTGACCGAAGGCAATGACTGTTTCGCACTTCTTGGCGTTATTGGGTCTTCATCAATGGCAGTTGTGCGACGTCCGTGACGGAAGAGCGCTCGCATGCGAGACCTGGCGGGAGCATAGTCGTGAAAAACAACATTGATGCACGGCTGAGGCTCGTCATCGAAACGGCAAATCACCGCCCTTCGTCGGACGCAGCTGGGGTACTTTCAAACACGACCTCCGGTCGGAGGCGACAACATGTCCATGGTCTGGGTCTCAAGCACGACGGGACGGCACTGTTCGACGCTATCGGTGGGGCTGCCGGTTGTATTCTGGACGTCGGAGTGCTTCGGACGACCATTGAGCGTGGGAAGCACCTCGGGAAACTACTGAACCCCAAAAAATGGAAATCGCTTGACGGAAATATTTGTGTTTTCCTAAACTTCTCTTCAACTGATCGCCGCAATCCTGGCGATCGATCGTGCCAGTCGCCAACACCGTCGACTGAGGCACAAAGGCAACAGAGCCCTGCGCAGACTCCTATGGGAGTAGCCAGGGCTTTTTATTTTTCTCTGCAGTTTTCCGTACCTGTCGCCAACTATGTCGGCAGGTGCAATCAGGCAACAGGGCCCTGCGCGGATTTCAATCTGCGTGGGGTTTTTTTTGTCTGTCGATTTAACACAACGGTGCGGACGGCGCGGCCATAGACAGTGCGCGCAGTGCCGATGCGTCAGGGTCAGGCGCGTCGTTTCAACAAGAGGAGGTGTTTGGGACATGGACACGCTCAGTCGTCGAAAGTTCTTGCAAGCCAGCGGTGCAATGGTGGCGAGCGGAGCATTGACGGGCGTCGGCATCTTGCCGAAGGCCGTATTTGCCGCCGAGCCCGTGAAGCTGGGCCTGCTGCATTCGCTTACCGGCACGATCGCGATCGCTGAAGCTGCGCTCGTTGACGCCGAGAACCTCGCCATCGAGGAAATCAACGCGGCGGGCGGCGTGCTGGGCCGCAAGATCGATCCAATCGTGGAGGATGGCGCGAGCGACTGGCCGACCTTCGCCGAGAAAGCCAGGAAACTGCTCCAGCGCGACCAGGTCGCGGCGATCGTCGGCTGCTATACGTCGGCGTCGCGCAAAGCGGTGCTCCCGGTCGTGAATCAGTTGCACGGCCTGCTTTATTACCCGACGTACTACGAGGGCCAGGAAGACGACTCGCAGGTGCTCTACACGTCGCAGGAGGCCACCCAGTCCGTCATCGCGGCGATCGAATGGATGGCCAGGCAGCAGGGGAAGACATTCTTCCTCGTTGGCTCCGACTATATCTATCCGCGGACCTGCAACAAGATCGCCAAGCCGACGATTGCCCGCGTCGGCGGCCAGGTGGTCGGCGAGGAATATATCCCACTCGGGCAGACGGAGTTCTCGGCAATCATCAACAAGATCAAGGCGGCCCGGCCCGACTGGATTTACTCCACGGTGGTGGGGGGCAGCAACGTCGCGTTCTATAAGCAGCTGAAGGCTTCGGGTCTCGACGGCGGCAAGCAGAAGCTGCTGTCGACGGTCGTTTCCGAGAACGAGATCGAGGGCATCGGCAAAGACAACGCGGTCGGCTACTACGCTTGCATGGGGTACTTCCAGAGCCTGAGCAATCCGGAGAACGCGCAATTCGTCAAGGCGTTCAAGGCCAAATATGGGCAGAACCGCGTGATTGGCGACCCGATGGAGTGCGCCTACAACTCCGTCCATCTGTGGAAGCGCGCGGTCGAAAGGGCGCAATCGTTCGATGTGCCAAAGGTCATCGCGGCCTCGCTCAATCTGCAATTCGCGGCCCCGGAAGGGCAGATCGAGCTCGTCGCCAACCACCACACGGCCAAGAGAGTGCGCGTCGGGCGCGCCCGTCCTGACGGGCAGTTCGACATTGTGTACGAATCCGGGGTCATCCAGCCGAATCCGTTTCCGAAGCTCTGACGCTCGCCGCCGGCGCGCCTCGCAAGGGGGCGGCCGGTGCCCCGCGCGAGATCTCATTTGCAACGAGGGTGGACATGTCGTTCGATATTCTTGTCATGCAGCTGTTCAGTGGCCTGAGCCTGTTTACGATCCTGCTACTCATGGCGCTCGGCCTGGCGATCGTGTTCGGGCTGATGGGCGTCATCAATATGGCGCACGGCGAATTGATGGCGCTGGGCGCCTATGTGACCTACCTGACCGCGCGCGTCTTCGAGCAGGTGTTGCCGCAACTCATGGGCATCTATCTGTTCGTCGCGATCGCGCTCGCGTTCGCGGCCACGTTCGCGGTCGGCTACGCACTTGAGCGCGGCTTCATCCGCTGGTTTTATAACCGTCCGCTCGACACGCTGCTCGCGACGTGGGGGCTGAGCCTGATCATGCAGCAATGCTATCGGTCGGTGTTTGGCGCCCAGGAAGTCTCCGTGCCGCTGACCTCGTGGTTGTCCGGCGCCTGGGAGCCCACCGCCGGCATTCAGCTGCCGCTGAACCGGATCTTCATCGTGGCATTGACCGCGGTGGTCGCGCTTGGAGTCTACCTCATACTTTATAAAACCCGGTGGGGACTAAAGGCGCGCGCCGTCACGCAAAACCGCAAGATGAGCTCGGCTGTCGGGATCGATACGAATCGCGTCGATGCGCTCACGTTCGCACTCGGTTCCGGCCTCGCCGGCATTGCCGGCGCGGTCTTCACGATGATCGGCTCGACCAACCCCGGCACTGGCCAACTCTACATCGTCGATTCGTTCATCGTGGTCGTGTTCGGCGGGGTGGCGAGCCTGCTCGGGACGGTGGCGTCCGGCTTCCTGATTGCGCAGTCGCAGTCGGCATTCGAGTACCTGATGAGTGACTCGATGGCCAAGGTTACGATTCTGCTGCTCGTGATTGCGGTTCTGTATTACCGGCCGAACGGGCTGTTCTCGTCGAAGGTGAGGAGTTGAGCATGAGATTCCTGAGAAAGTACGCCGAGTTCGGCGCGCATGGTTCGATTGCGGTGCTGCTGCTGGCCGTTCTACCCCTCACGCTGGGTGCCTTCTGGATCGGCGAGGTCGGCAAGTACCTGAGCTTTGCTTTCGTGGCGATCGGAATCGTCCTGGCGTGGGGCTACTGCGGCATTCTGAGCCTGGGCCAGGGCATCTTCTTCGGCATCGGCGGCTATGCGATGGCCATGTTCCTGAAGCTCGAGGCGTCGGCACCGAATCTGCCGGACTTCATGGTGTGGAGCAGCCTGGAGAAGCTTCCACTATGGTGGCAGCCGTTCCAGAGCCTGCCATTCACGATCGCGGCGATCCTGCTCGTGCCCGTGGTGGTGGCGTTCCCGTTCGCCTACGCGATCTTCAAAAAGCGTGTAAGCGGCGTCTATTTCGCGATTGTCACGATCGCCCTGGCGCTGACCCTCACGGTGCTGATCATCGGCCAGCAGGGGTACACCGGCGGGGCGAACGGCATGACAGACTTC
Organism: Paraburkholderia oxyphila NBRC 105797; assembly: GCF_000685075.1. Lineage (GTDB taxonomy): Bacteria > Pseudomonadota > Gammaproteobacteria > Burkholderiales > Burkholderiaceae > Paraburkholderia > Paraburkholderia oxyphila. The sequence goes on from NZ_BAYD01000121.1 coordinate 28,657, forward strand.
AAGACGCTGCTTGGGATGGACATCGTGAGCGACGGCGCGAAGCGCGTCATCTATTTCGTGGAGGTCGCGCTGCTGCTCGGCGTGATGGCGCTCGCGGCCCGCATGCTGCACACGCGCTTCGGCAAGATCCTGATCGCGGTGCGCGACCGCGAGGACCGGGTGCGTTTCTCCGGCTACAACACCGCGATGGTCAAGGCGTTCATCTTCACGGTCGCTGCCGTGCTGTCGTCGATCGGCGGCGCGCTGTTCACGCTGCAGGTAGGGCTCATCACGCCGAACCTGATTGGCGCGGTGGCCTCGGTCGAGATGGTCATCTACGCCGCGATGGGCGGCCGGCTCTCGGTTCCCGGCGCGGTGGTCGGCGCCCTGGTGGTGGGCTTCCTGAAGTCCTACCTGTCTGATGAATTTCCGGAGTTCTGGCTTTTCTTTCTCGGCGGGTCGTTCATCTTCGTCGTCGCGCTGATGCCTCAGGGCCTCGCCGGCGCATTGCAACGGGCGTTGAGGCTCAAGCATGAATGAGGGGGCACTTGTGAACGAGGCAGTGATGAACCTACACGCCAACACCGCACCCGCGGCTTCGCTTGCTGCGACGAGCCATGCCGTCCTGGCCATCGAAGGTTTGACGGTGTCGTTCGACGGCTTCAAGGCTGTCGACAATCTTTCTTTGAATGTCGACGAAAACGAGCTGCGCGTCATTATCGGACCAAACGGTGCCGGCAAGACAACGCTGCTCGACATGATCTGCGGCAAGACCAAGCCAACCGCCGGCAGCATCCGGTTTCGCGATATGGAGCTCACGCGGCTTCCCGAGTACCAGATCGTGCGAAAGGGGGTGGGCCGCAAGTTCCAGAATCCGTCGATCTACGAAGACCTGACCGTTTCGGAGAATCTCGAGATTTCGATTCCTGAGGCGCACGGCGTCTGGGCCTCCATTCTGTTCAAGCGGACCAAGCCTATCAGGGAGCACATCGAGCGGATCGCCGAGCAAATCATGCTCCAGGAGCATTTGCGCAGTCGGGCGGGCAAGCTCTCGCACGGGCAGAAA
>NZ_BAYD01000120.1 GCF_000685075.1 Paraburkholderia oxyphila NBRC 105797
ATCGGGCACCCAAGGACGTATAGACACCGGAAACCTTGACGCACAACAACGGTGCCACGTCAGCCTTACGAGTCGCCTGGATAATTTTGCATGACGAACCAACCAGCCGAAGCTGAGTCGCCTTCGGCATGTCGCGCCGAGAATGAATGCGACAGGAGCCAAACGGAGACAGCTTCGTTGCATCGAATCTTGAACGGATAGAGTCGAGTGCACCCAGCGGCATCTCCCGGTCGTTGCCGTCGAAACGATAGCGGTAGCGGAAGTGGACGCTGATACGTTTCTTGCCTGTCTGCACCCTGTCCGACAGGCCGGTGCCGTTGGTCAGGGTGCGGCCATCGTCCGTAGCGCGCAGCCCGAGCAACATCCGTTCGCTGATGGTTTGTGAACGATTTTCCCCAAGATATTCCCCACACAACAAATGCCACGGCCGGATTCTAGCGAGCGCCGAATCCAGCGTATAAACATCTAACTTACTGAATCTAAATAGAAGATGTGCTTGTAAGGGTCTTGCGCTGCGAGCCGAAACTATCCACAGATTTCGTGGAAAGGCCTGTGGACAACCTGTCCGCATCCGCGCCAAGGTGTTGATCCTGAAGCGAATTGCGCTTGCGGCCACGGAGCGGGCCGTTTTTTGTGCTGATATGCGTCAAGGCGAGGGCAGATTTCCCCGCGCTTCTGACAAGAATTGACGACCGGTTGCCGAAACATCGGCTAGATTCCGGCGTTTCGGCTTTTTTTGGCTCGAGCAGGCGATAATGCGCGGCGGGCCAGCCGGCCTGACCCATTGGAGTGAATCGAGATGTCCCGCATGTCCCCCCTGATCCGCACGTTGTGCGCGAGCGCCATTGTTTCGGTTGCGTTGAACGCAGCGCTGCCTGCTCTCGCGCACGCCCAGGATCTCCCTGCCTCCGCACCCCAGACCTCGCCCACTGACGCCCAGGGCTTGCCCGCCGGGGCGGTGGCCGTGGTCAACGGCGTGCAGATTCCGCAGTCCGCGATGGAAGACGCGGTGCGCACGGCGGTGAGCCGCGGCAGCGACGTCGATACGCCGCAGTTGCGCGCGGCGATCAAGCAGCAGTTGATCATCCGCGAAGTGCTGCGCCAGCAGGCGGTGCGCGCGCATTACGACCAGCGCCCCGAGGTGGCTCAGGCGGCCGAAGACCAGAAGGTGGACGTCGAGATCCAGTCGTGGCTGCAGGACAACGTGCACGCGCCCGAGCCGACCGAGCGCCAGATCCGGGCGCGCTATGACAGCGTGAACACTGAGCTCGGCAAATACGAGTACAAGCCGCAGTTCGTCGTGCTCGCCGACCAGGCGGTGGCGAAGGACGTGATTGCGCAGGCCAGGGCCGGCCAGCCGTTCGATGCGCTCGCGCGCAAGTACAGCATCGTGCCCTCGAAGGAGAACGGCGGCGAAATGCCGTGGGTGAGCTTCAAGACGCCAGTGGTCGCGGGCAAGACGCGCGGCGTGCCGGTGGACGTTGCGCGGATGCTCGCGCAGTTGCCGGTGGGCGGCGTGGCGCCGCAACCGGTGCAGTCGGGCCAGGCCTGGGTGGTCGTCAGGCTCGAAGACAAGCGTCCCATGAAAGTGCAGGCGTACAGCGACGTGAAGGATCAGATTCGCCGCCAGATCATTGCGGAATCGATGGATGCGGGCGCGGCCAAGCTCGTGAAGTCGCTCGTGCAAAGTGCGACCATCGTGCAATAACCGATTCGCTGGCGCTGGCTGGCGGGCTCGTGCGGGCCACCAGCGCGGCCCGCGAGCCGATGAAAAAGCCGGACGGCGCGTCATGCGCCGTCCGGCTTTTTCATGGTGCGCCCCCGGAGTGTGGCAGCGACAATGGCCGGATCAACGGCGCTCGCGCCAGGTGCGCAACAAGAGCGCGTTGGTCACCACGCTGACGCTCGAAAACGCCATGGCGGCGCCCGCGAGCATGGGGTTCAGGAGCCCGAAGGCCGCAAGCGGAACCCCGATCAGGTTGTAGACGAACGCCCAGAACAGGTTCTGCTGGATCTTGCGCCACGTGCGCCGCGAGATGTCGATGGCGGCGGCCACGAGCGCGGGGTCGCCGCGCATGAGCGTGATGCCGGCCGCATGCATGGCCACGTCGGTGCCCGTGGCCATGGCGATGCCGATGTCGGCGGCGGCCAGCGCGGGCGCGTCGTTGATGCCGTCGCCGGCCATCGCGACCACGGCGCCGGTGCGGATCTTCAGGTCGCGGATCGTGCGCGCCTTGTCGTCGGGCAGCACTTGCGCATGAATCTCGTCGATGCCGAGCTGCGCCGCCACGGCGCGCGCGCTGCCCGCGTTGTCGCCGGTCACGAGCACGCTGCGGATGCCCATCACCTTCAGGCGCGCCACGGCCTCGCGCGCGGTGGGCTTCACCGTGTCGCCGAAGGCGAGCAGCGCGAGTACCTCGTGCGTCGAATCGGGCTGCGCGCCGTGCGCGCTTTGAGCCAGTGCGTGGCCGGTTGCGCCAATGGACGCGCCCATCAGCCAGGACACCGTGTTGCCTTCGGCTTCGAGCGCCTGTGCGCGCGCCGCGAGTGCGGGCGGCACGGCGAGCGCGAGTTCCGCGACCCAGTGCGCGCTGCCGATCGCGAGAGGCCGGCCGTCCACCTCGGCCTGCACGCCGCGTCCGGGCACCGCGCGCGCATGCGCGGCGGCGGGCAGCGCCACAGCGGCCACGCCGGAGGGCTGGTCTCCGAACGCTTTCACCACGGCCTTCGCGAGCGGATGGTCGCTGTGCTGCTGCACGGCGGCGGCAAGCATCAGCGCGTCGGCGCGCGCGATGCCGCCGGCCGTCTCGAACGCCGTGAGCGAGGGCTGGCCGAGCGTCAGCGTGCCGGTCTTGTCGAAGGCCACGACGCTCACGTCGTGCGCCGTTTCCAGCGCTTCGGCGTCCTTGATCAGCACGCCGTGGCGCGCGGCCACGCCAGTGCCGGCCATGATCGCGGCGGGGGTGGCGAGGCCGAGCGCGCACGGGCAGGCAATCACGAGCACGGCCACGGCGTTGAGGATCGCGGTTTCGGCGCTCGCGCCCGCGAGCAGCCAGCCGCCCAGCGTGATGGCCGCGATCACGAGAATCGCGGGCACGAACACGGCGCTCACGCGGTCGACCAGACGCTGGATGGGCGCCTTCTCGGCCTGGGCGCTTTCCACGAGGCGGATGATGCGCGCGAGCGTCGTTTCCGCGCCGATGGCGGTCGTGCGCACAGCCACGAGCCCTTCGCCGTTGATGGAGCCGGCGGTGACGGCGTCGTCGGGGGCCTTCGGCACGGGCAGGCTTTCGCCGGTGATGAGCGATTCGTCGATGTGGCTGCGGCCTTCGAGCACCACACCATCGGTGGGCACGCGCTCGCCCGGCCGCACCACCACCACGGCGCCCACGCGCACCTGCGCGAGCGGCACCTCGCGCTCCGCGCCGTTTTCGCGGATGCGCGCGCGCTCGGGGCGCAGCGCGTTGAGCGCGCGGATCGCGTCCGTGGTCTGGCGCTTCGCGCGTGCTTCGAGCCACTTGCCGAAGCGCACCAGCGTGATGACGACCGCCGAGGCTTCGAAGTACAGATGCGCGGCGTCGCCGGGATGCGCGAGCATCGCGTAGACGCTCACGCCCCATGCCGCCGAGGTGCCGAGCGCGACCAGCAGGTCCATGTTGCCGGCGCCCGCGCGCACGGCCTTCCAGGCGGCGCGATAGAAGCGCGCGCCGAAGCCGAACTGGACGATCGAGGCGAGCGCCAGCTGGGCCACGGCCGGCAGCATCCAGTGCAAGCCGAGCCAGTGGCCGAACATCGGCACGACGAGCGGCGTGGTGAGCACGGCGGCCGCCAGCACCGCGCGCAACTCGCGGCGTGCGGCGTCCTGCGCCGCGGCGGCGCGCGATGGGGCGGCGCCCGTTGTGCTCGTGTTCGCCGTGCCGGTTGCAGCGCTTGCATCGGTTACGCCGGTCGTTGCGGTGGCATGCCCATCCTCGATGAGCGGCGTGGCCTCGTAGCCGGCCTTCTGCACGGCGGCAACGAGGCGCTCGCGCATGGCGTCATCGACGGGCGCTTCGAGCCGCACCGCGGCGTTTTCGGTGGCGAGGTTGACGGTGGCACTTGCCACGCCCGGCACGCGCGCGAGGACTTTCTCGACACGGTTCGCGCAGGCCGCGCAGGTCATGCCGCCAATGGCGAAGCTCGCGGTCTGGGCGGCGGCGGCCGAAGGGCCTGCATCGGCGGATGCCTCGGCGCCGGCGTCCACGATGGGTTCGGCTGCGTAGCCCGCCTTCTCGACGGCAGCCACGAGCTGCGCGGTGAGCGCTTTCGCAGCATCGCCGCCGGCTTCGGCGCGGGCCTCGACGGTGGCTTTTTCCGTGGCGAGATTGACCGACGCCCGCGTCACGCCCGGCACTTTCGCGAGCGCCTTCTCGACACGCATGGCGCACGAGGCGCAGGTCATGCCGCGGATTTCGAGCTCCGCCACGCGGCGTCCGGCGCGCTCGGCAGTTTCGGCAACGAGGGGATCGTTCATGATGATGACGCGCAAGCGCGAGAGAACTATTCGACCTTACGCAGTATCTACGTTCCCATCATGGGAAGGTCAAGGGCGATGCCCGACACAACGGAGAATTACGTACAGCAGACTTTTCAGGGGCTGACGCCGGCGATACGATACCACCCGGCGGCATTGGCACCCTGCTGCGCGCATTGGACCACGGCCCGGGGGGGCCGGCGCGCGGTGTCGGAGGCCGGTCGACGTCAACTCATGGACCGCCCGCTTCGCACATAATCAACAAATGACAACAAAACGCCGAATGATTCCTTATTTCCGCGCCTGCGCCGCACTCGCAGGTGTCGCCCTCATTGCCGGATGCGCATCGGCGCCCGAAGGCGTTGCGCCCAGGAGCAACGGCTGGGTCAAGGACGAAGTGTCCGACTCCTATGTGTTCGGCTATCCGCTCGTGCTGATGGACATCTCGCGCGAGGCCGCCACCGGCAGCGCGCCCGGCCAGGCCGCGCCGAACACGCTGCGCCACGCGCAGTCGCTGCCGCCCGTCGGCGCCTCGAACCCGCGTGAGCCCAATCTCGACACGCTCGGCTCGTCCGGCTGGCTCGACGTGAGCCGCGAACCTGTGCTCGTCGCGCTGCCCGACTCGCATGGCCGCTATATGGATGCGCGCGCGCTCGACATGTGGACCAACGTCCTCTGGTCGACGGCCGCGAAAGGCAACCAGCGCGTAAGCGGCCTGAAATCGCAAACGATTGCGTTCGTGCCCGCCGGCTGGAAGGGCGCGCTGCCCGCGCGCGCGCAGCGCGTCGAGGTGAGCACGCGCTACGTCTGGTTCCTCGCGCGCATCGAGACGCGCGGCGGCGGCGATCTCGCGAGCGCGCGCCGTCTGCAGCGCGGCATCCGCGTGGCGCCGCTTTCCGCCTGGGATGCGCGCGGCCAGCGCGTTGCGCAGGCGGACCCGCAAACGGGCGCGAGCCTCGCCGGCGACCCCGTCGCGACAGGCACGCCGGCCGCGCAGATCGCCGCGCTCGACGCCAAGGGCTTCTTCGACCGCCTCGCGCTCGCGCTGGAGGACAACGCGCCGGAGCCCGACGACGCGCACGCGCTCAAGATTCTCGGCGACATCGGCGTGCATCCCGGCGATCCGGCGCAACTGCCGACCGGCGCGAAGGATGCCGCCGTCGTGAACGCGGGCTTCGCCGACGGCCGCGCGCGCGTGGCTACGCCGCCTTCGAACCTGCTGGCCGGCAACGGCTGGCTCTGGGTGGGCGACGATGCCGGCAATTACGGCGCCGACTACGCGTTGCGCGGCTACGCGGCCTATGCCTCGCCGGGCCTGCCCACCAGCCGCGACGAAGCGCGTGCGCGCGTGGCCCAGGACAGCGACGGCCACACGCTGAACGGCGCGAACCGCTACGTGATTCATTTCAGCGCGAAGCAGCTCCCGCCGGTGCGCGGCTTCTGGTCGATCACGGCCTACACGTCCGATGGCGCGCTCGACGACGACGCGCCCGTGCGCGTCGCCTTCGGCGACCGCAACGGCGCCCGGCGCAACCGCGATGGCTCGCTCGACGTGCAGGTGAGCGCGGAGCGGCCGCGCGGCGGCGCCAACTGGGTGCCGGTGCCGAAGGGCGACTTCCGCCTCGTGCTGCGCATGTATGCGCCGAAGCCCCAGGCCACGGACGGCACGTGGCAGCCGCCGGCGGTCGAGCGGCAGTGATACGTGCGCGGGGCGGCGAGGCCGCCCTGCCGAAACGGTAAAGCGGCGGAGCGTCCAGGACGCTCCGTTTTTTTTTGCATGGTGCGGGCGCAATGGTGTCATGCGCTGGCCACATCGAGTCCGCTGCTGCACGGCGCATTGCATTGCTCACCGCATTGCTCGCCCGCATTGCTCACCGCTTTAGCGGCCATCCTCCACCGCGCCTTCTGCGCGCCTTCGCGGCGGCCCCGCCCGCCGACGCACAACCCGCACCCCCCGACGTTTTACAGCCGCGCAAGCGCGCATCGGACCTATACTTCCGGCTGTCGGGCTCATCGTCAGTCGAATAGAGCCAACTCGTTTCACTACCGCGGCGAACTGCTCTCCGCGTCACTGGCCGTCAAGCATGGCAAGCCTCAACAAAACATCGCTGACTACTTCCTTGCAATCGGTGCGCGCCGTCGCGCGCGCGCCCCGCACACGGCGCATCTTCACGGGCATCGCGATCTTCCTCGTGGTGTTCGGACTGCTCGGCTTCTTTGCCGCGCCGCCGCTCATCCGCCACGTTGCCGAACAGCAGTTGAGCAAGTTGCTCGACCGACCCGTCACGATCGCGCGCATCGGTCTCAATCCCTACACGCTGCGGCTCGAGGCGGACCGCGTGCATATCGGCGAGCGCGGCGGCCAGGGCGACTTCTTCGATGTCGAAAAGCTTGTCGTGCAGCCGTCGTGGTCGTCGATCTTCCGCGCGGCGCCCATCGTCGATGAAGTGCGGCTCGACTCGCCGCGCGCGACCATCGTGCGGCTCGACGCGCAGCGCTTCAACTTCACGGACCTCATCGAGAAGTTCGCGAAGCCTTCCGAAAAGCCGAGCAAGCAGCCCGCGCAGTTCTCGGTCTCGAACATCCAGATCGAGAACGGCCAGATCACCTTCGATGACCGCCTGCTCAACGAAAAGCACGTAATCGACCGCTGGTCGCTCGGCATTCCGTTCATCGCGACGCTGGCTTCGAAGACCGATATCTTCGTTCAGCCGATGCTGCGCGCGCGCATCGACGGCGCCAGCACGCTCGCCCTCGACGGCAAGACCAAGCCGTTCGCCGCGTCGCGCGAATCGGAGATCGAGCTGCGCCTCACCGATCTCGACGTGCCGAAGCTGCTCACCTATGCGCCCACCAGGTTGCCGGTCGCGCTCAAGAGCGGCAAGCTCTCGACCAACCTCAAGCTCGACTTCGTGATGTCGGGCGAGAAGCCCACGCTGCGCGTTTCGGGGACGACCGACCTCAACGACGTCGACGCCACCGACAACGCCAACGCGCCGCTGTTCGGCGCGCGCGGCCTGCATGTGGCGGCGGCGTCGCTCGAGCCGTTCAGCAATGTCTATCGCTTCGACGCGATCCGTATCGACGCGCCCACGGCCTGGATCGTGCGCGACAAGGCGGGCGTGCTGAACGTCGAGAAGCTGGCCGGCGCGCCGGCGGCGAAGGCCGAAGCGCAGGCGTCCAGCGCAAAGGAAAACGGCGCGCAGACGAGCGAGCAAAAAGGCGCCGCGAGCGCCGCCGCGGCTGTTCCGCCTGAGGCTTCGGGCGCACAGGCCGCGCCCGCAGAAGCGGAGAAGGCGCCGCCGCTCGACCTGTCGATCCGCCAGTTCGCGATCACGGATGGCACGGTCCACGTGCACGACGAAGCGGCGTCCCGGCCGGTGGAGCTGGACCTGAGCAAGATCGCCACGACGCTTGCTAACTTTTCGACGGTGGCCAAAGCGCCCGCCACCTATAACCTCTCGCTGAGCGCGCAGGACGGCGGCACGGTGCAGGCCTCGGGCACGTTCGGCCTCGCCGCGAAGAGCGCCGACGCGAAGATCGCCTTGAATGCCGTGATGCTGCCGCAACTGCAGCCGTATCTCGACAACGTGACGGCCGCGCAGATTCAGGACGGCAAGCTGAGCCTCGACTCGGCCATCAAGGCGGACTGGGCGCAGCAGCCGGCCGCCGTGCAGGTGGGCGCGAGCACGCTGAATCTCGATGGGCTCAAGCTCGCCGCACGCGGCTCGAAGACGACGGCCGTGGCGCTCGCGAAGGGCACGGTCCAGGTGACCCAGGTCGATCTCGCGGCGCGCACGGCGCAGATTGCCTCGGTGGACGCGAATGGCCTTGCCATCAACGTCGAGCGCACGAAGGACGGCAAGATCGACCTCATGCAGCTCGCGGGCGGCCACGAGGCCGCGCCCGAGCGCACGGCCATCCACGCGGCGCAGAAGTCGGTCAAGGAAGGCCCGGCGTGGCACTACAAGATCGACTCCGTGAGCGTGAGCGGCGGCTCGGTCAACTTCACGGACAGCACCACGCCGCGCCCGGTCAAGCTTGCCGTTGCGCCGCTCGACCTGAAGATCCAGCAGATCAGCGACGACATGAAACACGCGTTGCCCATCGACCTGAAGGCCACCGTCAACAAGAAGGGCACGCTCGCGCTCAATGGCGACGTGAACCCCACGCCACTGAAGGCGCAGTTGAAGATCGACGCGAACCGGCTCGACGCCGCTGCGTTCGAGCCGTACTTCGGCAGCGAACTGAACGCGGTGATCGCGAGCGCGCTGCTCAACATGAAGGGGCAGCTCGCGGTCGAGCAGGGCAAGGCGCTCAAGGCGAACTATCGCGGCGACGCGGCGCTCGTGGACGTGCGCATGCTCGACAAGGCGACGTCCGACCCGTTCGCGGGCTGGCGGTCGCTGGCGCTCTCGAACCTGAAGGCGAGTTACGACGACGCGCGCGGCACCGACGTGGATGCGAGCCGCGTGACCTTCGCCGGCTTCTATGGGCGCGTGCTGCTCGACGCGCAAGGCAAGCTCAATCTCAAGGACGTGGTGGCGCACCAGAGCGGGCAAGCGCAGTCGCTCACGCGCGACACGAGTGGCCACGAGCCGGTGCCGCTCACGCCGCAGGCGGCGAGCGCGCCGGTGCAGACGGCCTCGGCGCCCGCTCCGGCCTCGGCTCCGGCAACGGTGACCGCCGCGCAGCCGCCCAAGCATCCGGTGCGCCTGCACTTCGGCGAGCTCGTGCTGCAGGGCGGCCGCGTGACCTACACCGACAACTTCATCAAGCCGAACTACAGCGCCGACCTCGTGCAGATCCAGGGCACGGTGGGCGCGTTCGGCACCGAGTCGACCACGCCTGCGCCCGTCGACGTTTCGGCCAAGCTCGCGGCGAACGGGCCCATCACGATCAAGGGCAACGTGAATCCGCTCATCGACAAGCCCGCGCTCGACATCACCGCGAGCGCGCACGACATCGAGCTCACGAATCTCACCCCGTATTCGGCGAAATATGCGGGCTATCCGATCACGAAGGGCAAGCTCAACGTCGACTTGCACTATCAGCTCGCGAACGACCAGCTCTCGGCCATCAACCATATTTTCATCGACCAGCTCACGTTCGGTGATCACGTCGAGAACGACACCGCGACGAAGTTGCCCGTGCGTCTCGCGATTTCGCTGCTCAAGAACCGGCGCGGCGAGATCGACGTGAACATTCCGGTGTCGGGCTCGCTCTCGAACCCCGAGTTCAGCCTGGGCGGCCTGATCTGGAAGGCGGTCCTGAACCTGATCGCGAAGGCCGTGACCGCGCCGTTCTCGCTGCTCGCGAACGCATTCGGCGGCGGTGGCGAGGAACTCGGCTACGTGGAATTCGCGCCGGGCACGGCCACGCTCACCGACACCGACAACAAGAAGCTCGACACGATCGCGAAGGCGCTCGATGACAAGCCGTCGATCAAGATCGATCTGATCGGCCGCGTCGATCCGGCCGTGGACACGCCCGCGCTGCGCGAGGCGTACGTGGACCGCCTCGTGCGCCTGCAGAAGGTGAAGGACACGGTGGGCAACGGCGAGAGCGTGGATACCTCGCAGGTGCAGGTCGATCAGAAGGAATACGATAAATATCTGACGAAGGCCTACAAGGATGCGGACTTCAAGAAGCCGCGCAACATGATCGGCTTGACGAAGACGCTGCCCGACGACGACATGAAGCAGGCGCTCGCCGAGCACGCGCCGGTGGACGACGCCACGCTGCGCGATCTCGCGCAGCGGCGCGCGCAGGCCGTGCAGCAGTACTTCGAAGGCAAGGTCGACCCGAGCCGCGTGTTCGTGGTGGCGCCCAAGCTCGACGCGAAGGGCATCGACGATAAAGGCGCGACGACGCGCGTCGACTTCGGGCTTAAATAGCGGGGCGTGAGCATGCGGGGTGGCCCCGCATGCTCCTGTTCGTTACGCCACGCGCTCGCGCGGCGTAGGCCTGAAACGTAAAGCGGCGCATGCGCGCCGCTTTATCCTCGTGCGCGGCTCAGACGCCGCTCATGCGCCCGCGTGGCCCATCACGCGATGAGCACTGCGGGCAAGCGCCGCTTCACCCACTGCGTGGCCTGATCGTAGGCATGCCCCAACTGCAGTACGGAAAGATCGGCGTGCGGCTTGCCGATCACCTGCAGGCCCATCGGCAGCCCCTGCGCATTGAAGCCCGCCGGCACGCACATCACGGGCAGGCCCGCGAGCGTGCCGCCGATCACCACTTCCATCCAGCGGTGATAGGTATCCATCGCGCGGCCCGCGACGGACTTCGGCCAGTGATCCTTCGCATCGAACGGGAAGATCTGCGCGCTCGGCAGCACGAGATAGTCGTAGTGCTCGAACAGCGCGAGCAGCGCGTTGTACCACTGCGTGCGCGCGACCGTTGCGTTCCACACGTCCTCACCCGAGAGCTTTAGTCCGCCTTCCACTTCCCATTGCGCCTCGGGCTTGAGCAGCGCGCGCTTCGCGGGATCGCGATACAGCGCGCCCAGCGTGCCCGCCACCGAGAAGTGGCGCAGCGTGCGCCAGCAGTCCCAGAGCTTTTCCATCGGATAGTCGGGCCGCGTGGCCTCGACCTTGCCACCGATCGTTTCGAAGTCCTTGAGCGCGGTCTCGCAGAGCGCGAGCACGCCGTCTTCCATTGGCAGATAGCCGTCGTAATTGCCGAGCCAGCCAATGCGTGCCCCGCTGAAATCGCGCGCGAGCGGACCCGTGAACTGCGCCGGATCTTCAGCAATGGAAAGCGGTGCGCGCGCGTCGTAGCCCGCTTGCGTGGAGAGCAGCATGGCCACGTCGGGCACGCTGCGGCCCATCGGCCCGGCACAGCCGAGCTGGTTGTAGAACGCGTCGACGGCGGGCACCGAAGGCACGCGCCCTTGCGAAGGCCGGAAGCCGAAGATGTTGTTCCAGCCCGCCGGATTGCGGAGCGACCCCATCATGTCGCTGCCGTCCGCGACCGGCAGCATGCGAAGTGCGAGCGCCACGGCCGTGCCGCCGCTGCTGCCACCCGCGCTGCGCGTGGGGTCGTAAGCGTTGAGCGTGGTGCCGAATACCTGGTTGTAGGTGTGCGAGCCCAGGCCGAACTCCGGCGAATTGGTCTTGCCGATGAAGATGGCGCCTTGCGCGCGCATGCGCGCGGCCACGAGCGCATCGGCTTTCGGCACTTCGTCGCGGAAGATCGGCGAGCATTGCGTGGAGGGGATGCCGGCCGTTGCCGTGAGGTCCTTGGGCGCCTGCGGGATGCCGTGCAGCCAGCCGAGGTATTCCCCGCGCGCGAGCTGGGCGTCGCGTTCGCCGGCCTCGGCTAGCAGCGCAGCGCGCTCGCGCAACGAGACGATGGCGTTGGCCGGCGTGTTCACACGCTCGATGTGGTCGAGGAAGGCGCTCATCACTTCGCGGCAGGAGACCTTGCGAAGCCGGATCCATTGCGAGAGCGCGAGCGCGTCGGCCGCGACGATCTCGTTGGGCGTGGGCGCGTGCGTGCCCTGTTGCTCAGCCTGGGCGGGGGAACGTGATGCCTGATTCATGCGTGACTCTCGTGGACGGATGATTGCGGATGGAACAGGGGGGAGCTTCATTGTCGCGCAGCGCGTCTGCAAGCGAAAGCAAACGGCCAGTTGCCGCGTGAATCAATGGTTGCCGCCTGGCGAAGGCGCTTGTTGCGCATTGACGGGCGCCGGCGGGCGAGCGGCTCGCGTGCTGTTGGTCATTTGTAATGCTGCGATCGGCCATCAGGCGCGAGTGCGCCTCGCTAGCGCGCCGCTTCGTCGGGCAACGCCGCGCCGCCCAGCGCCTGATAGAGCGCCGCCGTGTCGGTGAGCCGCGTGGCCTGCGCGCGCGTGCGGTCGAGGGTGCTTTGCAGCGCCTGGCGTTGCGCATCGATCAGATCGAATTCGCTTACGCCGCCTGCCGCGTAGCGATCCTGTGCGATTGCCGCGCTGGCTTGCGCTTCGCGCGCGGCGTCGTCGCGGGTCTGCAATTCCAGCGCGTCGTCCTGCAAGGCGTGCAGCGTGTCGGCGACCTGCTGGAGCGCTTGCAGCACGGTCTGCTTGTAGTCCGCGAACGCGGCGTCATAGGCGGCCTGCGCCGCGCGCCGCTTCGCGCGCAGCTCGCCACCGTGAAAGAGCGGCTGCGTGAGGCCGAGGCCCACGTTCCAGATGTTCAGGCCGCTGACCACGTCTTCGACGTGCGTGCGCTCCGAGCCCACGCCCGCCGAAATCGAAATCTGCGGAAAGAGGTTGGCCGTTGCCACGCCGACGTTCGCGCTCGCCTGATGCAGCAGCGCCTCGGCCGCGCGAATGTCGGGCCGCTCGCGCGCGAGTGTGGAGGGCAGCGTGAGCGCGAGCGTATCGGGCAGCGGCAGCGCATCGAGCGTGAGCGAATCGAGCTGCGCCGCGAAGGCCGTGCTGGGGGGCTCCACACCCAGCAGGATCGCGAGCTGGTGGTCGGTCTGTGCGAGCTGCGTGGTGAGCGGCGGCAGCGTGGCGCGCGTTTGCGCGAGCAGCGTGCGCTGGCTGTGCACGTCGAGCCGCGCGACGCCGCCGGCCTTGAGCCGTGCCTCCATGATCGAGAGCTGTCGCGTCTGCGCGTCGATCAAACGTTGCGTGAGGTCGATCTCGCTCTTCAGCGCCGCACGGCGGATTGCGGTTGCAACTACATTGCCCGCCACGGTGAGCCGTGCCGCTTCCAGTTCGTATTCCTGATAATCGACTTGCGCGAGCGTGGCCTCGCGTGCGCGCCGATTGGCGCCGAACAGGTCGAACACATACGAGACGCTAACCGAGGCGTCGTAAAGCGTGAATGGTGCCGGATTCGGCACCTGGGTGATGCCGAACGCGGCCAGATCGACCTTCTGGCGCGTGCCGGAGAGCGTCAGGTCGACGGAAGGGAAGAGCGTCGCGCCTGCCTGCGCGTTGTAGTTCTCGCGCGCCTCGACGAGCTTCGCGCGCGCGGAATCGAGCGTCGGGCTGGAACGGAGCGCCTCGTCCACGAGCGTGTCGAGCGCCGGGTTGCCGAACTGCTTCCACCACGCGCGTGGCGCTTGCGCGACCGCCGCGAAAGTCTGCGCGGTGCCGCCCGGCCCGGGCGCAGAGGCCGTGGCGTCGGGCAGCGGCGCACGCGTGTAGCTTGACGCCTGCGGCGCGGCCGGCGCATGGAAGTCCGGGCCAACGGTGCAGCCCGCGAGCGCCGTGGTTAGCAACAGCGTAGGCGCGAGGGCCCGCAGTGGCGCGCACAAAGTCGCGGATACGAGGGGCACGGGCGGCGGTGCATCGCGCTTCATGATCGCGGCCCTAATCCAGCGTGCGCCGGTAGAAGCGCACCGCGATCGCCATCACGACCGCCGCGAAGACGGCGAGCGGCCACACGGAAGGCCACAGATCGGCCCAGCCGTTGCCCTTGAGCAGAACGCCGCGCACGAGCCGGTTGAAGTAGGTGAGCGGCAGCAGGTCGCCGATCCGTTGCGCCCAGATCGGCATGCCCGCGAACGGAAACATGAAGCCCGAGAGCAGCAGGTTCGGCAGGAAATAGAACACGGCGAGCTGCATGGCCTGCAACTGGTTCTGCGCGAGCGAGGAGAGCGTGATGCCCACGGTGAGATTCGCGGCGATGAACAGCAGTGCCGAGAGATAGAGCGCCACGAGGCTGCCCGCGAACGGCACATCGAACACGAAGCGCGCGGCGAGCACGATGATGGTCGCCTGCACGAGGCCGATCGCCACGTAGGGCACGATCTTGCCGGTCATGACCTCGATCGGCAGCACGGGCATGGCGAGCAGGTTTTCCATCGTGCCCCGTTCGCGTTCGCGCGTGATCGCGAGGCCCGTCATCATCACCATCGTCAGCGTGAGGATCACGCCCATGAGGCCCGGCACGACGTTGTACTGCGTGATGCCTTCGGGGTTGTAGAGGCGGTGGACCTGCACGTCGAAGGCGGCGGGCGCGCCGTTCAGATGCGCGAGCGGCCCGGTCAGGTCCTTGGCGGCCGCGGGGGCGATGAGGCCCGGCAGCGCAGCTAGCGCCGTGGTGATGGCGGTGGGATCCGTCGCGTCCGCCTCGACGAGCAGCGAAGGCCGTTCGCCACGCAGCAGGCGCCGCGAGAAATCGACGGGAATGCTGAGCACGAACTGCACGCTGCCGCGTGCGAGCGCATGCCGTGCCGAGGCTTCGTCGGGCAGGGTTTCGACCACGTCGAAATAGTCCGAATTCTTCATGCCCGCCACGAAGCTGCGCGAGAAGGGGCTGTCGTCGCTCACGACGATGGCCGTGGGCAGATGCTTCGGATCGGTGTTGATCGCGTAGCCGAACAGCGTGAGCTGGATGATCGGCAAGCCGACGATCATCGCGAACGTCACGCGGTCGCGCTTGAGCTGCAGGAACTCCTTGAGCACGATGCTCCACCAGCGCGACACGGAGAACGCGAGGTTCAGCTTGAACATCAGGCGGCGCCTCCGTAGTTGTCGCTGGTGTGGCTCATCAAGTAGATGAAGACATCCTCCAGGCCAGTGTCGATACGTTGCGCGCGCAACGATGTGCCGGAGACTACGCGCTCGATCGCGGCCGCGAGCGCTGCGTGATCGCGTCCGCTCGCGTGCAGCACGGTGCCGAACACCACGGTTTGATCGACGCCCGGCAGGGCGCGCAGTTGCGTCGAAAGCGCGGTGAGCTGCTCGCCGTGGATCGCCCATGTTTGGAGGTCTTGCGAGGCAATCACCTCGGCGGCGGTGCCCTGCGCGAGCAGCTTGCCATAGGCGATATAGGCGAGCTTGTGGCAGCGCTCCGCCTCGTCCATGTAGTGCGTGCTCACGAGCACGGAGATGCCATGCGCCGCGAGCCGGTGCAGCTCCTCCCAGAAGTCGCGCCGCGCGTTGGGATCGACGCCCGCCGTGGGCTCGTCGAGCAGCAGCAACTGCGGCTCGTGCAGCATGCAGGCGGCGAGCGCGAGACGCTGCTTCCATCCGCCCGAGAGCGCGCCGGTGAGCTGGTTCGCGCGACTCGCGAGGCCGAGCGATTCGAGCGCGCGATCGACGCATTCGCGCCGTTTCGGCATACGGTAGATGCGCGCCACGAAGTCGAGATTCTCGCGAATCGTGAGGTCGTCCCAGTACGAAAAGCGCTGCGTCATGTAGCCCACGCGCCGCTTGATCTGCGCGCTCTCGCGCACGATGTCGTAGCCGAGACAGGTGCCCGAGCCCGAATCGGGCGTGAGCAGGCCGCACATGAGGCGGATCGACGTGGTCTTGCCGCTGCCGTTCGGGCCGAGAAAGCCGAAGATCTCGCCGGGCGCGACTTGCAGCGAGACGTCGTTGACCACGTGCTTGTCGCCGAAATGCTTGTTGAGATTGTGCACGTCGATCGCGTAGCGCGGACCATCGTGCGGCGGGGTGTTGTCGTTGCCCGCGCCGTTGCCCATGTCGTTGCCCATATTGGCGCCCGTTGCGCTCATTGCAGCCGCACCTCCACCGGCTGGCCTGGATGGAGCTTTGCGGCGTCCTGCGCGGCCGGGTGCGCCTCGATCATGAAGACGAGCTTTGCGCGTTGCTCGTTGCTGTAGATGACGGGCGGCGTGTATTCGGCGGCGTTCGAGACCCAGGTGATGGTGGCGGGCACGTCCGCGGCGCAGCCGTCGCAGTGCACGAGTATCTTGCGCCCCGGCGCGAGCGAGCCCACGACGGTCTCGGGCACGAAAAAGCGCAGCTTGACGTTCTGCGGCGGCAGCATCTGGACGACCGGGCTGCCGGCCTGGACCCATTCGCCCACGCGATACAGCGTGTCGTAGACGAGCCCCGCGGCCGGCGCGGCCACGCGCTTCTGATCGAGCTTCCATTGCGCCTGGGCGAGCGTTGCCTGCGCCGCGTCGACTTCGGCGGCCTGGGCCGCGATCTGCGCCACGCGCCCCGGCAGATTCGCGACACGCACCTGATTCTGCAACTCGCGAACCTGCGCGGCGCTCGATGCGGCCTGCGCGCGCGAGTCGTCGAGCTGCGCCTGCGCGATGCCGCCCGCGCGCAGCTGCGTTTCGTCGCGCGTGAGCTGGAGCGCCGCCTTGCGTGCGGTGGCCTCGGCCTGCGCGAGCTGCGCTTCGGTCACGCGAACCTCGGGCGGGCGCTTGCCGGTCTGCAGGTCCGCGAGCTGCGCCTGCGCGGCGGTGAGACGGTGGCGCGCTTCGTCGCGCGCGGCGGTCTCGTCGACGGATTCGAGCGCGAAGACGGGGGCCGAGGCGGCGACCGACTGGCCGCGCTGGACGTCGAGTTCGGCGAGCGTGCCGGATTGCGAGGAGGCCAGGTAGACGTATTCGCCTTCGACATAGCCTTGCCAGACGTCCGGTTGCTGGCGCGAGCACGCGCTGAGCGCGGCCAGGCTAACGATGACGATGAGCGCGGACACGGTTGCGGGGCCGATCGCGCGCACAGCGGCGCGCTCCGGCAAGGCGTCGCCGCGCGGATGCTCAGGAATCCGGGACGTTTCACCAGCATGCTGGATCCGCCCGCTCATGATGCCCTCCCTCGGGCGCGACGCTTGCGCGCCTGCACCGGCATGCTCACCGGCGCAGGCGTGGCGTCGCGCGCGACGCCCATTAGGGGCGCCGGTGCCCGCATGGCTCCGGCGAGCAGCGCGGTGACATGGCGGCGCAGCGCGTTGCGTTCGATCTTCGGCAAGCCGCGCGTGTTCTGCCAGAGCTTCGAGGTGGCGAGCGGCAGCATGACGAGCGCGAGGATCGACATGAAGAGCAGTGGCGCTTCCAGATCGGGATTGACCGCGCCCTCGCGCTGCGCGTCGCCGATATGGATAACGAATCGTTGCAGTTGCTCGATGGGCAGGCGCTTGAGCATGCGCTCGCGCAGCAGGCCGCCTTCGTTGACGATTTCGCGCAGCCATAGCGGCGGCAGCCACGGCAACTGCCCGGTGACTTCGAAGAGCCGCGCGATGAGCTCCTGCACGAGCGCATGCGGGTCGGCGGCGGCCTCGCTGTCCGCGCTGGCCCACACATAGGCGATGGAGCGCGCGATGCGCTCCTCGACGACGGCGTCGAGCAGTCTTTCTCGATTGATGAAGTAGTAGTGGACCATGGCCGACGTCACGCCTGCGGCGGCGGCGATCTGCGCCATGGTCGTGGCGGCGATGCCCTGCTCGGCGAACAGCTGGGTCGCGCAGGCCAGCAGCCGCTCGCGCATGTCGAGCTCGGCGTCGGTACGGCGGCGCCCGCGCGGCTTATGGGTCCCGATCGCGGCGGGTGGGGGCGGCGGTGCAGCAGTGGCGCGGCGTGCATTCATTGATCCAGTCTAATTCACGCGTTAGTTAGGCTCAAATTTATGCGGAACGGGTTAACCCTTGTCAATCGGACGGGATCGTTTCAGAACTTTCCTATACACAAAGGTAAGGGGGTCATTCAGGCTGTCATTCTCGTGCCGCGAGGCACATCGGATCACGCCCTTTACAATGGAACAAAAA
The DNA here is from genome assembly GCF_000685075.1 of Paraburkholderia oxyphila NBRC 105797. GTDB lineage: Bacteria > Pseudomonadota > Gammaproteobacteria > Burkholderiales > Burkholderiaceae > Paraburkholderia > Paraburkholderia oxyphila. The sequence goes on from NZ_BAYD01000120.1 coordinate 17,983, forward strand.
ATGAAGCGCATCGTGGTAATCGATGATCATCCCATCGTCCTCAAGATGCTCGCCAACGTCCTGCATACGGAGTACGAACTGGTGGGCGAATGCAGCGACGGCGAAGAGGGCCTGCGCGTCGTGCACGAATTACAGCCCGATCTCGTTATTCTGGATCTCGAATTACCGAAGCTGGACGGCCTCTCGGTCATTCGCGGCATCCGCGCGAGGCAATCCGCCACGCGCATCCTCGTGCTCTCGGCGAAGCCGGAGCAGGTCATGGCGAATCACACCCGCATCGCGGGCGCAAACGGCTACGTGAGCAAGAGCCGCGGCGTGGAAGAGCTGTGCGGCGTGGTGAAGGCGGTGCTGCTCGGCTACGACTGCTTCCCGGCGGGCAGTTGCGGCGGCGGCCGCGACGTGGCGCTCAACGGGCTCTCGCCGCGCGAGGTGGAGGTGCTGCAATATCTCGCGCGCGGCATGAGCAACAAGGGCGTGGCGGCGCGACTCGGCCTCTCCGACAAGACGGTCAGCACCTACAAGACGCGTGTGCTCGACAAGCTCGGTGTTTCGTCGCTGGCGGCACTCATCGAGTTCGCCACGCTCAACAAGCTCATCGACTGAAACCGGGTCGAAAAAAAGCCCCAGCCGTAACCGGCCGGGGCAATGAGAATACACCGTGCGCTCCGGGGAACGAAACGCCCCCTAACGTTACCTCCCCGCGGCGCGCGAGGCAACGCGCCCGCATTACGCCACATTACTGTCGGCTCGCTTTCGGGGCGTTTCCAGGGGCTGCCGATGGCTCTCGATCGAGACCCGTGGCGCGGGCTTTTCAGGCATCCGTTTAAATGCGTTTTGATTCGGATGCCGAATCAATTGACCTAAAACGCAGCGAGGCCGTTTTCCCTGTGGGGGGAAGCGGCCTCGGCCGGGCCGCCGCGATGGGCGGCGTGGTCCCGCGTCAATCAGTAATGCGGCGGGGGCGGCGGACGATGGTCGTCGTAACGCGTGTCATGACGGTCGCCGTGCCAGCCCGGGGGGCCCGGATCGTGCGGATGATGGTGCATCCACTCGTCACGTTCCCAATAGCGGTGGCCGTCCCAGTAACGGTTGTCGTGCCAGCCGATCGACAGTTGCACGTCCACGGGGACCATGTGCGCTTCGCCGTATTGCGGCGCCGAGTCGGCGCGCAGTGCGAACGGCGCGGACTGGGCGAAGGCGCTCGAGGCACCCATCAGCGCGCCGCCTGCGAGCAGCGCAGCGGCAAGCGCGCGTGCGGGGGTCTTCCAGCTCTTCGTATTCATATTCGTTCCTCCTCTTCGGGTTCGTCGTCGTAGCGCATTGCGTTGCGTCCGACCACGAGACCTAGCTTAGCGAGAGCAAGGCAATGAATACGTGAGCACTTGTAATCTTTCATTTCGAGCCAGACGCTGCCCGAAAATTACGCATTTGACAGTTGGTCCTTGATGCATAACGGATTACGCGAGCTTTCTGAATATTTCCAATGAAATTTAAAGGGTCGGGTTGTCAGAAGCAGTAACATTAGCGGGCCAGCGGTCGCGCGAGACCGCTGGCTGACACGGTTTAATCTTTCATTTGCCGCGCGATAAGCATTCAAAAACCCTTCATTCAGGGGTTCTTCGACGCATCCTGCGATTTGCCCAGATCGATCGCGCTTTGCGAACCCACTTGCGCACGCAATTCGTATTTCTGGATCTTGCCGGTTGCCGTGCGCGGCAATTCGCCGAATTTCACGACGCGCGGGACCTTGTAGCTCGCGAGAAAGAGCCGGCAATGCGCAATGATCTCTTCGGCCGTTGCGCTCGCACCTTCACGCAGTTCGACGAATGCGCACGGCACTTCGCCCCACTTCGCGTCGGGCATCGCCACGACTGCCGCGAGCGCGACCGCCGGATGGCGATACAGCGTGTCTTCCACTTCGATGCTCGAAATGTTCTCGCCGCCCGAGATGATGATGTCCTTGCTGCGGTCGGTGATGCGCACATAGCCGTCGGGCGTCATCACGCCGAGATCACCGGTATGGAACCAGCCGCCGCGAAACGCCTCTTCGGTCGCGCGCTCGTTCTTCAGGTAGCCCTTCATGCAGATGTTGCCGCGGAACATGATCTCGCCGAGTGTTTCGCCGTCGTTCGGCACGGGCTCCATCGTCGAGGGATTGCGCACGCTGATGCCGCTCTGCAGGTGATAGCGCACGCCCTGGCGCGCGGCGAGGCGCGCCTGTTCGTCCTCGGGCAGGCTCTTCCAGCTCTCCTGGAGCGCGCACACCGAAGCGGGACCATAGACCTCGGTGAGTCCATAGACGTGCGTGAGTTCGATGCCGATGGTCTTCATCTTTGCGATCACGGCGGGTGCGGGCGGCGCGCCCGCGACCATCGTGCGCACCGTATGCGTGATGCCCTCGCGATATCCGGCGGGTGCATCGGCGAGCGCACCCTGCACGATGGGCGCGCCGCAATAGTGCGTGACGCCTTCGGTGCGGATCAGCTCGAACACGAGCTTTGCGTCGAATTTGCGCAGGCAGACGTTCACGCCTGCACGCGCCGCCACGGTCCACGCAAAGCACCAGCCGTTGCAATGAAAGAGCGGCAGCGTCCACAGATATACCGCGTGCTTGGGCAGATCCCACTCGAGGATATTGCTCACCGCATTCAGATACGCGCCGCGATGGTGATAGACGACGCCCTTCGGGTCACCGGTGGTGCCCGAGGTGTAGTTCAGCGCGATGGCGTCCCACTCGTTTGCGGGCGGCTGCCAGGTGAACTCGGGGTCGCCCTGTTCGAGAAAGGCCTCGTAGTCGATGCCGCGCGGGAAGTGCTCGGGATCCGCAGGCGCGACGTCAGCCACGGTGATGATCTGGAGATCCGGAAATTCGAGCGCCGCGCGTTGCGCGAGCGCGGCGAATTCGGTGTCGACGATGAGCGCCTTCGCTTCTCCGTGACGCAGCATGAACAGCATGGTGGCGACGTCGAGCCGTGTGTTGAGCGTGTTGAGCACGGCACCCGCCATCGGCACGCCGAAGTGCGCTTCGACCATGGCCGGGATGTTGGGGAGCAGCACCGCGACGGTGTCGCCGCGCCCGATGCCGGCGCGCGCAAGTGCGCTCGCGAGGCGGCGCGTGCGTGCGTAGGTTTCGCGCCAGTTGCGGCGCACCGTGCCGTAGACCATGGCGGGGCGCTCGCCGTAGACTTCGGCGGCGCGCGCGATGAAGTCGATGGGCGTGAGCGGGACGTAATTGGCTTCGCGTTGCGCGAGCCCTTCTTCGTACGCGTGCGTCATGGTGCTGTCTCCTGATACGTTTCCCATGCAGGGCCCGTGGGGCAGGCCCGATGCCGGTTTGTCGGTATGATTCGCGCTACCGTATCAGGACGGCGCGCGCGAGTCTGTCGCCGGCGCGACAGAGCACGTCCTCCCTACGCCAGGAACGCCCCATTTCGAGGTAAGCGCGATGACGCAGCCCATTATGCCCCCGGACAAAGACCCGCTTGCCACAGGCCGGATCGATGCGCGCGACGCGGCTCGGCTCGCGGCGCTCTACGAGCGCTGCGCGTGGTTCCGCGCGCTCGCGCCCGAGCATCGCGCATGGGTGCTCGAGACCTCGCATGCGCAGGCGTGGGCCGCGGGCGCGACGGTGGCCGCGCGCGAGGCGCCGTCGGCGTACTGGCTGGGCGTGAGCAGCGGGCTCGTGAAGCTGGCCATCTTCAACGCGTCGGGGCGCGGCTGCACCTTCTCGGGCGTGCCGCACGGCGGCTGGTTCGGCGAGGGCAGCGTGATCAAGCGCGAGCCGCGCAAGTACGACGTGATCGCGCTGCAGCCCTCGCTCGTGATGGCCGTGCCCGCCGATACGTTTCATCGGCTCATGGACAGCAGCCTGCCGTTCAACCGCTTCGTGATCCATCAGCTGAACAACCGCATGGGCGAGTTCATTGCGCTGATCCAGAACAGCCGTCTGCTCGATGTCGATGCGCGCGTGGCCCAGGCGCTCGCGCAGATGTTCAATCCCGACCTGTATCCGGAGACGGGCAACGCCCTCGAGATTTCGCAGGAGGAGATCGGCATGCTTGCGGGTGCGTCGCGGCAGCGTGTCAACCAGGCGCTGCAGACGCTCGAGCGCGAAGGGCTCGTCACGCTCTCGTATAACCGCGTGGATGTGGTGGATCTCGGCGCGCTTCGGGCGTTTGGGCGCGAGCAGATTTGAAGGGCTGCGCCTTGCGCGCAGAAGTCCTCACCAATCTTCCGCAGTCAGGAAGGATCCTTCCCTCTGAGGCCCATTTTTAGGTGCAGCAGGATCTCGCGCAATCGGGCTACGGCGCCCAGCCCGTGCAGACGGGCGAAGCCGGCGGCTTATCTGCACAACTAAATATGCCCATGGGAGCGCCACATACCGTGGCGCGGCGGCAAGCGTCAGTCTCGCCGCCCAATTGAGCTGAGCGGCGCTTCGCTCAGCTCAATGATCGAGTGCTAGCCGAGCGCCAAGCGCGATGAGCACGCTACCCATCACCGCATCGACGGGACGGCGCAGCTTCTGATAGCCGCGCTGCACGCGGCCAGTCGAGAACAGCAGCGCCATGCCGCTGAACCAGATGATCGATACGGCCGCAACCGTGGCCACCGTTGCGGCGTGCACCCACATCGGCGCATGGCCGGGCAGCAGCGTGACGAACAGGCTGCCGAAGAACGCCGCCGCTTTCGGATTCGTGAGCCCGACCAGCAAGCCGCGCCGATACGCCAGCGCGCCGTTCGCGGCCTTCGTCGCCGCCAATGCCGGCGCTGCCGCCGCGCCCGACGCTTGCCGCAGGCTCATGAGCGTGCGCGCGCCGAGATACAGCAGATAGACCGCGCCCGCGATGCGGATGCCTTCATAGAGCCACGCCAGCTGCGCGAGGATCAGCCCGAGCCCGAATACCGCGAGCGTCGCCCAGAGCGCGTGCGACGTCGAAATGCCGGCGGCCACGAACAGCCCCGCGCGGCGGCGCGCGAAGGCGTGCGAGGTCACGGCGAGCATGTCGGGGCCAGGGCTCGCGCAGGCGAGCAGCATGACGCCGGCAATGCCGGCCAGTTGGGGCAAGTAGCTCATGGCGAGGTCCAGATGAGAAAGCAGAAGGGCAGATGGGCGGCGCGAACGCGCCGGAGCAAAGCTGTGAGCATACCGTGAAAGCCTGCGCCGCGCTGGCGTGTGCCTCGCGTCGGCACATGCATGGCGCGCCATGCACGAGGCCTGGCGAGTGCCCGCCCAATCAATCGCTATCGGGCTTGATCGAGCGTCTTGAGACGCTTTTCAGGCGTCCGGCGGCACGCCGAGCAGTTTCAGCGATCCCTGCATCACGCCCGAGAATACCGGCCCCGCGACCGTGCCGCCGTAGTACGAGCCGCCCGTTGGATCGTCGATCATCACCGCGACGATCACGCGCGGGGCGCTCATCGGCGCCATGCCGACGAACAGTGCGCGATAGCGGTTCTTCGCGTAACCCGAGCCGATCTGCTTGCGCGCGGTGCCGGTCTTGCCGCCGATCCGGTAGCCCTCGATGTTTGCCGCGCGGCCGGTACCGCCTTCGCTCGTGGCCATTTCCAGCATCTTGCGCATGGACGCCGCCGTGGCGGGCGTAGTCACCGCGCGCGGCGCGCCCCCCGAAGCGGTGATGCCCTGCGGGCCTGGCGCCTCGCTCAGCAGCTTCGCGGGGTACATCGTGCCGTCGCCGGCATAGGCGGTGTAGACCTGCGCGATTTGCAGGAGCGAGGTCGAGAGGCCATAGCCGTAAGCCATGGTCGCCTGCTCGATCGGACGCCAGCGCGCCCACGGCCGCACGCGGCCCGCGGCGGCGCCGGGGAAGGTCACTTCGGGCCGCATGCCGAGGCCGTATTCCTGATACTTGTTCCAGATGGTCTGCGCGGGCAGGTTCAGCGCCATTTTCGCGAGCGCGATGTTGCTCGACTTCTGGACGGCTTCCGCCACCGTCATGCGGCCGTGGTTCGAGGTGTCATGGATCACGGCCGGGCCGATGCGGTACGTGCCCGGCGAGGTGTCGATGATCGTGTTGGCGTTGACTTTGCGCAGGTCCATCGAGAGTGCCGCGACCACGGGCTTGATGGTCGAGCCCGGCTCGAAGGTGTCGATCACGGCGCGGTTGCGCAGCTGGCGGCCCGTGAGGCGCGCGCGGTTGTTGGGATCGAACGACGGCCAGTTGGCGAGCGCGAGGATTTCGCCGTTCTGCGCGTCGAGCACCACGACGCTGCCGGCTTCCGCACGATTCTTCGTCACGGCGGCCTTCAGCTGCGTATAGGCGAGCTGCTGGATGCGGCGGTCGACGGTGAGCTGCACGGTGTCACCGTTCTTCGGCAGCACACGCTCGCTCGGCTCCGAGATCACGCGGCCGAGCCGGTCGCGGATCACTTCGCGCTGGCCCGGCGTGCCGCGCAGGCGCGCGTTGGCCGCGAGTTCGACGCCTTCCTGGCCGTTGTCCTCGATATCGGTGAAGCCCACCACGTGCGCCGCCGATTCGCCCTCGGGATAGAAGCGCTTCGAGTCGGCGATCAGCGTGATGCCGCCGGTGGCCATTTCGTCGATATGGGACGCGGTCTCGGCGTCGACCTGGCGCTTGAGCAGGACGAACGAGCGCTCGTGCGGCAGGCGCCGGCGCAGCTCGGCGAGCGGCATGCCGAGCAGCTTCGCGAGCGGTGTGTACGCGGCCTCGTCGAGCAGCCTGGGATTGGCCCAGATCTCGAAGGTTTCGAGGCTCACGGCGAGCAGCGCGCCGTTGCGGTCGACGATGCGCCCGCGCATGGCATCGAGCTCGAACGTGCGCTGATAGCGCTTTTGCCCTTGCTTGACGTAGAAGCCGTGATTGACGACCTGCACCCAGAGCGCCCGGCCCGCGAGCGCGGCGAAGGCCGCGAACGTGACGAACACGATGAACTTCGAGCGCCACGCGGGCAGCTTCGGCGACAGCATCGGATGGCGGGTCGCGGCGGCATGCGGGTCGCGCGGCGGTTTGCTGGAGCGGATCATCGGGTTGGTGCAGGGGGGATTCAATGGTGCATTATTGTAAACACAGTGTAATTGAATTGAAATTTTTAGTGCCGTGAGGGTTGCTCGCACGCAGCCCACGGCGCGCAGAAGCAGCCTCAAACCACCGCCGGCAGCCTGAAGCTCGCGATCGACTCGCGCAGCCCCGTCACCTGGTCCTTGAGCGAATGCGCCGCGGCCGCGGCCTGCTCGACAAGCGCCGCGTTCTGCTGCGTCACCTGATCCATCTCGCCCACGGCGCGGTTCACTTGCTCGATGCCCGCGCTCTGCTCTCGCGACGCATGGCTGATCTCTTCGAGAATCTCGTGCACGCGCCGCACCGACTGCACGATTTCGCTCATCGTCGAGCCCGCGCTGGTCACGAGCTGCTGACCCTCGACCACCGTGCCCGTCGACTTTTCGATCAGCGCCTTGATTTCCTTGGCCGCCGACGCCGAGCGCTGCGCGAGGCTGCGCACCTCTGCCGCGACCACCGCGAAGCCGCGCCCCTGCTCGCCCGCGCGTGCCGCTTCCACGGCCGCATTGAGCGCGAGAATGTTGGTCTGGAACGCAATGCCGTCGATCACGCCGATGATGTCGCCGATCTGCTGCGAGCTCGTCGAGATGTCGCCCATCGTGCGCACCACGTCGCCCACCACGGCGTTGCCGCGCGTGGCGACTTCGGCGGCCTCGCTCGCGAGCGTGGCCGCGTGTGCTGCGCTGTCCGCGTTCTGGCGTACGTTGGTGGTCATCTGGTCCATGCTCGACGCGGTCTGCACGAGTGCTGCCGCCTGCTCCTCGGTGCGCTGCGAAAGGTCGGTATTGCCGGCGGCAATTTCGTTGGCACCCACGTTGATGTTCTCCGCGCCGCTGCGCACCCGCGAAACCGTTTGCACGAGCGCGCCCTGCATGGTTGCGAGCGCACGCATCAGGCTTTGCGCGTTGGCGCCCTGCGCTTGCACTTGCGTGGTGAGATCGCCATGCGCGATGCGGCTGGCCGTCTCGACAGCGACTTCGAGCTCGCCGCCGATGCTGCCGCGCACGCTGCGCACCACGAGCACCATCACGACGGTTGCCGCGCCGCCGAGCACGAAGGTCACGAGGAGCCAGCGCACGAGGTTCGCGTAGAACGCGTTGCTCACATCGTCCATGTACATGCCGGTCACGATCACCCAGTCCCACGGCGCGAAGCGTCGCGCGTAGCTCAGCTTGGGCACGGGCGTGGTGTGGCCGGGCTTGGACCACAGATAGTCGACGAAGCCGCCGTCGGGCTGGCTGCCGATCTGTGCGAGCTCGACGAAGAGGTGCTTGCCTGCGGGATCGGTGAAGTCGATAAGCCGCTTTCCGTTCAGCTCCGGCTTGATGGGATGCATCAGCATCACCGACTGTGAGTTGTTGATGCTCAGGTAGCCGTCGGTGCCGTAGCGGATGAAGCCGATTACGGCGAGCGCCTGCTTTTGCGCATCGGCTTCGCTCATGACGTTGTGCTGCGAAAGTGTGTAGTAGTACTGGGTGACGCTGGAGGCTTCGTCGACGAGCGTAATGAGTTGCGCGCGCCGTTCGCGGATCATGCCGTCGCGGCTTTGCCACGCGCCGAAGGCGACGATCAGGAACAGGCCGATCCAGAGGATCGCGATCATCGAACGGAGTTTCTGGTTGAGGGTCATCGTCTGAATGGTCGGTCGAGGGCTTTTTTTGGGGGCAGCAAATCGGGCTGCAAATCGGGTTGAAACGCGGTGAAAAAACGCTTCGCCCACATGCGTTTACGGCGCTGGCAAACGTGTGCGCGAGCCAGGACGAACCCTGTGGGCAAGAACTCTCCTCAGACGAAAGAACGTTTCATGAGCGTGGCGCGACGTCGGCTGCTGGGGCGTGTCGCGGGGCGCCGGCCACGCGTGCAAAATACGCCGGAAAACGCCGTTTAAAGCCACAAATTTCACAGCAACTCCATGATTTGCCACTTCTTGCGGTAGTTGAAGGCGGATACGAATCATTTCCGTTATAGTCGCCGCTTTGGCCCCATGCCGCCGCGCCAGAGCGCCGGCGGCATGACGCATCTTTGCGGCCCGCGGGCCAGAAACGATTTCCCAACGATGCGACGCGCGCGGCGCAGCCACGGCTGCCGACGTGACGACGTCCACTGGAGTGACAAGATGAACGCACGCGAACCCGCCATTGCCCTCACATCGCGCAGCGCACGGCTGCGCCAGATGCTGGTGAGCAACGAACTCGAATTCCTGATGGAAGCGCACAACGGCTTGTCCGCGCGTATCGCGCGCGAGGCGGGCTTCAAGGCGATCTGGGGCTCGGGCCTCTCGATCTCCGCGCAGTTCGGCGTGCGCGACAACAACGAGGCGAGCTGGACCCAGGTGGTCGACAACCTCGAATTCATGGCGGACGCGAGCGATCTGCCGATCCTGCTCGATGGCGACACCGGCTACGGCAACTTCAACAACGTGCGCCGCCTCGTGCGCAAGCTCGAGCAGCGCGGCATTGCGGGCGTGTGCATCGAAGACAAGCAGTTCCCGAAGACCAATAGCTTCATCAAGGGCGAGGCGCAGCCGCTTGCCGACATCGACGAGTTCTGCGGCAAGATCAAGGCTGGCAAGGACTCGCAGACCGACGAGAATTTTTCGATCGTCGCGCGCGTCGAGGCGCTGATCGCGGGCTGGGGCATGGACGAGGCGCTCAAGCGCGCCGAGGCCTACCGGCTCGCGGGCGCCGATGCGATCCTCATCCACAGCAAGCTCTCCAAACCCGACGAGATCCTCGCATTCGCGCGCGAGTGGGCGGGCCGTGGTCCGCTCGTGATCGTGCCCACCAAGTACTACAGCACGCCCACCGATGTGTTCCGCAAGGCCGGCATCAGCGTCGTGATCTGGGCGAACCATCTCGTGCGCGCATCGGCTTCGGCGATGCAGGCCGTCGCGCGGACGATTCACGAGACGCAGACGCTCGTCGACGTGGAGGACCGCATCGCGCCCGTCAACGAGATCTTCCGTCTTCAGGACGCCGATGAATACTCGGAAGCAGAAAACCGCTACCTGTCGGCCTCGCGCACGGCAGGCTCCGCGATCGTGCTGGCAGCGAGTCGCGGCTCGGGCCTCGACGCCTTCACCGAAGACAAGCCCAAAGTGATGCTGCCGGTGGCCGGCAAGCCTCTCTTGCGCTGGCTCGTCGACGCGTTCAAGAAGCATTCGGTCAACGACATCACGGTGGTGGGCGGCTATCGCGCTGACGCCATCGACACGGCTGGCGTCAAGCTCGTGCGCAACGAGCGCTACGCGCAGACCAACGAGCTCGCCTCGCTCGCGTGCGCCATCGGCACGCTTGACGCGCTTGAGAACGACACCGTGATCTCGTATGGCGACCTGCTGTTCCGCAGCTACATCCTGAACGATCTGGTGGAGAGCGAAGCGGATTTCAGCGTGGTGATCGATTCGTCGCCGGAGTCTGAAAACAGCAGCACGCGCGACTTCGCGTGGTGTTCGGCGGGCGACGACCGGGGCCTCTTCGGCAACACCGCGCTGCTCGAGCGCATTTCGAGCGAGCCGGCTGCGAACGGTGTGGCGCCGCATGGGCGCTGGATCGGCCTCATGAACGTGCGCGGCGCGGGCCGCGAGAAGCTTGCGAAGAAGCTCGCGCAACTGCAGACGCGCACCGACTTCGACACACTCGACATGCCCGCGCTGCTCAATGCGCTGATCGCCGACGGCGAGCAAGTCGAGGTGCAATACGTGCGTGGCCACTGGCGCGGCGTGAACGATCTCGAAGACTTCCGCAGCGCGGGCGAGTTCGCGCAGGGCGTCTATACGCGTGGCGCGCTTGCGCAGGGCGTCGCTACGGCGGCTGGCGCTACGGAGGGCAAGGCATGATCGAAGCCGCTCAGTTTGTCGAAGCGGCGCGCTCGCGCGGTTTCGAATGGTATGCCGGCGTGCCGTGCTCGTACCTCACGCCGTTCATCAATTACGTGCTGCAGGACGAATCGCTTCATTATGTGTCGGCGGCGAACGAAGGCGATGCGGTCGCGCTGATCGCGGGCGCGGCGCTCGCGGGCAAGCGCGGGATCGCGATGATGCAGAACTCCGGGCTTGGTAACGCCGTGAGCCCGCTCACTTCGCTCACGTGGACTTTCCGCTTGCCGCAGCTCTTGATCGTGACGTGGCGCGGCCAGCCGGGCGTTGCTGACGAGCCGCAGCACGCGTTGATGGGGCCGGTCACGCCGCAGATGCTCGAGACGATGGAGATTCCGTGGGAGCTGTTTCCCACGGAGGCCGAGGCTATTGGGCCGGCGCTCGAGCGTGCGATCAGGCATATGGATGAAACGGGGCGCCCGTATGCGCTCGTGATGCAGAAAGGCAGCGTGGCGCCGTATGAGTTGAAGGGCGGCGGTACGATGCCCGAGAAGCACGCGTTGCCTGTCGCTGAGGCTAGATGGACTGGACGCAGTCCTGATCAAATGCCGACGCGTCAGCAGGCGCTTGAGCGCGTGATTGCGGCTACGCCATCGGAGTCGACTGTCGTGGTGGCATCGACGGGCTTCTGTGGCCGTGAGCTTTACGCGCTCGACGATCGTTCCAACCAGCTCTATATGGTGGGGTCGATGGGATGCGTCACGCCATTCGCGCTTGGTTTCGCGCTTGCGCGGCCGGACCTGAACGTGGTGGCGCTCGATGGTGATGGCGCGGCGCTCATGCGGATGGGGGCTTTTGCGACGCTTGGCGCGTATGGGCCGTCGAATCTTGCGCATGTGCTGCTCGATAATGGCGCGCATGATTCGACGGGTGGTCAGGCGACAGTTTCGGCGCAAGTGTCGTTTGCGAATGTGGCTGCTGCGTGCGGATATGCCGATGCGGTGGAGAGCGATGATCTCTCGGTGCTTGATGCTGTGCTTGCTGCCGCGCAGGAGCGCGCGGTGGGGCCCTCGGGTGTGGCTGGGACACGATTCGTACGACTGACGATTGGACGTGGCACGCCCGATGGACTTCCGCGGCCGACTATCACGCCGCCCGAGGTTAAGGCGCGGCTCATGCGCCACATTGGCGCGCACGTTTGTGCAGATTGACCGGTATGTGCGTGTCTGAGATTTGAAGCAGTATGGTGCTTTTGTTGCGGGGCTTTGTGCGTTGGCTTTAACTTGTTTTCG
>NZ_BAYD01000119.1 GCF_000685075.1 Paraburkholderia oxyphila NBRC 105797
CGGCCCGCCGCGAAAACAAGTTAAGGCCAAAGCACGATATCAGCGCGCCCCTAATTAGATTTGAAACTCGCTTTCAGGGCCGCGCATGAGCGGCCTCTTCCACACTAGCGTGACGCGCCGCACTCGGCACACTCCCCACGCGACGCTCGGCGCGCTCAACCCCCAGCCAGGCGGCCAGAGCCGGCAACAAAAACACCGCACCAAACAAGTTCACAAGGAACATGAACGCCAGCAACACCCCCATATCCACCTGGAACTTGAGCGCGGAACCCGCCCACGTACCCACGCCAATAAACATCGTGGCCGCCGTAAAGAGCGCCGCCGTCCCACGCTGCCGCATCGCCTCCCCGAACGCCTCGGGCAAGCTCGCCCCCGCACGCACCTCATGCTGCAAGCGCTCATAGAGATAGATGCCGTAATCGACCCCCACCCCCACGCCAAGCGTAATAACCGGCAACGTAGCCACCTTCAACCCGATACCAAGCTTCGCCATCACGGCATTACAAAGAATCGAGACAATCGTAAGCGGCACGATCACACACAGCACCGCACGCCACGACCGGAACGTCACCAGACACAGCAGCGCGATAGCGCCAAAGATCGAAAGCAGCATGGCGATCTCGGCATCGGCAACGGCCTCGTTGGTAGCCGCCATCACCCCCACATTGCCACCCGCGAGCCGGAACTCCACCCCCTTGGTCTCATCCTCCGCCGCGAAGCGTTTAATCTCATCAACAATGTGCGCAATCGTGCGACCTTCATGGTTATCCGTGTAGATCAACACCTGGATCGCCTGGCAGTTCTCCGTATTCATCCCGTTATCGGGATCGAACGCACTCGCCCCCTGCGTAAGGCCATCCGTCGATCGCGGCAGCGCGGCCCACCGCGGATTGCCCTCATTGAACGCGGCAATCGACACCTTCGCGAGCGATGGCACGCTCACCACCGACTGCACGCCGGACACGCCGCGCATCTGCATCTCGAAGCGCTCGATGGCGCTCATCACCGGGTAGTGGAGGCACGCGTCGTCGTATCCCTGCGTCTCCACGATCACGGCCAGCGCGTCCACGCCAATGTTGTACTGGCTAGTAATGCGCGCGTTATCCACGTTGTAGCGCGAGTTCGCGCGCAGCTCCGGCGCACCCGAGCCGATGTCGCCAATCTGCAGGCCACGCGAGGCCTCAGCGCCGTATGCAAGCAGCGCGAGCGCCACCGCGAATACGCCAAGCGCCGGCAGCGGCCGCGCGAACACGCCAAAGCGCGCCCAGCCGCCTTCCTTGCTGCGCTCCGCGCTGCGCTGCGCACGGGCGAGCGCGCCGCGTTCCAGCTTCGTGTACGAGAGCAGGATCGGCAGGAACACCTTGTTCGTGATGATCATCAGCAGCACGCCCAGGCACGCGGTCACGCCCAGCTCGCGCACGATGTCGATGCGGATGCGCATGATCACCATGAAGCCCAGCGCGTTCGTGAGCAATGCCACCGTGCCCGGCACGAACAGCTTGCGGAACGCGTCGCGTGCCGCGTCGACCGAGGACAGGCCGGTGGCCAGTGCCTGCTTCCATGCGTTGGTCATCTGCACCGCGTGCGAGACGCCAATCGAGAAGATCAGGAACGGCACGAGAATCGACATCGGGTCGATGCCGAGGCCGAGGATCGGCAGCGCGCCCAGCAGCCACACCACCGGCAACAGCGCGACGCACAGCGCGAGCGCCGTGGTCTTGAGCGAGCGCGTATAGGCGAGCAGCAGCGCGGCGGTCACGGCAAACGCGATGCCGAAAAACACCATCACGCCCGCGATGCCCGCCTCCACGTCGCCCACCAGCTTCGCGAAGCCGATGATGTCCACTTCGACGTTCTGGTTGGCGTAGCGCGCGCGGATCTGTTCGAGCTGCTTGGCCACCGCGCCATAGTCGAGCCGCTTGCCCGTGGTGGGATCGGTCTCGCGCAGCTCCGCGCGGATCAGCGCGGCCTTGAGGTCGTTGCTCACGAGCCGGCCAATCTGGCCCGAGCGCGCCACGTTGCGGCGCACCTTCGCGAGGTCGGCGGGATTGGCGCTGCTGAACTGGCCCGGCACGACCACGTCGCCGCGAAAGCCCGCTTCGGTCACTTCCGTGTAGCGCACGTTCGGCGTGAACAGCGAGAACACGCGCGAGCGGTTGACGCCGGGGATGAAGAAGACGTCGTCGGTCGCGCGGCGCAGTTCGTCCATGAACTGCTCGTTGTAGATGTCGCCCTGGCCTTTCCAGCGCAGGCTCACGAGCACCGTGTTGGCGCCGGGAAACGCACTGGCGTAGCGGTTGAACACCTGCATATACGGGTGTTCCATCGGGATCATCTTGTTGAAGCCCGGGTCGAGCCGCAGCCGCGTGGCCGAGAGACCAAAGGCGGCGGTCAGCGCCACGCACACGGCGAGCAGCACGAGGCGGTGGCGCATGATGGCGCCGGCGCAGCGGTCGACGAAGCGCGCGAGCGCGGAGGAACGGGTAGAGGCGGTCATGGTGCGTCTCACAACGAATGGCACAACGGTTCGCAGTGCCAATTGCACTGCGATCTAAGGCAGCGGGAAGAACTCAACGCGCCGCGGTCTCAGGATGGTGCGTGCGGTGGCGTGTTCGCAGGCGCGTTGGACGGTGCGTCAGGCACGCTGCCCGACGGTGCGTTCGAACCCGCAAGCTTCGCGGCATTCGCCAGGTCGCGCGGCGCCGGCACGGTCTGCGCGGGCACGGTCCAGCGCATCACGCCCGCCTCGCCGGCCACCAGCACGCGGCTCTGGCCTTCGTCCAGCACGGCGGCCAGGCTCTGCACGCCGCCTGCCTTGCGCACGGCATAGTGCTCGCCCTCGTCGTCGGAGGTGACGATGGCGCCGCCCTGCCCGACCAGCACGAGGCGGCCGCCCGGCAGCTGCGTCGCGCCGAAGTACGAGACGCCCACGCCGCTGTCGATATGGGCCCATGTCTGGCCGCCGTCCGTCGAGCGCACCACGTTGCCGCGCATGCCGTAGGCGAGCCACGTGCCGTCCGCGAGCGGCAGCACGCCGAAGAGCGAGCCCGCATAGGGCGAGGGACGCTTGTCCCAGGTCGTGCCGTCATCGTTGGAGACGAGCAGCGTGCCCGTCTCGCCCGCGATCACGATGCGCCCCTTTCCATCGCCCGCAATCGCGTTGAGATGGCGGTCGCCGGTCGGAGTTTTCCCCGCGGTCCACGTCGCGCCTTCGTCGTGCGAGACGAACAGTTGTCCGAAGCTGCCAATCACGAAGATCGGCCCGTTCGCCTGCCCCCAGATCGCGAGCAGCGGATCGGAATGGCGGTGGTCGAAGTGCGTTTCCTGCCAGTGCTCGCCGCCGTCCACGGTGCGCAGGATCCAGCCGTCGTGCCCCACGGCAATGCCGATGCGCGGCGATACGAAGAAGACCTGGGTGAGCGTCGACGCCTCGTCGGGCGTGACCGTGGCGCGCCGCCAGCTCTTGCCGGCGTCGTCGCTCAGCAGGATCACGCCGCGCTCGCCCACGGCGACCGTGCGCGAGCCGGCCTGGGCAAGGCCGTTGATCTGCAGATGATTGGCCGCGATGGTGCTGGCGGGGAAGGCGGGCAACGGACGCGGCGAGAACGCGAAGAGCGCCGCGCCCAGCACCGCCGCCGACATCAGCAGGCCCGGAAGCGTATTTTTCACGGAGTGTCTCCTCCAGGTGTGACTACTTTCTGTGACTGCTTTCTATGACTGCTTTCTGCTACGTTTTTCTGCTGCTACTGCGCGTGCTGCATGGACTGCCCGCGCGGCGTGCTTCTCGGTCTACGCCGCGATTTCGAACAGCGCCGCCGCGCCCATGCCGCCGCCAATGCACATCGTCACGACCGCGAGCCGCGCGCCGCGCCGCTTCGCTTCGATGAGCGCGTGCATCGTCATGCGCGCACCCGACATGCCGAACGGGTGGCCGAGCGAAACCGCGCCGCCGTTCACGTTCAGGCGCTCCATCGGGATGCCGAGCTTGTCGCGGCAGTAGATCGCCTGGCAAGCGAAGGCCTCGTTGAGCTCCCACAGGCCGATGTCGTTGACCGTGAGCTTGTGGCGCTCGAGCAGTTTCGGCACGGCGAAGACGGGGCCGATGCCCATCTCGTCGGCCTCGCAGCCGGCCACCGCGAGGCCGCGGAACGTGCCCAGCGGCGCGAGCCCGCGCGCACGGGCGCTTTGCGCGCTCATCACTACCACGGCGGCGGCGCCGTCCGAAAGCTGCGAGGCATTGCCCGCCGTGATGTATTCGCCCTGCGCGACGGCTTCGCCGCCGCTCCATACGGGCTTGAGCGCGGCGAGGCTCGCGGCGCTCGTGTCGGCGCGGTTGCATTCGTCGCGTTCGGCGCGCACGTTTTCGTGGCCCGTGACGTTGCCTTCCTTATCGAAGAGCGCGCGGCGCACGTCGAGCGGCACGATCTCGGCGTTGAAGCGCCCTGCCGCCTGCGCCGCTGCCGTGCGCTGCTGGCTCACGAGTGCGTAGGCATCCTGATCGGCGCGGCTGATGCCGTAGCGGCGCGAGACCACCTCGGCCGTTTCGATCATCGCCATATAGGCGGCGGGCTGCTGCGCCAGCACGCTTTCGGCGCGCGCGCGATAGCTGTTCTTGTGGCGGTTCTGCGTGAGCGTGATCGACTCCACGCCGCCGGCCACGACGATGTCCGCGTCGCCGCACGCGATGCTGCGCGAGGCCACCGCGATCGACATGAGGCCCGACGAGCACATGCGGTCCAGCGCCATGCCCGGCACGCTCGCGGGCAGCCCGGCGGCGATCGCCGAAAGGCGGCCGATGTTGTAGCCCTGGGTGCCCTGCTGCGCGGCGCAGCCCATGATGACGTCGTCGACCTCGCGGCCCTCGAGGCCCGCGCGCTCTACGGCCGCGCGCACCACGTGGCCGCCGAGCGCGGGCGCCTCCGTATCGTTGAAAACACCCCGGTAGGCTTTGCCGATGGGCGTACGCGCCACCGAGACAATCACGGCTTCGTTCATCGAATGCGTTCCTGTTTTTTCCGTGTCTGGGACTGAATCAATCTGAAACCTGAAATCAGAAGTAGTAGCGGCTGATGGTGTCGGCCACGCAGCCCGGCTTGGGCTCGCCCTCGATCTCCACGCTCACGCGTATCCACGCCTGCACGCCGCCTTCCAGCGCCTCGGCGCGCAACAGCTCGCCCACGCCGCGCACGCGCGCCCCCACGCGCACGGGGGCCGGGAAGCGCACGCGCTCGCAGCCGTAGTTCACGCCCATGCTTGCGCCGTCGATGCGCACGATCTGCGGCAGGAAGTAGTTGACGAGCGAGAGCGTGAGATAGCCGTGCGCGATGCAGCCGCCGAACGGGCCGCCGCGTGCGCGCTCGGGGTCCACGTGGACCCACTGGTGGTCGAGCGTGGCGTCCGCGAATTGGTCGATGCGCGCCTGGTCGATCTCGAACCACGGGCTCGCGCCAAGGCGCTCGCCCACCGCTTCGAGCAGCTCGCCCGGTTGCGCGAACACGCGCACGGGCGTGACGGGAGCAGAAACGTCGAGCGTGCTCATCATGCGTGCTGGCTGCTCACGGAGAGCACTTCGCCGGTCAGATACGACGCGTAGTCGCTTGCGAGGAACACCATCACGTTTGCCACCTCCCAGACTTCGGCGGCGCGCCCAAAGGCTTCGCGCGACGCCAGTTGTTCAAGCAGTTCGGCCGGAGCCGACTTCTTCAGAAAATCGTGTAGCGCAATGCTCGGCGCCACCGCGTTGATGCGCACGCCATGCGGCGCCGCCTCCAGCGCCGTGCAGCGCGTGAGCGCCATGACGCCGGCCTTGGCCGCCGCGTAGTGCGCCTGTTCCGCCTGTGCGCGCCAGCCCAGCACCGACGCGTTGTTGACGATCGTGCCGCGCCCGCGCGCCTGCATGTGGGGCAGCATCGCGCGCATCATGCGGAACGTGCCGGTAAGGCTAATGTCGATCACGCGCGACCATTGCGCATCGTCCATATCGACTAGACGGCAGGAGCCGCCAAGGCCCGCGTTGTTGATGAGCACGTCCACGCCGCCCATGCGCGCCTCGGCGTCGGCCACCAATGCCTGCACCTGCTCCTCGTTCGAGACGTCGGCAAGGCGCCCGTAGATGGCGTCCAGACCCGTTTCCTCGCGCAGCCGCGCGACCGCCTCGGCGAGGCGCTTCTCGTGGATATCGGAGATGAAGAGCGCGCGGCAGCCCTCTTCCGCGCAGCGCTTCGCGGCGGCGAAGCCGATGCCCGCGCCCGCGGCGGCGGTGATGAGCACCGACTTGCCCGCGAGCAGTTGATGACCCGCCACATAGGGCGGCGCAATGGCAAGACCGTGTGGAGCATTCATGCTTGACCTCGGGGTTCTTTGGGCATGCCGAGCCCGCGCTCGGCCATGATGTTGAGCTGGATTTCGTTGGTGCCGGCGTAGATGGTGTCGGCGCGCGAGAACAGGAACACGCCCTGCAGGCGGCTCAGCTTCACGTCGTTCGCATCGACGAAATTGGCGCGCTCGCCGAGCACGTCCATCGCGAGCTGGCCCAGTTCGCGGTGCCAGTTCGACCAGTAATACTTGTAGATGAGCGAGGACTTGTCGGGCGTACCGGCAGCGGATGCGCCGTCGCCCGCGCCCGCCAGCATGCGCAGCGCGTTGTAGCGCATCGTGCGCAGCCCGGCCCACGCCTTCGCGATGCGCGCGCGGATGGCCGGGTCGTCAGCCACGCCGGCCTCGCGCGCCGCGTCGATCACCCAGTCGAGTTCGCGGATGAATTGCATCTGCTGGCCGAGCGTGGAAATGCCGCGCTCGAAGCCGAGCAGCGTCATCGCGATGCGCCAGCCGTCGCCGGGCTCGCCAACGAGATCGGCGGCCTCGGCGCGCGCGCCGTCGAAGAAGACTTCGTTGAATTCCGCGCCGCCGTTCATCTGGCGGATCGGGCGGATCTCCACGCCGGGCTGGTCGAGCGGCACGAGCAGGAATGAGAGGCCCTTGTTGCCGCGCGATTGCGGGTCGCTGCGCGCGAGCACGAAGATCCACTCGGAGTCGTGCGCGAGCGAGGTCCAGACCTTCTGGCCGTCGATGCGCCATGCGCCGTCGGGCTGGCGCTCGGCGCGCGTGCGCACGTTCGCGAGGTCCGATCCCGCGCCGGGCTCCGAATAGCCCTGGCACCAGAACTGCGTGCCCGCGAGAATGCCGGGCAGAAAGCGCGCGCGCTGGTCGGCGTTGCCGCAGGCGACGAGCGTGGGGCCGAGCAGGCCCTCGCCGATGTGCCCCATGCGGCCCGGGCCGCCCGCGCGTGCGTATTCCTCGTGGAAGATCACCTGGTCGGCGATGCTCCAGCCGCGCCCGCCGGCCTCCACGGGCCAGCCGAGTCCCGTCCAGCCGCCTTGTGCCAGCTCGCGCTCCCACGCCTTGCGCAGCTCGGGGAAGGCGTCCTCGTCGCCGGGGCCGCCGCGGTAGCGCAGGCAGGCGAATTCGCCGGAGAGGTGCGTAGCCATCCACGCGGCGATCTCGGCGCGCAGACGCGCCTCACGGCTGCCGCCTTGTTCGTTGAAATTCGAATCGATGCGTGCGTTCATGCGCTCGCTCCTGCAAGAACCGGTGCTGCCATGCCATCGGCCGGGGCATCGCCGCCATCGTGGCGCGCGCTGTCGATCACGTGACGCGCGAGCCAGCCATAGAGCCAGGGCGTCGAGCCGAACAGCGCCCCGGACGCCTGGGCACGCTTGAAATAAAGCTGTGGATCGTACTCCCAGGTAAATCCCACTCCGCCGTGCAGCTGAATGGCTTCCTGTGCGCAGAAGCGGAACGCGTCGTTCGCGCTGGCCTTGGCCGCCGCGATGTCGGCGTATTGCTCAACTGAGGGTGCGCCTTGAACAGCGTCCCATGCCGCCGCCGCGCCGAGCACCGCCGAACGCGCCGCCTCCACCGCCACGAGCATTTCCGCGCAGCGGTGCTTGACCGCCTGGAACGAGGCGATGGCGCGCCCGAACTGCACGCGCTCCGCCGTATAGGCGAGCGTGAGGTCGAGGCATTGCTGCGCGCCGCCCAACTGCTCGGCGGCCAGTGCGAGTGCGGCAAGCCATGCCGTTTGCGCGAGTGCGTTGCGCACCGCCGCGCCGCGCGCGAGGCACGCAGCGGGCGCCACGTGCACGTCGTTCAGCGCGATGCCGGCGAATGCGCGCGTGGCGTCGAGCGTCGCGAGCGGCGTGCGCGTCACGCCCGCGTGCGCCGTTTCGACCGCGAAGAGCGCGATCTCGTCGCTGCCGCCATCGGCCAGGCGCGCGGGCACGAGCAGCAGATCGGCCATCACGCCGTCCAGCACGGCGCTGAACGTGCCGCTCAGGCGAAACCCGTCCGCTGTGGCGTGTGCTTCCACGGTCGATGCCTGCGCAGACAGGCCCCCGCTTTCGTCCGCTTCAAAAGGCAACGCATGTTCGATCGCCAGCGCCGCGCGCGTCTCTCCCGCCGCGATGCGCGCGAGCCAGCGCACGGCCTCCTCGCTGCCCGCATCCGCAGCGCTTTCGCTCACGCCGATTTCGTCGCCGGTGCAACGGGCCAGCGCCTGCGCGGCCAGCACCGCAGTGCCGAAGTACGGCACGCAGGCGAGCCGCTGCCCGAGCTGCTCCATCAGCAGCACGAGCTCGGTCGCGCCCAGACCCGCACCGCCCGCGCGCTCCGGCACGCTCAGGCCGCACCAGCCCAGTTCCGCCGCCACGGTCTGCCAGAGCGCGGCATCGTAGGCCGCATGACGCTCGATCACGCGGCGCACGTCGGCCGATGCGCTCTGCTGCGAGAGCACTTCGGCCGCGCTCTCGCGGATCATGACCTGCTCTTCGGTCAGTACGAGGTCCATGGCGTCAGCTTCCATAAACGCGCTGGGCCGGCCGCGCCTGCGCGAGCAGCGCCGTCACCGCCGCGCCCACTTCGCCCGCGGGCCAGCGCGCGCCACGGTCCACGCTCGGCCCCGTGCGCCAGCCCTCGGCCACCGCGATCATGCCGCCCGAAACCTCGAACACCTGCCCCGTGACCTCGCCCGACGCCTCGCTCGCGAGCCACACGACCAGCGGCGCGACGTTGGCCGGATCGAAGGCGTCGAAGCCGCCGTCCTCGGGCTTCTTCATCACCTCGGCAAACACGGCCTCGGTCATCGCCGTGCGTGCCGCCGGCGCGAGCGCGTTCACGCTCACACCGTAGCGCTGCAGCTCGGCGGCCTGCATCAGCGTGAGCGCCGCGATGCCGGCCTTGGCCGCGCCATAGTTCGATTGCCCGATCGAGCCTTGCAGCCCCGCGCCCGAGCTCGTGTTGATGATGCGCGCCGCCACCGGCGTGCCCGCCTTCGCGGCGTCGCGCCAGCCGCGCGCGAGAATGTGCGCGAGGCAGAAGTGGCCGCGCAGATGCACACGCATCACCGCGTCCCAGTCGTCTTCGGTCATGCTCGTGAACATGCGGTCGCGGCAGATGCCAGCGTTGTTCACGAGTGCGTGCACCGTGCCGAAGGCGTTCTGCGCGGCATCCACGATGCGCTGCGCCGTGTCCATGCGCGTGATGTCGTCGGCGTTCGCGATCGCGCGGCCACCCGCCAGCGCGATCTCCTCGCTCACGGCCCGCGCCGCGTCTTCGCGCACGTCGTTGACCACGACCGCCGCGCCCTGCTCCGCCAGCGCGAGCGCATATGCGCGCCCGAGCCCGCCGCCCGCGCCCGTGACGATCACGGTCCGTTCCTTGCAGATTCCCATGCCTGACCTCTCGTTGTGTTGCTCTTGCCGCGGCTTGCGTGGATCAAGCTCGCGTGATGTGCGTCCCGTCCCCGGAGCTGTTTTTTAAGCTGTTCTCGACGCCGCGCTCAAAGCCGCTCGATGATCGTCACGTTCGCCAGCCCGCCGCCTTCGCACATCGTCTGGAGTCCGTATCGACCGCCCGTGCGCTCCAGCTCGTGCAGCAGCGTCGTCATGAGACGCGCGCCGGTTGCGCCCAGCGGATGGCCCAGCGCGATCGCGCCGCCGTTCGGATTCGTGCGCGCCGCGTCGTAGCCCAGTTCCGCCAGCCACGAGAGCGCGACCGAGGCAAACGCCTCGTTGATCTCCACCACGTCGATGTCGTTCATCGAGAGGCCCGCCTTCTTCAGCGCGTGGCGCGTGGCGGGAATCGGCGCGGTCAGCATCCAGAGCGGATCGTCGCCCAGCACGCTCAGGTGATGGATGCGCGCGCGCGGCTTGAGGCCATAGCGTTGCAGCGCGTCTTCCGAGACGATCAGCAGCGCCGCCGCCGCGTCGCAGGTCTGGCTTGAGACGGCCGCCGTGAGCGAGCCGCCCGGCATCAGCGGCTCGAGCGAGGCCATCTTTTCGAGCGAGGTATCGGGGCGCGGAGTCTCGTCGCGCGAGAGGCCGAAGCACGGCACGACCTCGCGCTCGAAGCGCTTTTCCTCGATGGCGGCCACCGCGCGCCGGTGGCTCTCCAGCGCATAGCGCTCCATCGTCTCGCGCGAGAGCCCCCAGTGATCGGCGATGCGCTGGGCCGCGTCGAACTGCGAGACCGGCGCGTCGCCAAAGCGCGCGCGCCAGCCCGCGCTGCCCGAGAACGGGTCGCTGAAGCCGAGCGGCACGGCCGCCGTCATCGCGGAAGAGATGGGGATTTGCGTCATGGTCTGCACGCCGCCCGCGATCACCACGTCCTGCGTGCCGCTCATCACGGCCTGCGCCGCGAAATGCACGGCTTGCTGCGAGGAGCCGCACTGGCGGTCCACGGTCACGCCCGGCACCGTGAGCGGCAGGCCGGCGGCGAGCCAGCAGGTGCGCGCGATATTGCCCGCGAGCGGGCCGATGGTGTCCACGCAGCCGAACACGACGTCGTCGTAGTCGGCGGCGGGAATGGCGTTGCGCTTGACGATCTCCTGCAGCACGAAGCCGCCCAGGTCAGCGGCGTGCACCGGTGCGAGCGTGCCCTTGCGGCGGCCCGTGGGCGTGCGCAGCGCATCGACGATATAGGCTTCTTTCATGGTCACTCCAGTTCGAAAGTGCGCGCGGGGCCGATGGCCGTACCCGCGTCGATGAGCGTGCTGGCCACGCGCTCGCGATGGAAGGTGGCGTCGCCCCAGTTGCCCGCGAGCGCCCAGATGCGCTTGACGAAGATCTGCAGGTCCAGCTCCCACGTGTAGCCCATCGCGCCGTGCACCTGGATGGCGTGGCGCGCGGCCAGTTGCGCGGCGCCGAGTGCGGCAAGCTTCGCGTGCGAGACGTAGAGCGCGCGCTGCGGGTCGTCCGTGGCCAGCGCGCAGGCCGCGCGATAGACCACCGGACGCGCGAACTCATAGCGGATCGCGACGTCGGCGAGCAGGTGCTTGACGGCCTGATACGCGCCGATGGGCTTGCCGAACTGCTTGCGCTGCGCCGTGTAGTCGATGGCCGCGTCGAGCACGCGCTGCGTGAGGCCGAGCAATTGCGCGGCCACCGCGAAGACGCCGTGGTCGAGCGCGGTGTCGAGCAGCGGCGCGGCGCTGGCGGCATCCGCGATGCGCGTGGATTCGTTCGGCGTCCAATCCAGCTCGAAGATGCGCCGCGACGGGTCCACGCTTTGCACCGCCTTGCGCATGCAAGCTGCGGGTTCCACGCGATGCAGCTCGCCGTCACGCTCGCACAGCAGCACGTGGGCGACGTGCGCATCGGCGACATACGGATTCACCGGATGCCCGAGCGCGACGCGGGCGTTGCCCGCCGCGATCTGCGCGAGCAGCGTGTCGCGCCAGTCGCTCGCGGGCAGCCGGTTGAGCAGCGCCACCGTCACGAACGAGGTGTCCATCAGCGTATCGGCCCCGCCGAAATAGCCCCACGTCTGCGCGAGCAGGGCCCATTCGGCCGCCGACATGCCGAGACCGCCCTGTTCTTCCGGCACCGAGACGGCCGTCATGCCCTGCGCCGCCAGTTGCGCCCAGAGCCGCTCCGAGCGCCCGGTTTCGGTCTCCCACAGCTCGCGGAGCAGTTCCGGCGTGAGCTCGGTCATCAGGAAGCGGCGCGCGGTATCGGCCAGCGCTTCCTGGTCTTCGTTGAATGAAAAGTCCATATGTCTCCCTGTCGACCAGAGTTAGCGCTTTAGCGCTTACTCTGGTCCCATGCTTCGCGGTCGACCGGAGTTAGAGCAAAGCTCCTTACTCCGGTCCCATGCTTCGCGGTCGATTCACTCTGCCTTATCATCAGCATTCCGAATCGAATCTCTGGCGGCAGCCAACCGCTTCGTCGATGTTGTTCGCTAGCCGCGCGGCATGCCCAGCATGCGTTCGGCGACAATGTTGCGCTGGATCTCGTTGGTGCCCGCGTAGATCGGTCCGGCCTGCGCGAACAGGAAGCCATCAAGCCAGTTGCCCAGGCGCTCATGCGCCTCCTCGCCGTGCGGCACCACTTCCGCCCGCGCGCCCAGGATATCGAGCGCCGTCTGGTGCATGTGCAAGTCGAGCTCCGACCAGAACACCTTGTTGGTGCTCGATTCCGCGCCAATGTGCCCGCCCTTCTGCAAGCGGCTCGCCGTCATGTAGGTGGAAAGCGCATAGGCCTGCGCATCCATCCACGCGGCGGCCACGCGCTCGCGCAGCGACGGATCGCGCCGCGCCGCCTCGGGATTGGCGAGCAGCAGCTCGCGCAGCGCCTCGGCCGTGCGCTGGAAGCGCGCCGGCGAGCGCAGCATCAGGCCGCGTTCGAAGCCCGCCGTGGCCATCGCCACGTGCCAGCCCATGCCTTCGCCCGCGATGCGGTTGGCCACCGGCACGCGCACGTCGTCGAAGAAGATCTCGGCAAAGCCGGTCTGCCCGTTCAACTGCCGGATCGGCCGCACCGTCACGCCCGGCGCGTTCAGCGGCACCATCAGGAAGGTCAGGCCGTGGTGGCGCGTGGACTGCGGGTCGCTGCGAAACAGGCCAAACAGCCAGTCCGCCCATACCGCGCGCGTCGACCAGATCTTCTGCCCGTTGATCACGTACTCCTCGCCGTCGCGAAACGCGCTCGAGCGGATCGCCGCCATGTCCGAGCCCGCGTTCGGCTCCGACCAGCCCTGCGCCCAGACGTGCTCACCCGAGGCCATCGCGGGCAGGAAGCGCGCCTTCTGCTCGTCGGTGCCGAAGTCCATCAGCGTGGGGCCGAGCAGGAAGATGCCGTTCTGGTTCACGCGCATGGGTGCGTCGGCGCGCCAGTACTCTTCCTCGAAGATCAGCCACTCGATCAGGTCGCAGCCGCGCCCGCCCAGCTCGCGGGGCCACGTGACCATGCTCCAGCGGCCCGAGTGCAGCGTGCGCTCCCACTCGCGATGCGCGGCGAAGCCCGCTTCGGTGTCGAAGCTTGGCAGCGGCTTGCTCGGCACGTGTGCGGCGAGCCATGCGCGAATTTCCTCGCGAAACGCGCGTTGTTGGGGTGTGTAGTCGAGTTTCATGCGCGGCCCTCGCCCGGTTGTGCAGCGGGTTGTGCTGCATCGAAGCGCGCCTCGCGCTTTTCGACGAACGCGCTGCGCGCTTCGGTCGAATCGTTCGACATGTAGGCCTGCAGCGTGAAGCCCTGTTCCCAGCGGTATTTGTCTTCGAGGTCGCCGTCTTCCACGCCGTTGAGCGCCTCCTTCGCGAGCGCGAGCATCGTGCCGCTCTTCTCGGCAATGCGCTGCGCAAGTTCGAGCGCCGCGTCGCGCAACTGCTCGCGCGGCACGACACGTTCCACGGCACCGAGGCGCCATGCCTCGTCGGCGCCCACCATGTCGCCCGTGAAGTACATCGCGCGAACCTTTTGTACACCGAACATTCTCTGCAGATGCGCGCCGCCGCCCATCGCGCCGCGGTCGATCTCGGGCACGCCAAAGCGCGCGCATTGCGAGGCGATCACGATATCGGCCGCACCGCAGATGCCGATGCCGCCGCCCAGCACGAAGCCGTGCACGGCCGCGATCACGGGCTTCGGGCTGCGGTGCACGGCGCGGAACGTGGCGTAGTTGCCCGCATTCACCGCGACGATGCGCTCGGGATGCGCCGAAAGTTCCTTGATGTCGACGCCCGCGCAGAAGCCGCGCCCTTCGCCGCGCAGCACGATCACGCGCACGCTCTCGTCGCGGCCGAGCGCGTCGATGGCGGCGGCGAGCGCGTACCAGTCCTCGCTGTCGAGCGCGTTCACTGGCGGGCGATCGAGCGTGAGCTCGGCCACCGCGCCGTGGTTGCCCACGCGAGCGATCGAGAACGCGGGCTGCCGTCCGCCCTGGGCGGTGGTGGCCACGGTCGCCCCGTTCGTTGTTCCGTTATGGCTTGCTTGTGTCATGTCCCCCGTCCCTCGTCTCGTGAATGGGTCAATGCCTGAATGCTTTTTGCGCTGGCGTTGATCTCGTCAGCTCATCGTCTGTCCACTACGCGCGCACCGTGGCGGCGTCCGCATGCGTGCTGTCGGCACGCATCGCCGCGAGGGCATCGAGCCGCTCGCACGCCTCGCGCACGATGCGCAGGATCACCGCCTCGCACGGCTCGATCGCGCCGATCATCGCCGCCGCCTGTCCGCCCGGCAGCACGCCTTCGTCGGGCTGCCCCTCGACGATCGCGCGCTGGATCAGGTACGGCGCGTTCGCGGCCATCAGCGTCTGGCTCGCGGTATAGCCGTGCTCGCGCAGCGCCTTGACGCCGAGCGAGGCCATCTGCGCGAGCGAGAGGCCGTTCTGGCGGCGCCACGCCTGGGCCGTGCGCAGCGCGAAGAGCGTGCGGCGCAACGGCCCGAGCGACTCCAGATGCAGCAGATACGGGTTGTCGATCATGCGTTGCGGCAGGCCGTCGAGCGCCGCCGAGACGCGGATCTGCGCCGGGTCCTTCACGGCCACGTAGCGCGAAAGCGTCTCGCGCGGCACGGGCGACTCCTCGGTCATGAGAAAGCGCGTGCCCATGGCGATGCCGGCGGCGCCATAGCCGAGCGCGGCGGCAAGGCCGCGTCCGTCGAAAAAGCCGCCCGCCGCGATCACCGGCACCTGCACGGCGTCCAGCACGCGCGGCAGCAGCAGCGTGGTGGGCACCGAGCCCGTGTGGCCGCCGCCTTCGGCGCCCTGCACGGTCACCGCATCGGCGCCCAGCTCCACGGCTTTCGCCGCATGCTTAGGCGCGCCGACTGTTGGAATGCACAGCACGCCCGCGTCCTTGAAGCGGCGGATCGTCTTCGCATCGGGCCCGCGCCCGTAGCTCACCGCGCGCAGCCGGTGACGGATCGCGAGATCGACCACCTGCGCCGCGTTGGGCTGGAACATATGGAAGTTGATGCCGAAGGGCCGGTCGGTAAGCGACTTCACGCGCAGGATCTCGGCCTCCACACGGTCCGGCTCGAGCGTCGCGCCGGCCAGGAAGCCGAAGCCGCCCGCGTTGCAGGTGGCCGCGACGAGGCGCGCGTCGGCCACCCAGCCCATGGCCGTCTGCACGACCGGATAGCGGCAGCCGAGCAGGTCCGTGAGCGGCGTGCGCAGTTCGCGCGGTGTTTCGGCGGCCAGCGCGTTCATGACGTGCCCTCCGGCGCGGCTTCCTTCGTTTCTGCGTCAGGCGCGCGCTGCGACTGCGCCATCTTGCGCGCGTCGTAACCGCCCAGGCGGTCGCCGCTCACGAGCTCGTTGTGCGCGTGTGCGAAGTGATGCCAGGCGAACGCGGCGTCCATTGCAGCGCGCTTGCCCTGCAACTCCTCCACGTGATTGAGCGCCTGCTTGGTGAGCGCGAGGCCCAGGCGCGGCATCGCCGCAATCTTCGTGGCCATCTCGTAGACGCTCTCGCGCAGCGCCTCGCGCGGCACGAGGCGGTTGACCATGCCCATCTGCTGGGCGCGCTGCGCGTTCATACGCTCGCCGAGGAACAGAAACTCCTTGGCGATGCGCGGGTTCAGCTCATAGGCGTGCGCGAAATATTCCACGCCGGGAATGCCCATGCGCACGACGGGGTCGGCGAAGAAGGCATCCTCGGAGGCGACGATCAGGTCGCACACCCATGCGAGCATCAAACCGCCGGCGACGCAGGCGCCCTGCACCATCGCGATGGTCGGCTTGGGCAGGTCGCGCCAGCGGCGGCACATGCCCAGATAGACCTCCTGCTCGCGCGCATAGAGGAACTCGCCGCCCTCCTTGTTCACGTGGTCGTACCAGAGCGACTGGCGCTCGAACGACGTGTTGATGTCGCGCCCCGGCGTGCCGATGTCGTGCCCCGCCGAAAAGTGCTTGCCCGCACCCGCGAGCACGATGACCTTCACGGCGTCGTCGTGCGCCGCGCGCTGGAACGCGGCGTCGAGCGCATACGTCATCTTCGAGTTCTGCGCGTTGTGATACTCGGGGCGGTTCATCGTGATGGTGGCGATGCCGTCCGCCACCTCGTAGAGCACGACTTCTTCGTTATGCGAAATACTGTCCTGCATGATGGCCTCGCTTCGCTTCATGCGCGCCGCGGCGCGGGATTGTCGCGCAGGATCGCTGCGCGCAGGTTGTGCGGATCGAGCGTGCGCACGATGCGAAGATCCTCGGCGCTGGGCGGCGCGGTCGTGCCGATATCGTCGGCGGCCGCGAGCGGGAAGCCGGTGGCTGCCTGCACTTCGTCGAAGCTCACGCCCGGGTGCAGCGAGCGCACGCGCACGGCGTGGTCCGGGCCGCCGAAGTCCATCACGCAGAGGTCGGTGACGATCGCGCGCAGATCCGTGAACGCGCGCATGCCTTCGATTTCGCGCGCCGGGTTGTAGCCGACGCTGCAGACCATGTCGACTTCGCCGGCCACGAAGGTACGCGTGCTGTGGCCCGCCACGAAGAACGAGTTCGCGTGGTTGATGCTGTTGCCGGGAAAGCCGCGTGCGCCCAGCAGTTGGGTCTTCGGCTTCGCGTAGTCGCTGCCGAGACACGAGATGTTGGCCTGCCCGAAGCGGTCGATCTGCGTGGGCATGACGAGCGCGTGGCGACGTCCGTGCCACACGCAGTCGAACACGCGCTCATAGGTCATCCAGCCGCTCGCCGCCACGCGGTGCGCCGCGTCGCGCGGGCCCAGCGGCACCGGCGTTTCGACGAGGTAGGCCTCGCCGTCGGTGAGCATGAGGCCGGCGTTGTACGCGAGGCGCGCGAGGCCGGCGGCGAGGCGCGGGCCCGTGCCGATGCCGGTGGCGAGCACTTCGCCGTCGTCGCGCCAGAGTCTGGCCGAGGCGACGATCATCAGCTCGGCGAGGGAATAGTCGATTGCGTCGTTCACGCTCGCTCCTTTCACAGAATCGGCAGCGGCAGCGCCGCCACATGGGAGGGACCGCCCGCGCCCTGCAGATACGCGTGCTCGTTCGGGCCGACCACGTCGCGCAGATACGCGGCGGTTTGATCCGGGCTCGCCGCGGCGGCGCTATACGCCTTCAGATGCGGCAGATCCCAGCCATAGGCCGGCGCGCACGAAGTCGGGTGTGCGCCGCACGGCGCGTGCACCACGCCCGTCACGAGCGAGCGCTCGAACGGATTGCGGCGCGCGGCTTCGAGATCGGGGCTCGCGAGCGACTCCGCCAGCGTCTCGCAGCTCACGAAGGTGCGCTTCGCGGCGCGCGCGAACCAGGCATCGAAGAACGGATCAGGACCGTCGATGCGCGTGTTGCCCATGGCATCGGCGGCGTTCACGTGCAGCAACGCGGCGTCGAGTTCGATGGCCGGCATCGCGAGCAATGTTTCGTCATCCTCATAAGGCGAGCGAACCGTGCGCAGATGCGGCGCGTGGCGCAGCAGATCGGTGCCGAGACCCACGCGGGTGGGCAGGAACGGCAGGCGCGCGGCAGCGGCGCGCAGGCCCAGTTGCAGGAGACCCTCGTCGAGTTCCCAGACATCGATCGCGCCGGTCTCGCGTGCGCGGCGGAAATGCGCCTCGAGCGGAATCACGTCGAGCGAGACGAAACCGAACACCACCTTCTTGACCTTGCCTGCGGCGCACAACAGACCCACGTCGGGGCCGCCGTAGGCGACCACGGTGAGATCGCGCAGCGAGGAGCGCGCGATCTCGCGCACGAGCGCCATGGGCTTGCGGCGCGGGCCCCAGCCGCCGATGCCGATGGTCATGCCGTCTTCGAGCTGCGCGACCACGTCGCGCGCGCTCAGGCGTTTATCGAGCGTTTTCATCAGGGTTCCTCAAAATCCGATGCTGAAGTCGTGGCCCCAGAGGCTCACGCGTGTGGCTTCATAGACGCTGTGCTCGCGCCAGTCGACCTGCAGGCCGCCATAGCCGTATTCGAGGTCGAAGCCGCCGGGCGTCTTCATGTAGAACGAGGTCATCTGGTCGTTGCAATGGCGGCCGAGCGTGGCGGACATCTTCACGCCGTGCGCGGCGACGCGGTCGAGCGCGCGGCCCACGTCGTCCATCGAGGGGACTTCGGCCATCACGTGGATGCAGCCCGAGGGGACGGCGAGGTCCATGATCGCGAGGCTGTGGTGCCGGGCGTTGCCGCAGTGCAGGAAGTGGATGCGCTTTTCGGGCTCTGCCGGATCGGCGGAGAAACGCACGCGGTAGATATCGGAGAGCGCGAAGCCCAGCACGTCACGCAGGAAGGCGTCGGTGGCGTCGAATGCCGGGGCGGGGAGCACCGCGTGGCCGAGGCCCATGGCGCCGGTCACGAAGCCGGGCACGCCCACGGGCGAGACGAAGCGGCGGAAGTCCGAGCGCACGCCCCAGAAGAACTCGTGGCGGTTGCCGGAGGGATCGAGGCACCAGACCATCGACTGGACGCGGCGCAGCGCGATTTCTTCGGCAGTTGCGCGGCGCGGCTCGATGCCCGCTTGTTCGAGCCGGGAGACGAGTGCGGCGAGCGCCGCTTCGTCGGCCAACTCCCAGCCCGAGGCGAAGTAGCGCTCCTCGCCGCCCGGCACGATCAGGTAGCGGTAATCGCGCTCGTCCATCTTGAGGTAGAGCGCGCCGTTTGTGGCGCTGGTGCCCTGATTCGCCTCGCGTGCCTCCATGCCCAGCACGTTCTGCGCGTAGTCGCGCCACTTGTCCAACTGTGCCGACTGCACGACGACGTAGCCCAACGCTCGTACATCGCTCATCTTCGCCCCTCCAGAATACCCGTTGTAGTGAGGTCTATTCTGGCCGCGCGGGGCACGCGCAACATCGTCTGTTGAGACTATTGGGTGGGGCTCTGCGAGCGCTGGCTCACGCTAATTGGAGGCCCTTCCACCATCTCGAGGTGAGTGTTCTGAAATTGGGGTTGCTGGAATTTTTCGTGGCTTTGCGCGCTCTGGCCCGGCCGTCAGTGACGGTCAATACCCCGCTTCCTTCTGGTGTCGGACGGCCAGAATCGTGACCCTTTCGCCATCGAGACGATATCTGGCCACGTAACCACTATCTCCAAAATCGATCGGCCACTCCCGATACTGTTCTGGCAGGTCTTCTACGAGACGTCCCATTCGAGGGTGAGTACCGAGAGCCTGTACGCCTTGTCGAATCGCTTCGCCCGCCCGTCGCGCGGCATCAAGGCTCTTCGGCCGAAGGAACTCGTACAGTCGTTGCATGTCCCGGATTGCAGCTGGCGCAAAGATTACTTGTGGCATTCTGGCGGGGGTAGTTCGTTTTCAGTTCCCCAGCTCGAAAGCCACTTATCCACTTCCTCAGCGGTCGCGTGCAGGCCAGTCGCCTGAAACTCATCCCACGCCTTCAATGTGTCCTGGTTCAACGCCTCGCGTTTTTCCTCGCGCTCGACATACTGCTCGATGGCTTCACGCATGATCCAGTGCGGGGTACGCCGACGGGCCTCAGCTAGATGCTGAACCCGTCCTTTCAGTTCGTCGTCAATCTTGATGGATGTCGCCGTTACCATGACGCGGCCTCCGTAGCAAAAGGTAATACCTGAGACTACTATAGGCCTAAGCGCCGCTTGAGTCCATGCAACCCCAATTTTTGACATGGACCGCTCACCCGGCTTACGGTTTCCGGCGACGGCGCAGCCCGGCGCTTATCAAATTGTCACCACTCCCGCGCCGTCAATCGACATCCCTATCGAACCCGCCCTAAGCCGGAGCGCCCTCCTGAGCCCCTTCGCGCAGGCGGTACTTGAGCACCTTGCCGGCCGCGCTCACGGGCAGCGCCTCGACGATCTCGATACGCCGCGGCACCTTATAGTTCGCCATATTCCGGCGGGCCCATTCGATGAGCGAGGCGGCATCCGCCTGGACCCCCGCTCGCAGCACGACATAAGCGTGCCCCACTTCCCCGAGCCGTGCGTCAGGCACGCCCACCACGGCAACCTGCGCAACGGCCTCATGAGCCGCGAACAAGCGCTCGATCTCCGCCGGATAGCAATTGAATCCACCAACGATAAACATATCCTTGATGCGGTCCGTCACCCGCAGATAGCCGCGCTCATCGAGCGTCCCGAGATCCCCCGTATGAAGCCAGCCCTCATCATCAACGGTCTGCGCGGTAGCCGCCTCATCATTCAGATAGCCACGCATGACGTTATAGCCCCGCACCCAGACCTCGCCGGTCTCCCCCGGCCCCAGCGCCGCCCCATCCGGCCCCGCGATCCGCACCTCCATACCCGGCATGGCACGCCCCGAAGTCTGCGCGACCGTAACAGCATCGTCGCCATGACGACACAGCGTGGCAAAGCCACAAGACTCCGTAAGCCCATACCCCGTAAGCACGGTCTCGAAGTTCAGCTCCGCGCGCATGCGCTCAACGAGACTCGGCGCGATGGCGGCCGCGCCCGTCACCGCCACGCGCAGCGAAGAAAGATCGAGCTCCGCAAGCCCCGGCGTTTCAAGCAGCGCGTGATAAAGCGTGGGCGGCCCTGGCAGCACAGACACGCGCTCGCGCACCACCCGCTCGAGCACCGCCCGCGGATCGAACACGAGATGCGGCAGCACCGTCGCGCCGCTCGTGAGCGCTGCGAGCCAGCCCGCCTTGTACCCGAATGCATGAAAGAACGGACTGACGATCAAATAGCGGTCGCCCTCGCGCAGCTGCGCGATCTCGGCCCACCCGTGCGCCGCGCGCACGTTCTGGCCATGCGCGGTCATCACGCCCTTCGGGCGGCCCGTCGTGCCCGAGGTGAACATCACGTCCATCAGCGTATCGGGGCCCACCTGCGCTTCGCGCGCGCGAAATGCTTCGAGCCTTGTCTGCGGAGCGCGGGCGAGGAATTGCTGCCAGCTCTCGTCGCGGCCATCGGCGGCTGGCGCGCCGCCGAACACGATCACGCGCTCGAGCGTCGCGGGCCGATGCGGCGCGAGCATCGCCGGATAGTCCTCGCCAAGGAACGCGCCGCAGCTGAACAGCATGCGCGCGCCGCTGTCCGCGAGGATCGCGCCCGCTTCAAGGCCCTTCATGCGCGTGTTCACCGGCACGAGCGCCGCGCCCACGCTCTGGATCGCAAGCGCGGCAACGATCCATTCGGCGAAATTGGGCGCCCAGATCGCGACGCGGTCGCCCGCGGCGATGCCGCAGGCCATCAGCGCGCGTGCCGCTTCGATGCGCGCGGCGTCGAGCTGGGCGTAGCTCAGGCTGCCCTCGGGGGTTTCGATCGCAATGCGCGCGCCGTAGCGCGCCGCGCCGCGGGCGATCAGCGCGGGGGTCGTCAAGGTTTCGTGGGGCGTCGTTTGGTTGGGCGTCATCTGGGGACTCCGGAAATACATGCGCCGCCGCAACACGCGTGGGAGACCACGGGCAAAGCGGCGGCGCTCAAGGCCAGGAGCGGCGCATGCACGGCGTGCACGCGCGGCCCCTAATCGGGAAACACGATGCGCAGCTCGGCACTCGCCGGCGTCGCGCTGCACGCGAGCGTCCAGCCGGCGGCCCGTTCTTCGTCGTCGAGCACGCCGTTATCGGCCAGCGTCACGCTGCCCGCCTCCACGCGGCACATGCATGCGCCGCACAAGCCGCTGCGGCACGAGCTGGGCGGCGAGAGGCCGGCGCGCTCCATCGCGTCGAGCAGCGTCTCGTCGGGCTCGCAGGTGAATTGCGCGCTCGCGCCGTCGAGGTGCGTTTCGACGTGCGCGGCTTGCGGTTCGGCTTCGGCCGCTGCCTTGGCGGGCTCGCTCGCTGCGTTTGCCGCCTGCGCCGTGGGCTCCGCGCGCGCGGATGCCTCCGGCTCGGCGGGCCGAGCCGCAGCGGGCCTCTCCTTGGCGGGCTTGTCAGGCAGCGACGCAAAGCGCTCGACATGAATCTTCGCGCGCGGCAGCCCGAGCGCGAGCATCGCGGCCAGCGCGCTCTCCATGAAGAGCGCCGGACCGCAAATGAAGCACTCCTGACGGCTCCACGGCCGCGCCAGCTCCTCGAGGTGGCGCTGCTGCGGCACGCCCTGCACGCTGTCGAGCCAGTGGATCACGCGCAGCCTGCCCGGGTGCCGCTGGGCGAGATCGCGCAGCGCCGCGCCGAAGATCACCGAGGATTCGTCGCGGTTCGCATAGATCAGCGTGAGCATGCCGCGCCCGCCCACCAGCGCCGCCTTCAGGATCGAGAGCACCGGCGTGATGCCGCTGCCGCCCGCGAACAGCAGCAGGTCGTCGTCGAGCGAGCGCGGCGTGAAGACGCCCGCGGGCGCCATCACGTCGAGCTCGTCGCCGGGACGCACGCTGTCGCACAGCCAGTTGGACGCGCGGCCGTCGCGCACGCGCTTGACCGTGATCTTCGGGGCCGCGTCCACGCCGGGGGCGCTCGAGAGCGAGTAGCAGCGCTGCAGCGTCGCCTGCTCGCCCGGCAGGCGCAGCGTGAGAAATTGTCCGGGCCGGTACGCGAACGCATCGGTGAGCGCCGCGGGCAGTTCGAATACGAACGAGCGCGCATCGGCACTTTCGGCTATCACGTCGGCGACCCGCAGCCGATGAAAACGAGCTTCGGTCATGGCGTGTCTCAGGCAACGCCCATGATCATCTGCGCATTGTCGATGCGGTACTCGCTGCCGTTGATGAAACGCGATTCATCGGAAGCGAGGAACAGCACGAGCTGCGCGATGTCTTCGGGCAGGCACATGCGCGCGCGCGGATCGACCGATTCGGTAATCTGCGCGCGGCCCGCTTCGGCCGAGCCGAAGAACGGCTCGGTCATCGGCGTGAGGATGCCGTCGGGGTGCACGGTGTTGGCGCGGATCTTGTAGCCCTGCTGCTTGCAGTGCGCGGCAATCGCGCGCGTCATGGCCGTCACGGCGCCCTTGCTCGCCGAGTACGCGCAGAACATGCCGAGCCCGCCCAGCGCCGCCACCGACGACATGTTGACGATCGCGCCGCCCTTGTCCTTCATCGCGCGCACGGCCGCCTGGCAGCCGAGGAAGTAGCCCTCGGCGTTGATGCGCATGATGCGCTGCCAGAGTTCGAGCGGCGTGTCCTCGATGCTGCCCAGTTGCAGGATGGCCGCGTTGTTGACGAGCACGTCGGGCGTGCCGAACTGCTTTTGCGTCGCGCCGAACACGTCGTTCCAGCCCGCCTCGGAGGAGATGTCGTGGCGCACGAACAGCGCCGCGTCGCCGATCTGCGCAGCCACCGCGCGGCCCGCTTCCTCGTTCACGTCGGTGAGCACGACGCGCGCGCCCTCGGCGGCGAACAGCACGGCATCGGCCTTGCCCACGCCGCTCGCGGCGCCCGTGATCACGGCGATCTTGCCCTTGAGTCTGTCTCCCATCTTCTTTCTCTCTTCGTCAGTCAGTGTGTTTGTGGATAAAGCGGAATGACCTTCGCGCCGGTTCGGCCCGGCGTGCCCGCTGGGCTTTTCTTCCCGGCGGGTTGCGCGGCGGCGTGCTCGCGCTCGCGCGCGGCCAGCACTTCGCGCGCGCCCGCACGGCCCGCCTGGCGGCCCGACCAGATGCAGTCCGCAAGCGAAAGGCCGCTCACGTAGTGATTCGAGGCGAGGCCGCGCGCCGCGCGCCCCACCGCATAGAGGCCGGCGACAGCGCCACCTTCGGCGCGCAGCACGGCGTTGCTCGACTCGTCCACGCGCAGCCCGCCCAGCGTGATCGCCGGGCAAGGAAACGTGCGGCTCGCCGCCGAGATGTCGAGCGCGTAGAACGGCGCCTCGCCAAGCGGCGCGAGCATCGCGGCGGACTTGCCGAAGGCCTCGTCGCGCCCTGCTCGCGCGGCGGCGCGGTAGGCGGCCAGCGAGCGTTCGAGCGTGGCGGCATCGGCGCCGATTTGTGAAGCGAGCTGCGCGACGCTTGCCGCGCGCTTGCGCCCCGCAAGCATCAGCATCAGCGCGGGCACGCTCTGGAACGCCCACAGGCGGCCGCGCAAACATTCACGCAAGGCCTCGCGCACGAGCGCGGCATCGAGGATCAGCCAGGCGCGCCCGTCGCGCGTCTCGCACATCGCGTGGCCGAGCGTGGCGCCGTAGACCTCTTCGTTGCAGAAGCGCTCGCCGCGCGCATCCACCACGCAGCCGCGCGCCCATGCGAACGGCGGGTTGATGAAGCGCCATGCGGAGACGCGCTCCATGCTGTCCGCGACACCGCCTGCCGAGATGCCGAGGCGGATGCCCGAGCCGTCGCAGCCGGTCGTGCCGAGCCGCCAGTTGGCGAGATAGCGCGGCGCGTGCCGCGCGAGCATCTCGCGATTGAAGATGAAGCCGCCGGTGGCGAGCACGACCGCGTCGGCGCGAATATCGAGCGGACGGCTCGCGCGCAACTCAAGCCGATGGAGCGCGGCGCGCAAGCGGTCGGCGAGCGCGGGCAGGCCGTTGTGGAGCTTGTCGGCCCAGCGCGCGAGGCGCGCGTGCTGGCGCTGCGCGCGGCCCGGCTCGACGCGCCAGACCTGCGCGCCGATCACGCGGCCCGTGGCATCGACGATGAGCCGCCGCACGCCCGAATGGCGCAGGATCTCGACGTTGGGCTCGGATTCCACCGCGTGGCGCAACGTCTCGAAGAGCACGCGCCCCGACATGCCGCGCCCCTTCGTGCGATGGCCGCGCGGCGCCGGCGGCACGGCGGGCGCGTCGCCCACGGCCTCGTTGCCCGAGTAATAGAGAAAAGCGCGCTCGGGCGGATAGGAGGTCTTGCGCTCGGGCATCGCCGCGCCGAAGCGCACGCCCTGCCGCTCGAGCCACGCGAGTTGCGCGACGCTGCCGTTGCAGAAGCGCTCGAGCGCGGCCTGCGAGACCGCATCGCCGACTTCGCCTTGCAGATAGGCCGCCATCGCCTCGGGCGTGTCCGTATAGCCCGCCTCGCGCTGGTAGGGCGTGCCGCCGCCCGCGTAGACCACGCCGCCGCTCTTGGCACTCGCGCCGCCGCCCTCGAAGCGCTCGATGATGCGCACGCGCGCGCCCGCCTGTGCTGCTTCAAGCGCCGCGCACGCGCCCGCCGCGCCGAAGCCCGCGACCAGCACGCCGCAGACATCGTTCCAGCGGTGCGCACCGGCGTCGGCAACGACGAGCGGCGGCTCCACGGGCGTCGCGCTCGTGTTGGCCTTAACGAAGACGCGTGCGTTCGCGGCGTTCATGATGCGGGCGGCGCGCGTGTTCATGCAGTTGCGCAACGCGCGAGCGTAGCGGCAGCTGTCGCGGCGGCCGGTGCCGTGCCCGCCGTGGTATAGGCGCCGTCCACGTACACGAGCGGATCGATCTCGCCGCTCATCTTCACTTCGAGCAGGCGGCCGATGAACACCGTATGCGTGCCGTAGTCGAAGCGGCCGTCCTGGCGGCACACGAGGTTGGCCTGCGCGCCGTGCAGATACGGCACGCCGTCGGCCGAGCGTTGCCAGTCGCCGGTGGAGAAGCGCTCCTCGCCCTTCAGGCGCCCGCTGCAATCGATCGCGATGCCCTGCTGCTGCGCCGCCAGCAGGTTCACGCAGAAGTCCGCGCCCGCTTCGAGCGGCGGATAGATCGACGAAGACCGGTTGATGCAGATGAGCAGCGAAGGCGGCTCGGTCGACAGCGAATCCACGGCGGTGGCCGACATCGAGTAGCGGCGCTCGCCGTCACAGCAGCTGATGACCGTGACCGAGCGCGCGAGGCGGCGCATCGCGAGCAGCATGTCGGCGCGCAGCGGTTCGGGGGAAAGTTCGCTCATTGTGTGACTCCACGAAGCTCGCGGCCTTGTTCGGTGCCTTGACGAGCGTTTGATACAGATGATACGGATGCCGAAGCTTCTGCTCCGGCGGGAACGGCATCGGCGAGAAAGTTGGCGGCGCGATAGCCGAACGTCATCGCGGGCCCGAGCGTCGAGCCCGCGCCGGGATAGCTCGCGCCCATCATCGAGGCGCTCGTGTTGCCGATGGCGTAGAGGCCCGCGATGGCGCTGCCATCGTCGCGCAGGACGCGCGCGTTCTCGTCGGTGACGAGGCCGCCCTTCGTGCCGATATCGCCCGCGTCGATGCGCACCGCGTAGAACGGCCCCTCGCCGATGGGTGCGAGACACGGGTTCGGCTGCACGGACGGGTCGCCGTAGTAGGTGTCGAAGACGTTGCCGCCCTTGCCGAATTCCTCGTCCACGCCGCTTGCCGCATAGCGGTTCATGCGCGCGACGGTCTCGCGCAGGCCGGCTGCGTCCACGCCGATCTGCGCGGCGAGCGCATCGAGCGAGTCCGCGCGATGCAGCAGCGAACGGAACGCAGCGGGAATGCGCGAGTCGGGCATCATCGAAGCCGGCATGATCGGGCCGCACGGGTAGCGCTTGCGAAAGCGCGCGTCGAAGACCATCCAGGCGGGCACGCCCTTGCCCGTTGCCGCGTGGTCGCGATACATCGCGGGCACGAACTCCGAGTATGGCGCGGCCTCGTTGACGAAGCGCTTGCCGAGCCCGTTGACGATCACGCAGCCCGGCAGGTTGCGCTCCACGAACAGCGCGCGCTGCTTTTCCTCGCCATCCACGCGCACCGTGGGCGCGCCCCAGACGTGCTCCATGAGCGCGAGCGCGCCGCCCGCCTGCTCGCCGGCCACGATGGCGTCGCCGGTGTTGTACGGCGGCGTCGCGCTCCATTGCGCCGCGGTGGGCTGCGGCAGGTAGCGCTCGCGCAGCGCCTGATTGCGCTCGAAACCGCCCGCCGCGAGAATCACGCCGCGCCGCGCGAGCACGCGCACCGGCTTGCCCTCGCGCTCGGCCACGACGCCCGCGATGCGGCCGTGCTCTTGAATCAGCTCGCGCATTGGCGTGGAAAGCCACAGCGGCACCTTGCGCTCGAGCAGCGCGTAGCGCAGGCCGCCCACGAGCGCATTGCCGAGCGTGAGCCTGGTGTCGCGCCGCGAACGCAGGCGCGCGCCGATATTGAGCCAGTAGCGCCCGAACTCGCGCAGCGCGAGCGTGATGAAGCCGCGCTCCTTTGCCAGCAGCACGTGCGCCTCTTTCGAGGTCACGGCCACCCTGCCGCCAATCAGCGTGCCCGGCGAAGGATCGCGCAGCCGTGCGAACTCGGCGCCCAGGCGCGCGCCGTCGAACGGCAGCGGATCGAGCGCGCGGTAGCCGGGCATCGCGCCGGGCTGATTCTGGAAATAGTCGGCATAGCGCGACAGCGACTGATAGCGCACTGGCGTGCGCGCCTCCAGATAGCGCAGCATTTCGGGCGCGGTGTCGAGGTACGCGTCGAGACGCGCCTCGCTTGCCGCGCCTTGCGTGCAGGCTTCGATATAGGTGCGCGCGGCCTCGCGCGTGTCCGTGCCGCCTGCTTCGGCGATATGGTGATTGCACGGCACCCAGATGCCGCCGCCCGACACCGCCGAAGTGCCGCCATACTGCGCGCTCTTCTCGATCACGAGCACCGAGAGGCCGAGATCGGCGGCGCGGCACGCGGCCAGCAGGCCGCCGGCGCCGGAGCCGACGATCAGCACATCGAACGTTTCAGTCTCCATGGCCCGATCGTTCATGAGCACCGCCTCAGATGAAGAAGTCGGTGTTCGTGCGCCCGAGCATCACGGCGCCGAGGTTCTGGCCAAAGCGGTCGAGATTGTTCGCGTAGTGCGCGCGCGCCGCATGCAGGTCGAGAAAGCGGCGCACGAGCGGGTTGCGCTTATAAATGCCGTTGCCGCCCGCATAGCGCAGCAGCGCATTGGCCGCCTGAGCGCAACGCTCGGCCACCTGCGCCGATTGATAGCGGAAATGCACGCGCCGCTCGATCGACACTTCGGGGCCGCCTTGCGCCGCCGCGAGCAGCTCCGCGAAGTTGCGGCGCAGCAGGACCTGCATCTCGTCGATGGCGACCGCGGCGTTGGCGCAGGCGCTCTGCGCGCCGGTGTCCTCGCTGGTCTTCCCGCCACTGTTCGCGCTCACGCGGTTCGTCGCGTAGGCGCGGAAGTCGTCCACGGCCCCTTGCAGCGCGCCGATACATGCCGTGCAGACCGCGCGCACGAAGATCTGTGCGAACGGCAGGCGAAAGAGCGGCGCGTCGTTCAGGGCGAGGCCCGGGCTCGTGCCCATCATGCCGTCGACGGCCTTGTGCGTGCGGTACTCGGGCACGAACACGTCGTTCACGATGATGTCGTGGCTGCCCGTCGCGCGCAGGCCCAGCACGTCCCAGTCCTGCTCGATCGTGTAGTCGGACTTCGGCAGCAGGAAGGTGCGGTATTCGGGCGGCTCGCCCGCCTTGGCCGGCGGCACGAGCGCGCCGAGGAACACCCACTCGCACAGCTCGCTGCCGCTCGAGAATTTCCAGTGGCCCGAGAGGCGGAAGCCGCCTTCCACGGGCGTGACCTTGCCTACCGGCATATACGTGGAGGCGATCAGCGTGGACGAGTCCTTGCCCCAGACATCCTGCTGCGCGCGCTCGTCGAAGAGGGCGAGCTGCCAGTTGTGGACGCCGACCACGCCATACACCCACGCCGTGGACATACAACCGCTCGCGAGCGCCATCTGGATCTCGAAGAAGGTCTGCGGGTCCAGTTCGTAGCCGCCGTAGCGCTTGGGCTGGAGCACCTTGAAGAAGCCCGCTGCCTGCATATCGGCGATGGTCTGTGCCGGGATGCGCCCGGCGGCTTCGGCCGCGTCACCGCGCTCGGCCAGCACGGGCGCGAGCGCCTGCGCGCGCGCGATCAGTTCGGCTGCGAGGGCATTTGATTCCTGGTCTCGGTGCACCGCTGTCTCCTATGTCGTCTTCTTCGGTGGCGCCATGCGCCACGAT
This sequence comes from Paraburkholderia oxyphila NBRC 105797, assembly GCF_000685075.1. Lineage (GTDB taxonomy): Bacteria > Pseudomonadota > Gammaproteobacteria > Burkholderiales > Burkholderiaceae > Paraburkholderia > Paraburkholderia oxyphila. Next base: position 28,993 of record NZ_BAYD01000119.1, read on the forward strand.
GGTTCGTCGTCGATTCGATTTGCTAGTGCGCCTGCGCCCTGCTCAGGGTCCCTCTGGACCACAGCCGGACGCCGGCGCTTGCGCTGCGGCGCCGCTCAGGCGACGGCGCGCGCCTTGACGCGGTTGAAGTACGGAATCACGTGCTCGCCGATATTGCGGATCGATTCGAGCGCCGCCTCGTGCGGGACCGTGCCCATCTGGACGAGGAACAGCACTTCGTCCACGCCCGCCTCCTTCAGGCGTCCTACGTAACCGATACAGTCATCCACCGTGCCGTAGGCGTGGTTGGGGTTCATCATCGAGAGCGCCGGGTCGCTGAAGTCCACCACCACCTCTTCCGAGGCGAAGCGCGAGCGGATCACCATCTCGCCGGTATCGGCCTGCACGAGGTCGTCGCCCCACTTCGACGGATCGGGACGCTCACCGCCCGTGTACCAGTACGCGAGCGACTCCATGAAGTAGCGCTGGCCGCGAATGCCGATCTTGCGGGCCTGCTGGCCGTCACCGAGCACGATGGCCGGGCACAGTGCGGCGAGGTGCTCGGTGGGGCGGAAGCCCACCTGGTCCTCGGCCTTGCGGGTGCGCCAAGCCTCGCGATAGAGGGCGTTTTTCTTGGCCACTTCGTCCGGACCGCCGAAGCCGAGCACGAGCGCGCCGAGACCGCGCTGACCGGCGCGCAGCAGGGCGTCGCTGTTGGTGCAGGCCATGTACATCGGCGGATGCGGGTCTTGATACGGCTTCGGGTGGATCGGACGCTTAGGAATCTTGATGTACTTGCCGTCGTGCTCGATTTCGTCCTGCACGAACATCTTCGGCACGAGATACATCGACTCGTCGATCATCGGCTGCAGTTCGTTGAGGTCGTAGCCGAAGGCGCCCGCCTCCTGCTGGCTGCCGCCCTTGCCGACGCCGAAGTGCACACGGCCTTCGGAGAGGATGTCGAGCAGCGCGACGCGCTCGGCCACCTTGATCGGGTGGTTCATCGCGGGCGGCAGGCAGACGACGCCGTGGCCGAGACCGATGCGCGTGGTGCGGCCGGCGAGATACGCGAGGAAGGTTTCCGGCGCGCTCATGTGCGCGTAGTTGGTGAGCGAGGTGTGCTCGACGCACCAGACGGTGTCGAAGCCGACCTGCTCGGCGAGCAGCGACTGTTCGAGGGTCTCCTTGAAGACGCGGCGGTCGCCCTCGCGGGAGGCATCGGTCGTTTGCGCTTCGTAGATCAGAGAAAACTTCATCGCGGGTGTCTCCTTGTTTGTCGGGCGGGGGCGGCGGGTGCCGCGCTGCCACTGCCGGTGTGATTCGTGACTGTCCACGAGATGAAGTTTCTGTTCGGAGCGCAAGCGGTGCATCGTCTGTTTGGATTACCGTGGGGGCCCGCTGGGGCGGGCTGGTTTGGGTGGTTGTTATGGCGCTTTGGCCTTAACTTGTTTTCGCGGCAGGCCGCAG
>NZ_BAYD01000118.1 GCF_000685075.1 Paraburkholderia oxyphila NBRC 105797
CCGCGAAAACAAGTTAAGGCCAAAGAAAGGCCAAGAAAGGCCAAGAAAGGGCCAACACCCTAATCAAATCCCACTATCAAAATCCGCCAACTGCGCCTGCAGTTTCTCAGCCGCCTCCTTAAGCGCAGGCGCAATCCTCTCCCGCTCGGCCCGCAAATCAAGATCAACATCGGCCTTGCCACAACTCATGCTCATGAGCGCACCTTCACGCCCAACCCACACGGGCAACGCCACCCCAAACGTACTGCGCTGAAAGCCCCCCAGCACCGCACAGGTGCCAGTGCCCTCGAGCTCTTCGAACGACTCAAGAATGGCCTGCTCCAACGCATCGCCTTGCGGTCCAGCACGCCGCTTGTGCTCTTCAATCAAACCCTGCCGCTCTTCATCAGGCAACCCCCAAAGATAAGCTCTCCCAATGGAAGTAGTGCTCATAGGCAGCACCGACCCAACCCCAAGCCGCAGCGTCGCAACCTTGCGACTGACCCGGTAACCCACATAAAGCATATCGATGCCATCCCTGACGCTCAGCGCCACCGAAACATCGAGCCGATCCGCCAGTTCCTGCAGCAAAGGCTGCGCGGCCTGCAACAAATCGTTAGTCGCCAGATAAGCATGACCAATCCCCAGCGCGCCAATCGACAGCTCGAATTCACGCTTGCCCGGCACAAGGCGCAAAAACCCCACCTGTATCAAGGTGGAAGTCAACCGCGAGACAGTGGCCTTGGAGAGCCCCGTGCGCCTCACGAGTTCCGCATTGCTCAGCGGCGCACGGTTCGAGCGGAACGCCCTCAAGACTTCCAGCCCACGCTCCACCGTCATCAGCGTCGCATTGTCGGATGCCTCGGCTCTGGGCGCGCTCATGACAAGGCCCTCGCATGCTGGATGTCCTGCGCCATGCGAACCAGCGCCGGCCCCAGCTCACGCTCGCTGCGCGCGCGCCCGATCAGCATGGCCGGCCCCATGCAGCTCACGGCCAGCGGTGCTTCGCCAGGCAACTGGACCGGCGCGGCCACCATGGTCATGGGTTGGCCCGATTGCCCTAGCGCGACGCAAAATCCGCCTTCCCGCACCTGCCCGATGGCCTCGCTCGGGCGACGGCCAGGATGCCCCCACTTCTCGCTCCAGTCGCGGGAGGTCTGAAACGCCGCGCTGCGCAGCAGATAGGCGCGCTCGACGTCGGGCAGGCTGGCCAGCAGCGCCCAGCCCGCAGCAGTCGATGCGAGCCCCAGCCGGGTGCCGATCGCCGGCTGCAGCGATGCAGGAATGGCGCTGGTGCAGCAACTATCGATGACGACCACATCCAGCCGGTTGCGGGCGCAGAGGTGAACATGCACCTGGTGGCGCTCGGCAAACTGATGCATGCGGTGATGCGCTGCTTCGTGAATCTCGATGTCGGCCGCCGCGCGGTAGCCCAGCGCCAATGCCGAAGGGCCCAGCCGAAAGCGCCGTTTGCCGCTGTCGCAGCAGAGATAGCCCGATGCCACCAGCGTGCGCGTCAGGCGCGTCACGGTCGATGCCGGGATGCCCGCCCGTTCGGAAAGGTCGCTGTTGCAAAGCCAGCGATCCTCGGGCGTGAACGCGCAAAGGATGGCCAGCGCGCGCGCAAACGGCGTCACGACCGGGCCGCGTTTGACCGCCCCCGTGTTGGGCGTTGCGCGGACATCAGCGGGGTATGAACGATCCATATGTTGCCTCTACGATACACGTTCACCAAACTAACGATCATTAGAATTCTGGCGTCGGCCAATGTCGATTGGGGTTTACACTTTCCTCGCATCGAGCCTGCGCGAGCGTCAGAACGCGTAGCGCAAGCCAGCAAAGATGCTGCGCCCCTCGCCCGGATAGAAGATCGCAGTCGAGGCCGTACGCGCGTCGGCAACGGTGCTGATGTCGCTCACGTAGCGCTGGTTCGTGAGATTGCGCGCGTCGATATAGACCGACAGGCCGTTGCGGAAGTCCCATCCCGCCTGCACGCCGAGCAGGGTGTAGCCGGGCACGCGCAGCGTGTTGGCGTCGTCGGCCCAGGCGCCCGCGGGCACCCAGTCCACCGATGCCGAGATATGGAAGCCATCGGGCCGGGAATAGCCGAGCGCGGCGCGCACCACGTTGACGGGCACGCCGGCGATGCGGTTCGAGCCGTATTGCGGGTCGTCCTTGAAGCGGAAGTCGCTCAGGTTCCACAGGCCCGAGAGCGTGATCTTGTCGCCCGCGCCGCGCCGCGCGATGTCGCGCAGCAGATCGACCGACACGCCTGCCTCGATGCCTTGCAGCACGGTCTTGTTGGCGTTGAAGGTCGAGGCGGGAATGTTCGGGTCGGTCGTGTATTGCAGCAACTGATCGCGCACGAGCGAGCGGTACGCCGTGACGTCCCAGCTCACGCGATCATGCGTGCCGCGCGAGCCGAGCTCGACGGTCCAGGCATGCTGCGAGGCGAGCGGCGTGAACTGCGTCGTCCTGCCGAAGGTCTGCGTGAGGTCCGTGAAGTCGGGCACGTCCTGACTGCGCGTGATGTCGGCGAAGGCCTGAATGTCGCGTGCCGGCTGCCAGAGCAAGCCGAGCTTCGGATTCAGGCCGCTGAACGTCTCGCTCGTGGACTTGTACGTGGGGTCCGCTGCGAGCCCGCCGTGATCCACGTACTCGCGCACGTCGCGCAGCGCTTTCACGCCCGCCATCAGCGCGAGCGTGGGCAGAACGAACAAGCGGTCCTCCAGATACGCCTCGTAGTTATAGGCGTTCTGGGACGCATTGAGCGTTTGCGTGCCCCGTTCGCCGGAGACGTTGACGTACTGGCGCGCCTGGGTGTTGCCGCCAAAGAAGCGTGCACCGGCGATGATGTCGTTGCGCATGCCGCCGATATCGAGCTTCGCGGTGTAGCGCGGCGCGAATCCATAGGTCCAGCCGTCCTGGTCGAGAACCTGGAAGATCGGATGATAGAGGCTCTTGTGGATGGCCCAGGTGTCGAAGGTCAGCTCGCCGGTGTCGAGCTTGAGCGTGGTGCGGTTCGCAATGCGCTCCGTGCGCGTGTTGCGCGCCTGATCGCCGGCGACGGCGCCCGGCGCGGCCTTGGTGGGATTGTTGAGCGCGTCGGAGAGCGAGAGCGTGCCGGGCAGCAACTGGTTCACGACATAGGCCCCCACGTAGAAGCGCGTTTCGAGCGTGGGACTGAAGCGGTAGCCAATGTTGGCATTGAACTGCTGGTAGTTGCCGGTTGCGTGATCGCGATAGCCGCCGGAATGGTCGCTCGAAAACGTGGCGATGAAGTCCAGCGGCCCAACCACGCGCGAGAATTGTGCGCTGCCGCGTACGGTGCCAAAGCTGCCGCCTTCGAGACGCACGATGTTGGGCGCCACGGCGGTATAGGCGGTTGGCGTGAGGAAGTCGATTGCGCCACCGAGCGTCGACGCACCATAGGCGAGCCCGTTGCCGCCCTTGTAGACCTCGGCGGCCTGGAGCGCGAGCGGGTCGATCTGGTAGTAGTCGCCGCTGCCGTCGGCCAGGTTGGTGGGAATGCCGTCCTGAAGAATTTCGAGGCCGCGCGTGTGGTAGCTGCGCGCAATGCCTGAACCGCGAATCGACAGGCGCAACTCCTGGCCGTAGCGGTCCTGCACGAATACGCCGGGCACATCCTTCAGGACGTCGCGCAGTGTAAACGCGTAGGTGTTTTCGTATGTCCTGCTATCGACAAAGCCGACCGAACCTGCGGTCTCGTCGAGCGAGCGCTTCGCGTCCGTCACGGTTTGCGAGGTGAGCGAGTGCGCGCTCCGATCGCTCACGACCACGGGAGGCAACGTGTTTTCAGAAGCGGGCGCGGCAGGGTCGGCGGCGTCCGCCCAGGCGTGCGAGGCAAGCAGGGCGATGGCGCCCGAAATGGCGGCGCGCAGTCGAGTGGGCTGAAACATGATGGTCTTGTCGGTGGATTGAAGTTGTTGTGTGAGCGACGGATGTACGCAAACGCGCCGCGCGTTGAGGCGGCGTCGAGTGACGGTCTGTGGCTGGAATCGGGCAAAGGCGCGGCCAGCCAGCGGCCGGTGCCGCGGGCCGAAACGGACCGTATTGCAGCGATGTCGTGTACGGGTGTCTGTGCGAGCGAGCCCGCGCCCGGCTAAAGCGGGCGTGGCGAGGGGCGATCAGCGGGCTGGGACACGGCAAGCGTGATGGCGCGCGTGATCACCCGCACGCCTCGCGGGCGCGCAGTGCAAAACAGACGGAACCGGGGATATCAGCGCAAGGCTGGAGGCGCGCGCGGCCGTCCCGAGGGGAAGGCGCCAAGCGGCGTGAAACTGGTGGACAGCGTGGAAACGGAGGCGAGGGCAACGAGGGTGAGAATGGGCAGCAAGACGGCTGGGCCCGGCGGCATGCTCACGTGCGTGGTGAGCAGATCGCAATACCCGCAGGCGTTCAGCGCTCCGGCTGGCGAGCCATGTTGGCTCACGCCGGCATCGAGCGTCGTGGAGCAAAGCGCCGCGACGGGTTGGTGCTTGCGCCAGGCATCGACCAGTTGACTGACCAGCGGCGCGAGCACGATGAGCCACATGGCGATCAGGCCAAGCCATGCAGTCGTTCGTGTGCGGGCGCGAGGGTTCATGTCGGTCAGGTCAGGCGTGCGGGGCAGTTTAACATCTCGTAAGAATCGTTTCCACGTTGAAAGCCGGTGATGAACATAGTGGTAAGGTTATAGACGCGCAAAGTGATCGTTCGCGCCAGTGCTTGCAGCAGCCTGAAGCGTCCGTTACGCCGATAGCCAGGCGCATCAGCGGCTGGCGACGTGTCGTTGTCTCACTCCGGGTTGCCGGCGGCGGTCTGCTTCGCCCGGTGGCTGCTCAACTTCATGCGTGCGTCAAATACCCCATAAAAATTGGCACCAGGTTGCAGGCGGCTTTCGTTAGAATCAGTTTTCGTCAGGAATAAGCATATTTGCATGGTTGCAGCGGTATCGGATCACGCATGCTGCTGCCCCTGATTCCCTTGTTCATCTTTTACCGGAGGCGAACGTGCCGGGCTTACTTCCCAATGTCGACCGCGAGGGACTCCTCGAATATTCAGTGGTTTACACCGACCGATCGCTCAATCACATGTCGCAGCGCTTTCAAGGCGTCATGCGCGACATCTCCGATGGGCTGAAAAAGGTCTACAACGCGAAGTCGGTCGTTGTCGTCCCAGGCAGCGGGACGTTCGGCATGGAGGCCGTCGCCCGGCAGTTCGCGACCAACAAGAAGTGTCTGGTCATCCGCAACGGCTGGTTCAGCTTCCGCTGGTCGCAGATTTTCGACATGGGCAGCATTCCGTCCGAATCGATCGTGTTGAAGGCGCGTCCGGTCGAACAAGGCAGGCAGGCCGCCTACGCGCCGCCCCCGATCGAGGAAGTGGTCGCTGCGATCAGGGAAAACAAGCCGGATCTGGTCTTTGCGCCGCATGTCGAAACCGCATCCGGGATGATGCTGCCCGATGCGTATTTGCGCGCGGTGTCCGACGCGGTGCATGCCGTCGGCGGCATGTTCGTGCTCGATTGCATCGCCTCCGGCACGGTCTGGGTCGACATGGAGGCCAGCGGCGTCGACATCCTCATCAGCGCCCCGCAAAAAGGCTGGAGCGCTTCGCCGTGCTGCGCGCTGGTCATGCTCAGCCCGCTCGCCCGCGAACGAATCGAGGCAACCACCAGCACCAGCTTCGCCTGCGACCTGCGCAAATGGCTGCAGATCATGGAAGCCTACGAGAACGGCGGGTTCGCGTACCACGCCACGATGCCCACGGACGCGCTCGCGACGCTGCGCGACGTGATCAAGGAAACCGGGGCATATGGCCTCGACAAGGTGAGAACGGAGCAGCTTGAACTCGGCGAGCGCGTTCGCTCACTGCTGGCCCGTAAAGGCTTTAGAAGCGTGGCCGCCGAAGGTTTTCAGGCACCGGGCGTCGTGGTCTGCTACACGGACGACGATGGCATACGATCGGGCAAGAAGTTCGCCGATGCCGGCTTGCAGATCGCGGCCGGCGTGCCGCTGCAGTGCGACGAGCCTGAAGATTTCAAGACTTTCCGCGTGGGATTGTTCGGCCTCGAAAAACTGCATGACGTGGAAGGTGCGGTCGCGAGGTTTGGCAAGGCGTTGGACGGCATTGCCTAGATAGATTAATCCGGAGCATGCATGGCTCGGCTCCGGATCAAGACCGTATCAGCAGGATAACTGATAGATTTAAGATCATAAAAAAGGAGGGCTCGCGTTCGCACCAGAGTCGTTGTTGGCAAGGTGCGCAACGCGAGCCCTTATCGTTGCGGATGCACTCATCCCTTGAACGATAGCGCTCGTTCAATCTCGCAGATCCGACGTTCAGACCCAAAGGCATAGAGAGCCATTGCGGGCATGACGTCAGGACATTTCGCGCATTCAATTTCCTCGACATGCAGCGGGCTGCGCCGCCGATGCTTTTCGCAAAGGTGATCGTTGAGCCGCTTCCATCACGGGCCCCGTCATCAACGGAACAGCGTGGATGGCCGTGATCAATAGCTCGCTGCCGATGACGGCAGCGGCGGGGTCAGCGACAGTCTGGCCGATGCTGTCGAGCGGCACCGCGGGCACCGCACTCGCGGCCGGGGCGGCAAGCGCACCCTCGTTGAGCGTCGCGTGGTCCTCGATGTACGACAACCAGCCGGTCGGGCCACTCGTTGGTCAGCTAGAAGTTCAGACAGTGCTCGGATCGACCGAGGTGGACGGATACTCTTCAGGTTCGTTTACCTCTCCGAGTACTGGCAATTACACGGCGACGGTCACTGCAGGGGTGGACGAGAACGGCGTACAGGAATGCTCGCCAGCGTGTCCCTTCCCCGCGCTCACAAGCGGTGGCAATCGCAATATCGAGCTGCTCTGGAGCGCCAAGGGGATAAGCTACAACGCCCAGAGCCAGTACGACAATTGACGTTCGCCAGAATGTCGGGGTTTGCGCCGACGGCTTGTTCATCGCGGGAATGTTCCGCGATGACGGCCCGTACGGCGCGACGGCATTCGTTTTTCGGTTGGGTCGCTAGCTGTGCGATGGTATAGTGCGACCCAATTGGGCGATTCTCTTTTCATTGCGCAATCGACAGCGATATCTCCGCTTTATTTCCCGGGTTCCTGGGGCTCGTCGCATTGCCGGGCCACGCACCGCCAAAAGACACGCTCATGCGGGGAATTGTCGAAGAATTGCGGGGTCTCCTGCCACATTGAGGCATTCAAAAATCTGCCCACGACGGATTTGCAATCGTTGGCGGCCTGCTCGACGGATTTCGCTGCATCCGCGAGGCAACGTGGGTTGCCATCGGAGCAAAGCGCAGCGGCTTCCTGTTCACAAGCTGCAAAAGCATAGCCGCCACTGAGGCAGAGCGCGGCTGAAATGATTCGAGTTGCCAGTTTTATTGGGAGATTCGAAGAAAGGCGCGGGCGTGCAAAAGCCCAGTGATGCTCGAGCGAGGCGTTCACGGTGGGCTCCCTTGGCGGATTCGCCATTGACTGCTTTAGCAACGACTGGGAGAAGCGGCCTGTATTGTCCGACGATAACCTAAGCGCTACGCGTGAACGGGGCGATTAGTTATTTGACATCCTGAATATTTGAATGATTATAGGATGTCATGCTTACGCATCGATTAAGCTGAGGATTGAGCGCCTCGCTACTGCGCCTCGCGGATCATATTGCGCGCAATGACGATCTGCTGGATCTGCGTCGTGCCCTCGTAAATGCGAAAGAGCCGCACGTCGCGGTAGAAGCGCTCGATGCCGTACTCGGCCATATACCCCGCGCCGCCAAAGATTTGCACCGCGCGGTCGGCCACGCGGCCACACATCTCCGAAGCGAACAGCTTCGCGCACGACGCCTCCGTGCTCACGGGCAGCTTGTCGTCGCGCCGGCGCGCGGCGTCCAGCACCATGCTGCGCGCCGCGTAGATCTCCGCACGGCTGTCGGCCAGCATGGCCTGCACGAGCTGGAACTCGGCGATCGGCTGGCCGAACTGCTTGCGCTCCATCGCATAGGACAGGGCCATGGACAGCATGCGTTCGGCCACGGCCACGCACACGGCGGCAATGTGAATACGCCCCTTGTCCAGCACCTTCATCGCGGTCTTGAAGCCCTGGCCTTCCTTCCCGCCGATGAGGCTGGCCACGGGCACGCGCGCGTTCTCGAAGATCACGTCGCAGGTGTGGGCGCCTTTCTGGCCCATTTTCTTGTCGCGCTTGCCGAAACTGATGCCGGGCGTTCCGGCATCGACGATGAAGGCCGAGATGCCGCCCGAGCTCTTGTCGTCGGGGTCGGTGCGCGCCATCAGCGTGAAGATGCCCGCGTGCGGCGCGTTGGTGATGAAGCGCTTGGTGCCGTTGACCACGTAGTGGTCGCCGTCGCGGATGGCCGTGGTGCGCAGCGAGGCCGCGTCGGAGCCCGACTCGGGCTCGGTCAGCGCGAAGGAGGCGATCAGCTCGCCGGTCGCGAGGCGCGGCAGGTATTTTTCCTGCTGCTCGGGCGTGCCGTCGAACAGAATGCCCTGTGAGCCGATGCCCACCGTGGTGCCCAGCAGCGAGCGGAACACCGGCGAGGCGCGACACAGCTCGAAGACGGCCAGCACTTCTTCTTCCATGGTCAGTTCGAGGCCGCCGAAGCGCTCGGGAATCGTGAGGCCGAACAAGCCCATGGCCTTCATGTCGGCCACGATGTCCTCGGGAATTTCGTCGGTTTCGGCCACGCGTTCCTCGTTGGGCACGAGGCGCTCGCGCACGAAGCGGGCGATGGTGTCGAGCAATCCGTTGAGCGTTTCCTGGTCGCGAATCATGTCTGCATGTCTGTCAATCGATGAGGATGATTCATGCTGCGGCAGCCACGGGTGCGAGGCAACGGATTTGCACAGGATGTTCCGAAAGATGGAATTCGCCGCACGGTTTGCGTTTGCCTGCTATTGGCCCTGCATTGGCACAGGCCGATAAAAGGCGTGAAAAGGCGTGCAGCCAGCCGTGCCAAGGTACGGAACAGGCAAGGCAAATCGGTTGACCCGGAAAAGCGCTGGATTCATCGTGACGACTGGTTATCACAGTCGTCATGTCCGCCATGCCCCTCGATCCTGCTCACTTGCTGGCACGTCCTTTTCCGACCATCGAGCATGCGTTTTCGCAGCGCGATACCCAGCTTTACGCCCTCGGTCTGGGCCTGGGGAGTGACCCGCTCGATGCGGGGCAATTGCGCTATGTCTTCGAGGGCAAGGACGGCCAATTGCTGCGCGCCATGCCGACCATGGCGAACGTGCTGGCCTACCCGGGCTTCTGGGCACGTGAACCGGACACCGGCATCACATGGCAAAAGCTGCTGCATGCCGAGCAAGAGATTCGTCTCCATGCTCCGTTGCCCACGAGCGGCCTCGTCAAGGGCGCGACACGGATCACAGGCCTGTGGGACAAAGGTGAAGGCAAGGGCGCCTTTTTGCAGCAGACGCGCGAGATCACGCATGCCGAAACGGGCCAGTTGCTTGCCACCGTGGCGCAACTGAGCCTGTTGCGCGGTGACGGTGGCTTTGGCGAGGGCGGAAGCGCCGGCGCGCCGCCTGCGCCCCATGCGATGCCCGAGGGCGAGCCCGACTATGTCTGCGAGCTGTCTACGCCTGCGCAACTGGCGCTGATCTACCGCTTGAGCGGCGATCTGAACCCCTTGCATGCCGACCCGGCCGTGGCGTCTGCGGCGGGCTTTCAGCGCCCCATTCTGCACGGCATGGCCCTGATGGGCGTGGCCGCGCACGCCGTGCTGCGCACGGTGCTGGCCTACGACGACACGCACTTTACCGGCATGCGCGTGCGCTTCACGGCGCCTGCCTGGCCCGGCGACACGCTGCGCACGGAGATGTGGGTGCGCGCGAGCACGGTGTCGCTGCGCGTCACGGCCGTGGAGCGGGGCGTGGTGGTTTTGAACCATGCGCGGGTCGATCTGACCTGAACACCAACCTTTGCAGGAGCAACACATGGATCTGGGTTTGAACGGCAAGGTCGCCATCGTCACCGGCTCGGCACGCGGCCTGGGCGCCGCCACGGCGCGCCGGCTCGCACAGGAGGGCGCGAGCGTCGTCATCACCGACATCAACGCCGAACTGGCGCAGGCCACCGCGAAGGCGCTGCAGGACGAGGGGCTGGCCGCCCACTGCGTGGTGGGCGACATCACGAAGGCCGCCGACGTGCAGCGTCTCGTCGATGAAACCGTCGCGCATTTCGGCGGCGTGCACATTCTCGTGAACAACGCGGGCGCGCCGCGCGACAAGTACCTCGTGAAGATGAGCGAGGAGGACTGGGACTTCGTCATGAACGTGATGCTCAAGGGCGCCTTTCTGGCGGCCAGGGCCGTCATGCCTCATTTCATCGAGCAGGGGTGGGGGCGTCTCATCAACATCAGCTCGCGTGCCCACCTGGGCAATCCCACGCAGGCCAATTACTCGGCCGCCAAGGCCGGTTTGATCGGCATGGCGAAGGCGTTGTCGATGGAAGAGGGCCGCTATGGCATCACCGCGAACTGCGTGGCGCCTGGCTTCATGGAAACGGAAATGGTGCAGGCGCTGGCGACCTACGAAACCATCAAGGAGCGCGCCGTGGCCGCTCAGCCCATCAAGCGCGTGGGGCGCCCCGAGGACATCGCCGACGCCGTCGCCTTCCTCGCGAGCGAGCGTGCGGGCTTCATCAGCGGCGAAGTGCTGCATGTGACGGGCGGGCGGTACGGCTGATTGCGCAGCGGTATCGATAAGACGCGTAAAGACAACAACGGCCGGCGCACCACAGATTTGCGCTGGCGATGAATTCTTCCAGCTATTCCAGAGGCATTTGAAATGAAACGAGCAGCCATCGTCTCCCCGCTGCGCACACCAGTGGGTGCATTCGGCGGGGTATTGAAAGGGGTTCCTGTCGAGGAACTGGGCGCCACTGTGGCGCGCGCCATCGTGGAGCGCACCGGGCTCGACGCGGCGCGCATCGACGACGTGGTCTTCGCCCAGAGCTACGCGAGCGGCGAGACGCCTTGCACGGGGCGCTGGGTGGCGCTGCAGGCGGGCTTTCCGATCGAGGTCGCGGGCATGCAGCTCGACCGGCGCTGCGGCGGCGGCGTGCAGGCGCTCGCGACGGCCGCCATGATGGTGCAGACCGGCGCGGCCGACGTGGTGATGGCCGGCGGCGTGGAGAGCATGAGCAATGTCGAGTACTACACGACCGACATGCGCTGGGGCAAGCGCGCGGGCACCGTGAAGATGCACGACCGGCTGGACCGGGGCCGCGAGCGCTCGCAGCCCGAGGCGCGTTTTGGCCGCATCAGCGGCATGATCGAAACGGCCGAGACGCTGGCGCGCGAGTACGGCATCTCGCGCGAGGCGTCCGACCGCTTCGCCGCGCGCAGTCACCAGCGCGCCGCGGCGGCGCAGGCGGCGGGCTGGCTGGACGCGGAGATTGTTTCGGTGTCCGTACCGCAGCGCAAGGGCGACGTGGTGCACGTGAGCAAGGACGAAGGGGTGCGAGGCGAGACGACGGCCGAGAGCCTCGCGAAGCTCAAGCCCATCATGAAGGACGGCGTGGTCACGGCGGGCAATGCCTGCCAGCAGAACGACGCCGCCGCGGCCTGCCTGATCGTGGCCGAGGACAAGCTCGAAGCACTGGGCCTCACGCCCATGGGCTGGCTGGTCGGCTGGGCCGCCGCGGGCTGCGATCCGGCGCGCATGGGCATCGGCCCCGTGCCGGCCGTGCAGAAGCTGCTGGCGCGCACGGGCCTGACGCTAGACCAGATGGACCTGATCGAGCTCAACGAAGCCTTCGCCTGCCAGGCGCTCGCCTGCGTCAAGGGCTGGGGCAGCTCCATGGAAGCGCTGGAGGACCGGCTCAACGTCAACGGCTCGGGCATCTCGCTCGGCCATCCCGTGGGGGCCACGGGCGTGCGCATCATGAGCACGCTGCTGCACGAGATGCAGCGCCGCAAGGCACGCTATGGTCTGGAGACGATGTGCATCGGCGGTGGCCAGGGCATCGCCATGATTTTCGAACGCGCCTGAGCGGGGAGACTCATCATGAGCAATCCTGAATCCGGCCACGTGTGGCAGCCCGGCCAGCGCGAGCTGCAGAACGCCGGCATCGTGAGGCTGATGCGCGCACTGGACGTGCCCTCGTACGAGGAACTGATGCGCGTCTCGATCGACGAGCCCGAGCGCTACTGGAACACCGTCATGCGCGAGTGCGCCATCGCGTGGGACGAGCCGCCCACGGGCTACGTGGACCTGTCGCGCGGGCCGCAGTTTCCCAGCTGGTTCCCCGGCGGCAAGCTCAACTGGGTCAACACCATTTACGCATGGGCCCGAAATCCTGCCACCGCGCAGCACAATGCCGTGGTGGCCGAGCGCGAGGACGGCAGCGTGAACGCGCTGACCTGGGCGGAGCTGGAAGCGCGCGTGCGCGACTTCGCGGCGGGCCTCGCACAGCGGGGTCTGAAGCCGGGAGACCGTATCGGACTCCTGATGGAAAATGGCATCGAGGCCACCGTCTCGCTGCTCGCCATCGTGCATCTGGGCGCGCTGGTCGTGCCGCTCTTCAGCGGCTTTGGCGTCGATGCCATCGTGGCCCGCCTCTCGGCCGCCGAGGCGCGCATGGTCATCGCGTCCACGGGCTTTTCGCGCCGCACGAAGCGCGTGAACGTGGAGGGCGCGCTGCGTGACGCGTGGCGCCAGTTGCCGCTGCTCGAGCACGTGATCTGGAAGCGCGCCGAGGGCGAAGCCGCGCAGGGCGCAGGCGACCCGCGCGACCTCGACTGGCAGGAAACCGCCACCATAGCGCGCGGCGAGGGCACGGCGCCAGTCTCCGTCACGCCCGACATGCCCTTCATGGTGATCTACACCTCGGGCACCACGGGCAAGCCCAAGGGCGTCGTGCATACGCACGGCAGCTTCCCGATCAAGATCGCGCACGACTCGCTGGTGCACTTCGACGTGCATCCCGGCGACGTCTATTGCTGGCCCGCCGACATGGGCTGGATCGCGGGCACGCTGGTGCTGGGCTGCGCGCTGCTGCGCGGAGCCACGTTGGTCTGCTATGACGGCGCGCCCGATTACCCCGACTGGTCGCGCATGTCACAGGTCGTGGAGCGCCACAAGGTCACGCACTTCGGCTCCGCGCCCACGCTAATCCGCGGCATGGCGAGCCACGAGGAACTGGCGCTCAAGGGCGATCGCTCCAGCGTGCGCCTGCTCATCACGGCGGGCGAGGGCATCGCGCCCGAGCACTTCAACTGGTTTCTGCAGCGCTTCGGCGACGGCACGGCGCCCGTCATCAACTACACGGGCGGCACCGAGGCCTCGGGCGCGCTGCTGGCGAGCGTGCCGATCCGCCCGATTCCGCCCAGCGGCTTCAACACCGTCTCGCCCGGCGTGGCGGCGGACGTGGTCGATCCATCGGGCAACAGCGTGACCGGCGAGGTGGGCGAGCTGGCGATCCGTGCGCCCTTCGTGGGCATGACGCATTCGTTCTGGCGCGACGACGCGCGCTACCTGGAAACCTACTGGCAGACCATTCCCGGCATCTGGGTGCATGGCGACCTGGCGCTGCGTACGAGCGAGGGCAACTACTTCATGATGGGGCGCTCCGACGACACGCTCAAGGTCGCCGGCAAGCGCCTCGGCCCGGCCGAGGTCGAGGAAGTCGTGCTCGAGCTCGCCGATGTGGCCGAGGCGGCCGCCATCGGCGTGGCCGATGCCGAGAAGGGGCAGAAGCTCGTGGTCTTCGTGGTGCCCAAGCCCGGCTCGACGATCGAGGGCGCCGCGCTGGAGGCCGCTGTGTCCGGCCATGTCGACAAGCGCCTCGGGCGCCCGTTCAGGCCCGGCCGCGTGCATGTGGTGGAGCAGTTGCCCAAGACACGCAGCTCCAAGATCATGCGCCGCGTGATTCGCAGCGTGTACTGCGGTTTGCCGCCGGGCGATCTGTCGTCGCTCGACAATCCCGCCGCGCTCGACGAAGTGCGCGCCGTCGCGCCCGCTGCCTGACGCGCGCCTGGCCATGACCACCGCCCGCCCGCTCACCGGGATGCAGCACGCGCTGCCCGATGTCTCCGCGGGGCGGCCATCCGCGGGGCGGCTAGCCGCTGCGCCGCGGCGCGAGCCGGGCGCGGTGGTGGTCACGCCGCTGGTGCGCGCGCTGTTGCTGATCTCGGCTTTTGCGCCGCATGAGCGCTGGCTCGGCAACGGCGAGCTCGCGCAGCGCACCGGCTTGCCGCCTTCCACGGTGTCGCGCATCGCCCACTCGCTCGTGCAGTTCGGCTATCTGCTCTACGACGCCGCCAGGCGCAAGTACCGGCTTTCCGCTGCGGTGCTCGGCCTCGGCTTCGCCGCCATCGCCCATTCCGCCATCCAGGGCCTCGCGGGCGAGCGCATGGCGGCCTTCGCGCGCCAGCACCAGCTGCACGTGTGCCTCGCGGTGCGCGACCGGCTCGACCTCGTGGTGCTCGAATGCCGCCGCAGCCTCGAATCGCCCGTGATGCTGCCGTTGCACGTGGGCATGCGGGTGGGGATCGCGCTCTCGCCCATGGGCTGGTCGCTGCTCGCGGCGCTGCCCGAGCTCGAGCGCAGCTATCTGCTCGAGAACGTGGAGCGGCGCGTGTCGCGCGATTGGCCACGGATGCGCCGCCGCGTCCTGGAAGGGATCGCGCAGGTCGGCGAGAAGGGGTATTGCACGGCCATCGGCGAATGGGAGCCCGAGCTGGGCGTGCTGGCCGCCTCCGTGCTGCTCGAAGGCAATGCGCCCTTCGTGCTGGTCTGCATCGGCGCGAGCCACGCAATGTCGCGCGTGCGCGTCGAGCGCGAGCTGGGGCCACGGCTGCTGGCGATGGCGCGCGAGCTGCAATCGGAATTCAACGTGATCGGCCAGTGACCCCGGGGTGACCCCGGATCAGGCCGATGCTCATGCGAGAGAAAAATGAAAGTGCTTGAAGGCATCAAGGTCCTCGACTTCGGCCGCTTCATCGCCGGGCCGTTCTGCTCGGCGCTGCTGGCGGACTATGGCGCCGAGGTGATCCGCATCGACCGCGTGGGAGGCGGCGAAGACCGCTTCATCGTGCCCGTCACGGAGCAGGGCGAGGGCGCGCTGTTTCTGCAGGTCAACCGCAACAAGCGTTCCATGACGCTGGATCTCGACAGCGCCGAAGGGCGCGATATCGTGCGCAAGCTGGTTGCCGACGCCGACGTGGTGATCGCCAACATGCCGCCGCGCACGCTCAAGAGCCTGGGGCTCGATTACGCGAGCCTCAGCCGCATCAAGCCCGACATCATCCTCGTGGCCTCCAGCGCGTTCGGCAACAGCGAGGCCGTGCGCGACCGCGTGGGCTTCGATGGCGTGGGCCAGGCTTTGAGCGGCGCCGTGCACATCGCGGGCACGCCGGACCAGCCGCAAAAAGCCATGGTGCCCGTGGTGGATTTCGCCACCGCCTTTTCCTGCGCGCTGGGCGTCATGCTCGCGCTCTACGAGCGCCAGCGCAGCGGCTTGGGCCAGGAGGTCAGCGCGTCGCTGCTGTGCACGGGGCTGAACATGGCCAGCGGCGCGCTGATCGAGGAAGCGCTGCTGGGCCTCGACCGCCAGGCGATGGGGAACCGGAGCCCGAGCTACGGTCCCTCCGATGTCTTCAAGGCCAAGGACGGCTGGATCATCACCCAGGTCATCGGCCGGCCGATGTTCAAGCGCTGGACGCAGCTCGTGGGCCGGCCCGAGTTGCTCGACGATCCGCGCTTTGCCGACGACACGCTGCGCGGCGAGAACGGCGAGTTCCTGAGCGAGGTGATGCAGGCGTGGTGCAAGGACTACTCGCAGGCCGAGGCGCTCGCGCGGCTGGAGCAGGCGCGCATTCCCGCCGGGCCCGTCAACTCGCCGCGCGAGGCGCTGCAGGACGAGACCGTCAAGGCCGCCAACCTGATTCACTGGATGGACTACCCCGGCGCGCCGAAGCCGGTGCCGATCGTGGCCACGCCCGTGTCGCTCTCGCGCACGCCGCCCGAGATCCATACGCGTGCGCCGCTCACAGGCGAGCACACCGATGAAATCCTGGCCGGCATCGGCCTCGATGCGCAGGCCATTGCCGGTCTGCGGCTGCGCAACGTGGTTTGACCTTGCTGGCGCGCGCCGGGCCAGGCGTTGCCGCCGCCTGGCCTGGGTCGCTATTTGTCCGGACTGGGCGGCGCACTCTGCTCTGCTGGCGGCAAGGTGATGGTTTGCGGCTCGGTCTGCGGCTCGAGCTGGAGGTTTTCTCCAGGAATCGGCTCGACGCTTTGCACGGCGGGCGGCTGGACGTTCTGGTCCACGGAGGCGGGCGGCGGCTCGGCGCTGGCAGGCGGCGCGCTGTGCTGCGCGGCGCTCTTGCCGCTCGTCATGCCGGTGCCGATGTTCGAAGCGGTGTTGTTCTCGCTCTTGAGGACGCCGTTCGGATCGAACAGAAATACGGCGGCTTGCGAGTGCGTATCGGAGCCGCCAACCAGCGACCCGATCAGCGGAATATAGGTCTCGGGGTGGGGCCGTGAGGTCACGTAGGTGTAGACGAGCAGCGTCGAGCCGTCGTCGAGCGCGCTCTCGACCGAAGCCGGGCCGAGCACGGCGATCACCTGTTGCCGCGTCGTCGCGCCGGGCTTGAAGTTCGCCATCTGTTCGGGGCTCACTTCGACGCCCGCCGTTACACAACCAGCAAGCAGCGCCCCGCACAGCAGGCCAGCGATCAGTCCACGTTTCATGTTGCCACCCCCCAATCATTTTACGACGATGGGGGCGAGCCGGTGGCCCGTGGCACGATCGCTCTTCCAGCCAGCGGCGCTGCAGATCACCTCGATTGCCGCGCCGCCACACACCGTCAGATGTGCGCCGTCAATGCTCAGCAGTCCACATGTTCGTGAGCTCGGCGGCCTTCATCGACGGATCCATCTCGCGCAGCGTGGCCAGCAGCTTCTGGGCCCGCGCGGCGCCCAGCGTATCGCCCGTCAGCTCCATGAACTTGGCGTCCTGCTCGTGCTCCGGCATGGGGTTGCGGTCGGTGCCGATCGGGTCCTCCACGAACACGTGCTCGGAGCGGCCGTCCTTGAACGTGACGGTCACGTCGGCCACGAAGCGGCCCGGATACTGCCGCTCCAGCGCGGGCTCCTCCGTGATGCGGATGCTGCGCGCCATGGCGATGACCGGTGCCATCTCCACCTTGCCAGCCAGGTAGTCGCGGTGGACCGGGTAGCCGTTGCCCATGCCCAGCAGCGTGAAGGCGGCCTGGATGGGCAGGCTGAACTGCACGTGCTCGATGTTCTTCGGCTCGTAGGCATTGGCGTTCGCGGTGCCGACGACGACGTTGAAGTGCGGCGTGATCTTCAGGTGCACGTCGGCGATCTCGGCGCGGCGCTCGGCGAACGGGCGCAGCGCGTCGATATAGGCGTGCGTGCAGTAGCAGGCGCAGTAGGCCTTGAGCCAGACCGTGCCGATCTCGAAGGGCCGGTCCAGCGCAAAGCGCTGCTCGGGGGCCTCGCCGGCCGGGCGCTGCAGCAAGGTGCGGAAGAACCCCTTGTTGCCGCTCAGGAAGGCGCGCGGCCCGGTGATGCCGGCGCGGGCCATGTCGGCGGCCGCCATGCCGTTGCGCGTGCCGATGCCGGCATGGATGCGCTTGATGGAGCCGCCCGTGGAGGTGTACTCGGTGGTGCCCGAGACATGGCTCAGCGCGATGGCGAGCGCGTGCAGCGTGGTCTCGGCGTCGAACCCGCGCAGCCTGGCGGTCACGGCGGCGGCGCCGAAGTTCGACAGCGTGCAGTGCGGATGGAAGCCGCGCTGCAGCAGGTCGGGCTGGGCCAGCACGCCCAGGCGCGCATAGACCTCGTAGCCCGCCACCATCGCGGTGATGACCTCCTCGAGCGACGAGCCCAGCTCCTCGCCTATCGCCAGCGCCGCCGGGATCACGCAACTGCCCGGGTGGCTGTAGCTGGGGCCGTGGGCATCGTCGTATTCGAAGCCATGGCCGTACGAACCGTTGACGAAGGCCGCGTCCGCGGCGCTCATGGTCAGGGTGGAGGCGCTCACGCGGCTCTTGCCGGGCCGCTGCTGTGACGTCGCGTATTTCAGCAATTGCGCGGACCACGGCATCTTCGAGATGCCGATCTGCAGCGCGATCTGGTCGCGCATGAGCCGGCTCACGCCGGCGTGCGCAGGGGCGTCGAGGTGCTCGTATTTCAGTTCCTGAATGAAGCGAACCACGGCCTGTTCGAGCGGCGGGCAGTTGGCCGGAACGGTGGATGGGGTGTCGTGCACGGTGGTCACGAGAGTCTCCTTCTCGGGTGCGAGTCTGGAATCAAAACAGGAACACGCCCTTGCCGCCGGCCTGGCCGTCGAACAGGCGATAGGCCTCTTCGGCCTGCTCCAGCTTCCAGCGGTCGGTGAACAGCTTGTCGACGTCCACGCCATGGTCGGCCACGAAGCGGATGCAGTCGTTCATGCCGACTTCCGAAAACGTATACGACCCGACGATGGTGCGCTGCTTGCCGATCACGTCCTTCATGCCGTCGACGCTCAGGGTACCGCCCACGGCCACGAGCGCGATGCGGCCCCAGGGGCGGGTGCAGCGCACGGCCTGCTGCTTGGGGACTTCGCCGCCCGCGCAATCCATGGCGCAGGTCGCGCCCAGACCGCCGGTGAGCTTGAGGATGGCTTCGATCGGGTCCTCCTTGCTGCCGTCGATGACGTGGGCCGCGCCGAATGCCTTCGCGCGCTCGACCCGCTCGGCGGCGATGTCCACGCCGATGACCTCCACGCCCATGGCGGCGGCCAGTTGCACGGCCGACAGGCCGACGGGGCCCAGGCCGAACACGGCGAGCGTGTCGCGCGCGGTGATGTTCAGGCGCAGCAGTGCGCCCCAGGCCGTGCCGGTGCCGCAGGAAACGGCCGCGCCGGTGGCGAACGACACTTCGTCGGGCAGGTGGACCAGCGACGTCACCGGCACCTTCATGTAGTGAGCGTGGCCGCCGTGCTTGATCACGCCGTGGATGTCCGCGCCATGGCTGCACATCTGCGTCCAGCCGCTGCGGCAGTGGTCGCAATGCTGGCAACCCTCGTAGTGGAACACGGCGACGCGATCGCGCACCTTGAAGGCGCGCGGATCGACTGCCGCGCCCAGAGCGACGATCTGGCCGCAGGGTTCGTGGCCGCCGATGATCGGCGTGTCCTCCGACATGCCGCGCGACGCGAGGTCCCTGAAACCGAGCGACTTGATCACGTCGGCGGGCTTGTTGCGGTAGAAGTGCAGATCGCTGCCGCACATGCCCGAGGCCTTCATCTCGATGATGGCGTCAAGCGGGCCGGGTGTGGGATCGTCGAAATCGAGGATCTCGAGCTTCTTCTCGCCTCTGAAAACGATGCCTTTCATATGTCTGTCCTGATTGTCGTGGTGACTGGAGCGGGCGGCGGCGGGGCCGCGCGTCAATCCAGGTTGATATAGGTGGCCTTGGGGTAGAGGAAGCTCTCCACGTGCTCCTTACCGCCTTTCCAGCCATAGCCGCTCATCTTCGTGCCGCCGAAGCCCACGGCGGGATCGATCACGCCGTAGCAGTTGACCCAGACGGTGCCGGAGCGGATGCCCTGCGAGACCTTGTGCGCGGTCGAGAGGTTGCGGGTCCACACGCCGCCGGCGAGACCGTAGGGCGTGTCGTTGGCGAGCTGCAGCGCTTCCTCCACGGTGTCGAACGGAATCACCGAGGCCACCGGCCCGAAGATTTCCTCCTGCGCGATGGTCATGTTGTTGCGCACGTTGGCGAACACCGTGGGCTCGACGAAAAAGCCCCTGGCGAGCTCGCCGGAGAGGCGCTGGCCGCCATGCACGAGATCGGCCTCCTTGCCGCCGATCTCCATGTAGTGCATTACGCGCTCGAGCTGGCGCTGCGAGATCAGCGGGCCGATCTGCGTGCCTGGCTCGCGGCCGTCGCCGATCTTGATGGTCTTCGCGAACGCGGCCATGCGCTGCACGAACGCGTCGTGGATGGCGCGCTGCACGAGGATGCGCGTGCCGGCCACGCAGACCTGGCCCGTGTTGGCGAACACGCCCATCGAGGCGCCGGGCACGGCTTTCTCCAGATCGGCATCGGCGAACACGATGTCGGGCGACTTGCCGCCGAGCTCGAGTTGCAGGCGCTTGAGGTTGCCCGCCGAAGCACGCACGATGGCTTGCGCCGTGCCGACCGAGCCCGTGAAGGCCACGCGGTCCACGCCCATGTGCTCGGCCAGCGCCTGGCCCACGTCCTTGCCGTAGCCGGTGACGACGTTGATCACGCCCTCGGGCACGCCGGCCTCCATCATCAGCTCGGAGACGCGCAGCGACGACAGGGAGGCATCCTCGGCCGGCTTGAGCACGGCCGTGCAGCCGGTGGCCAGCGCCGGGCCGTAGATCCACCACAGGCCCATCAGCGGGCCGTTCCAGGGAATGATGCCGCCGACCACGCCCACGGGCATCAGGTGCTTGAGCGCCGTGAAGTTCGGCGCGATGGACAGCGGGCTGGCGGCCACCGAGCCGGCGCCCGTTTGCGAGGCGTAGAACTGCAGCAGCTGCGAGAGCCATTCCTTGTAGCCGCGCGTGCGCGCGAGCGGCGCGCCCATGTCCAGCGTTTCGATCAGCGCGAGCTCGTCGAAGTGGTCGAGGATGGCGTCGTGCACGCGCAGCAGCAGCTTGCGCCGCTCGTGTGCCGTGAAGCGGCTCCACGGCCCCTCGAAGGCGCGGCGCGCGGCCGCCACGGCGCGGTCGACGTCGTGCGCGTCGCCCTGGGCGATATGGCAGAGCAGCTCGCCCGTGGCCGGGTTGATGGCCTCGATGCGCTGGCCCGAGCGCGGCTCGACCCATTGCCCGCCGATCAG
Organism: Paraburkholderia oxyphila NBRC 105797; assembly: GCF_000685075.1. Lineage (GTDB taxonomy): Bacteria > Pseudomonadota > Gammaproteobacteria > Burkholderiales > Burkholderiaceae > Paraburkholderia > Paraburkholderia oxyphila. Next base: position 20,862 of record NZ_BAYD01000118.1, read on the forward strand.
CAGTTTCTTGGTGCCTTCCACGAAGGCCGGCGTGCTCATCATGTCCATGGCGTGTCTCCCGGTTGTTGTGTGATGGAAGCTGGCGCTCACAGGCGGACCATGACCGATTTGGTCTGCGTATAGGCCTCGATCGAATCCTGGCCGAATTCGCGTCCCCAGCCCGATTGCTTGTAGCCGCCGAAGGACATGGCCGGGTCGGACTCGCCGAACGTGTTGATCCACAGGCGCCCGGCCTTCAGCGCGCGCACGACCTTGTGGGCGCGCGAGACGTCGCGCGTCCAGACCGCGGCCGAGAGGCCGTAGGCGGTGTCGTTGCCTTGCAGCACGGCGTCGTCTTCGTCCTTGAACGGGATGATCGAGAGCACGGGGCCGAAGATCTCTTCCTGCGCGATGCGCATGCCATTGCGCACGTTGTCGAACACCGTGGGCTCCACGAAGTAGCCCGCGCCGCTCCAGGCCTTGCCGCCCAGCCGCAATGTGGCGCCGCCTTCCTGCCCGGCGCCGATATAAGACCAGACGCGCTCGCGCTGCTTCGCCGAGATCAGCGGCCCGAGCTTCGTGTCGGCCGCGAACGGGTCGCCCACCTTCCAGCTTGCGGCCAGCTCGGCCACGCGCTCGGACACCTGGTCATGGATGCTCTCCTGCACGAACAGACGCGTGCCGGCCGAGCAGACCTGGCCCGAGTTGCCGCAGAAAGTCTTGACGGCGGCCTGCACGGCCTTTTCTATATCGGCGTCGGCGAACACCACGTTGGGGGCCTTGCCGCCGAGCTCGAGTGTCACCTTCTTGAGGTTGGAGGTGGCGTCGCGCACGATCTGCTTGCCGATGGCCGTGGAGCCCGTGAACGCGATCTTGTCCACACCCAGGTGCTGGGCCAGCGCCGCGCCCGCCGTGGCGCCGAAGCCGGGCAGCACGTTGATGACGCCCGCCGGCAAGTCGGTCTCCTGGATCAGCTCGGCGAGACGGATGGACGTGAGGCACGCGAGCTCGGCGGGCTTGAGGATGACCGTGTTGCCGCAGCACAGCGCATTGGCGAACTTGATGGCAGCCATCAGGATGGGGACGTTCCACGGAATGATCTGGCCGCAGACGCCCAGCGGCTCGCGCAGCGTGTAGATCAGCGTGCTGCCGTCCGAGGGGATCGTGGTGCCCAGCACCTTGGAGCACCAGCCCGCGTAGTAGCGGAAGATGTCCACCGTGGCCGTTGCCGCGCCCTGGGCAAACCACAGCGGCATGCCGTTGTCGAGCGACTCGATCGCGGCCAGCTCGTCGAGATGCTGCTCGATCTTGTCGGCGATCTTGAGCAGCGCGCGCGTGCGCGCATGCGGCGAGAGGGCAGCCCAGGACGGTGCCTCGAAGGCCTTGCGCGCCGCGATCACCGCGGCATCGACGTCGGCGCTATCAGCTTCGGCCACGTGGCAGAGCACTTCCTCGGTGGCGGGATTGACGACCTCGAACGTCTTGCCCGACGCCGCGTCGACCCACCGCCCGCCGATCAGGAGGCGCTTGCCGCCCTGCCTGATCCAGGCGAGCGCCTTCTCGCGCGCGGCTGGTGCGCTGTTTTGTGCGCCGTTTTGTGCACTGTTGGATGAAGTGGTCATGAAACCTCCATGCGAAATGACCTTGCGGCTCAGGCGAGCGCGACATCGACCCGGGTGGACAGCACGGCGCTCAGCGGGTTGGCGCGGCGCACGTCCGGATTGAAATCGGCGGGGGTGACGCACATGAATAGCGTGCGTCCGTCTGCGCCGCCGAGCGCGCACGCATAGCAGTTGCGATCCTCGGTCTGGATCGTTTCGAGAATCTCGCCGCCAGGCGCTACGCGCAGCACACGCGTCTTCGTGAAGTCCGCCACCCAGATGGCGCCTTCGGCGTCGGCCTGCGAGATGCCGTCCGGCGCGACCACGATCTCGGCCATGGACTCAATGACGCCTTCGTTGCGCGGCACCGGGCCGAAGCTCGCCCAGTCCCGGCGCGCTGATAGCGAGCCATCGGCCTGAATGTCGAACGCGGAGAGGCGATTGCCGAACGATTCGGCCACCACCAGCGTGCGGTTCTCGATCACGGTCGAGCCGTTGGGGAAGTGCAGCGGCTCGCTGATCATCGTGACCGACCCATCGGGATCGACGCGCGCGAGCCTGCCCGGACGGCGCGGGGCCAGCTTCATGACGTCGAAGCCGAGGTTGCCCACCCACGCGCGGCCCTGCGCGTCCACGACCATGTCGTTGGGCTCGAATTCGAGGTGCGGGAACAAATCGGCATGGACCACGACGGAACCATCGTGCTCGCGACGCAGCAGCTTGCGGTCGTGCATGGAGACGGCAAGCAGGCGTCCATCGGGCAGCCAGCCGATGCCGGAAGGGCACTGGGGCACATTCAGTTCCGTGCGCAGGTCGGTGCCGTCTTCCCGAATCGAACACACTCGTTCGGAGTACAGATCGCTGAACCAGAAGCGGCCGTCGTGCCAGCGTGCGCCTTCGGTATGCGTCATGCCGTCCAGGAGCAGGGTGAGTTGTCTCATGATTTAACTATTATTAGTCAGGTTTAAGGGTGTGTGTCGTCGCGCGGTGGGATCCGCCTCGCCGTACACTACTGCGGCAACCGGGCCGACGGAAAATCCGGCTGACGCTTGCTGCGCAGCGCGGCCAGCCCTTCCTTGACGTCCGCACCGAGGAAGCACAGCATCTCCAGCGCGAGCGAGTTGTCGAAAACCGGCCCGGCAATGCGCATCCAGTTGTTGAGCGATTTCTTGGTCGCGCGAATGGCGGTCTGGCTGCCGCGTGCGAGGCTGGCGGCAATGGCGAGCGACTTCGGCAGGACCTCCGCGCGCGGGGCGCAAAAGGTCACGAGGCCAATGCGTTCCGCTTCCTTGCCATCGACGAAGTCGGCTGTCATCAGGTAGTACTTCGCCTTGGCCATCCCGCACAGCAGGGGCCAGACGATGGCGGCGTGATCGCCTGCGGATACGCCGAGGCGCGTATGCCCGTCGGTGAGGCGGGCTTCCTCCGCCATCACGCTCACGTCGGCCAGCAGCGCTACCGCGAGGCCCGCGCCCACGGCCGCGCCGTTGATCGCGGTGATGATGGGCTTCTCGCAGGCCAGCATGTTGTAGACGATGTCGGACGCCTCTTTCATCACGCGCAGCGTGGCCTCCTGGCTCTCCGACATTTCTTCCACCACGGAGAGATCACCGCCCGCGGAGAACGCGCGATCGCCGGCACCCGTGACCACCACCACCTTGACCTTGGGGTCATCGTTGAGTACGCCCCAGACTTTGGTCAGTTCCCAATGCATCCGGTTGTTGGTGGCATTCATGACCTCAGGGCGGTTAAGCGTGACGAGCCATACGCCGTCGGGCTGAGGGTCGAACCGGATGAACTCGAAGTCTTCGTAGCGCATGTGTGATCCCAAAACGGATTTGAACGGAGCAACATGCATTGGACTCGCCGCTGCCGGCTAGCGCAATGCGAGCCATGGGGGCGTTCCGTACTTTGGTGGGTTTGGCGGCTCGCGCGCCATGGCGCCCAGCCGCCCTTCGACCTTGAGTGCGCTGGAGCAGGTCAGCGCTTGTCCCATGGCGGTACGCCCGCAAACGCGTCGACCAGAAAATCGATTGCCACGCGCACCTTTGCGCTCACGTCGGCGAGAAAAGCCGGGCTCATTGGATTGACGCAAGCGCTCGCGGCCGAATATGGGCGGTGCCTTCGCTTTTCACGCTTTGCCCGGCATGGTCGATGAAGGTCGACGCGCGACCTGCCGTGCGCAAGGCAAAAAGCGTGCATCGAATCTACCCGCCGCTACCTCATGAGCTGGGTCTTGTGTGCCGGGACCGACACAGTTCGTTAAAGGACTCGCATTCGACAACGGCGTCGGATAGACTCAACTGTTTCCGTATGTTTCAGATTATTTCTTTCAGAAATATAATTAACATTGCAAAATAGGGGGGGATTATGAAAGGTATCGTTCAGAAGGCATTCAATAAGTTTGGCTATTCCATTCATCAGGAGGCGACCCTGCGGGAACTGCGCCGCGAAAACGCGGAGCTTCGCAAGCGCGTCCATGACCTCGAGTTCCACGGCGTGGCAGTGACGCTGCCGCGGGCAGAGTGCGAGGGCTCTGTCGCCAGCACCGCGTCTACGCAGGGGGATCAGGAAACCAGCCCAGGTTTCAATTTTTACGATCTTGATATTAAGGATCGCGAAAGAATTGTCAGTGCTGCGATAGGTTCGCGACAGACGCTGATGTCGCGCTGGGAAGCGCTCGCCGTGGAAAAGACTGAGAGCTGGGCTCTCCGCGCACAGCGGGCTGCGAGCATGCTGGGCGGCGTATCGTCTATAGCCGATGTGGGTTGCGGAATGATGACATTGGAGAACTACCTGCCACGAGATGTGCGCTATGTTCCCGTCGATGTGGTCAGGCGCGATGTACGAACCATCGTTATTGATCTGAACAAAGAGGAATTGCCTGATCTTGGAACGGACTGCATCGTAGGGCTCGGGCTGCTCGAATATCTGTTCGATGTTCCTGCCTTGCTTCGACGCATTGCGTCGGTCTATCGGATGGCGCTCTTGTCGTATAACCCCTTGGATCGTATATCGGACATGAGCGAGCGCACGGGGCATGCGTGGGTCAACCATTACACCGAAGCCGACCTCGAAGCATTGTTTGGCTTGAGCGGTCTGCAGATTGAGGAGCGTGTTCATCACGACGCTACGCAGACGATCTGGCGCTTGACGAGCAAGCAAATCGCTGCGTAGCCGCGCTATTCACGCACGCAATTACAAATCGTACGGACCTCGCGCGCCGCGAGAAATCGGTCTTGCCCTACTTCAAGTAGGGCATACCGGAGCGGGGCGGTCCGCTACCTTTATTGTCATCCTTCTATCTAAGAAAACTGACCGATGGCAATCCGGCCTTCGTGCCCCGGCGCGATCGAGGGATTGTGCGTAAATCGCACCGATTTCGAGGACCCGTCCATGCCCATCGCGCATTCCGTTCCCTGCGAACGCGGCAACGCCATGATCGAGGTCCAGCCGGCGACAGTCGGCGCGGTCGTCAGCGCTATGGGCACGGCAGGGTTTGCCGATGCCGTAGCGGCGCTCATCAGCGCGCATATCCCGATCGACGCGCTGCATCTCGACCGGTGGCGTCCGTGCGCCGGCAGCGCTTCGGGGTATACCGTAGAGTGGTTCGGCAGTTGGAGTCCGCTGTATGCGGACGTGTCGAGTCTGATGGCGGTCTACTACCAGCAGTATTGGCGCGACGATCCGCTGAACCAGCAGGCCCGAGCCAGAAAGGGCACCTTGCTGCTGCAGCGTCACGTCGACGGCATTGCCGAGGGTGAGCTGCGCCGCCGCTTCTTCGACGAGCCGCGGATCGCGCAGGAATGCATGCTCGTGCACGGGGACGCGAAGTGCCAGTACGCGCTATCCCTGACGCGCTCGCGCGGGCGGTCCGCATTCAGCCTCGACGAACTCTTCCATGTCCGCCGGATGGCGGACATGTTGTTTCCGATGTTCGAGTCGCACGTGCGGTCATACGGTGAGCGCCGGCCCGCCACGGTCGCGATGCCCATGGCACCCGACGAGGGCTTCGACGCCCATCTTCTGCGCGCGAACATCCGCTTGTCGGAGCGCGAACGTGAGCTCTGCAAGCTGCTGCTGAGCCGCTGGTCGGTGCCGCAAGTCGCGAACCATCTCGACATCAAACTCTCCACGGCGAAGACCTATTGTGAGCGCGCATTCGCCAAGCTCGGCGTGCGCAATCGCAGCGAACTGTTCGCCTGGGCGGCCAACGCGGATTAAACGCAACGCCGCGTCACATTTTTCCCGTTTCGGATCCGGTCGGTCAGCGGCCCTGCCATGCCGGCGCCGCGCCGCGCTACCGCAATGATTCGGCTTTCACGCGAGTGAAGCCGGCGTCCGTAAATACCCTTGTCCACCTCTCCAGCAGGACAGACTCGCCGATTTTCGCGGGCTAAATTCTGCACCCATGCGCTCGCGCAGGCGTTGAGCGTGACGATCCATAGACAGAGGAGAGGCAAGTGGCTGGAACAATCGTAGGGCGATTCAAGGCGGGTTGCGCGGCACTGGCGGCCGCGGGTCTGCTGTCATGCGCAATGCCGGCGGCGCAGGCGGCCGATCAGGTGGTCAACGTCTACAACTGGGGCAACTCGATCGGCAAGGACACCGTGGCGAACTTCGAGAAAGCGACCGGCATCAAGGTCGTCTACCAGGAGTTCGACTCGAACGAGACGCTGCAGGCCAAGCTGCTGGCGGGCAACTCCGGCTACGACGTGGTGGTGCCGTCCGATATTTTTTGGGCGCGTCAGGTCAAGGCCAACATCTTCCAGAAGGTCGACAAGTCGAAGTTGCCGAACTATGCGCTGATCGACCCAGCAAGCCTGAAGCTGCTCGAGCAGGACGACCCGGGCAATCAATTCGGCGTTCCATGGCAATGGGGCACCGACGGGCTGGGCATGAACGTCGAGAAAGTGAAGGCCGTGCTCGGCAACAATGCGCCGCTCGATAGCTGGGCGTTGCTGTTCGATCCCAAGAATGCGCAGAAACTCAAGAGCTGCGGAATATCGGTGCTGGACTCGCCCGTCGACGCATTCGGAACGGCGCTGATCTATCTGAAGAAGGACCCCACGACGACGAATCCCGCCGACTATGAAGCGGCTTATCAACTGCTCAAGCGCGTTCGTCCCTATATCACGCAGTTCAACTCCACGAGTTACATCAACGACCTCGCCGGCGGCGACATTTGTCTCTCGCTGGGCTGGTCGGGCGACGTGAACTCCGCGCGCCTTGCCGCCGAGGCCGCGCGCAAGCCCTATCACATCAAGTATGTGATCCCCACCGAAAGCACGGCGATCTGGTTCGACATGCTGGCGATTCCGAAGGATGCGCCTCACCCGGCCGCGGCACTCAAGTTCATCAACTTCGTGCTGTCGCAAAAGGAGGCGGCCAACCTGACGAACGACACCTCCTATCCGAGCACGATCCCCTCGGCGAAGCCATTGATCCGGCCGGACGTGAAAGCCGATCCTGCGGTGTTCCCGCCACCGCCGGTGTTCGCGAAGCTCGTCGCCAACAAGCCGGTGCCGCCCGAGATCATGCGTCTGCAGAACCGGCTGTGGTCGCAGCTGAAGAACGATTGAGCGCGTCTGCCCTGACTTCCCTTATCTGGAGCCACCATGGCGCAGCCCGCCGATCTGATCATCACCCATGCCGATATCCACACGATGGACGGCAGTTTGCCACGCGCGGAAGCCATCGCGGTACGCGAAGGCCGCATCGTGGCGCTAGGCAGCAACGCGGAAGTCGAGCGCCTCGCGAACGCGAAGACTCGCCGCGTCCATGCGCAGGGGCGCATGGTGCTGCCCGGCTTGCAGGACACCCACGTGCACTTCCAGCTGAGCAGCGCCGACCTCTACCACAACGCGTCGCTGTACGACGCCACGACGCTCGACGAACTGCTCGCTTGCATCCGGCAGTTTGCCGAGCGACATCCCGAGAGGGCATGGATTCGCGGCGTGGGTTTTTCGCCGAGCCTGTTCGGCCCGGACGTGCTCACCAAGGAGCGGCTCGACAGCGTGACGGGCGGCCGGCCGGCGCTGATGCTGGCCTGCGACTACCACAATGGCTGGGCCAATAGCGCGGCGTTCGAGCGCGCGGGGGTCAAGCCGGGCAGCCCGGAGCCGGAGAACGGCAGCTATCTGCGTCACGCGGATGGCAGCCCGAAGGGCTGGCTGGTCGAGGATGCGATCTGGGCGATGAACCGCATCGCACCGGGCTATACCGACGACGAATACTTGCAGGCGATGAAGCACTACAGCAGGGAATTCAATCGTCGCGGCATTACGGGCGTGCTCGATGCGATGGTCAACCGCAATTACATGCGCAACTACCAGACCTCGCACGACCGGGGCGACCTGACGCTGCGGGTGCGGGCAACCTCGAAGATCTTCGCGCACAAACCGCTCGACGAGCAGTTGCAGGAGCTGATCGACTTGCGCGAGACCTACCACGGGGACCGCGTTTGCCTGCACTCGGCGAAGTTCTTTCTCGATGGCGTACTGGAGAACGGCACCGCCGTGCTGCTCGAGCCGCGTAGCGACAACGGCGGAAACGCCGCGTTGATGTTCAGCCAGCAGCAGATCAACGAATACTTCGCCGCGTTCGACCGCGAGAAGTTCCAGCTTCATGTGCACACCATTGGCGATGGCGCCGTGCACGCGGCTGTGAACGGGATCGAATACGCGGCGCGTCAGAACGGAAGATGGGATGCGCGGCACCAGCTGGCGCACCTGCAAGTCGTGAATCCCGCCGATATTCCGCGCTTCAAGTCGCTGGGCATCCTGGCGAACTTTCAGACGCTATGGGCGCAGCCCAACGAGGAAATGGATGCGATTGCGGGCGCGATGCTGGGTCCCGAACGCAACCAGTGGATCTATCCGGTTGGCGAATTCGTCCGGCAAGGCGTGACGTGCATGATGAGCAGCGACTGGGGCGTGACGGGCTTCGACCCCTTCGAGATCATGCAAACCGCCGTGACACGGCAAAAGCCCGGCGCTAGTGCCGACGCGCCGGCTCACACGCCCCACCATCGCGTCGGCATCGACGATGCATTGCGTGGCTACACGGTGCATGCCGCGCACGCCGCGTGGCGCGACGACTGCACGGGCAGCCTGAGTGCGGGAAAGTACGCAGACCTGATTGTCGTCGATCGCAATCTCCATGAGATCTCGCCGTACGGGATCAGCCAGACGCAGGTGCTGCTCACGCTGCTGGGCGGGCAGGAAGTGTATCGCGATCCGCGCTTCGACAGTTGACGCCAGACGCGTTAGTCAAGGCGTGGAGATCGTCAAGATAGTGAACAACGAGACTTTATTGGAGGGACTCTATGAAAGTGCTATTGGCCGCATCGGTATTGACGGCCATGTCGGCCTCGCAAGCCTGGGCGCAGTCTTCGGTGACGTTGTACGGCGTTGTCGATATGGGCGTCGACTATGCCAGCAACGTTGCCAGTTCGCCCGATGGAACGCTCGTGCCCGGCAGTGGTGGAACGCTCGTGCAGATGAAGAGCGGCGTCGCCCAGACTAGCCAGTGGGGGTTGCGCGGCTCGGAGGATCTTGGTGGAGGGTTGTCGGCGATCTTCAAGCTCGAGAATGGATTTGATGCGGCGTCGGGTGGATCGATGGGTGGTCTTGCTTTTTCGCGTAACGCGTATGTGGGCCTCCATTCGGAGCAGTATGGTCAGTTGACCTTTGGGAAGCAGTGGGATGCTAGCGTCGATCTTATCGAGCCGTTTACGCTGAACGGTAACTATGGGGGGTGGTACTTCGCGCATCCGAACGACATGGATAATCTGGATAACGGATTTCCGGTCGATAACGCGATCAAGTATACGAGCCCGGTTATCGGTGGCTTCCAGTTCGAGGGGCATTATTCGTTTGGTGGGCAGGCCGGGCAGTTCTCGAACGATGCCTCGTATAGTGCGGCCGCCGTGTACAACGGCGCGGCTTTTAGTGCAGGGGTGGGGTATCTGCGGGTGAATAATCCCGTTACCGCCGTTTCGGGGTATAGCAGTGGGCCTGGATATGTCAATGTGATCTATGGGAATGCGCTTGCGAGCGCGCGGTACCAGGGTGTTCTTTCGGCGGGCGCCTCCTATACCATCGGAAGCTTCAGGTTGATGGCGGACTACTCGAATGTCGATTTTTCGTCTGGCAGTGGCAGCCATGACTTGCATTTTCAGAATTATGAAATTTCTGGGGTCTATTTTTTGACGCCTGCTACCACCATTGGCGTGGGGTACACGCTGACCATGGGACTCGATCATGCGAGCGATACGGAACCCAAGTATCATCAAGGGAATCTGATCGTGCAGTATGCGTTGTCCAAGCGGACTTCGGTGTATGCTATGGCCGCTTATCAGCATGCTGCGGGGGCGGCGCAGAATGCCCAGATTGCTGGGTTTAATCCGTCTGGTTCGATCAATCAATTTGTTTCGCGTGCGGGGATCACGCATATGTTTTAAATCGGTGAAACTTGTATTCGCGGCGGGCCGCAAGCGTTG
>NZ_BAYD01000117.1 GCF_000685075.1 Paraburkholderia oxyphila NBRC 105797
TTAAGGCGCAACGCGCCACAATCGCGCCCGCGCACTATCAATGCGAATGCCTGGGCACCTCGGCCCCGCGGCAGCCGACCAAAAAATCGAAATCACATCCTTCATCGGCTTGCAGCACGTGCTCGACATAGAGCTTGCGATACCCGCTGGCATCAGCCGGCTCGGGCTTACTCGAAGCAGCCCACGCATCGAGCCGCACACCAATCTCCGCATCGCTAACATCTACGCGCAGCGTACCCTTTTCGCAATCGAGCTCGATCCAGTCGCCGTTACGCACGATCGCAAGCGGCCCACCCGCCCGCGCCTCGGGCGCCACATGCAGCACCACCGTGCCGTAAGCCGTCCCGCTCATGCGCGCATCCGAGACGCGCACCATGTCCGTCACGCCCTGCGCGAGCAGCTTCGGCGGCAGGCCCATGTTGCCCACCTCGGCCATCCCGGGATAACCCTTCGGCCCGCAGTTCTTCATCACGAGCACCGAGTCAGGCGTCACGTCCAGCGCCGGGTCGCCAATGCGCGCCTTGTAGTCGTCGAAGTCCTCGAACACCACCGCGCGGCCGCGATGCTTGAGCAGCTTCGGCGAGGCCGCCGAAGGCTTGAGCACCGCGCCGTTCGGCGCAAGGTTGCCGCGTAGCACGCACAAGCCGCCATCGTGCACGAGCGGATTGCCGAGCGGACGGATCACCTCGTCGTTGTAGTTCGGCGCTTCACGCACGTTCTCCCAGATCGTGCGCCCATTTGCAGTGAGCGCGTCGGGATGAGGCAGCAGCTTCGCTTCGCCAAGCCGTCTCAGCACCGCCGGCAGGCCACCCGCGTAATAAAACTCCTCCATCAGATAACGCCCCGAGGGCTGCAAATCGACGATGGTCGGGGTGTTGCGGCCAATGCGCGTCCAGTCGTCGAGCTCCAGCTTCACGCCAATGCGCCCCGCAATCGCCTTCAGGTGGATCGCCGCATTGGTCGACCCGCCAATCGCGGCATTCGTGCGGATCGCGTTCTCGAACGCCTCGCGCGTGAGCAGCTTCGAGAGCTTGAGGCCTTCGAGCGCCATCTCGACGATTCGCATTCCCGACAAATGCGCGATCACGTAGCGGCGCGCGTCCACGGCGGGAATCGCGGCGTTGTGCGGCAACGTCACGCCCAGCGCCTCGGCCATGCACGCCATCGTCGAAGCCGTGCCCATGGTGTTGCAGGTGCCCGCCGAGCGCGACATGCCCGCCTCCGCCGACATGAACTCGTGCATCGAGATCTTGCCCGCCTTCACCTGCTCGCTCAGTTGCCACACCACCGTGCCCGAGCCGATGTCGCGCCCCGCGTGCTTGCCGTTGAGCATCGGCCCGCCGCTCACCACGATCGCGGGCACGTCGCAGCTCGCCGCGCCCATCAGCAGTGCCGGCGTGGTCTTGTCGCAGCCGCACAGCAGCACGACCGCGTCCACGGGGTTGCCGCGGATGGCCTCCTCCACGTCCATCGAGGCGAGGTTGCGCGTGAACATCGCAGTGGGCCGCAGATTCGATTCGCCGTTGGAGAACACCGGGAATTCGACGGGAAAGCCGCCCGCCTCGTACACGCCGCGCTTCACGTGCTCGGCGAGCTTGCGAAAGTGCGCGTTGCAGGGCGTGAGCTCCGACCAGGTGTTGCAGATGCCAATGATCGGCTTGCCCGCGAACTCGTGCTCGGGGATCCCCTGGTTCTTCATCCAGCTCCGGTACATGAAGCCGTTCTTGTCCGTGGTGCCGAACCACGCGGCCGAGCGGAGGCTGGTTTTGCGAGTGTTCATGGCGTTGCCCACTTAGTGAGAAAAACCCATAAATAGCATGACTATATTAGCGTCAATGATCGGGAAAACGCTAATAAAAACGGCCCATACCGTTGCATATAGTTTGGCTATTCAATCTTGCAAGGTGAGCGGCCGACTGATTTAACCATAGCGGATAAACGCCGGCCTGGGATGGCGCGACCGACTCGCGACACGGTCCGGCCTGTCCGGACTCCAGGGACGCGGGCGCAAGCGCCATGAATTAAACAAAGAACGACTAAGCGACATCGGAGACTCGCATGAAACTGGCTACTCGCATGGCAAGCGGCTTGATCGCCGCTGCCGCGGCTTTTTCGTTGGCGGCGGGCGTCGCGCACGCCGAAGACAAGCAGATCACGCTCGGTTTCGCCCAGGTGGGCGCGGAAAGCGCCTGGCGCACCGCCAACACCGTATCGATCAAGGCCGCCGCGAAAGACGCCGGCATCAACCTGAAATTCTCGGACGCGCAGCAGAAGCAGGAAAACCAGATCAAGGCGATCCGCTCGTACATCGCGCAGAAGGTCGACGTGATCGCCTTCTCGCCCGTCGTGGAGTCGGGCTGGGAGCCGGTGCTCCAGGAAGCGAAGCGCGCGAAGATTCCCGTGATCCTCACCGACCGCAACATCGACGTGAAGGACCAGTCGCTCTATGTGACGATGATCGGCTCGGACTTCATGGAAGAAGGCCGCCGCGCCGGCAAGTGGCTGGAGGACCACTACAAGAACAATCCGGGCCCCATCAATATCGTCGAATTGCAGGGCACGGTGGGCTCCGCGCCCGCGAACGACCGTCACGCGGGGCTCATCGAGGTCATCAAGAACGATCCGAAGTTCAAGATCATCGCTTCGCAAAGCGGCGACTTCACGCTCGCGGGCGGCAAGCAGGTAATGGAGGCGTTTGCCAAGACGTATGGCAACAAGATCAACGTGGTCTACGCGCATAACGACGACATGGCGCTCGGCGCGATCCAGGCCATGGAGGAAGCGGGCATGAAGCCCGGCACCGATGTGAGCGTGGTGTCGTTCGACGCCACCAAGGGCGGCTTCCAGGCGATGATCGCCGGCAAGATGAACGTGGACGTGGAATGCAGCCCGCTGCTCGGGCCGCAGCTCATGAGCGCCGTGAAGGACGTGGTGGCGGGCAAGCCCTTGCCCAAGCGCATCGTCACGAACGAAACGGTGTTCCCGGAGAATGTGGCGGCGCAGGTGCTGCCGTCGCGCAAGTACTAACCTCAAGCAGGCGCCAGCACGCATGAGCCCCACGCCGTTGCTTGAAACCGTCGGCCTCACGCGCACGTTTCCTGGCGTGCGCGCGCTCGACGGCGTCGATTTTCGCCTCTTCCCCGGCGAGATCCACACGCTGATGGGCCAGAACGGCGCGGGCAAGTCCACGCTCATCAACGTGCTCACGGGCGTGCACGAGCCCGAGGCTGGCGAGATCCGCCTCGCCGGCCGGCCAGTGCGCTTCGCGACGCCGCAGGAAGCCGAGGCCGCGGGCATCCAGACGCTCTATCAGGAAGTCAATCTCTGCCCGAACCTCTCGGTGGCCGAGAACATTTTCGCGGGCCGCCAGCCACGCAAGCGCGGCCTGATCGACTGGAAGACGATCCACCGGCGCGCGGCGGAGGCGCTCGCCGTGCTCAATCTCTCGCTCGACGTCACGCAGTCGCTCGATACCTACCCTATCGCCATGCAGCAGATGGTGGCGATCGCGCGCGCCGTTTCCGTCGATGCGCGCATTCTGATTCTCGACGAACCGACTTCGAGCCTCGACGAAGGCGAGGTCGCGCGCCTCTTCAGCGTGCTGCGCAAGCTCAAGGCGTCGGGCATCGCGATTCTGTCCGTCACGCATTTTCTTGAGCAGACCTACGCGATCTCCGACCGCATCACGGTGATGCGCAATGGCGAGCGCGAGGGCGAGTATCTCGCCGCCGATTTGCCGGTGCAGACGCTGGTCGCCAGGATGGTGGGCGTGAGCCATGCCGACGAGCGACTCACCCACGGCGACGCGCCACCGCGCGAGCCCGGCACGCAGGAGGCGCACGCACAGGACGCCGCCGCGCGCTCCGGCGAGCCGTATCTCGCCGCCGAGGGCATCGCGCGCCGCGGCGTGCTCAATGCGCTCGATCTCGAAGTGCGGCCCGGCCAGATTCTCGGCCTTGCGGGCCTGCTGGGCTCGGGACGCACGGAGACCGCGCGCCTCCTGTTCGGTGCGGAGCGCGCCGACGCGGGCGCCGTGCGCATCCATGGCAAGACCGTGAAGCTCGCCTCGCCGCGCGACGCGGTCCGTCACGGCATGGCGTATTGCCCCGAAGACCGCAAGAAGGAAGGTATCGTCGCCGATCTCTCGATCCGCGAGAACATCGTGCTCGCGCTGCAAGCGCGGCGCGGCTGGTGGCGCATGATCGGGCGCGCGCGCCAGCGCGAGCTGGCCAACGCCTATATCGCGCAGCTCGGCATCAAGGCGCGCGATGCGGAGCAGCCCATCGGCCTGCTTTCGGGCGGCAATCAGCAAAAGGTGCTGCTCGCGCGCTGGCTGGCGACCGAGCCGCGCCTCCTGATTCTCGACGAACCCACGCGCGGCATCGACGTGGCCGCCAAGTTCGAGATCATGGACCGCGTGCGCGCGCTCTGCGCGAAGGGGCTCGGCATTCTCTTCATCTCCTCCGAGATCAGCGAGGTGGTGCGCGTGAGCGACCGCATCGCCGTGCTGCGCGACCGGCGCAAGGTGGCCGAGCTCTCGGGCGAGGCACGCTCGGAGCGCGAGGTCTATGGCCTCATCGCTGGAGATCGCAAATGAATGTGCGTCCGCCTTCCGCGCTGCCTTCCGGTCTGCCCGCCTGGCTCGCGCTCGTGCTCAAGCATCCGCTCGTGTGGCCCGCGCTCACGCTCGTGGCCTTGTTCGCCGTCGACGTCGCCCATCGCGCGAACTTCCTCGCCGTCACGCTGCTGGGCGGGCATCTGTTCGGCGCGCCCATCGACATCCTCATGCGCGCCGCGCCGCTCGTCGTGGTCTCGCTCGGCATGACGCTCGTGATCGCCACGCGCGGCATCGACATTTCGGTGGGCGCCGTGGTCGCGATCGCCGGCGCGGCGGCGGCCACCGTACTCGCCGACGACCCCGCGCGCGTGGGCGCCGCGTTCGGCGCGGCGCTCGCCGTGGGTCTACTGGCGGGCATGTGGAACGGGCTGCTGGTGGCCTTCGTCGGCATGCAGCCGATCATTGCGACGCTGATCCTCATGGTGGCCGGGCGCGGCGTCGCGCAACTGCTCACGGGCGGCCAGATCATCCCCATCGGCGCGCAAGGTTATTTGTATGCGGGCGGCGGCTACTTTGCGCTGGTGCCCTGCGCCGTATGGATCGCCGTCGCCGTGACGGTGCTCACCGTGCTCATCGTGAATCGCACGGCGCTCGGGCTCTTCATCCGCTCGATTGGCGTGAATCCCGTAGCCGCGCGGCTCGCGGGGCTTTCTTCGCAGGCCGTCGTGTTTGGCACCTATGCGTTTTGCGGCGTGACGGCGGCTATTGCCGGCATCCTCATCAGCTCGAACGTGCGCAGCGCCGATGGCAACAACGCGGGCCTCCTGCTCGAGCTCGATGCGATCCTCGCCGTGACGCTAGGCGGCACCTCGCTCTCGGGCGGACGCTTCAGCCTCGCGGGCACGGTGCTGGGCGCGCTCATCATCCAGACGCTCACCTACACCACTTATTCGATCGGCGTGCCGCCCGAGGCCACGCTCGTCGTCAAGGCCGTGGTCGTGTTGTGCGTGTGCGTGATCCAGTCGCCCGCCGCGCGCGCGTTCGCCGCCCAGCAACTCAAGCGCATCGCGCTCGCGCGGCGTGCGCGGGCCTGAATAACGACTTCGGGAAAACCGAGCATGAACCGCCCACCGCCCGCCAACGCCCCCCAAGCCCGTGCAGGCACGCTCGCCGCGTTGCGGCGCGGCGTCTCGCGCTTCGTCGATCCGCGCGTGCTGCCCATCTTCGTCACCGTGCTGCTGTTCGTGGCGCTGTTCGGCTTCGGCTCCGTGATGTACACCGGCTTCTTCTCGCTGCAGGTTTTGTTCGGTCTCCTCGTCGACAATGCGTTCCTGTTGATCGTGGCCATCGGCATGACGTTCGTGATCATCTCGGGCGGCATCGATCTTTCGGTTGGCGCCGTGGTCGCGCTCACCACCATCCTGTGCGCCGTGGGCACCGAGAAGCTGCACTGGTCCGTGGCCGTGGTCGTGCCGCTCGTGCTGCTGTTCGGCGCCCTCTACGGCGCGGCAATGGGTGCGCTCATCCACTGCTTCCGGCTGCAGCCCTTCATCATCACGCTGGCCGGCATGTTCCTCGCGCGCGGCACCTGCTTTCTCATCACCACCGAATCCATCCAGATCAGCGACCCGGGCTTTCACGCGCTCTCGGAGTTCAGCATCCCCGTGGGCAGCGGCTCGCTCACCACGGGCTCCCTCACCGCGCTCGCCATGCTCGCGGCGGGCATCGTCATCGCGCATTTCACGCGCTTCGGGCGCAACGTCTACGCAATTGGCGGCAACGAGCGCTCGGCGCTGCTCATGGGCCTGCCCGTCGCGCGCACCAAGATTGCCGTCTACGCGCTCTCGGGTTTCTGCTCCGCGCTCGGCGGCGTGGTGTTCACGCTCTACGTGCTCTCGGGCTACGGCCTGCAGGCGCAGGGCATGGAGCTCGACGCCATCGCCGCGACCGTGATCGGCGGCACGCTGCTCACGGGCGGCGTGGGCTACGTGATCGGCTCGGTGTTCGGCGTCGGCATCCTCGGCACGATCCAGACCCTCATCACCTTCGACGGCACGCTCAGCTCCTGGTGGACCCGCATCGTGATCGGCGCCCTGCTCTGCGCGTTCTGTCTGCTGCAGCGCGCCACCGAGCGCCACGCCGCACGCCGCAAGTCCACCGGCGGCGGCAAGGGCGCTGCACGCGCGCCGCGCGAGCGCGTGCAGCCGGCCGCGCCGCTCGATCAAACCAGGCTCTCCGCCGCGCCGCCACGCGAGGCGTAGCGCGCAGCAAGCAGCGTCGTAAGCGCTTTGTTACCCATGCGCCCAATAGTCGGACTAGTTAGGGGTATACATGGATTAGGAGGCGCAACCGCGCTGCACTACCATTTTTGCGGTACCGCACGGCGCGTATCGAGCGCTTCCGGATCGGGGTTGCACATCGTCACGCGACAGCCCTGCGCTGCCCAGCGCACTCCCGGTGCCGTCCAGCATCTGCACGCGATCGACTCAACGTCGACCACATCGACCAACGAAGAAGAGAGCCGGAGGAAGACATGGCACAGCAACGGGATGACGACAAGGCAGGCAACAACAACGGTTTGAACACCGCGCGGCGGGGGCTGATGCAGGGCGCCGGGCTAGGCGCGGCGCTCTCTCTCATGAGCGCGCTCGGAGGCGGCGCGGGCGGCCTGATTTCGCAGGCGCAAGCGGCGGAAATGGCGTTTCCCTCGCACAAGAAGTGGAAGATCGTGTTCGTCAATCACGTCACCACGAACCCGTTCTTCGTGCCCACGCAATACGGCATTCAGGATGCCTGCGCGTTGCTCGGCATGGACTATCAGTGGACCGGCTCGGCCACCTCGGACGCGGGCGAGATGGTGCGCGCCGTGAATTCGGCGATTGCCGCGAAGGCTGACGCCATCGCCGTGCCGATCGTCGACCCAAGCGCGTTCGACAAGCCCATCCAGGCCGCGCTCGACGCCGGCATTCCGGTGTTCGCCTATAACGCCGACGCGCCGCGCGGCAAGCATAATCCGCGCCTCGCCTATATCGGCCAGGACCTGTATCTCTCGGGCTACCAGATGGGCGAGCGCATTGTGAGTCTCATCGACAGCGGCATGGTCGCGCTCTTCATCGCGACGCCGGGGCAGCTCAACATCCAGCCGCGTCTCGATGGGGCGAGCGACGCCATCAAGAAGTCCGGCAAGAAGATCGACATCCAGACCGTGGCCACGGGCGCGACCGTCAACGAGGAGCTTTCGAAGATCAAGTCGTTCTATCTGGGCCACCAGGACCTGAAGGGCATGTTCGCCGTGGACGCGGGCAGCACGCAAGGTGTGGCGCAGGTGATGAAGGAGTCGAACCTGCCTTCGAAGGGCGTGCACGGCGGCGGCTTCGACTTGCTGCCCACCACGATCGAGCTGATCCACGAAGGCTTCCTCGATTTCACCATCGACCAGCAGCCCTATGTGCAGGGTTTCTATACCGTCATGGAGGCATTCGTGTTCCTCGCCTCGGGCGGCCTCGTCGGTCCGGCCGACATCAACACGGGCCTGAAATTCGTGACGAAGGCGACCGTCGATCCGTACCTGAACACCTCGACGCGCTATGAAGGCAAGACCACCAAGCCGCAAATCGTCCCGATGAACGGCGCAATCAAGTCGTGATGGATACAGTGAACGAATCAGGCAAGATCGAAGCGGTCCGCGCGCCCCGGCGCGCGGGCGTTTCATTCGCATCGCAATGGGCGCCCGAGCTGCGCATCCTGCTCGTGGCCGTGCTGCTGGCCGCCTATTTCGAATTCGCGAACCACGATTTCCTCCTCACCAACGCGAGCCTCGTCAACCTCTCGCAGTTCATCGCGCCGGTGGCGATCATCGCGTTCGGCGAGATCATGCTGATGATCGGCGGCGACATCGATCTTTCGGCGGGCATGGTGTTCGCGTTCGCGCCGTTCATGATGGTGTTCGCGAACGACGCGGGCGCGCCCATGTGGCTCGCCGTGATGGCGGGGCTCGTGGCCGCCGCGGTCATCGGCTTCGTGAACGGCGCCGTGACCGTGTGGCTGCGGCTGCCCTCGTTCGTCACCACGCTCGGCACGCTCTTCCTCATCAACGGCATCACCCTCACGGTCTCGCGCGGCACGCCCGCCGCCACGCCGGGCTCGCCCACGTTCTCCGGCTTCATGGGCGCGTGGGGCTATAGCGAGATCCTCTGGACCGTGGCCATCGCGTTCGTGATGCACGTGCTCTTGCGGCACACGCGCTGGGGCCTGCACACGCAGGCGGCGGGCGCGAACCCGCTTGGCGCGAGCGAGGCCGGCATTCATGTGAACCGGCTGCGCCTCGGCAATTTCATCCTCGCCGCGGTGCTCGCGGGCTTCACCGGCATGCTCGAAGCCTTTCGCATCACCTCCATCGACCCGCAGGCGGGCGGCAACCAGATCATGTTCCTCGCCGTGGCCGCCGCCGTGATCGGCGGCACGCCGCTCACGGGCGGCTCGGGCACCATCGTGGGCGGGCTCATCGGCGCGGCGGTGCTCGGCATCCTCAACGACGGCTTCACGCTCATCGGCATCAACGCGTTCACGTTCAACATCATCCTGGGCGCCGCGATTCTGGCCGCCATGATCTTCAACATCCACGTCGGACGTATACGCCGCAAGGGAGGGCGCTGATGGACGAATCTCAAGCCGCCTCTTCCGGCACCGGCGCAGGCCCCGGTTCTACCGGAGGCACCAGCGCCCCGGACGCGCCGCTCGCGGTGCGCGGCGAAAGCCTCGTGAAGCGCTTTGGCGCGGTGACGGCGCTCGACGGCGTCTCGCTCACGCTCGGCCGTGGCGAGATTCTGGGCATCCTCGGCGACAACGGCGCGGGCAAGTCCACGCTCGTGAAGATTCTCACGGGCTTTCATCAGCAGACGGCCGGCACGCTCCATATCGACGGTCAGGAGACGCTGCTGCGCTCGGTCGATCATGCGCGTTCGCTCGGCATCGAATGCGTCTACCAGGATCTCGCGCTCGCGAATTCGCTGAGCATTTACCACAACATGTTCCTGAACCGCGAGATCGTACGGCGCGGGCCGTTCAGGCTGCTCGACCACAAGCAGATGCGCGAGCGCGCCGCGCAATGCCTCGACGACATCGGCGTGCATGTGCCTTCGGTGGATTTGCCTGTCGAACGCCTTTCGGGCGGTCAGCGTCAGGCCATTGCCGTGGCGCGCGCCGTGCATTCGAACGCGAAGATCCTGCTGCTCGACGAGCCGCTCGCCGCCATGGGCGCGCGCGAGGCGGGGCTCATCATCGACCTCGTGATGCGGCTGAAGGAAAAAGGCGGCCTATCCATTATCATGATCATGCACAATTATGCGCAGACGCTCGATATCGCGGATCGCATCATGTTGATGCAGCGAGGCCGCGTGACCTACGAACAGAAAAGTGCGCTCACGTCGGTGGCGGAGCTCATGGACATCGTGCGGCGCGAATACCGCGCCATGCGCGCCAACAGTACACACTGAGCGCACCGAGCCCGTTGAGCCCATTGAGCGCACCGGGCCTACACAACAGGGGAGGTCGGAGCGCGCTGCCCACACCGGGCGCTCCGGCGGGACGAACATGGATTACCGCAATCTAGAGAAACGCAAGAGCATGCATGGGCGCATCGTGCAGGAGCTCGGCATGCAGATCGTGAGCGGCAAGCTCGCGCCGGGGCAACGCCTGCCCGCCGAGCCCACGTTGTGCGAGACCTATGGCGTGAGCCGCCCGGTGCTGCGCGAGGCCACGCGCGTGCTGGTGGCCAAGGGCCTCGTGGTGTCCAAGCCGCGCGTGGGCAGCGTGGTGCGCAAGCGCGAAGAGTGGCACATGCTCGACCCCGACGTGCTGTACTGGACCGTGAACAGCATTCCCGAGGGCGAATTCTTCCGCTCGCTCATGACGGTGCGGCAGATCATCGAGCCCGCGGCGGCCGCGCTCGCCGCCATATCCGCCAACGACGAAGACCGCGCGCGCATTGCCGCTGCCTATGCACGCATGGAGCAGGCCAAAACGGCGGCCGATTTGCTCGAGCCCGATCTGGAGTTCCACCGCGCGGTCATGGCGGCCACGCATAACGACATGCTCGCGTATATCGGCAACATGCTGTCGCTCGCGCTGACCGAGTCGATCAAGCTCACGAGCCGGCATCCGAATACGCATGCGCTTTCGTTGCCGCGGCACAAGGCGATACTCACGGCGATCGAGAACCGCGACGCGCTCGCGGCGAGGCAGGCGAGTGTCGTGCAGCTCGACAACGCGCGGGCGGATGCCAATATCATTCTGGGTGGGGCGGCGCTGGAGACCTGAGCAGACGAAGGGCCTGCAATCGGCAAACGTGCGGAGCCTGGCAAACCTCATGAGGTATCTCAGGCGTCTTCGCAAATGTCGACCCAATGCTGGGCAACAGCATCTGGCAGACCATTGCGCATCAGGCGGTCAACAATCTCCGGAGCGCTCCAGTGGCTGCGGTAGATTTCATATAGCGCCTTCGCACAGGAAAATTTCCGAAGCTGGAGATAATTCAAGAAGAGCCCCAAGCTCGCTGCGGATACCAGCGTGCGGGTATCGAGCGTTTGGAGCATGGCCATCATGGCGTCGTCGTCGACGTAGCGCCACATGTTGAACAGCCCGTGAAAACCCAGCGTCGGCCTATCCGGCGTCACAATCTCATACGAGAACCGGTTGGCAATGGCTTCGGGACCGAAGCGAATCCCGAATTCCGCCTCCAGTACTGGCCGGTAGCGACAGCAAATCAATTCGTCCTCGACGGCGTTGGGCGGCACCGCGAAGCGTTCGCTCGCGAGCGCATCGAGCAACCGTGCGGAGCGCAGCGAGAATCCGCCATTGCCAACCTGCTCGCCTTTCTCGCGATGCGGCCAGACAGCGCCAATATAGTCGTACTCGAAAAACGCATCGCGCCATTGCGATGCATCGACGATATAGCCGTCCCATTGGACGACGAGCACCCAAGGTGTGCTGACGTACCTGACCAGGTCCTTGAGCATGAAGCTGGAATACGCCACAGCGGATTGAAGACGGACAATCGGCTCGATTCGCGCGCGCGTTGGCACCTCCTCATGAGCAAATAATATGGCGTCGCCAAACTCGCACTGTGACATCGAAATATCGAGCGCACGTGCGGCCAGCGCAGGGTTGACCGAATCGGCCGCGCAGATCGTCACATTGCGCAAATTCAAACGTTCAGTTGTTTTCATCGGCATGGGTGAGACGGGATGGTTGCAGTGACCTGACCTGTGCGGCCCGGTACGGGACATCGTCGCGAACAGCGCTTGTCCCTGGCACTGCTGCCCCGGCCCGATCTCCACGCACAAGGCGTCAAATAATGGGGTCGGATTCTATTTCCATCCCGGCTTCAAGCATCTCGAAAAAAACCGAAAGCCCTGGCGAGCCCCGGACAAACGCCATGGGCAGCCAAGCCGATCGCATATGAAATACCGAGAAACGAGCTGCCGCCGAGATCGAACGCCACGATCGACGCCACGGAAAGGAGGGTGAAGCGGCGGGTCTTGCTGGTCATGCTCTTGTCTCCTCGGGTTGTTTCTGGTGTGGGTGATGCAGGCGATGAAAGCGCACGAAGGCTCAAAGCGTTCAGTGACCGAAGGCCTCGACTTCGACGTGCCGGCCGAGCAGAAACGCATCGGCCACGAGCCGCAGCGGCCGCACGTCCACGTCTTCGGCCCCGTGGGCGATGAGCCAGTGGAAGCGCTCATAGAGCGCCGCGTATTCGCGCTCCGCCTCCAGCTCGACCGGCTCGCCCGCGATGGCGAGGCGCTTGCCGCCTTCGGCGATCGAGAGCAGCCCGTCCGTGGTATCCACGTCGATTTCCCATTGCTCGACCGGGCCGTGACGCCAGTCGAATTCGGCGCGCACCGGCGCGCCGTCGGTATCGATGCAGTCGAGCTCGGCGGCGATGGGCGTCGCGCAATCGCCGGGCACCTGCAGCGTCGCGCCGCGCAGCAGCACTTCGCGCGGCAGGATGCGCGTGACGATGGAAAGCGCGTTGATGCCGGGATCGAACACGCCGAGGCCACCCGGTTCCCAGATCCATTGCTGGCCCGGGTGCCAGCGCCGCACGTCTTCTCTCCAGCGCACGTGCACGGCACGGATCGTACGTTGCGCAAGCCACGCGCGCGCCGGCTCGACGGCGCTCGCGTAACGCGAATGCCACGTGGCGAAGAGCGTGCGGTTATGCCGGCGCGCCAGCTCGCGCAGCGCTTCCACTTCGCTCACGCTCGCGCCGGGCGGTTTTTCGAGCATCACATGTTTGCCCGCTTCGAGTGCGGCGCGCGCCTGCTCGTAACGCACCTGCGGTGGCGCACAGAGCGAGACGGCGTCGAGCCCGGATTCGGCGGCGAGCAGCGCACCGATATCGGTGTAGTTGCGCACGTGCTCGACCTGCGCGTTGCGGCTCGCGCTCGCCACGAGCTCGAAGCCGGGGTTGCCCGCGATGGCAGGCAAATGCTGGTCGCGCGCGATCTTGCCGACACCGACGATGGCCAACGTATAGGACGCGTTCATGACGAGTTCTGCCTCTCTATCGAAATCATCCATCTAATTCATCTGGATACCGAATCAATCATTTCCCCCAGCGCAGCACGAGCGGATCGAGCCGGCGTGCAATGGCGATCAGTTCGGCGCGCGTTTCGGGATGCATGGCGGGCAGCGGATGGCGCGGCAACTCGCATGCGATCACGCCCCCCTCCTTCATGAGTGCCTTGCAGGCAAGCAGCCCCGCCTGGCGGTTCTCGTAATTGATGAGCGGCAGCCACTTCTGATAGAGCGCGAAGGCTTCGTCGAGACGGCCAGCGCGATGCGCCTCGATGATCGGGCGGATGCCGTCCGGGAAACCGCCACCCGTCATCGAACCGGTCGCGCCAGCGTTCAGATCCGCCAGCAGCGTAATGCCTTCTTCGCCGTCCCACGGCCCCTCGGCCGCTTCGCCCGCTAAGCGGATCAGCTCGCGCAGCTTGTTCGCGGCGCCCGGCGTCTCGATCTTGAAGTACGCCACCTGCTCGATCTCGCACGCCATGCGCGCGAGGAACGCTGCGGAAAGCACCGTGCCGCTCGCGGGCGCGTCCTGAATCATGATGGGAATGTCGATGGCGTCCGATACGCGCGCGTAGAACTCATGGATCTGCTGCTCGGGCACGCGAAAAGTCGCGCCATGATACGGCGGCATCAGCATGACCATTGCCGCGCCCTGCTCCTGCGCGCGCCTGCTGCGCGCCGCGCACACGTTGCTGCCGTAATGCGTGGTGGTGACGATCACCGGCACGCGGCCCGCCACGTGCTCGAGCACCGTGCGCGTGATGGTTTCGCGTTCGTCATCGGAGAGCGAGAACTGCTCGGAGAAGTTCGCGAGTATGCACAGGCCGTCCGAGCCCGCGTCGATCATGAAGTCGACGGCGCGCTTCTGGCTTTCCAGATCGAGATCGCCGGTCTCGGTGAAGGTGGTCGGGACCACCGGGAAGATGCCGCGGTAGCGCGGCTTGATACTTGATGGGCTCGTATTCATATCGTCAGTCCTGCCAGAAGGAATGCATGGCTGTGGGATCGCTCACGCCGAACGCCTTGATAATGGTAGGTAACCAGAGCGACAAACCCCAGATGCATGGCGGAAACGGCAGGAACAGCAGCGCGCGGCGGTCCTTGAGCGCGCTGAACGCATTGCGGTACGCGTCGTGCTGCCCGCTTGTCGTGCGGATCTGGTTGGAGGCGTGTCGGTTCATCGGTGCTTCAATGCGAATGGCGCGGCACGGCGGCCCCGCGCTGGCCCACGAGAAAATCGAGATCGCAGCCTTCGTCGGCCTGCAGCACGTGATCGATGTAGAGCCGTGCATAGCCGCCCTTGCCCAGTTGCTCGGCCACGCCGGGCGACGCGGCGGGATCGGCGTCGCTCAAGCGGCGTTTCAGTTCTTCTTCGCCAATGTCCAGATGCAGCCGGCCCGCCTCGCAGTCGAGCTCGATCCAGTCGCCGTTGCGGACCGCCGCGAGCGGCCCGCCCGCCGCCGCTTCGGGCGCCACGTGCAGCACCACCGTGCCGTAGGCCGTGCCGCTCATGCGCGCGTCCGAGATGCGCACCATGTCCTTCACGCCCTCGCGCAGGAGCTTCGGCGGCAGGCCCATGTTGCCGACCTCGGCCATGCCCGGATAGCCGCGCGGGCCGCAGTTCTTCATCACGAGCACCGAGTCCTTGTCGACGTCGAGCGACTCGTCGGCAATGGTCGCCTTGTAGTGGTCGAAGTTCTCGAACACCACCGCGCGGCCGCGATGCTTGAGCAGCTCGGGCGTGGCCGCCGAGGGCTTGAGCACCGCGCCGCGCGGCGCGAGATTGCCGCGCAGGATGCAAATGCCGCCGTCGTCGATCAAGGGCTTGTCGAGCGGACGGATCACCTCGTCGTTATAGTTGGGCGCCTCGCGCACGTTGTCCCAGAGCGACTTGCCGTTGACGGTGAGCGCGCCCGGATGCGGCAGCAGATCCGCCTCGCCCAGGCGCCGCAGCACGGCAGGCAGGCCGCCCGCGTAATAGAACTCCTCCATCAGGAAGCGGCCCGAGGGCTGCAAATCGACGATGGTGGGCGTGTTGCGGCCGATGCGCATCCAGTCCTCGAGCTCGAGCGGCACGCCAATGCGCCCCGCGATCGCCTTCAGATGGATCACAGCGTTGGTCGAGCCGCCGATGGCCGCGTTAGTGCGGATCGCATTCTCGAATGCCTCGCGCGTGAGCACCTTCGAGAGCTTGAGATCCTCCAGCGCCATCTGCACGATACGCATGCCCGACAGGTGGGCGAGCACATAGCGGCGCGCGTCCACGGCGGGAATGGCCGCGTTGTGCGGCAGCGAGACGCCCAGCGCCTCGGCCATGCAGGCCATCGTGGAGGCCGTGCCCATGGTGTTGCAAGTGCCCGCCGAACGCGACATGCCCGCCTCGGCCGAGAGGAAGTGATGCAGGTCGATCTCGCCCGCCTTGAGCGACTCGTGCAGGCGCCATACCGCCGTGCCCGAGCCGATGTCCTTGCCTTCGAGCTTGCCGTTGAGCATCGGCCCGCCGCTCACGACGATGGCGGGCACATCGCAGCTCGCCGCACCCATCAGGAGCGCGGGCGTGGTCTTGTCGCAGCCGCACAGCAGCACGACCGCGTCGATGGGATTGCCGCGGATGGCCTCCTCCACGTCCATCGACGCGAGATTGCGCGTGAGCATCGCCGAGGGGCGCAGGTTCGATTCGCCGTTCGAGAACACCGGGAACTCCACCGGAAAGCCGCCTGCCTCGTAAATGCCGCGCTTCACGTGCTCGGCGAGCTTGCGAAAGTGCGCATTGCAGGGCGTGAGCTCGGACCAGGTATTGCAGATGCCGATGATCGGCCGGCCATCGAATTCGTGATCGGGGATGCCCTGATTCTTCATCCAGCTTCGATACATGAAGCCGTTCTTGTCCGTGGTGCCGAACCACTGTTTGGAGCGCAGTTTGGGTTTCGTTGCCGACATCGTCCGGGTCTGTAGGGAGGGAACGTTCGACTTAGTCTAGGGAGAACTCTGATAACCTTCTAATGAAATATCGGATGCTTTCGATATTGATTCCGGCATTGGTATAAACACTGAAAACTATTTGGGACGGCAGGCGAAACATGCTCGATTCGAGCCCCTGGTACGTGCGCACGCGGCTCAAGACACGTCAGTTGCTGCTGGTCGTCGCGCTCGCGGAGGAAGGCAATATTCATCGCGCGGCGGCGGCGCTGAACATGACGCAGCCCGCGGCCTCGAAGCTGCTGCGTGAGCTGGAAGAGATGCTGGGCGCGGTGCTGTTCGAGCGCCTGCCGCGCGGCATGCGGCCGACGCTTTACGGCGACGCGCTGATCCGGCACGCGCGCGCCGTGCTGGGCAGCCTCGACCAGGCGCAGGAGGAGCTCGCCGCGCTGAAGGCCGGGCGCCTCGGTCACGTGGCGGTGGGCGCGATCACCTCGCCGGGCGTGCGCGTGCTGCCCGCGGCGGTGGCGGCGGTCAAGCGTACGCATGCGAACATGCGCGTCTCCGTGGAAATCGACGCGAGCAATGTGCTGCTCGAACATCTCGCCCAGGACAAGCTCGACGTGGTGCTCGGGCGGCTTTCCGCCGAGCACGACAAGCTGCAGTTGCGTTACGAGCCGCTCACGGGCGAACCGGTGTGCGCCGTGGTGCGGCCGGGGCATCCGCTGCTGGATGCCGCGCGCGAGGACGCTGATGCAGGCATGTGCGAACGCGTGCCTGACGAGGTTCAGGCGCAGGCCCGCGCGCCGCTCGCGCTCGCCGACGTGGCGCGCGCCACGTGGGTCGTGCCGCCGGTCGGCAGCGTGCTGCGCCATCGCTTCGAGCTGATGTTCCAGCGCGCGAGCCTCGCGCCGCCCTCGAATGTGGTGGAGACGCCCGCGCTGCTCTTCATCACGCGCGTGCTCGAGCAAAGCGACATGATCGCCGTGCTCACCGAGGACGTGGCGCACTATTACGCGGCGCACGGCATGGTCGCGGTGCTGCCGCTGCCGATGGACTGCCAGATGGACGACTTCGGCATCATCACGCGCGCCGACCGCCTGCTCTCGCCAGCGGCGGGCGTCATGATCGACGTGCTGCGCGCGGTGAGCGCGGAGACTTATGGGGTGCGCCCCGGCATCGATCAGGATTGCGGGAAATTGCCGCCGGAATAATCGCGCCTCATTGGTCGTGCATGCGCCCAGCGAGTTCGAACAATCGGTAGCCGGCATGGCAGGAAGGAAACGCCTCTCTACATCACCGATGACGAGGAGGCGAACTGGTGGGGATATGGCCAGACTGCTACGCAGCGCCTCGATGAGACAAAGCGCGACCGGGTAGCACATGGGTCAGAAATGCAGGTCAAGGACGGGCGCGGGCTGGAGCAGTGGAAAAGCGGCGAACTGCCATACAATTAACGCAGCGCATTTTCCACGCGGCGAATGACAGGGTTTTTCCTACAGAAAAAAGGGATGCTGTAGATCTTATCCTGTTAGCATTACTTGATTCGATCTATTGACGATTTAGATCGTATTTTGAGGCATCGGACAATTTTGTGATTGCTCAGTTGTGTATGATGCGGGACGTTGAAATCGATTGACGCCTCATCCGGAAACTGATCGCTCACGGCCCACCGATGCAGAACAAACGACAAAATAGCTCGAATAGGCTGCATCCCCATCCGGAGGTCGAGATGCACCGCATCGCCTATAAGGGCGCGCGGTTTGGTCTCACAGTCGATCTAGCGAAACACTGCGTCACGATGGGTTGTGCACTAGCAGGGCTTTGGCTAATCATCGAAGGTCTCAAAGTCATCGTGCTCCAGCGAGCGGAGAATATTTCGGCGCTGGCCATTTTTGTAAGCGCACTATCACCATCGAGCATCTTTTGCGGAATCTTTGGCGGAGCTTCGTTTTTCACAGTCTTGATATATCGGCATCGATACAAACGTTCCATTCGCATGACTGACAAGTTCAGAAAGCAACTGGAATCGCGGGATCCCTTCAACAAGGGAAGTGGTCTCACCGAGACCGGTGACACACCGAAGGAAAGGAGGTAAGCAATGGATGCCAAGGCAGCGGTGGAAAACATTGTTACGGGGATCTGCATTCTTCTGTTGCTCGTGACGTGGCGATACGCGCTTAGACCTGCGATTCTTGGGTGCTTCCGTGATCAGCTTTTTGACCTGCGCGACGAAATTCGCGAGCACTTCGTCCATGAACCAGGTGGTCTTTCGCGTCCAATCTATGGAAATCTGCGGACACTGATAAACAGCTATCTCCGGTTCGCGGAAAATTTCAATCTACCTCAGTTCCTGCTGATTGAACGCTCCATCAAAAAGAACCAGGGACTAGTAGACGTGATAGCGAAGCAGGTCGACAAAAGCTTCCATTCGACCTTGAGCGCTGATCAAAAGTATGCAGCAGATATACGCCGACGAGCGGGACGCATCATGATGCGCTATGCTCTCGCCTCTTCAGGACTCGTCGCTCCCATTGCCATCCTGGTCGTTGTACCGATCCTTGCAGTGTTCGTTTGTACGGGCTACCTATGCGAATTCGTCGGCAAGAAAGCAACACTTTCCGCACGATACCTGTTTAGCCGACTCCGTGAGAGCGTGCGCGACTATAGCGATCAGTTCGCTAATAAGCTGATGGATGCGGAAGTGGTCGAAGCGTATGCCTACCAGAGCGCGACTGAAACCTCACAGGAATCCAAATTGGCATCGACGTAAGTTGTCTCCCTCGTTTACGCGGGGTTCACGCGCCCTACGGGGCGCGTTTTCATTTTACCGATGCTTTACGCTGCGACACGCTTCTTCCTCACCCTGATGAAGTCCCCCCGGCAGAAGCAGCAACCCTGACATCACGATGTGCTCGCCAGGCCAAGCGGGCGGTAGCTCTCCAGCGCATACCGAACCAAGTGGCGTCCGGACCTTGATGCCGGATACACTGTCCGGCGTTGCGCCTCCGGAGAACCCTCATGCAAGACCCGAAAACGGCCACGCCCGATTCCAGCGCCATCCGCGTCGCGCTCTGGCGCGCGCTGCATCTGGAGGTCGATGCCAAACCGCACGTGCTCAACGACGCAATCGGCATGCAGCTTGCCGCGCCGGACGCCAACTGGCGCAATCGCCCCGACATGCATCCCGAAGGCACGCGCGGCTATCGTGCGTCCATCGTCGGGCGCGCGCGGTTCATCGAGGATCTCGTCGCCGCGCAGGCCGATGCGGGCGTCGCGCAATACGTGATTCTGGGCGCGGGCCTCGACACGTTCGCGCAGCGTCGGCCGGAGATTGCGTCGCGGCTCCATGTGTATGAAGTGGATCAGCCGGGCACGCAGGCATGGAAGCGCCAGCGGCTCGCCGAACTCGGCTATCGCGAGCAAGCGTGGCTGCGCTTCGTGCCCGTGGATTTCGAGGCACGCGAATCATGGTGGACGCTGCTGGCAAGCGCGGGGTTCGATGCGAAAGCGCGCGCCGTGGTGGCGTCCACGGGCGTGTCGATGTACCTCACGCGCGAGGCGAATCTCGCCACGCTGCGCCAGATCGCGCAGCTCGCTCCGGGTTCGACGCTCGCCATGACCTTCACGCTGCCGCTCGATCTCGTCGACGCTGAAGAGCGCGCGCAACACGAGGCCGTTTATGAACGCGCGCGCGCGGCGGGGACGCCGTTTCTCAGTTTCTTCCGTCCCGAGGAAATGCTCGCGCTTGCGAAGGAGGCCGGTTTTTCGAAGGCCGAGCATGTGAGCACCGCCGATATCGTTGCAAGGTATTTTGCGGGACGCAGCGATGCGTTGCGGCCTTCCACGGGCGAGTCGTTTTTGGTGGCGACGGTTTAGGCAAAGCGAATCCGTCACTTCGAACATGGGGAAACAACTTCCAGGCGCGAATATCTGCATTTGCGCCGACGTATCGGCATGGCATTCGATCTTCGAAATGGATTTTCATTCGCCAGTTTCAAGATAAAATCCCCGCGCGACAAGTGTTGCCATTCTTTGACAATCTTCCGCGCTTAATCCAATACATTTTCGATTCCCAAGCCCCAGAGGCATCCACACATCGAGTGTGCAGATAAAACATCCCGCATAATTCATGGATTCGATATAGACTCGAACCTGAATATCGCTGAGATAGAAAACAACTCATGACCTCATTGCTGCAACCGGGATATGCGCCATTCATAATGGCAATCGGGATAATGATCGCAGTCGGCGTGCTGGAAGGCCTCACGCTGTTGTTCGGCTTCAGCGTAACCGGGCACGCGGGCAATTTCATTGAACACCACTTCGAGATCGATCACACGGGAGCCGGTGCCGAAACAGGAGTCGTCGCGCAGTTTCTGGGCTGGCTGCATATCGGCCGGGTGCCGTTTCTGATCCTGCTCGTTCTCTTCCTCACGGGGTTCGCGGTTGCAGGCCTGTTGCTGCAGTCGATCATGCAGGCGCTGCTCCACTTCATGCTGCCGCCCTGGCTCGCCGCCTGCCTGGCACTGCCCCTGTCCTTGCTGTTCGTTCGCAAGACGGGTAAGCCAATCGGCCGTCTCGTGCCGCAGGAGGAATCGAGCGCGCTATCGGAAATCGACTTTATCGGCCGGGCGGTGCGCATTGTTACGGGGCAAGCTTCGCAAGGCAATCCGGCCGAGGCGCGCTTCGTCGATGAATTCGGTCAGGCACATTATGTTCGCATCGAGCCGGACGATGCAGGGCAGGTATTTGTACGCGGGCAAACGGTATTGATCGTCGCCCGCGTCTCGGGATCGTTGTTTCGGGCCATCAAGAGTCCGCGTCACGATGGATGAAGCGCGGCCGGCGGCGTATGCACGCCGGATTTCGTTGTTGCCATTTACGTTGAGAGTCGAATCAAGCAATGGATACGATCATATTCTGGGGGGCCATCGGATTGGCGGTGGTCGTCGGGCTGTGCCTGATCGGGCTGATCTTCGCGCGCCTGTATGTGCGGGCGTCGGCCGAGCGGGCGTTTGTGCGCACGGGCCTGGGCGGCCAGCGGGTCATCATGAGCGGCGGCGCCGTCGTGCTGCCGGTGTTCCATGAGGTCATTCCGATCAACATGAACACGCTGAAGCTGGAAGTCAGCCGCGCCTCGCGTGACAGCCTGATCACGAAGGACCGCATGCGCGTCGACGTCGTGGTCGCGTTCTTCGTGCGCGTCAAGCCCACGGCGGAAGGCGTGTCCACCGCGGCGCAAACGCTGGGCCAACGCACGCTGGCGCCCGAGAATCTGCGCGCGCTCGTCGACGACAAGTTCGTGGATGCGCTGCGTTCGACCGCCGCGCAAATGACGATGCAGGATCTGCAGGACGCCCGCGAAAAATTCGTGCAAGGCGTGCAGAACACGGTCGCCGAGGATCTCACCAAGAACGGGCTGGAACTCGAAAGCGTTTCGCTCACCAACTTCAACCAGACCTCCAAGGAGTATTTCGATCCGAACAACGCGTTCGACGCGGAAGGTCTCACGAAGCTCACGCAGGAAACCGAGCGCCGCCGCAAGGAGCGCAATGAGGTCGAGCAGGATACCGAAGTTTCCGTGCGCGAAAAGAACCGCGACGCGCTTGCGAAGCGGCTCGAGATCGAGCAGCAGGAATCCTTCATGAAGCTCGATCAGGAGCAGCAGGTGAAGACGCGCGCTGCGGAGCAGAGCGCGCGCATTACCGCATTCGAGGCGGAGCGCCACCAGGAAGCCGAGCAAAGCCGCATTGTCGCGGAGCGTCAGGTGCAGGAGTCGGAGATCGAACGCGAGCAGGCGGTGCGTTCGCGCAAGGTGGAAGCCGAGCGCGAAGTTCGCGTGAAGGAAATCGAGCAGGCCAAGGTCACGCAGATCGCCGAGCAGGAAAAGGCGATCATCATCGCGCAGAAGTCCGAGGCGCAGTCTCAGGCACAGGCGCGCGCCAACGAGTCGCTTGCCGAGGCCGTGAAAGCGGAGCAGCTCGTCGAAACCACGCGCCGCACGGCGGAAGCCGACCGCGCCAAGCAGGTCGCCCTGATCGAAGCGGCGCAGGAAGCCGAGACGAATGCCGTGCACATCACGACCAAGGCGCGGGCCGAACGCGAGGCCGCGCAGATGCAGGCCACCGCGATCGTCGAACTGGCAGAGGCCGAGCGCAAGAAGGGGCTGGCCGAGGCCGAGGCGCAGCGCGCGCTGAATGACGCGATCAATACGCTGTCGTCGGATCAGACCAGCCTGAAGTTCAAACTGGCCTTGTTGCAGGCGCTGCCGGCGATCATCGAGCAGACGGTCGAGCCGATGAAGTCGATCGACGGCATCAAGATCATCCAGGTCGACGGACTGAACCGTCAGGGCGCATCGTCTGCCGATGGCGCGCCAGGCGCAGGCGGCGGGGCCGGTGGCGGCAATCTCGCCGAGCAAGCAATGTCGGCGGCGCTGTCGTATCGAGCGCACGCGCCGCTCGTTGATTCGCTGCTCAAGGAAATCGGCCTGGCGGGAGATTCGCTGCAGTCGATGCTGCCGGGCGTGACGGGTACACCGTCCGTCTCTTCCGCGTCCGGCAAACCGCTTCGGGTCGCTGGCGAGACGCGCTCAACCCCTGGTACGGGCGATGAGCACTCCGCGATCAATGGCGCGGCGTGAGGCAGCATAAATGAATCCGCGGCGCGTGCATCGCCTGATGCTGCAACGTTTCCCGCAAGTCGATATCGCGCGCCGCGACTGGACCCACATCATGGGACGCGACGGCGTCCGTCGAGACGCCCTCTCCGGGATCCTGGACGCCTGGCTCGATGCCCGATGGCTGCTCGTCCAGGCGCACCGCAAGCTGGGCGACTATCTGCCCCGAGACCTGGCCATCGCCTTTATCTGCGAGCACGCTGGCCTCGGTCGAGGCGGTTTTATGCGGGTGACTGACCGGAATTTCACGGCCTGCGTGGTCATTGCACAGAATGGTGTCGCGACGGGGTGGCGCCCAGATGTCTCATCAGAGCTCGACCTCGCCGACACGTTGCATTCGGCGTCCGCGCCGCAATCCCCAACCTAACTCAGCTCGCAAAAGCGCAGCATATTCCCGAACGGATCGGCGATCTGCATCTGGCGGCCCCATGGCATCTCCTCGATGCCGGGCCGCGCATAAGCGTAATGCTTCGCGGAAAGCTCGCGATGGAACCCGTCGATATCCTCAACCGGTAAAAAGAGCGCGGTGCCCGGCGTACCGTCGCCATGATGCTCGCTCAGATGCAGGACCAGCGCATCGCGATGCACCTGCACGTAAAGCGGCAAGTCCGGCTCGAAGCGATGCTCCCAATCGGCTTTGAAGCCCAGAAAGTCGATATAGAACGCATACGCTTTCTCCACCGAGAACATGCGCAGAATCGGAATGGGGGCAAGCAGTTTCATCGCGAAGCGCCAAAGGGTGAGGTCAAGCCCGCGCCGGGCGGCGCGGGTATGCGCGATTATCGCCGTTGGCGGCATTTCGCGGCGCGCGGTTGCCGCGCTATAGTCCCCACCTGAAGTGCACTTGCACTTCGGCGCCGCATCGACACACCCGCGCTTGAGCGCATCTCCGCTCTATCGCACCGCCGCACTGACTGCCCATGCAAACCGCTCTCCTCGCTCCGCGCCCGCTCGACGCGCTCGAACTTCCCGCCGATCTCGACGGCCGTGACGGCGCGAACCGCGCGCACGGACGCATGCAGATCGCGGCGGCGAACGACCTCGACGCCATCCGTGCGTGGCTCGCGCGCGTCGCGGACTCGAAGGCGACCTTCGAGACCTATCGCAAGGAGGCGGAGCGACTGCTCCTCTGGTCGATCGTGCAGCTCGGCAAACCGCTTTCGTCGCTCACGCACGAGGATCTGGTCGCGTATCAGCACTTTCTCGCCGATCCCCAGCCCGCCGCGCGCTGGGTCGCGGGCGGCGGGCGCAAGCACGCACGCGACGACGCGCGCTGGCGGCCCTTCTACGGCCCGCTCTCCGCGGCCAGCCAGCGCCAGGCCATGGTGATCCTCAACGCGCTGTTCTCCTGGCTCGTGAGCGCCGGCTATCTCGCGGGCAATCCGCTGTCGCTCTCGCGTCAGCGTTCGCGCCGCGCGCCGCCACGCATCACGCGCTATCTCGAACGCGAGCTCTGGGAGGACGTGAAGGCCTACGTCGAGAGCCTGCCGCGCGAAAGCGAGCGGCAGCGCGAACGCCACGCTCGCACGCGCTGGCTCCTCACGCTGCTTTATCTGGGCGGCCTGCGCATCTCCGAAGTCGGCACGAACACGATGGGCGACTTCTTCGCGCGCCGCGACGGCGCGGGTGCGCAGCGCTGGTGGCTGGACGTGCTCGGCAAGGGCGAGAAACGGCGGCTCGTGCCCGCCACCGCCGAGATGATGGCGGAGCTCGCGCGCTATCGCCGCGAACGCGGTCTGCCCGCGCTGCCCGCGCCGCAAGAAACGACGCCGCTCGTGCTGCCGCTCGGCGAGTCGACGAAGCCGCTCACACGCGCGGCGCTGCATACCATCGTCAAGGCAATCTTCGCGGGGGCCGCGCAACGTCTGCGCGAGGCTGCTGCGCGCGAAGCGCAGGCCGATGGAGCAGCCGACGCCGAACACGCGATGCAAGCGGCCAATGACGTAGCCGATACGGAACGTGCAACGCAAGCCGCCACGCGAGCGCAAGCACAAGCGTCAACCCGTGCCGCCGCCAGCGCGGCGCGTGCGGCCCGGCTCGAAAGCGCGTCGGCGCACTGGTTGCGGCACAGCGCGGGTTCGCATATGGCGGACGGCGACGTCGACCTGCGACTCGTGCGCGACAACCTCGGCCATGCCTCGCTCAGCACGACGAGCCTTTATCTGCACAGCGACGACGACCATCGTCATCGCGAAACCGAAGAGAAGCACCGCATCGACTGGTGAACGCGCGGCCACGCGCGCTTCAGACCAGCAACTGCCGCGAGAGCACCTCGCGCGCCTGGCTGACCGTCTCGCGCTCGCCCGGCAGCGGCGGCGTGAGCGAGAACACCGCCTCCGGCAACGCGGGCAAGCGGTGCCGCGCGCCCAGCTTGACGAGTCCGTCCGTGATTGCCGACGCGCACAGGCAGCCCACGCCCAGCCCCGCCGCGAGCATCGACTGCAGGCCCGCCACGCCCGAAGCGCTATGCACCATCACATACGCGCGGCCCTGTTCCTCGAGCGAGCGCACCGCCACCTGATGCAGCATGCAGTCGCCCGGCAGCAGCACGAGCGGTAGCGGATCGGGCAGCGCTTCGGCGAGTGCGGGAGACGCGACCCATTGAAGCGGCTCGCGGCGCAGAACCCAGCGCGCCTCGCCTTGCACCGGCCGGAACGGCCCGAGCGACATGTTCATCACCACGCCCAGATCGATCTGGCACCTCGCGTGCGCCTGCTCGATCTCGGTGCTCTTCATCGTGCTCACGTGCAGGCTCAACTGCGGATAGCACTCGCGCAGGCGCGCGAGCATGCCCGCCACTTCGTTGGTGCGGAAGTAATCGGTGATGGCCACGCGCAGCTCGCCCTTGATCGCCTGGCCGCGCACTTCGTCGAAGGCGGCCTCGTTGAGCGCCACGATGCGCCGCGCGTGCTCGAGCAAGCGCGTGCCGGCGGGCGTGGGCTCCACGCCGCGCTTGCTGCGCACGAATAGCGGCACACCCGCGCGCGCCTCGAGCTTGCGCATCTGCTCGCTGACGGTGGACTGCGAGAGGTGCAGCGACGGCGCGGCCGCCGTGAGGCTGCCCGCCTCGGCCACCACCGTGAAAGTCCGCAACTGGTCGAGTTCGAAGCCGCGCATGGTGCTCACCTATCCATCGAGTAACTCGATGGATAGTACCACCTATTCCCGCTTTTCCGCTTGACGCACCGGGCAGACAATGACGCTTCGAATGGTGCACTGCGTCACCTGTATCCGCTCCGTGCAGGGCGCTACGATCCAGCCCTATTTTTACAGGTTCACCATGACTGACGATACTCTCGCCGCCGAGCCGCGCGTCTTGTCTCCCGCGGCGACTACGTCTGCAGCACCGCCCCCGGCTCAATCCGGGCCCACGATTCCTGGCACGCCCACGCGTGCCGACGCGCGCCGTCATGGCGGCTGGGCACTCGTGGTCCTGCTGATCGGCGCGATCCTGCCGCCGCTCGACTACTTCATCGTGAATCTCGCGCTTCCCGCGATCCACGAAGGCCTCGCGGCCAGTTCCTCTCAGCTCGAGCTGGTGGTCTCCGCCTACGCGTGCGCCAACGCCGTGGCACAGATCACGGGCGGACGACTCGGCGATCTCTACGGCCGCAAGCGCATGTTCATGATCGGCATGGCGGGCTTCGTGCTCGCCTCCACGCTCTGCGGGCTCGCAGCGAGCGGCACGATGCTGGTGGCGGGACGCATCCTCCAGGGCCTCTTCGCGGCGGTGCTGGCGCCCCAGGTGCTGGCGACGATCCGCAGCGTCTATACGCCCCACGAGCAGGTGCGCGTGATGGGCCTCTACGGCTTCGTGTTCGGCGTCGCGGCGGTCGTCGGCCAGCTCGGCGGCGGCGCGCTCATCAGCCTCCATCCGTTCGGCCTCGGCTGGCGCGCGATCTTCCTCGTCAATTTGCCGATCGGCGTGCTCGCCCTCATTGGCAGCTGGCGCTTCATTCCCGAGAGCCGCCCGCCGCGCGGCGCGCGTATCGACGTACCGGGCACGCTGCTGCTCTCGCTGTTCCTGCTGATGCTCGTCTATCCGCTCACGCGCGGACGCGAAGAGGGTTGGCCCGCGTGGATGCTGCTGTGCCTCGCGGCCGCGCTGCCCATGCTCGGACTGCTGCTGCGCGTGCAAACGCGCAGCCTCGCGGCCGGCCGCGACCCGCTGCTCGACGTGCGGCTCCTGCGCAATCCGGTCGTGTTGCTGGGGCTCGCGCTCGCGTTCCTGTTCTACATGCTGAGCGCGTTCTTCCTCACTTGCGGCATCTTTTTGCAAAGCGGTCTGCAGTGGTCGCCGCTCGCCTCGGGGTTCGCAATCCTGCCGTTCGGGCTGGGCTTTCTATCGAGCCCGCTCATCACGCCGCGCCTTGTCTTCCGCCTCGGCGGCTATCGCGTACTGACGCTCGGCTTCGCGCTCATCGCGCTCGGTCTTGGAACGGCGGCGGCGCTTGCGAACCGTGTGGCGCCGGGGCCGGGCTTCTACCTCGGACTCGCGGCAATGGGGATCGGCCAGGGACTCGTGCTGCCCTCCGTGGTGCGCATCGTCCTGGCGGAAGTCGATCCCGCGCGCGCGGGCGTGGCCTCCGGCATGGTCACGGCGACGCTGCAGATCGGCGCGGCGGTGGGTGCCGCGACGCTCGGCGGCGTGTTCTTCGCGCGGCTCGGCCTGCATCCCGGCGCGGCCGATTACGTCGCCGGGTTCAGGATCACGATGTTCGCGCTCGTTGCGATTCTTTGCGCTTGCCTGGCGCTCTCGATGGCGCTCGGGCCGATGCACCGGCGCTTGCATGGGCTGGGGTAGCGGTGCCGGATTCCTGGAACCGCGTTTGTTCGTCCGTCGCCGGCTGCGATTGAAGCGCCGACTCGATCTTCTCGCGATCTTCCGCAGTCGCGGGGTTGTAGACAACCATGCTGAGGTCCGGCCGCCCATCCACTGCAAACGCCGAGTATTCGAACGAAAGCGGGCCCAGATGCGGGTGCCGGATGCGTTTGACGCCTTCGCCGTGGGCCTGGACATTGTTGTCGCGCCACATCGCCTCGAACTCGGGGCTCAGTCGGCCAAGCTCGTCGACGAGATCGCTCACTGCCGTCGTCGCGCCCGCGCGGGCCACATCGACCCGGAAGGCGCCCACGATGAAGCGCGCCACGCTCTCCCAGTCGTATTGCAGGTCGCGCGCAAACGGGTCGAGGAACATGAAGCGCAGGACGTTGCGCTGCGCCGGAGGAATCGCGCCGTAGTCGATGAGCATCACCGTGGCCGCCCGGTTCCAGGCCACCACGTCCCAGGTCGCCGTGCGAATGAGCGCGGGGCTCGGGTTCAATGCGTCGAGCACGCGCTGGAGCCTGGGCGTGACGCCCTCGTTCTTGCGGTAGTGGACTTCGGGCGGCCGCCCGAGGCCGAGCAGAAAAAGATGCTCGCGCTCGACTTCCGTCAGCATCAGCGCGCCCGCGATGCGCTCGAGCACGTCGGCCGAAGGCGCGCCGCCGCGGCCCTGCTCGAGCCACGTATACCAGGCAGTGCTGATATTGGCCCGCTGGGCCACTTCCTCGCGGCGCAGACCGGGCGTGCGGCGGCGCTTCGACGAATAGCCAAAGGCCGCCGGATCGAGCTTCGTGCGGCGATCCTTCAGCCAGGCGCCCAGCAGGTCGCTGCTTTCGAGATTTTCGCTCATCGTGGTAGTTTTTATAACACGATAATGTCACGACTTTACCACGATAACGCGCGGGTCGATATTCGTCCCAGGCGAAAACCTGGAGATCGATATCATGCGTGTATTCGTGACTGGTGCAACGGGTTGGGTGGGCTCGGCGGTCGTCAAGGATCTGCTGGCGGCGGGCCATCAGGTGCTGGGGCTCGCGCGTTCGGACGAGGGGGCGCGGAGTCTGGCCGCGGCCGGCGCGCAGGTTCTGCGCGGCTCGCTCGACGACCTGGAGAGCCTGAGGCAAGGCGCGGCTCAGACGGACGGTGTGATCCACACCGCGTTCAACCACGACTTTTCGAAGCTCGCGGAAAATTGCGAGCAAGAGCGGCGCGCCATCGAGGCGATCGGCGCTGAGCTGGTGGGTTCGGACCGGCCATTCATCGTCTCGTCCGGCGTGGCGCTGCTGGCGCCTGGCCGGGTTTCGACCGAGGACGAGCCGCCGCACCCACCTGTCGCATCGTTCCCCCGCGCGCCGGAAACCCTGGCCGCGCCGTTCGCGGCACGCGGCGTGCGCGTGACGGCCATCCGCCTCGCGCCGACGGTGCACGGCCTCGGCGATCACGGCTTCGTGCCCCGCCTGATCGGCATCGCGCGCGAGAAAGGCGTTTCCGCCTATGCCGGCGACGGCAGCAACCGCTGGCCGGCGGTGCACCGGCTCGACGCCGCCCGCGTGTACCGGCTCGCGCTCGAGCGCGGCGCCGAAGGCGGCCCCTTTCATGCCGTTGCTGAGGAGGGCGTGCCGTTCAGGCAAATCGCCGAGATCATCGGCCGCCGGCTGAATCTTCCGGTGGTCGCCCTCGCACCCGAAGAGGCCGCCGGACATTTTGGCTGGTTCGCGCGCTTCGCGGCTATCGATTGCCCCAGCTCCAGCGAGCGCACCCGCTCGACTCTCGGCTGGCAGCCGCAGCAGCCCACGCTCCTCGCGGACCTCGACCAGCCCGGATATTTCGCTCCGGCGCCTTAGGGCCGAATCGGCCGGTCAGCCAGCACGCCAATCCTGGAACGAGGCAGGCGATCCATGCAGCAGCGATGCCGCGTCTTTCGCGGCCAACGTTTGCATCCAGGGTTGCCGAGAACGGGTTTGTCCGCATTCAACGCGGCGCGCGGGCGGCCGTTAATCAGGTCATGGAGCAACGCAGCGGGCCAGATGACTTGCAGGCCCGCTCGCCGAGCGCCATACCCTGTCCCCGTTCATTCTGGGACCATGCAGAGTCGAAGTTATGCGCGCCGGTGGGCAACTGTCGGCGCATTTTTTTTGCGCGGCGAGGTGTGCGGGCCGGATGACCCAACTCAGACAGGCCAGGTCGTCAATGAACCTCAGCGCGCGCCTCAATGCGCGTCGCAGCTGCTCATGTCCTCGTGCGCGAAGTAAGGGGGCTCGACACGGCCAAGCGCGTCCAGCAGCGAGCGGCCCGCCATCGTGAGCGACGGCAGGCGGTGGCCTTCGCCGCGCTGGACGAGCGCGACGAGCTGGCGTTCAAGCAAGATGTCGAGTTCGTGGCGGTTCATGTCGATCTGCTCCGGCGCGTGGCGGATCAGCATCAGCGTTGCAAACTCGTGAGGGCTCAGCACTTCATGTCTCCTGGCAATGCCGCAACCAGAGGGGCATAGGGCCGCATATGATCGTGCCTCAATGTGACATCCGCGTGACTGTCACATTCTCACATCCGCCTGCGTTTGCACGTGCATCTCCGGCTGGGCCGCGAGCGCCACGCCGCATTCCTCCACGAGGTCGCGCAGCGTGGCGGCGTAGTGCGTGCCGGGATCGTCGGAGAGGCTCGGGCCCTCTTCGCGCCGCACTGCCCTCACGCCCACGATGATCGGCACGGCAGGCGCGCGCTCGCGCAAGCGCCGCACGAGA
Source organism: Paraburkholderia oxyphila NBRC 105797 (assembly GCF_000685075.1). Classification (GTDB taxonomy): domain Bacteria; phylum Pseudomonadota; class Gammaproteobacteria; order Burkholderiales; family Burkholderiaceae; genus Paraburkholderia; species Paraburkholderia oxyphila. The sequence continues at coordinate 30,306 of NZ_BAYD01000117.1, forward strand.
TTGCGCAGGTACGGCGGCGACTCCTGGGCGTCGAGCGACACCACGCAGATCGCGTGCGTCGCTTGCGCGTCCAGCATGGCCCCGCGCGTCGCGCGCATCTCCTCGTAGGTCGTCGCCGTACAGGGGACGTTGCCGCGCGCGAGCAATTGGCAGACGATCGCCACCACCACTTCGTCGAAGGTGCCGCGCCCCGGCACGCACAGCACGAGGCGGCCGTCTTTGTGAATCACCACGGGCGCCTCGTCGCCGCCATCGGCGGACGTGTGCCCGCTCGCGTTGCCGCCGGCGGCATGGCGCGAGTCGTCCACCGACTCCAGATCTTCCACGATGTCGAGCAGCGCCTGATTGATGCGCGCGAGCTGGTCGGCGGGCAGCACGCCGCGCAGCACGTCGTTGCGCGCGAAGCGCAGGCCCTCGAACACCACCTGCTCGTAATAGTCGATGAGCGGCATCTCCACGAGCAGGCGGTCGGCCTGCACCAGGGCCTCATGCGGGTCGTCGGCGAGCAGGCGCTGGTAGCAGGTCTGCGCGGGTGTGAGCGCCGGCTGGTCGCCGAGCAGGATGGTCAGGAAGTTCAGGCGGTCCACGTAACGGCCGAGCGTGACGATGCACAGCGTGAGCGGCGTGGACAGCACCAGCCCGACCGGCCCCCAGAGCCAGGCCCAGAAGATCGCCGCCACCACGACCGCGAGCGGCGAAAGGCCCGCGCGGCGGCCGTAGAGCATCGGCTCGGCGAACTGCCCCGCCACCACGTCGACGACGATGAAAAAGATCAGCGTCGACACCGCCATGGTCCACTGCGGCTGAATGGCGGCGCCCAGCAGCGTTGCCATGACCGCGGCGATCCAGATGCCGATGTAGGGCACGAAGCGCAGCAACGCCGCGAGCGCCCCGAACAGCAGCGCGCCCGGCACGCCGATGCCCGCGAGCCCAATGGCGATCACGCCCCCCACCGAGACGTTCACCCCCAGTTGCGCGACGAAGTAGCGCGAGAGCCGTTCGGAGGCGTCGTTGATGGCCGTGGTGGTGCGGTGCAGGTCGTCGGAGCCGAACACGCTGATGAGCCGGTCGCGCAGGTCCTCGCGCTGGAACAGGATGAAGATGGTCACCACGAGCACGATGAAGCCCGTTTCGAGCGGCGCGATGGCCGGCGCGAACGCCCGGCGCGCGAGCTGCAGCGGCGTGGGCGCGGGCGTGTGGACCTCGACGGGCATCGGCTGCTGCGGCTGGTTGCGCGCGGCGCGCC
>NZ_BAYD01000116.1 GCF_000685075.1 Paraburkholderia oxyphila NBRC 105797
GACACCGACACCGACACCGACACCGACACCGACACCGACACCGACACCGACACCGACACCGACACCGACACCGACACCGACACCGACACCGACACCGACACCGACACCGACACCGACACCGACACCGACACCGACACCGACACCGACACCGACACCGACACCGACACCGACACCGACACCGACACCGACACCGACACCGACACCGACACCGACACCGACACCGACACCGACACCGACACCGACACCGACACCGACACCGACACCGACACCGACACCGACACCGACGCCGACGCCGACGCCGACGCCGACGCCGACGATCGTCTCGTCAAACCGTTGAGTGTTCCGGCGCCGCTCGCGCGCGTTGGCATACTGCTGCGCGGCCAGAATCCGAGCGAGCCCGTGGCCGAGAGGGAGGTGTTCGGCGATTACGAATTCGAGTGTGACTCGGAGCGTGTTTTTGTGCGCGGTAATTCCGTCACACTGACGCATAAGGAGTTCGCGCTCGCGCTCCTGTTTTTCAGGCATTTGAGCCGGCCGCTGTCGCGCTCGCATATCCTCGATGCGATCTGGAAACAGGGTCCCGGCATTCCCTCGCGCTCGATGGACACACACGTGTCGATGGTACGCACGAAGCTCGGCCTGCGTCCCGAGAGTGGTTATCGACTGATGCCGATTTATGGCTACGGTTACCGGCTCGATCGGATCGAAAGAGGAAAAGTCTAGGAGGCGCCATGTTGGCTTGAAGAACATTGCGAATGCGGATTCGATCTGAACGCCTTTTCAAGCGGCTTTTCGTTGCCGGCACACAGCGAAATCAATATGGAGCGAATTTCAAACTCACTACACTAGTTGTGTCGCTAGCGACTCACAAATGCCGTCACGTGGCGATAGGCATAGGTACATCGTTACCCGGCAATGGTTCGGATAGCGAACAGAAAGTCAGCATCCTCGGTCAGCCGATAAACTCGTCGAGAATGACTTCGGCTTTCTCGCCCAGCACGCGTTGCAGCTCAGCGTTCCGATCGCGGCTTCGCATCAGGTCGGTAAATTGCCGATTGTGCCCTCGATCTAGAGCGACGACATGCTGTCGCCGCTACGAATCACGATCCTTTTCTCGGTTCCGACGCCTACATGGCAAATGTAATTGCACGTCCCCGGTCATGGGCAGAAATTTCATGCCTCCGGCTCCGGCGTTGATTGGTGGTGGACAACTTCTGAGTTTGGCTTTCTTCGGTTCTCCCGAGGTCTGCTCGCTTCTGGTCATGTACACATTCGACAAGGACGTGGAAGTGTTGAAACTGGAGGCAGTTGACTACGGATTCATCGCTAACCTCTTCGGAGCCGAGTCTGTTCTGCCCGTAGCAGTCGACTGATGTTCGCCCGGGTTGACATCGACCTCGATGTGCGCCACCATCCGAACCACGCGCACATTAATTGAACTACTAGTTGCATAAAGTTTGGTGATTGAGTGCCGCAGTGTAACCAGGCGCAACTGGTGTTTCCGCAGAAAAACACAACGGAGATCGCAATGCATAACGGAAGTCGAAATTTGGGTGAACAGACGGTCCGCCTCGATTTTGTTCCGAAGGATAGCTATCTGTCGAAGCAATTCCTCGAGCGAGAGAATGAACGCCTATGGCCGCGCGTGTGGCAGGTCGCCTGCCGCCTCGAGGAGATCACCAACGTTGGCGACTACGTGACCTTCGATGTGGCGGGCGAGTCGGTCATCGTGGTGCGAACAGCGGCAGCGGAGATCAAGGCTTTCTTCAACGTCTGCCAGCATCGGGGTCGTCGTTTGACTAACGGCTGCGGTAAAGCTGCGAAGTTCCACTGCGCGTATCACGGATGGCAGTGGAATTTGGATGGCAGCCTCGCGCGAGTGCTCGACCGGCAAGACTGGGACGGTTGCCAGGAAATGACTGACGACGATCTCCGTCTTGCGGACGTGCTGGTCGATACTTGGGGGGGCTTTGTTTTTATCAATATGGATACCCGCGCGGAGCCACTCGCGAAATTTCTCGACCCGGTGCCGGAGATCACGAACTGCTTCGAGTTCGAAAAAATGCGTTACCGCTGGTACAAGTCGATTCGCCTGCCGTGCAATTGGAAGGTCGCGCTCGAAGCCTTCAATGAGGGCTACCACGTCGCAGCGACGCATTCGCAACTGCTCGATATCGTTGGCGACGACGTTACGCGTAGTTTCGCCTACGGCCGCCACGGCATGTTTGGCTACTCGACGGCGACACGTATGATCGGAGCGCCTTCACCGCGAACTGGTAAGCCGATGCCTGAAGACGTGCGCCAAGGACTTGTGAGCTTTTTCCGGGTCATGGAAGAGACGCTGAAGGCTATCAATACAGCTCGCGACTACGAAGCCGCGAAGCGCCTCATGTACGAAATGCCGCCCTCAGGAAACCAGTTCGAAGTGCTCGCGAAGGCATTGGAATTCCAGCGTGAAGCAGCACTTGCCGACGGTGCGGGCTGGCCCGATATTTCGTTCGAGCAGATGGGGCGCGCTGGCGCGGACTGGCACGTTTTCCCGAACCTCGTATTTCTTCCGTACCCGGACGGCGCGTTGTTCTATCGCGCACGGCCTGACGGCGACAATCCAGACTCGTGCATCTACGACATCTGGTCGCTGCAGCGCTTCGCACCGGGCGCGGAGCCGCCGTTGAAACGCGAGTTTTACTATGGAGAAAACGACTGGAAGGAGAACGCGCTTGAGAATTTCGGTCTGATCCTGTGGCAGGACTTCCAGAACATGATTAATGTGCAGCAGGGCATGAAATCGCGTGGCTTCAAGGGTTCGCGGACGAATCCGCAGCAGGAAACAGCGGTGTCGAACTTCCATCGTGCGCTGCGTGAATTCATCGCGCAGGAGGCGTGATGTCTGCGAACTGGGACGTAGTCTACGATTTCGTGGTGGTAGGTAGCGGCGGCGGCTCGATGTGCTCGGCACTCGCCTGCAAGTCGATGGGCAAGGAAGCGCTGATCATCGAGAAGCAGTCGAAGGTGGGCGGGTCAACGGGCTATTCCGGTGGCGTCTGGTGGTTGCCGAACAATCACGTGATGAAGCGGCAAGGGGTGAGCGATTCGTACGAACGTGCGCGCCGGTACTTCGACGCGGCAGTGACCTATCAAGGGCCTGGCACTTCTGCGATGCGACGCGAAGCTTATCTGCGGGCCGGACCAAAGATGGCTGAGTTTCTCGAGCAGCAAGGCATGCAGTTCGTGTATGCGGACGGTTGGTCCGATTACTATGACACGCTGCCCGGAGGGGAGCCGCGCGGTCGCTCGCTGCTGGCGAAGCTGTTCGACGTGAAGGAACTCGGCGAATGGGCGCCGCGTCTGTCACGGTATAAGGGCGCTTCGCTGCCGGCCAACTCTGACGAATACCCCCAACTCTTTCTAATGAAGCGGACATGGGGTGGTAAGCGCAAGGCGATGCAACTCGCCGGCCGCATGCTCTACCAGAAGATCGCCGGCAAGGAAATTGTCGCGAACGGCGCGGCAATTCAGGGGCGCATGCTGCAGATGGCGCTGCGCGCTAACGTGCCAATATGGACAGACACGCCGGTGCGCGACTTGATCGTTGAGGACGGAAGGGTGACGGGTGTCGTCGCCATGCGCGATGGACGGAAGTTGCGGGTGCATGCCCGTGAAGGCGTATTGCTCAATACGGGCGGGTTCTCCCGTAACGCTGAAATGCGTCGTAAATACCAGCCGCAACCTTCTTCTGCCAACTGGACGAATGCGAATCCGGGTGACACGGGCGAGATTCTCCTAGCCGCCATGCGGCTAGGCGGTGCTGTCGATTGCATGGAGGAAGCGTGGTGGGTGGTGACGTCGCTCGGGCCCGGCGAAGCGCTACCAGAAGGTGCACGGGCAGCCGACGGGTCACCGCTCCCGTTCATACACCACCTAGACCTGTCGCTGCCGTATTCAATTATGGTCGATCAGGACGGTGTGCGCTTCTGCGATGAGGCAGGCGCCTACATGGAAATTGGCCAGCGCATGTACGAGCGTCACAAGGAGACGGGCAAAGCTGTTCCAGCGTGGGTTGTCATGGATAGCCGCCAGCGCAGGTACTACCCATGGGGTACCGCGGCTCCCGGGAAGATTCCGAAGCAGTGGCTCGACAGCGGCTACATGATCAAGGCGGAGACGCTCGAAGAGCTGGCTTCGAAGTGCGGCATTGACAGAGCTGGATTGCTCGCTACGGTGCAGCGCTTCAATGGCTTTTGCAGGACTGGCGTCGACGCGGACTACGGGCGAGGATCGCGTGCGTTCGACCGCTGCCACGGCGACCCCACTATCAAGCCTAATCCGAACCTCGGGCCGATCGAAGAGGGTCCTTTCTACGCCGTGCGCATGTATCCTGGCGACGTCGGCACCGCGGGTGGACTGGTCACTGACGAATTTGCGCGAGTGTTGAGAGAGGACGGGGTGCCTATCGCTGGCCTATATGCAACAGGTAATTGCACAGCGTCTGTTGTTGGTCGCTGCTACCCGGGCGCTGGTAGCAGCATTGGAGCCTCATTCGTATTCGGTTACATCGCCGCTTTGCATGCCAGCGGTGTGGAAAAGATCTGGTGATCAAGGGGAAGCAGCATGAATACCTATCAGCCGCCCAGTAGTGACACGCTGGTCGATATCTACCGCCGAATGGCGCTTATCAAGCAGAACGATGAACGCTTTCGTGCTGTTATCAAGTCTGGCAAGTTGGTAATGCCGTATTACTCTCCGCGCGGCCAGGAAGTGATTCCTGCAGCAATGTCAGTATGCCTTAGTGACGACGACTATATTTGCACCATCTATCGTGGCATTCATGACATGATCGCCAAGGGCGTACCGCTCAAGGAACTCTGGGCCGAACTTGGGGGGCGAGTCACCGGGACGTGCAAGGGCAAGGGAGGCCCAATGCACGTCACCCATCCCGCTTCCGGCGTGATGGTGACGACCGGTATCGTGGGCAGCTCGATGCCAATCGCGAATGGCCTCGCACTCGCAGCACAGATTCGTGGCGAGCCGCGCGTGGCTGTGGCTTATTTCGGCGACGGCGCGTCGAACATCGGCGCATTTCACGAGTCGCTGAACATGGCTTCGGTGTGGAAGCTGCCGGTGATTTTCGTGTGCCAGAACAATGGCTACGCAGAACACACGAAGTATGCATATGGCACGTCTGTTCCCAATATCGCGCAGCGCGCCGTGGCGTACCAGATGCCCGGTGTGACCGTAAATGGCAACGATCCGGTCGCAATGCACAAGGTCGCACGCGAGGCCGTCGAGCGTGCGCGTAATGGTGATGGGCCGACCCTTATCGAAGCGAATACGTTTCGATTTCACGGCCACGTGCTAGGCGACGCAGACGGCTATATGGACAGGCACGAAAAAGCCGCGTGGGTCGCGAAGGATCCCGTGCCTCTTTTCAGGCAGTGGCTTATCGATTCGAAGCACGCGAGCGAAGAGCAACTCGCTGCGATGGAAACAAGCCACGAGGCGCAAATTGACGCCGCAGTTGCTTTCGCTTTGGCGAGCGACTATCCGGACGTCGTCGAGCTTCGGCGTGACATTTTCAAGGACGAGGTGCTTGCATGAGTCAGACGGCCACTAACATCAACACGATTCAGGCGGTTAACTTGGCGCTTGACGACGCCATGGCGGCCGATGCGAACGTAATCGTGCTTGGAGAAGATGTTGCTGACGATCAGGAAGGTGGAATTGTCGGCGTGACCAAGGGTCTATCGTCGAAATATGGAAGTTCACGTGTGCGCTCAACGCCGATCTCGGAGCAGGCAATCATCGGGGCGGCAATTGGCGCGTCGATCGTCGGTATGCGGCCAGTGGCGGAAATCATGCTGATGAATTTTACCACCGTGGCAATGGACATGATCGTGAATCACGCTGCGAAACTTCGATTCATGTCAGGGGGGCAGACCCATGTCCCTATGGTCATTCGCACGATGACGGGAGCGGGGTTCGGGACCGGTGGCCAGCACGCGGACTATCTTGAAGCGTGGTTCGCCCACGTTGCAGGCATTAAGGTTGTTGCACCCTCGAATCCGGCTGACGCGTACGGTCTGATGCTCTCGTGTATTCGGGACGACGATCCGTGCCTGTTCATTGAAAACATGCCGTCCTACTGGAACCCGGGCAATGCTCCGGAGCGGGGCGTGCCAATCCCGCTTGGCAAGGCCAACGTGGTGCGCGCGGGCACAGACGTTACGGTTATCAGCTACAGCCGCCGCGTGCAAGAGGTCATGGCTGCGGCAGAGGCGCTCGACAAGAGTGGTATAGCCTGCGAAGTAATTGATTTGCGTACTGTCTCGCCTTTGGATACAGAAACCATCCTTACCTCAGTGGCTAAAACGGGGCGCGCAGTGGTCGTTCATGAAGCTGTGAAGCCATTCGGAGTCGGTGCGGAAATCGCTGCACGCATCTACGAGTCGCTATTCCGCGAACTAAAGGCACCGGTCCAGCGGGTTGGTTCCCAGTTCTGCCCCGTACCGTTCTCGAAGCCGCTCGAAGATGCGTTCGTTCCGGGCGTGACCGAAATCGAGACCGCGATTCGCGCCGTGCTGCAATAACGCCACATTATTCCCCCAATTTCCATCCTGTCATTAGTAGAGCAAGATCATGACCACACAAGTTCTGCTTCCCAAACTGGGATTTTCGATGAACGAAGGTACGCTGGCCGAATGGCTGGTCGAAGATGGTGCAACCGTGAGCGAAGGTCAGATTCTCTATGCACTCGAGAGCGACAAGTCCATTCAGGAGGTTGAGTCGCCGGCCTCGGGCACGTTGCGCATCGTTGCCCAGGTCGGCGAAGTGTATTCCGTGGGCACCGTGCTGGCGGAAATCGTCTGATTGGCCACGGGCCACTACGCTATTCAATAGTCGTTCGAAGAGGCTTCCGCGATGAGTGTCGAATCCGTTGCTAACCGGCCGCAGGCCAATACGAATACAGACCTCGGCGAAACCCGAGCTCCTGCTTTTGGTGCGAATCTGCCGCCGTGGCCACATATAGATTTCGCTGAATACGGCGAGGTGGAGATCAAGCCTGTGCCGCGCATCCAGAAGCTCACAGGGGCGTTCCTGACTCGCAACTGGCTGACGATTCCCCATGTGACCCACCACGACGATGCGGACATCACGCGACTCGAAGGCTATCGCAAGGCGCGCAACGAGGATAACGCGACTGTGAAGCTCACACCATTGGTCTTCCTCATCAAAGCCGTGGTGCGCGCCTTGCAGGAGTTCCCGCAATTCAATGCATCGCTCGACGGGGACGGCAAAAATATCGTCCTGAAAAAGTACTTTCACATTGGCGTCGCAGTGGACACGCGCTTTGGATTGCTTGTGCCGGTGCTGCGCGATTGCGACAAGAAGAGCGTCGAAGAGCTCGCGACTGAACTTGCGGCGATTTCGCAGAAGGCACGCGAAAAGGGACTCTCAATGGCGGAAATGTCGGGCGGCTGCTTTTCGATCAGCTCGCTCGGCGGCTTTGGTGGCACGGGCTTTACGCCTATTGTCAACGCGCCGGAAGTGGCGATTCTCGGTGTGACCAAAACGCGACTGACGGCTGCACCGGCGGAGGATGGGGGCATTAACTGGCGCAAGATGCTCCCCCTTTCGCTCAGCTACGATCACCGCGTAATCAACGGGGCTGACGCGGCGCGTTTCGCTGCATTCATTGGCACCGTGCTGGCCGATCCGCAGGCGCTCGCAGGCTAGAGAACGGTGTGACAAAACAACGACGGGATTGATATGAGAACCCTTGGCGAGATGATTGAGCGAAACGCTCGCTTGCATGCCGACCAAACGGCGCTTGTGTACGCCGAACGGCGACTAACACACAGTCAGCTGGCTGAACGTGCGCGCCGATTTTCGGGAGCACTATATGACCGCGGCTTGCGACGCCAGGACCGGGTTGCGATCCTCGCGATGAATTGCGCGGAGTATTACGAGAGCTACCGCGCGTGCGAGTGGGCAGGCTTCATTCTGGCGACGGTCAATTTCCGGCTGGCGCCCGCGGAGATTCTTTACATCCTCGAGGACGCAGCGCCCAAGGCGCTCGTTTTCGAGGCTCAGTATGCCGACGTCGTGGACGGACTGCGTTCGCAACTGCCCGAGATCGAGCACTACATCTGCATTGGGGACGCGCCGGACTGGGCCGTGTCATTCGAGGCGATCATGGAAGCCGGCCAGGTAGAAGGGCCGCCAATCCGCTCGAATCCGGAAGATTACGCATACTTGATGTACACGAGCGGTACTACGGGGCGTCCAAAAGGTGTAGTGCGCACACATGACGCCATGTGTAAGTCGGCGAGCTATTGCACGCTTGTGTCGGAGTTTTCCGGGAGGACGCGCGTGCTGCAAACCACTCCCGCTTTCCACGTGGGAGGCATTGGTTTTGTGAACTCGGCGGCCTGGGTTGGCGGCACGACTGTAGTGCATCGTAACTTTGAGCCAAAGAGAATGCTCGAGACGATTGAAAAGGAGGGTATTACCTTTACGTTCATGGTTGCCGCTATGCTCCAAGCCGTGCTTGACGAGCCGGAACTTCTGTCCCATGACCTGTCGACGGTCGAGAACATCGTCACTGCGGCGGCGCCGGTGCCACCGCCGCTGCTCGTGCGCGGCATCGAAGTGCTCGGCCCCGTGTTCTCGGTCCAATATGGTATGACGGAAAGCAATGGGTGCTGGCTGCCAGCACATGAAGTCAAGCCGCGCGGCACGCCCGAGGAGATCCGCCGCCTCGCTTCCGTTGGTCGGCCGTGTCCGGGAATCCAGCTGCGAATCGTCGACGATCACGGTAATGACTTGCCGAGGGGCCTGACTGGCGAGGTGTGGTTGCGCTCGGAGACACAGTTTAGCTTTTACTGGAATAACACCGCGGCGACCGTGGAAGCACTCCGCGATGGTTGGTACCGTTCGGGCGACATGGGCTACCAGGACAAAGATGGCTACATTTTCCTCGTCGATCGGAAGAAGGACATGATCATTTCCGGTGGAGAGAATATTTACAGCCGCGAAGTCGAAGATGCATTGGCGGCGCATCCCGCCGTCGTCGATGTTGCTGTGATAGGCGTACCAGATGAGAAGTGGGGCGAATGTGTAAAAGCGATCGTCGTGCTACGGCGCGGCCAGCAAACGAGCGAAGCCGAACTGATTGGCTTCTGCCGCACGCTGATCGCGAACTACAAATGCCCGAAAGCCATAGAGTTCGTTGACGAACTGCCAAGGCTCCCGACGGGAAAAATAAGTAAGGTGATGCTGCGCAAGCAGTTTTCCCAGTGAATCAGCCTCTGCCTCATTTGGAGTGAATCGACTATGGCAAAATGGCTAAAAAGTTCGGAATGCATAGAATTTGATGTGACAGAGCGTGTCGCGCGAATCACGCTAAATCGTCCGGACAAACGCAATGCTATTAACAATTTGCTACTGCAGGAACTCAAAGCAGCGCTGCTCGAAGCCGACGATCTGAAGTCAGTCAACGTGATCGTGCTAGCGGGAGCTGGCCGCGATTTCTGTGCGGGTTACGACCTCGTGACGACCTATACGGACCGCGCAGCGGACGCGACTGGTCGAGCTGAATATCGCGGCTTAATTCGAAGTTTCGACGATGACTGCTGGTCGATGGAACGTCAGGCGGAGACCGTCAATCTGATGGCCGAAATCCACAAGCCGATCATCGCGCAGATTCACGGGAACTGTCTTGCAGGGGGCACGGACATCGCGCTTGCATGCGATATGGTAATTGCCGCCGACAACGCAAGAATCGGCTTTCCCGCCACGCGCGCCAATGGTTCTCCCCCCGCGCATATGTGGTTCTATCACGTTGGCCCACAGTGGGCGAAGCGTCTCTTGCTGTCCGGCGACTCGCTCACCGGTCATGATGCGGCGAAGATCGGTCTCGTCATGGATGCGGTGCCTGTGGAGCAACTCGACTCGGAGGTGGGCGAGCTCGCGCGCCGTCTATCGTTTGTTGACGCGGATCTGCTGACAGCCAATAAGCGCATCGTCAATCTTGGGCTAGAGCTTGCCGGTTCGCACACACTTCAGCGGCTCGCGGTGGAGAACGATGCACGCGCACACCAAAGCCAGGGACCGCGCCGCGCGCAGTTCAAAGCGGACATGGAAGCCGTTGGCCTCAAGGAAGCGCTCAAGCGACGCGACGAGCCATTCGGTGACGGGATGATCCGACTGTATGCCCGCGGCAGTTGATCTGACTGCCGAAGTAAGGCACCCAACTCAAACGAAAGGCCAAACGCCATGGATATTGAATTTAGACTAAACGGTGCAGTCGCGACACTGTGCCTGAACCGCCCCGAAAAGCTCAACGCTCTGACGCCTGAAATGCTGACGCTGATGCTTGATCACCTTGACCGAATCGAACAGGATGCCGAGATTCGTGCGGTTATTCTGACGGGGGCAGGCCGCGCCTTTTGCGCAGGTGCCGATATCAAGGGCAGCGGAGCAGCACCGAAACAGATGAGCGTCGCACATGCGCGTGCGTCAATGGCCTTCTATCAGAAAGTCGCGCTTCGCCTCTACAACCTAAATAAGCCGGTTGTAGCGGCGGTGCGCGGTGCTGCCGTTGGCATTGCCTGGACGTTTGCGCTTTGCGCAGACCAACTCGTCGTTGGGGATACAGCCCAGTTCATTCCGGCGTTTTTGATGCGTGCGACCCTACCCGAGGGGGGGATGGTCCATCTGCTCGCGCGCCATTGTGGGGAGTTTCGCGCGAAGGAGATTATGTATCTCAACCGTAAGCTCACCGGCAAGGAAGCGTTCGATCTGGGGCTAGCCAGTCACTATGTCGAAGACGCACAACTCAACGAGAGGTCAGAGCATCTGGCTGCGGAACTTGCAGCGATGCCGACATTTTCGATCGGGCTTACGAAGCAACTTTTCCGCTCGAATGCAGCCACCATGGAGGAGTTTCTTGCCCAGGAACTGAACGCGGTGGCTCTTGCGGTCAATTCAGACGACGCGGCGGAGGGGCGGCTGGCATCACGGGAGAAGCGAGCGCCAGCTTTCAGGGGGCAATAGAAGGCGTGTGGGCGCGGCGCAGCGGGTCCGGGAAGCTGATATACGAGTTAATAAGAGATTCAGGAATCAGGCATGGATTTCAATTTTAGTAGCGAAGACGAATTGTTTCGGCAGGAAATCAGGCAGTTCTTCAAGGAGAATGCGCCCGCCGACATTTCACGCCGGTGGCGAGTTGGCGTGCATCCTCCTGCGCGCGACGACATTCGCAGATGGCAACGAATACTGCACGATCGTGGCTGGGGGGCTCCTCATTTGCCGGTCAAGTTTGGTGGCACCGACTGGAGCGCGCTTCGCAAGCATATCTTCATGGAAGAACTGTACAACGCCGATGCCATGGACTACAGCTGGCAGTCGACACATATGGTAGCGCCAGTCATCATCGCATTTGGCTCGGATTGGCAGAAGGAGCGCTTCCTCGCGCCAATTCTCAGTGGGGACGAATTCTGGTGTCAAGGGTTCTCTGAGCCAAACGCGGGTTCGGACCTCGCCGGCCTGAAAACGACCGCGGTACTGGACGGCGACGAGTACGTTGTTAATGGTCAGAAGATCTGGACCAGCGATGCGACCATTTCAGACTGGGGATTCTTCCTCGTCAAGACGGACACGACAGTCAAACCGCAACGAGGGATCTCGTTCTTGCTCGTCAAGATGGATACCCCTGGTATCACTGTACGTCCGATTGTGTCGATTGAGGGCGGAAGAGGTCTGAACGAGGTGTTCCTCGAGAATGTCCGAGTGCCAAAGGCGCATCTCGTCGGAGAGCCGGGCATGGGGTGGACATATGCTAAGTACCTGCTTGAGAAGGAGCGTACGACAAGCGCGTTTCTGTACTTCAATAAACGCGAACTACAACGTGCGAAGGACATTGCCGCGGAGGAGATGGTTGACGGTGTGCGACTAATCGATACACCCTGGTTCGCGCGCAAGGTGGCGGATATCGAAGTTGACCTGATTGCGCTTGAATGGTCTGTCCTCCGGATTCTTGCCGAAGAGAAGAGCGAGCGCAATCTCGATGCTGTCGTGTCTGCACTCAAGATCAGTGGCTCGGAAATGCAGCAGCGTGTGACACAGCTCCAGATGGATGCTCTCGGCCCCCGTGTGATGCGCTTCGAGGACCATGCTGAGTCGGATGTCGAACCATTGGTCGACGATTGTTGGCCTGATTACGTGGGTGGTCGCACGTCAAGCTATCTCATCACTCGCGCATCGACTATCTACGGCGGCGCGCGTGAAGTGCAAAAGAACATCATTGCCAAGCTGGCGTTTGGACTTTAGTTATGGACTTCAATTTCTCCGAAGAACAATTGATGTTGAAGGATGGCGCAGAGCGCTATGTCCAGCAGGAATATGGATTCGACGCACGTGCGCGCATTGCGGCCGGGCAAGAGGGTTTCAGTCGCGAGCATTGGAGCGCCTACGCCGAGCTTGGCTGGCTCGGGCTAACCATGCCTGAAGACGTTGGTGGACTCGGGTGTTCGTTTGTCGAGACGGCGATCGTGATGGAGGCGCTTGGCCACGGCTTGGCGCTCGAGCCAGTAGTGCAGACGGCGCTGCTCTGCGCAACGATTATCGAGCGAGGCGACGCCCAACATTTGCGCGGGACCCTGCTGCCTTCCGTGATCGAGGGTAAGCTCCTGCTCTCACTAGCCGATAGCGAAGCGGGCAGCAGATATAAGGTGGGGTGCACTGCGAAAACATTCGCACGCAAGACTGCGTCGGGTTACCTGATTAGCGGCGCGAAGACGCTCGTGATTGCCGGTGCTTCGGCAGACGCGCTGCTCGTGACTGCACGAGTTGACGACGAGTCTCAAGGAACGGGTGTCTTTCTCGTCGACCGTCGCACACCCGGTGTGACTTGGCGACCGTACCAATTGCTCGACGGCTCGCGTGCCGCGGATTTCGATCTGCACGACGTTGAGGTCGGTGAAGACGCATTGATCGTCGGGCCGCAGCGTGCAGAAGCGGTACTCACGGAAGCAACGGAGCTTGCCATTCTTGCGAGCGTGGCGGAGAGCCTAGGCGTGATGGAGGCCGTCATGACCATGACAGCGGAATACATCAAGGGGCGCTCACAATTCGGCCAGCCCATCGGTAAGTTCCAAGCGTTGCAGCATCGCATGGCCGAGATGTTCGTCGCCACGCAGGGGGCGCGCTCGATGCTGTACTGCGGGATTGCGCACCTGAAGAGGCCGGCGGCCGAACGCAGTCGCGTTATCTCTGCGGCAAAGGCCGTCGCCGGGCGCGCCAATCGGTTCGTTTGCGCGCAGGGCATCCAGTTGCACGGTGGGATGGGTCTCACGGACGAATATCCGGTCGGGCACTATTTTCGCAAGATGAGCATGATGGAAAAGATGTTCGGCGATATCGATTTTCACCTCGAGTGCTTTGCGGAGCGCAGTCGGACATAGGTAATGGCACAGGCTGGCCGCCGGCGCTCGATATCATACTAATATCGGCGCTTTTGAATTTGATATGAGGGTTTTTCTGCCGGCTTCTAGCGCAGATACTGCTCTTAAGGGCGCATCTTCAGCAGCGCTCCCCACAATCAGGAGAGATTTCATGGAAACGTATCAAGGGAAAATCTACGACGCAGACACGCACTTTTACGAAGTCGAGGATGCATTCAGCCGTTACTTGCCCGAGAAATTCAAGAAAGACTGGTCGCTGACTAGTCGCGTCATGGCAGACGGTAACCGCTGCATGTATGTCGGCGATCGCAAGGTGGAAATCAGCGAGGGCTACTTCTCGGCAGATGGGCATGTGCCGCCGCCGGGCAAGCTCCACGAATGGCTGCGCGCGATGAAGGAAGGTAAGGACAATGTCGACATGCGCGTTCCCCCGACACCGGACATGTATTCCCGCGACGCGCGCCTTAAGAAGATGGACGAGTTCGGCGTGGAGGCGTGCACGATGTACATCGGCGAGATGGTTTCTTGTCTTTCGTACCTCAGTGAGCCTGTCGCTTCGAATGCGGTCCTGCACGCATACAATCGTTGGATGCTGGACGACTGGGGTTTCAACTATCAGGATCGCATCTACACGACGCCGGTCGTCACACTGGACGATCTCGATACGGCTGTCGCCGAGGCCAAGTGGCTCGTCGCAAACGGCGCGCGCGTGGTCCTGATGCCGATGGGACCGGTCAACGGTCGCTCACCCGCTGATCCGTACTTCGATCCGTTCTGGTCGATCCTGAACGAGGCCGGTGTGCGCGTCACGTACCATGTGTCGGAAGCGATCTACATGAAGGATCATATGGCAGTGTGGGGCGAGCCGGTGCAGCAGTCGCGCCAGCGTCAAACCGCGTTTCTCTGGATGCATGGGTATAGCGAGCGTCCAGTGATTGAAACACTATCGTCATTTATCTTTTATAACTTCTTCGAGCGTTTCCCGCGTGTCAAGCTTTGCAGCGCGGAAAACGGAGCTGAGTGGGTGCCGTCTATGCTTGTCAAAATGGACAAGTGCCGGGGGATGGCAATGAATGGTTACTGGCCGTGCGGTCAGCTGAAGAAGCGACCGAGCCAGATCTTCAAGGAAAACATCTTCGTAGTCGCGTATCCGGAAGATGACCTTGCACAGATCATTGCTCAAACGGGTTCGTCGGACTACCTGTTGATGGGCTCTGACTACCCGCATGCAGAAGGTGTTCCAGAACCGAAGGACTTCGTTCCGGAAGCATGTAGTGCGCTCTCCGAATCGGACACGCGCAAGATTATGTACGAAAACGGTCGTCGGTTTATTCCGTTGCAAGTTTGATTGAAACGATGCAGTACGCAGGGCGAGCGTCGAGCCGCGCCCTGCATTCGCACGCGAGCGCGAACGCGAACGTAGTGTGTGGCAACGGCTGCAGAAACTTCTGCGGTGCCGTGCCGCCTTTCCCTTGTGAAAAAGTTAGCCATGAATATTTCGGACTATAAGGCGCTAGTGCTCGAACGCGACGGTGGCGTGCTGACTGTTACGTTCAACCGCCCAGAGACGTTGAACGCGTTCGATGAGCACATGGATATCGAGCTGTCACGACTCTTTCTCGATATCACGGAGGATCCCGAAACCCGTGTCGTGGTGTTGACGGGCGCGGGGCGTGCTTTTAGCGCAGGCGGCGATATCGAGATTATGCAGAAAGTGATCGACAATCCGGCGTTGTTTCTCGAAGGGATGCAGCGCGCGAAAAAGATCGTCTTTTCCATGCTCGATTGTCCGAAGCCGGTCATCGCGAAGATCAACGGCCATGCAATTGGCCTTGGCGCGACGATCGCGCTGTTCTCGGATCTGAGCTACGCGGCCGACCACGCGAAGATTGGCGATCCGCACGTGAAGGTCGGTTTCGTGGCTGGCGATGGCGGCGCGGTGATCTGGCCGCAGCTAGTGGGTTACGCGAAGGCCAAGGAATACCTCTTGACGGGCGACCTGGTCAGTGCAGAGGAGGCGGCGCGGCTGGGCCTCATTAATCATGTCTTGCCGGCTGACGAACTGGATGCCGCTGTCGACGTCATGGCGAAGCGCCTCGCGAACGGCGCTGCGCGCGCCATCCAGTGGACCAAGGCGTCGATCAACATCGGGTTGAAGCAACTGGCGCATTCCATGCTCGACGCGTCGATTGCGTACGAGGCGTTGTCGAACCTGACAGAAGACCATCAAGAGGCGGTCAACGCGTTTCGCGAAAAACGTGAGCCGGTGTTCAAGGGAAGTTAAGAGTATTCAGCGTTCGGCGTCTGTGGATGGGGCGCCAGGCGCAACAAGGGAGCGATTGGATATGCAGCGTGTAGTGGTGGTGACTGGAGGATTCGGGATACTGGGGCGTACTGTGGGCCGTGTGTTTGCGGAGAACGGTTGGACGGTAGCGCTAATTGACAAAGCGCCGGTACCAGAGAGTTTAGGCACCGAGCAACTGCACGCTTCGTGGTGGCGAGGCGGGATCGAGCTCACTGACCTGGATGCGGCGCGCTCGGCTATTTCGGCAGTTGTTGGTCAGTTTGGCAAGCTAACTGCGATCGTCAATGTAGCGGGGGGCTTCTGTTGGGAAACGCTAGCGGAAGGGAGTCTCGAGACGTGGGATCGGATGTATCAGATGAACGTGCGTACGGCGGCAACAGCGTCGAAGGCTGCGCTCGACTACTTTGTCGACGGTCCGGATGGCGGGCGCATCATCAATATCGGCGCTGGCGCAGCGCTCAAGGCAGGCTTGGGAATGGGGGCGTACACGGCCTCAAAATCGGGTGTAATGCGTTTAACCGAGGCGCTAGCTGAAGAACTCAAGAGTCGTTTCATCACGGTTAACGCAATCCTGCCGGGCATCATCGATACGCCCCAAAACCGCAAGGATATGCCTGATGCTGACTTCGCCCGGTGGGCGCGGCCAGAGGAAATTGCGAATGTTATCCTCTTTCTCGCGTCGCAGGCGGCATCGGGAGTAACCGGTGCGTTGATTCCGGTCACAGGGCGGATGTAGCGGCGAATCGCCGCGGAATTTGCGGCACGGCTCACAGGGACGCGCAAGGCCGCGGCGAACGTCATATCATAGATTTGCTACGAATCTTAACGGCTGTCGCGCGATACTTCCAGGCGGTCATTAGAAGCCGATGGATTCTTTCCGACCTAAGTTTGCGCTCTTTACGCGAGGTCCGCACTGCGAGGTGTACTTCGGGAGCACCAGTGATCAGCGTAAGTAGATCCCGTGCCGCGTTCGCAGGATCGTCGATATCAATCAGCCCGTTGGCTGCCGCGGCGTCCAGGAAGTCCTTGAGCGGCTCAAGCATTGTCTCTACGAACTGCAGAAACTGCTTCGCAATGTCGGGAAAGCGTATCGCCTCGCCAATGACCATCCGGGAAGTGTGCACGCTATCTGGAATTGCCATGTACTCGACGAGCGCGTCGATCAGCGCAGCAAGGTTCGTCGAGAAGTCGCGATCCGGGTCAAGGTGCTGAGCGATCTTGCCTCTTAGGTCGGCCATGCCGCGCCAGACGATGGCACGAAAGAGTTCTTCCTTCGTGCCGAATTGGCGATAAACGGTCGTCTTGCTGACGCCAGCCAGAGCGGCAATTTTGTCGACCTTGGCGGACCCGAAACCTTCCATCATGTAGACGGTCTTGGCTGCATCGAGTAGCCGCTCGCGTAGCTGAAGTGCGTCGTCGTGGGTGGGCCGACCAGCTGCTCGGGGCTTGCCCGGCGTAGCGGGCCGCGAGCCTCCGTCGGGAGCGAGAACGGTCTTAGGTTTGGACATTGATGAGTTTTTGACGATGGAATCAGGGCACTAGTTTACTGATGAACCCATGGGTTGCCAACACCGTCGCCCTCTGGGGCGAGGAGCACGTGCAATCCTGTCTTCGTCTGCTTCAAAGTTGGTAAGAGTACGAACAGCCTGACCACCGAAGTCTCTTGAGACCACCTGCCTCCTATAATGCAACTATATGTTGCATTATAGGAGGCGCAGGGCTAAGCTAATCGCGATGGCGACGCCTTGGTGAGGCGTATGGAAAAAGATTCCGAGCACGCACCCGCGCGAACTTTCTGGGTGGCGATTGACAAACCTATTCAATTACAGCATGCCTATTCCAAAAGAGTTTCATCAACGTTTGAGCGGCAAGATTGCGATCGTGACTGGCGCAGGGTCACTCGGCCAGGGTTTCGGAACTGGCAAAGCCATCGCCTGTCTTTTCGCGGCGGAGGGCGCATCAGTTTGCCTCGTTGATCAACAGTACGAGAGGGCCGCGGAAACGCTGGAATTGATCACGAATTCAGGTGGCCAAGCCTTCGTTTCGACGGGTGATATTACTGACGGTGCAGTCTGTGCGCGCATTGTGGACGAGACGGTTGAGCGATATGGTGGCTTGGACATACTCGTGAACAATGTTGGGATCTCGGGCGCACCGGGGCGCCTGCAGGACGTTGATGAGGCAGCGTGGGACCGCGTGATCGACGTGAATCTGAAAAGCGCATTTTTGATGAGTCGTAGTGCGGTCCCGAAGATTGTAGCGAGAGGCGGTGGTGCAATCGTCAACATTGGTTCTGTTGCCGGCATACGTAGTCACGGGTCCGCGGCGTATGGTTCGTCGAAGGCCGGCATGGTTGGATTCACGCGGGAACTCGCAGTGATGTATGGCCACGACCGTGTGCGGGCCAACGCCATCGCGCCAGGGCACATTTTCACACCAATGGTCGAAAGCATGCTTAACGAACAGGCCCGTCAACGCCGTCGCAAGATCGCACCGCTTTCCCTGGAAGGTGATGCGTGGGACGTTGCAGCTGCTGCACTGTTCTTTGCAAGCGATGAGTCGCGATTCATTACCGGTACATGCTTGCCCGTGGACGGTGGTGTTACCCAGATCGCAGCGCTTGCAGCATACGATCTGGTTCATCAATAGTCGCCATATCAGGCGAGTGCGCCGGCACGCAAACGGAACATACCGGCCGGCAATGTGCTAGCGCGTATCCGAGAAAGGATAAACGGCTCCGGCTGGTTAGCATCCGGTCATATTACGTTCGAAGGACGTATCGCACACTCGACTTTGTTGCGCTTAACTGTGATCACCGCCGGCTGTGATACGTTATTCGTTTACATATATTCTCAGCGGTTGACCATGGAGATGCTGAGCGGGCGCAGGAGCGCGGGTGCTATGGTGTCGCGTCTGGGCATTCGTATGGAAACGAGGGGCAATTGCGCGACACGAAGTAAGTGCTGGCGGAGCTTGTTTGTTGAGGGAGTCGTATATTCGGAGATCGGTGGTTTCAATGAGTAATTCATCACTTCATCCAACTCGTGAGACGGAACGACGGAGAGTGCTAGTGACCGGTGCAGCGCTGCGCATTGGGCGCGCGCTTGCTCTTGGGTTTGCCTCGCGAGGTTGGGATGTGGCTGTGCACTGCAATGAATCTGAAGATGCCGCTCGCACAGTCGCACAGCAGATAGTTGCTCTCGGCAGTAGATCTATTGTCTTACGAGCTGACCTGGAAAAGGAAGAAGAGGTTGCTGAACTGATTCCAAAATGCGTCAAATCTCTTGGCCGACTGGACTGCGTTGTGAACTGTGCGTCTAGATTTGAAGAAGACACAGCTCAAACTTTTGGGTTCCCACTTCTCAATAAACTCATGGCGATCAATTTGGCCGCGCCGGTTTTGCTTGCCCGCGCGCTATACGAGTCCATTCCGACTGGCGCAGTCGACGATGAAACAAAGCGCGGCGTCGTGATCAATGTTCTCGATCAGAAGCTGTTCAACATGAACCCGGATTACCTGTCGTACACCGCCACCAAGGCTGCTTTGGGAAACGCAACGGTAGCTTTGGCGCAGGCGCTGGCTCCGAAAGTACGTGTAGTAGGATTGGCGCCTGGATTGACACTCGTGTCTGGCGAGCAAACCGACGAACAATTCGAATACGCACATCGGCGGACACCGCTTGGGCGGGGATCCCGATTAGAAGATATTGTGGAGGCCGCCATCTATCTCGCGGGCGCGAGGGGTGTCACAGGGACAACGCTGGTCGTTGACGGCGGCCAGCACTTAGTATCAAATCACCGCGACGTGATGTATTTGCAGCCTCATTCGAGCCGAAATACGATTTCGTAAAACTCGAATGTCGATGCCTCAATAACACGAACTATATCGGGTATACGGTGGGTTGCAAGGCGCTGTCACTGTAAAAGCGTGAAGGCCTGTTCCTTATGGCGAATTACGTGATTGCGAAGAAGCTGTTGCGCTCGGGCCAATCGGAGAATATGTCGAGTCAATAGAAAGCGCGAGTAGTAGGAGCGAATACGAGAAAAAAGCATCTCGATTCAGGTCGAGTTATTTCCTCTTTCCTACATTTGCAAGCTATCTCGAGCGGAATGCCAGCGATGCGTTCTTTGATTGGAATTTCCCTGGTGTGCTGAGTCAGAAATATGGCACCAAATATGCGTGATGTAAGTTTTAGGTTGCTCGCAGTGCTTGCAAAATCGCGCACCTAAAAACCGAAAACGCACCGAAGGAGAAAGGAATGAATGCACGAGAACGTTCCTTACGTTCGCAGGTGGAGAAGTGGCTTGCACCAATTCCATCTGTGCCGGTTCGCGTAACACGCTTCAGCCGTGTTCGGTCGAGTCAGTGGTGCTATGTGCGTGTAGAGGTAGATCGGCCGACAGGCCCGGTTGGGATGTTCTTCTTCCGGCACGGCGACGGTACGTGGTGCGTGTTCCCGCCTGAACCGAATCGCTTGGTAATGGGCGCGTGTTAGAGTGCGAGCAATTAGGGGGTGCGCTAGCCGCGACCATACAAAGGTCGGAAAACGAATAATTCAACGGGCTAGTATCGAATCGGTACGGAAAAAGGTGACGAGCGATATGAACCACGCGGAGAAGCCGGCGTTCTAGCCGAGGCAAGCCTCATTAATCTTCTACATCTGCGGGAGCGCTCCCGACGGAGACCGTCCGCAGGATTGTAACGCGCTCGCGCCTCCGGTGCAGTTTCGGTTGCCAAAGCTTCAATTCGTCGGCTTGTGGTTGCTTGAATGCAGAGCGGGATCTTGCTGGAATTGGGCGTCGCGGTGTTGCACCATGCTATGACTTACTTACGCGCTTCTTATCGGCCAAATTCTTTAGCAAAGTTACGGTTTGTTCATCAATTACATAGAAAATCTGTTCGACCCTATCTGCATCAATCGATTTCCAGCCGAGCGCTGATGCCACGGATTGACGGGTAAGGTGAATCGAAACGAGTTGGCCTGTGATAGCGATCGCCCGGACCATTGATTCCTCGTATGCTGTTTTGCAGCCCATTAGTCGTCTTACGATTGCGCTGCACATTGGAAGAATGCGGGTCTGGAGACGATCACTGACCTGACCGTCTTTGAACAGTGGGCCTAGACCAGCTTGTTCTCTTGCCATGAATAGACGCCAGCTATCGGGTTCCGTAGACGTAAAAAGATACCTTTTAAGACAGTCTTGTATAGACCGGAATGCCTCGATCAATTCCTCATCCGAAGCGTCGGCGGCAAGCATCACTTGCGCGGCGTCAAGCGGAGTAGCCAGATGGTTCGATATGGTTGTGGCGATATGCTCGACACACGCGAGATACACTCCTTCCTTGTTGCCGAAATAATACAGCAGTGCGGGAGCATTGACGCCCGCGGATTCCGCGATATCTCGCGTCGAGGCGCCATCGAATCCTTGCGCACCGAATAGTGTCAATGCCGCGGAAATAATCCGTGCACGAGTTTCGTGGCCTCGCGCGTAGCCGTTTTCAACTGCTCGTCTCAAATGCGCCCTCGTTGCCGCTCGTCGACCAGCCTCGAATACGAATGACGAGTGGCACGACGTTAGTTGTGACCATCCATGGTTGTCAAGCCTCACGTGCGCGGGCTGAGATTTTCCTTAGTCCTCGCTAGGTCCCCGAGCCTCCATTTGACAGACCGTCTTCAGTGCGCGTGGAGTCAATGGTCACAGTTCCCCTGGCCAGCCGTCGATTAGGGGGGAGACCTCGCGACCTTCGCATGCAGCACCGAATCGGTTGGACAGGATGTCCGTGGATCCACAAGCGTTTTCAGGCGCCCGCCATTGCAACGGCCTACGGTGGGTAACAGAATTACATTGATAAATTAAACAACTAGTTGCAATTATGATATTTCGTGCGTACATTCGTACCTAGGGAAAATCTGGAACCCGTCGTCCATCACATCAGACCCTCATGCGTCCGATAGTCATTGGATAAGCGCATCCACTGGACGGTAACGGTATGTTCGTACATGCGGAGCGAAGAGGGGATGAAAGGAAGGCCGAAACTGCAGTTGAAACTGAATCGTGAGGACAGAATTAAGCTCGGTGAGCTTGTGAACGGGAGCAGTGATGGCCCCTCAATGGCACTACGCGCCCAGATCGTGTTGGCATGTGCAGAAGGGCTCGACAACGTCGTGGTGGCAGCTCGCGTACGGACCTCGGCCCATACGGTCTCCAAATGGCGCCGGCGATTCATCGCCTACGGCGTGGAGGGCTTGACCGATCTGCGTCGCAGCGGTGCCCCGAAATTGATCGACGATCAATTGGTTGCGGCGATTGCCTTCCGGAAACCAGATGGCGCGACGAATTCGCCTAGTACTCGACGCGTTGCTCGTGAATCGAATGTCTCGGCGTCGACCGTTGGCCGGGTATGGAAAAGCGCCGATAGGCTCACGAAATCCGTAGAGGATCTCGGGTGGGCTGCCAGTTTGTGCGCGACGCGCCAGGCCGCAGAGTGGGGCAGCGCGGCAAGGCCGGGCGTTGACATGCCTTCCAGTGGAGCCTTCGTTCGACATATAGGCGTTTCAATCGATCGGCAATCCGCTGCGTCTGACGATCCCATCGACAGTTTTGCGCACGCGTTTTATATGGCGCCCGTCGGCCTCCTCGTATCGCGACAGCGCGTGGTTGTAAATTGCAATCACGCGTTTAGCGAGATCTTTGGGTGCACGCGCGACGAACTTGTTGGCCGGTCGCTGGAGAGCCTCTACCCATCGCATGACGAATTCCGGCACGTCAGCGAGCGCGCGTGGCGCGTCATTAGGGAGACAGGGTTTTATTCGGACGAGCGCATCATGCGAAAGCGCGATGGCAGCCCGTTCTGGTGCCATGTGTCGGGGCGTGCCTGGAATCGTGCAGAACCGTTCGCCGCCGCGCTCTGGACATTCGAAGACATTTCCTCGGTGCGTCGTGTGACGAGCGACCTGACCCAGCGTGAGCGCGAGGTGGCGCAACTCCTGGTCATTCGAAGGAGCAGCAAGCAGATTGCACGAGAGCTGCGAATCAGCCATCGAACCGTCGAGGCTGATCGCGCGCGTTTGATGCGCAAGTTCGGTGCAGTGACGGCCGCCGAGTTGATTGGCATACTGGTGGGGCGAGAGCGGTGAGCGCGCATGCTAGCGAGTGCGCGCTTCACTTGGCGCGCTCTTGGACTCGGACGCTTAAGGAAGTGAATTTGCGAGTCAACTTCTGGTGTTGACCCTAAGGTAATTTGACGACTGCCCGGTCGTTCGCGATGCGGGTAACTTTGCGCACTACACATCAACCGGAGAATTGAATGGGAGTCGCGATCGTAGGATGGGCGCACTTGCCCTTTGGCCGACTCGACGGCGCAAGCCTCGAGGACCTTATCGTGCGAGCGGCCCGCGAGGCGATGAGCGATGCACGCGTTCAGGGCGCGGATGTTGACGGCGTCTGGCTGGGCAATCTGAATGGCGGTCTCTCGCCCGACATTTTCGCTTCGTCGCTATGCCTGAATTCTTGCGACGGCTTGAGATGGAAGCCCGCTGTGCGTGTCGAGAACGCATGTGCCTCAGGGGCTGCGGCACTCTACGCGGCGTGCGATGCAATCGAAGCGGGACGTGCGCACGTCGCGCTTGTTATAGGCGCCGAGAAGATGACTGGCGTGTCCGGAGCGGAGGTCACCCGCATTCTTGGAGACTGTGCCTATTCGGGCGAGTCTGGGAACCCACCCGGCGGCTTTCCGGGAATCTTCGCCACGATCGCGCAAGAATATTTCGCGCAGCACGGTGACCACTCGGCGACGCTTGCACGCATCGCCGCAAAGAATCACGCCAACGGCATGAACAATCCCTGGGCGCATATGCGCCGCGATCTGGGCTTCGAATTCTGCAATACTGTCTCGGAAAAAAATCCCATGATTGCCTCGCCGCTGCGCAAGACGGACTGCTCGCTGGTTTCCGACGGCGCAGCGGCCTTGGTTCTGGCGTCGGACGATGCCGTGGCGGACTTTCCGCGCGCGGTTTCGATCCGTTCGCGCGCGCAGATTAACGACTATCTTCCACTGGCGCGCCGTCACGTGACCTCGTTCGAGGGTCCGAAGCGTGCGTGGCGCAAGGCGCTGGAGCAGGCCGGATGCGCGGTCGACGATCTTTCGTTCGCCGAGGTCCACGATTGCTTCACGATTGCCGAGTTGCTGAGCTACGAAGCGATGGGCCTCGCGGATTCAGGGCAGGGATATCGTTTGATTGAAGAAGGCGTGGTGACCCGCGGTGGGCGGCTGCCAATCAACGCCTCCGGCGGACTCAAGGCAAAAGGACATCCGATCGGTGCTACTGGTGTGTCGATGCATGCGATCGCCGCGATGCAACTGACCGGCACGGCAGGCGCGATGCAGATTCCTGGCGCCACACTCGCGGGCGTCTTCAATATGGGTGGCGCAGCGGTGGCAAGCTATGTCAGCATTCTGGAGCGCAGCCGGTGAACATCGCATGTTGGTTACAGCGCACGGCATCGGTCTTTCCTCGACGGCTAGCGGTGCTGCATGGCGACGAGCCGTGGCTCGACTATGGACAGCTTGCGGCTCGCACGTCGGCGCTTGCGGCCTTTTTGCGGACGCAATGCGGCGTGCAGCCTGGTGCGCGCGTCGCTCTTTACTCTGCCAACTGTCCACAGTATCTGGAGGCAATGCAGGCGATCTACTGGGCCGGTGCGGTTACCGTGCCAGTCAACTGCAAGCTGCATCCCCGGGAGCTAGAGTACATCCTGGATAACGCCGAGGTGGACGTGTTGTTCGTGTCGGCCGAGTTGCTTGCGACACTCGACGACGTGCACGTCGGTACGCGGCGATGCGTTGTATTTGGCTCTGAGGAGTATGCGCATGCACTTGAGACCCACCCGATCGATCTGCATCACCGGGAACCGGATGCGCTCGCTTCGCTGTTCTACACTTCGGGGACAACCGGGCGTCCGAAGGGTGTCATGCAAACCCATCAAAATCTGATGGCGATGGCCGCTTGTTATTGTCTTGATGTCGACGATATCGAGGTCGATGACACAATGGTCTATGCCGCACCGATGTCTCATGGGGCGGGGCTTTACCATTACGCTTACATACTGCGAGGCGCCCGCCACCTTGTGCCTCGCTCCGGCGGCTTTGAGCCCAAGGAACTCACCGACCTCGCTCAGCGGGTAGGACGCCTTGCGATGTTCGCGGCTCCGACTATGGTCAAGCGGCTCGTCGATCATCTTCGCGAATTCGAAGGAGGGATCGCTGGTTTCAAGACGATTATTTACGGGGGAGGTCCGATGTACATGAACGACCTCCAGCTTGCACTGGATACGCTCGGACCACGCCTCGTTCAAATCTACGGTCAGGGCGAAAGCCCGATGACGATCACGGTACTCAGGCGTCGTCATCTTGCCGATACGGAGCATCCTCGCTGGTCGCTGCGCGCGGCCTCGGTGGGTGTCGCACACTCGCTAGTAGAAGTCGACGTCGTCGATAGCGACGGGTGTTCGAGCCCGAAAGGAGAGATCGGTGAGGTGGTCGTGCGTGGCTCCACCGTGATGGCTGGCTACTGGAAGAATTCCGCTGCAACGAGCGACACCATTCGCAACGGTTGGCTTTTTACGGGCGACACCGGTACCCTGGATGAGGATGGATTTCTCACGCTGAAGGATCGGTCGAAGGATCTCATTATTTCAGGAGGATCGAATATTTATCCTCGCGAGGTGGAGGAGGCACTTCTTGCGCATCCGTCGGTTTCGGAAGTATCGGTGGTAGGCCAGCGGGACGACGAGTGGGGTGAGGTTCCAGTGGCTTTCGTGGTGCTTCACGCAAACTGTGAGGCAACGAGTGAAGATCTTGACGCGTGGTGCCTGCAGCATATTGCGCGCTTCAAGCGCCCGAAGCATTACCGGTTCGCGCAGGCATTGCCCAAGAACAGCTACGGCAAGGTTTTGAAGACAGAGTTGCGTGGTTGGCTCATTGAATAAGGCTGCGATAGCTACAAAAGCCTCAGCGACAACGATCACTAAAGGAGCCAAACTTACTGTCGGAACTGGTTAATCTTCATCGTGCAGGAGATCGCCGGGCTTTTTGTGGGCAGCCCGGTAACGGCTCGGGCTGAAACCGGTGAGCTCCCGGAACACCTCGCGAAAGGAGTGTACATCGTCGTAGCCGACCAGCGCCGCAATCTGGTCGATCGACCGGCTGGTGCGCAGGAGCAATTGCTGCGCGGACTCCACGCGTAGCCTGCGGACATAATCTCGAGGTGTCGTATTTAGATGGCGTTGAAAGTGGCGTAGCAGTGTCTGTTGACTGATGGCTAACGCCTTTGCGAGGTCACTTATCCTGACATTTTGCGCAAAGCGCTCCTCTAGCCACAGCTGCGCGTTAGCCACGACAGGGTCTTCCGCAAGCTGGTCCTCGGAAGCCTGATGCAGCCCGGTTACGTCACCCAGCCATCTAGCGATCTGGGGTGCTGTCACACGTTCCACAACCTGCGCCAAAAGCATAGTGTCGGCCGCAAGGCCGCTCCCAGTGAGAATCCGCCCATGCTCAACCACAGGTACTTGTGGCGAAACCTGAACCTTCGGATAACGCTTCCGGAAAAGCGGAATTAAGGGCCTGGTCAAGGCGGTCATGCCGCTGTCCAGGAGGCCTGCTTCTGCAAGCAAAAACACAGCGGAGCCGCTTGCCGAGATTACGGCACCCCCAGTGTGCTGGTGCTGGAGCCATGAGCACAATGGGCCGGCAATTGCCAGCTTGGCGTCGAGCGAAGGTTCGTCTCCGACAACGAATCCAGGCAGGTGTACCAGGTCATATTGGGACTGCTTGTCGAGTTGTCCGTCTGCAGATAGTGTTCGACCGTCGGCCATACGCACGGGGCGCCCGTCAGGCGTCAGAAAATAGACCTGCGTCTGCATGGCCACTCGTTCTCTGGTATGGAACAGCACTGGCACCTGGCGACGGATGAGCTCGAACGCGTCGATGAAGCATCCGAGGCTCGACATGTAAACACCTTCAAGACCAATTGCCGCAAAACCGGACATCCTTTGCCACCTTTCCGAGTGTTGGATTCACCCCCTAATTATGTCGAAAACCGCCATGGGTTGATACTCAATCAGATGCCAAGATCAGTCTGCGAAGCGATCGAATAAACGAAGCTGGATTCGAAGAGGAGACTTTTCATGGTGGATAGTACAGAATTGTCGGTCCAGGGGGCCGAGGCAATCGAGACAGGCAGGATCGGGACACTCAAGACGGCGAACCATCTGATTGGTGACCGTGAGGGGCTTAGGCGGGCTTGGGAGAGGGATGGGTACTGGTATTTCAAAGGTGTCCTCGACCAAAATGTGATTGCCAAAATGCGGCGTGTCTGGATCGACTATCTCCAGCGGAATGGGCTGATCGACGCAGACGTAAACGTGAACCGCTACAATCATTCTGGCTTCGACGGCAAGGACATTAGTGTCGCGGAGCTATCCCGCATCAGCGAATTCAGTGAGCGCAACATCCACACAATGATCACCGAGGACCCACAGATCAACGAATCTATGAAGTCCTTGTTGGGGGCCGATCCTTTCTGGCTGCCGATCGCCGAATATCGTGCCAATCCGCCGATCAGTGATCCTGTCGCAGATCGCTTTATCTATCCTCATCAGGACGGCTTCTACAGTCGGGGGATGGAGATGAAGATCTGTTGGATTCCCCTCGACAACATCGACTGGGAGGTCGGTGGCTGTGCGTGGATTGAAGGCGCACACCGCGGGCCAATCCTGCATGATCTGACCAAGCCACCTCTGTTCCCTATTCCCGCCGATGTGGTTTCAATGGAGGGATGGAAGAGTGCAGATTTCGAGCCTGGCGACATCGTCATTTTTGATCTCAATCTACCCCACAGTGGACTCACCAATATCTCTAAGGATCGCTTTCGCCTGTCGCTAGACATTCGCGTCACTGAGGCCTCGGGCAAAGTTCCGTCAATTGGTGAACTGGTTAGTTTGTCGGAAGAGCAGTTGACGCTTCGCAATGAAAGGACTGGTGCGGAAGAGATCTATGCGATCGATGCCCAGACTTATGTGCGTAGTGCGGACGGCAAGAAGCGGGAGGGTGCAGATATCCCGAACACCTTCAAGCCCAGAGAAACAGTAATCGTGAATTCACTAGATGGTCGGGTTGCAACGCTGGTCCGATCGATTCACTGATCGGGCACAAGATATACTGCGTTCCGCAGACTGAGGTGCACGAAGAGGGCCGCGTTGCGGCACTTCCTTCGAATACTTGTCTGTTTCGTCCATGAAATAGATTAAACGAGTAACTGCGCGGGCAGCGCTATTGGCAATACCACTGCATATTGGTGGTTGGTCTTGGTTATGCTGACTTTACCCCGCCAATTGGGTAGCCGCGCTCCCTTCCGGGAACGCGGCCCCGGAAGAACGCAGCATGCGACTTTCGCCGCACTGCGCTCGAGCACAGCATTAAGCGTCGTACAGCGCCGGTCTCGCCAATTGCACGAGCCCTTCGCAAGTGTCACGATGTCGACTCGGCGCATTGTTGAGACGAGCAGTACACGATCCTCGAAACTTGCAGGCTGCTGCAGAGTGGTTTGGGCGTGGTCGATCCGATCATCGCCGACCGCTGCGTGCGCGAGCTCACGCCGGACAGGCTCAGGGTCACCGAATTCGCTTCGGGTGGGGCGAATGAGGAAATTCATACCAAAATGTGTGCATTGTTAAGGCTGCTTGACTAAATATGGGGAGCGCGGTGAATTTCGATAGGCCGTACTCGGAAACCTTCTTTGCTGTTGTCGAATCTCGTCGTTTGGAAAAATAGAAAGAGCACTGAACATTTCGCGTGGTGACGTCTTGCAGGGAATAATTTCCATTTAGGAGTCCGCGGGAGCGTCGTTGCTTATCCGTGGCGAAATACTCCTCAGGCACGTCAGGATGATGAAGATTCTGGAGGCCGATACCACGAAGCAAATCAAACCGGACACGGATGCGTGCCCCAAAATTGCAATCGCTGTCAGCGCAGATTCGTTAGCGACCGAGTTCGGGGCAGCCGCCTGTGCCGTAGCCAAGGAGAATTCTGCCCTGGATGTCATAGTCGATGACCAAGACTATACGTTGACAGTCTTGACACGAGGAGAGGTAATTGGTTACGTGTCGACTACTAGTACGCCTCCGACGGGATTTGCCGCTGAGGCGATCGGATCCATAGAGTAGGAATGTGTAGCTACGCCTGAATTTTCAGGGGCGTATTTCGCTGACGGACTCAACCTGCACAGCGTTCTGGTCGCGCCTGCTGTGCTGTTCAATCGCAAGGACGGATTGTATGAGACGTTCATCTAACATCTGCTCGGCTTTTCTGTACGTGGCTATACGGCGCACTATTTTCCTTCTCCGGTCGCGCTATTGATGCCGATTCAAGCGGGCGCCGGATACGAGTTGGTACCGGCCTTGCAAGTTCGATCGGTTGTCGATTGTGGTGAACTTATCGCCTTAGCAACGGAGCACGGGATGTCCGTCGGTCTCTTTCCGCACCATTGGGAGACCGCCCCGCTCTGCGTAGAATCTGTTAGCGAACTCGTGATGCACTATGCCCGTCAGAGCTTGATTCAGTGAGTGCTCGTGGTGGGCTGAGGGTGACGAGTTGGCGTGGTATGTTTATTTGGTGGAAGTAGCTAATAGGAGGGGGGCGCCAGCCACTGCCGGATACGGAAGACGAGTGTCGGCAGTGAAGTCGATCTGA
This sequence comes from Paraburkholderia oxyphila NBRC 105797, assembly GCF_000685075.1. GTDB lineage: Bacteria > Pseudomonadota > Gammaproteobacteria > Burkholderiales > Burkholderiaceae > Paraburkholderia > Paraburkholderia oxyphila. The sequence goes on from NZ_BAYD01000116.1 coordinate 29,519, forward strand.
ATCGTCAGCCGCGTGAGGGCCGCGTCGAAATCGACGCCGCTCACAAATCGTCGATCTCCAGGTAGTGGTGCCGTAGTTGTCAGGTTCCTTGGGCAGCAATTTGGTCCGAACACTTCAAAAGAAGCCCTGGTCGACGCGGTGCGAGTCGATCAGATTGACCATAAAGACGAAGTCGGTTCTGAATGCGACCTCATGGCGGCGCAGCCCTTCTGGTTGCAACGGCACCTCTATGTTCGAAAGTCTTCTCATTGAGGAGGGCGAGTCAGGAGCAGGCTTTCGTCATCGGGCGACAAGGTGAAAACGCTGAGTATTTCCACTAACCGTTCGGTTTGCGATTTCAGGCTGTTCGCTGCCGCAGTGTGTTCCTGGACTAGAGCTGAGTTCACCTGCGTCATCTGGTCTAATTGCTCGACGGCTTCGCTTATCTGACTGATCCCTGCCGACTGTTCCCGCGAGGCGTTCGCAATCTGACCGACAAGGTCCGTTACGCCGCGCACTTTGGAGACGATATTTGCTATGGTCGTGCCAGCCGAATCAACAAGCTTTGATCCGTTGTCCACCTTCTCCACGCTTTCAGTAATTAGTGTCGTGATCTCCTTGGCGGCCTGTGCACTTCGCTGTGCTAAATTGCGAACCTCGCCAGCCACCACCGCGAAACCTCGTCCTTGCTCTCCCGCACGTGCGGCTTCGACTGCCGCGTTCAGTGCCAGGATGTTGGTTTGGAATGCGATTGCGTCGATCACGGAAATTATCTCGGAGATCTTCCCGCTCGAACGGGCAATTCCCTCCATTGTCTCGATGACTTTCCCAACCACTCTGCCGCCGTCCTCTGCGGCGTCGAACGCCATTGCAGCCAGTTGACTTGCCTCGTGCGCTGCATCTGCATTGTTTCCGACCGTGGCGCTGATTTCTTCCATGGACGCCGCTGTCTGTTCCAGACTGCTTGCTTGATTTTCGGTGCGGTCTGACAGGTCTAGCGTTCCAGATGCAATATCTGTTGTCGCCTGTTGCATTGCACCTATGCCGTCGCGTACGTCCATAACCGTGGCTCGCATATTGATGCTTACCTGGTTCAGAATCCGGATGATTTCGCCGATTTCATCATATTTGGAGCTTGTAGTCGTGGCGCTAAGATCACCGGCGGCCATTCGTGCCGCCACTTTAAGCGCATCTTCCGCTGGTGTCACAATGACGTTCATTAGAACCATTCCGACGATCGTAGTTACAACCAGAAGAATGGCTGACGTGGCCCAGAACGAAAGGGTGGCCGTACCTTGCAACACAAGGGAGGGGGTGATTCCGATGATGTTAATTGCAGACAGTCCACCCCAGATGTAGCGCTTCAGGCCGAAAGAGCGAATTTTCTCAAGAGCCTTGGCTACAAGGTTCCTGTGCACTAGGTGCCCATGTAACCACCCTATCTTTCCCGTCGCGTCGGACAACAGCATGCGGTAAGCCTTCTCAGTCTTGGCGACTTCTTGCGGAGCTGGCTTGCTGAGAACCATCAGGGACCCGATGTACTTCCCACGGGAGAAAAGTGGTGCGGCGTTCAGTCGGCACCAGACATGTCTTCCATTCTTACAGGCCGACTTGACCAACCCGCTCCACGGTTGACCACGTTGTATAGAAGCACCCAGATCAGCCAAAACCTGAGGGGGTACGTCTCGTATGCGACTAGAACCGGGCATGGCCTGTATTTCTTGCAGCGTGTAGCCCGTCACCCTTTGGTATACGGAGTTGGAGTACAAGACCTGGGATCGTGCATCGACGCAGGAAACCATCAACTCCGAGTCCCCAAGCTCAAACTCAAGTAGCCTGCCACTCTCGTTTACCATCCCTTTTCCTTGATTTTTACGCGAACCTGTTTTTTCGAATCGTCTTCTGAGGGGAGAGTCTAAGCTTTCTCTCTCCCGGTACCTCAGCCGTCCTGCAATTCGGCTCTAGAGTGCGTCCGGCACGACGACGGGTGCACCAAATAGGTCATCGGGAGAATATCATTGGCGTTCTCAAACATGAAGAGTATTCCAAAATATTTAGGTCGATGCCACACGCGAAACTAGGGAAACAATGGTTGATCAGGTTCGGCCCCGTCACAGAGGGAACCGAGCATGGTGTGGAAAACTTCACGGAACGGACAGGTAGTGATGAAGATCACTATCCGCATTGCAGTAGCGACAAGTGTGGTTCAGAAGCGAGTGAGCACATTCCAGCGCTTCCTCGTGGCGATGGAAAATGTCGTTCTGAAGTGGCGTGTGCTGTCGGCGATTGAACCGTACTACCCTAAGGGCGAAGGGGCCGCGTCCGGCAGTTGATTTCGAGGGGATGCTTCCATGCTACTTGCTGCAGCAGTGACACAGCTTGTCGGGCGAAGGTCTCGCAAGTGGTGCACTCCTCTCGGTCGTGTTGGCGTCTCGTCCGAAATGGCAGGGGCGTTGCTCTTCTTTGCGTCGTCCGCGACTGATCCTGTCACCGGCAAGCTGCTTGTCATTGACGGTGGATTCCATGTTGCCACAGACGATATGCGCTCTAGGACACTGCATAGTCGCAATGGGCCGATCCAATCCCATCCGCGGAGCTACCTTGCAGCTTCTACTCGAGAACAAGGGGGGAAGGCGTGAGTCTGCAAGTCGGGTAGTGAAAACACCGACTCGTTTAATCGAACTACGAGTTGCATATATCTCTCTGTTCGCCTACGATTAGCAAGAAGAGGCGTGGTGAGTGCCCGCCAGGCATGAGCCAATCGGAGAAAAACGATGTACCTCTTGGATAGCGATTTACGCGGCCGTCCCGCCGGTCACAGATTTCAATGCGCCACTCAAGGCGTGCAGAAGTCCACGCTCTCGCGCGGCAATACCCTCACACTTCTTGCGCAGACGCTGTCGGTGTTTAGTGCGTTCCTCGTACGATTCGTTCGATTGCGGTCGGGAGTTTTTCGGAACGATTCGAATGTCGTAGGGGAGGATATGCGATGAATCGATTGGTGCAAAGGTGCACGCACGATGAGCGACGGATTCTAGTGGCTCTCCTGTTTATCTCCATGGCAACCTTAGTGGCTTATCTGCTTTTAGATTCGCTTCGAATCGAAGAGCTTGGGCGTTCGGCAATCTTCGACGTTGTTATGACTTTTTCGGTACTCGGAGTCACTGCGTTCGCGGGTCTCATGGGCTGCCTAGA